>JBJEGJ010000001.1:0-24959 GCA_051874955.1 Candidatus Gastranaerophilaceae bacterium
CCTGAAACAAGTTCAGGATGACACCCTAGTTAAACATCGCGCCACACACAATGTTCCCAAAAACCTCTCACACCCCTAACTCCACACGTTCAACCTCACATCTAAAAGATCCTGAAATAAATTCAGGATGACATGTGTGTTTAGTCCCTTGCTTTCCTTATATTGTCATGCTGAACTTGTTTCAGCATCTAGCAATCGTGGAATTGTTGCGATGTTTCAAACAGATCCTGAACAAAACAAAATCTACGCAGGCTTGATTTTTAGTTTTTTCAGGATGACACATGTGCTAAAAATTTCCCTCTCCTAAGATAGGAGAGGGTTCGTCTGGTCAAAGACTTTCAAATCTTTGTCAAAGTTAAAAAGATCCTGAAACAAGTTCAGGATGACACCCTAGTTAAACATCGCGCCACACACAATGTTTCCAAAAACCTCTCACACTCCTCACGCCACGCGTTCAACCTCACATCTAAAAGATCCTGAAACAAGTTCAGGATGACACCCTAGTTAAACATCGCGCCACACACAATGTTCCCAAAAACCTCTCACACCCCTCACGCCACGCGTTCAACCTCACATCTAAAAGACCCTGAAATAAGTTCAGGATGACACCATAGTTAACCCTCACACTATACACAATATTTTCCAAAATTCCTCACACCCCTCACCCCACGCGTTCAACCTCACATCTAAAAGATCCTGAAATAAATTCAGGATGACATCCTTGTTTAACTGCTGTATCCTTCCTCTTTTAGCGCCAATTACTCCCAACCATGTCACCCTGAACTTGTTTCAGGGTCTTTTTATTATATAATTAATTTACAAGTACATATTAAAAGAGGTTATTATGCTAAGAGAATACTTTTTAAATAAAATTGAAACAGCAATCGAAAAAGCCGTAAAAGCTAACAAATTGGGTCAAATGACGGAATATCAAAAAGGTTCATTACCTGTCGAAAAGCCTAAAAACCCTGAATTTGGGGATTTGGCAATAAATGTATCTTCCCTTGCGCGACATGCAAGACTTGCTCCGCCGATGATTGCGGGTGCAATAGTTGAATTTGTCAAAAAAGAGGATAATGAATACTCTGTAATTGGCGGATTTATCAATTTTAAGGCTGGAAGTTCTCTTTTGACAAAGGTTTTGAATGAAATTTATTCAAAAAAATCTGAGTTTGGAAAACCTGAAAATATTGAAAAGGAAAAAATAATTTTGGAGTATATTTCTGCAAATCCGACAGGTCCTTTTCATATCGGACATGGCAGATGGGCTGCGATGGGTAGCGCATTGGCAAACCTTTTAAAGTTTTCCGGACATGATGTCTTTCAAGAATTTTATATAAATGACGCAGGTTCACAAATCCAAAAACTCGGACGTTCGCTTGTGATACGTGTAAAACAGGCGCTTGGCGACAATATTGATTTTCCGAATGACGAGATTGAACGAAAGAATTATTATCCAGGAGATTATTTAATTCCTGTAGCAGAGGCGTTTTTGAACTCGCATTCTGAGGTGAACACTGTTGCTGACGTTGATAATATTGAATTAGATGTTTATTGTGATTTTGCAAAAGAGTATGAGGAGCAGGTTCAACGTAATCTTTTGGATAATTTCAGGGTTAAGTTTGATAAATTCTATTCTGAATTAACTTTGCACCGCTCAGGTAAGGTGGATGAGTGTGTTCAAAAGCTACGTAACAGCGGTAAGATATATGAGCAAGACGGTGCTGTATGGTTTAAGTCTTCTGATTTTGGAGACGATCAGGATCGTGTAATTAAAAAAGCTGACGGCGCGAATACATATTTGACGGCAGATATTGCGTATCATGTAGATAAATTGGAACGCGGTTTTGATAGGATGATAAACATTTGGGGAGCTGATCATCACGGATACGTTGCAAGGGTAAAGGCTTCTTTGGAGGCGTTAGGTTATGATCCAAACAAGCTTGAAATTCTGTTGGGTCAGTTAGTAAATCTTGTGATAAACGGAAATGAAGTCCGCATGGGCAAACGTAAAAACATGGTTACGTTGGAGGACTTAATTGATGAGGTTGGAGTAGACGCAACAAGGTTTTGGATGTCTATGCGCAATATTGATACCACATTGGATTTTGATATAGAACTTGCAAAGACAAAATCTGACGAAAACCCTGTTTTCTATGTCCAGTATGCGCATGCAAGAGCTTGTTCGATTATAAGAAACGCTACAAACGATAGAATTGATACAGAAACAGGCAGAACAATTCCTGCAGTTTTGACTGCGGCTGAGTTTGAACATTTGATTAATAATTTTGATGTGGATTGTGCAAAATTATCACAAGAAGTTGGCAGAAAATTGATATTAAAACTAGAGGAATTCAAGTCTTTGATAAGAACCTCTGCGCAGAACAGACAAGTGTATACAATTTGCAGATATGTGCAGGAATTGGCATCCGAATTTCATTCATTCTATAATTCAACAAGGGTAATTACTGATGATAAGGAAAGAACAAAGTCGGGATTGATGCTTGTTTGGGCATTCAAGACAGTATTAGCGAATGCTTTGAATATATTGGCAGTATCCGCGCCTGAAAAAATGTAATTCTGTACAAGCCGTGCAGAATGTAAAATTTCAAACAAAGGTGTAACTCAGAACTTGTTTCAGTGTCTTGCGGTTTGTCTATTTTGCTAAGTTTTTAAGATCCTGAAATAAATTCAGGATGACATGTGTGTTTAGTCCCTTGCTTTCCTTATATTGTCATGCTGAACTTGTTTCAGCATCTAGCAATCGTGGAATTGTTGCGATGTTTCAAAAAGCTTCTGAACAAAACAAAATCTACGCAGGCTTGATTTTTAGTTTTTTCAGGATGGCATGAGTGCACAATTTTCCATCTCCTAAGATAGGAGATGGGCAGGGGTGAGGTCTGGTCAATGTTTAGCAAGTATGCCAGAGTGAACAAGCCGAGCCGAATACAAAAAGTCAAACAAAGGTGTAACTCAGAACTTGTTTCAGGGTCTTGCGGTTTGTCTATTTTGCTAAGTTTTTAAGATCCTGAAATAAATTCAGGATGACATGTGTGTTTAGTCCCTTGCTTTCCTTATATTGTCATGCTGAACTTGTTTCAGCATCTAGCAATCGTGGAATTGTTGCGATGTTTCAAACAGATCCTGAACAAAACAAAATCTAAGCAGGCTTGATTTTTAGTTTTTTCAGGATGACACATGTGCTAAAAATTTCCCTCGCCTAAGATAGGAGAGAGGAAAGTTAATTTTGTATGGTACCCTTGTCTAAGGGCTCTTGCGATTGCTTATAAATCTGAAACGAAATATTAGAAAACTCGTTCGCAATAGCCTGCTGCTACGTGCTCTTTTACTTTATCCATAACAGTAAATGTTGAATTTTTATTGGGATCACTTTTTGTGCAGTTTAGTGAGGAAACACCATTATCATACTTCTTGTAATAACAAGTTGTATCGGCATATTCACAAGAATATACTTTCCCGTTTCCATTAGAATCGTTATTAGTGTTACATAAGTTTGTTGATAATGTAAACATTATGTTATCGTAGGAGCTCATTTTATCAGAGCTAAAACTTCCTTTGAATGATATAATATTTCCGGCAGCATCTCTTTTTATGTTTGCCGGTTCCTGTTTGCTGTCATGTTTATTGTATGCTTTTATGAGTTCATCTCGTTCGGTTTGTGAAAATCTGCAAGTTGTAATGTCAGGTGGCTCCTTCTTCACTTCATTAATTGCTTTATCTAATTCTGCTGTTGAAAATTTATTATTACTTCCTGCCATATTTGAAAAAGCACCCAACATTGTCCTCATATCTTTTTCGGTTTGCGGGTCACTCCAATCATATTTCTCTGTAATAATAACTTCACACCTGCCATTAGGAACTTTTCCTTTTATTTTATACTCATAATTTCTGCCATTGCTCGTAATAGAGTTTGTTGACTGTTTGCAAGTTTTTAAGTTGTTTATGTAAGCCTGTGGGGGTTCAACCCCTATAGTAACTGTAGCGATTGCACAAGATGCAGTAAATAAAACTGTCAATAAAAATAAATATTTTTTCATTGTAACACCTTTTTTGTATTTGACTGTACTTATTATAACATATTGCTTAAGTTCTTGTAAATAAATTATTATTGTAGTCCGACAGATTTGTAAAAATTTTCCCTCTCCTAAGATAGGAGAGGGGGCGGGTGAGGTCTGGTCAAAGTTTAGCAAGTATACCAGAGTGAACAAGCCAAGCCGAATACAAAAAGTCAAACACCCATGTCACCCTGAACTTGTTTCAGGGTCTTACAATTGTGCTATACTTATGATATTTCAAACAGATCCTGAACAAAACAAAATCTACGCAGCTTCGCCGCTTGATTTTCAGTTTTTTCAGGATGACATGTGTGTTAATCACTTTTGTCACCCTGAACAAGCTGCGCAGAGGATGAAAGCGTAAGCGTATCCGTTTAATGCGAGGCGCGTTTCAGTGTCTTGCCGTTGGTGAAGTTTGCTATGTTTCAAGATCCTGAAATAAATTCAGGATGACATGTGTGTTTAGTCCCTTGCTTTCCTTATATTGTCATGCTGAACTTGTTTCAGCATCTAGCAATCGTGGAATTGTTGCGATGTTTCAAAAAGCTTCTGAACAAAACAAAATCTACGCAGACTTGATTTTTAGTTTTTTCAGGATGACATGAGTGCACAATTTTCCCTCTCCTAAGATAGGAGAGGGGGCAGGGTGAGGTCTGGTCAGGGACATGCAAATCTTTGTCAACGCTAAAAAGATCCTGAAACAAGTTTAGGATGACACCCTAGTTCAACCTCACACCTAAAAGATCCTGAAACAAGTTTAGGATGACACCCTAGTTCAACCTCACACCTAAAAGATCCTGAAACAAGTTTAGGATGGCACCCTAGTTCAACCATCATATTTAAAAGATCCTGAAACAAGTTCAGGATGACACCCTAGTTCAACCCTCATATCTAAAACATCCTGAAACAAGTTCAGGATGACATACTTGCTATGTTCTCCCATTATTCATGTTTGCTATGTCTTGAATATTTTTTATTTAGTTTGTGCTTTGGTTGCAGTGAGTTGCTTTTTGCCAATCCAGTCTGGTTCCGGCTTGACAGTTACGGTATTCCATATTTTTGTTTTTTAATGCCCAAGCAGTACAGCCCAGCCCGTTGTATTTGTTGTGGTAAGGAGTTTCTCTTAAACAATATTCGCTAAACGCGTATCCGTCACCGTAAAATCCCATAGGCAGCAAGCTTGAACCGGATAGCCAAAATCCGAAAACGTCAACCCCCAGTATGTTTGGTACTGACGGGCCGTTAACGTCAACATATACTACACCACAAAAAGGTCTTTCCAAAGAATCGGTCGAACCTAAACGTCCGTTACAACGTTCTGAGTATGTTTTTAGCACTACCGAACCGCCTTCTAAGAGAGTAATATATGTTGATGAATATTCCGGATTAGCTGATGTGTATTCAAAATCTTCATCTTCAGAGCTATCATCAAATGTTCTCTCATACGGCTCCATATCATCAGTTATAACCTTTGTAGGTTTACCGTTTAGCGTTTGGTATTTTGGTGCAAAACAACCGGTTGGAATGTCTTCACAATATGACATTATCTGCAGTTTTTTTGCTAATTCTTTTACTATTGCGTCAGATTTATTCTCGGCTTCTCGAACTGAATCCCAATCCTGCGGTAATCTTCCCTTGTTTGCTTCAATTGTTGCATCTAATGCGGATTGAAGTTTGGTCTGAGCTATTTTTACCGTCTCTATATATTTTGTGGTTGTTTGTTTTGTCATTACTGTCGGAATCATTAGAGTAAATAAAAACCCGATAAGAGCCATAACTATCAGTACTTCCGCCAACGTAAAAGCTAACTTTTTCATATAACCTCTCTTATTTTATCTAAACAATACTCATTTTATCATTCTTTTTGTTTTATATCAATCACTTAATATATATTGCGGAAAACTTTATTCGTATATTAAGATTTATTACTTTGAAAATTCTTTTAAAAGCAATTTCTACGTGATTAAATTCTTTATATAAATAGTTGTAGTGTGATAGGTAAATGTATTATGGGCATGTTACATGAATTGTCGGTAGAAGTTTTTGGGATTGGCGGCAGAAAATTTTTAAAACGAATGGTAGGTTTAAATCCTCGTCCGCAAGCGTATAAGGACTATAAACATATAATCTCTGATTATGCAAAGCAAATGAATAAATCTTCTTGTTCAAAAATAGATATTGTAAAAACTTATGAAGAAGTTGCAGCCTCTCATGGATTTCAACGTGAAACCTTACAAACTTTGCAAAATGTTGAGTTCATGGAGAAATTTCATAAGTTTTTAGGGTCAAAAGGTTACGAAATTCCTAAGGAGCTTATATTTTTTGAATATAGAATCCCGAGCGGCTCCGGATTATTAGGTGAAACATTTGGGAAACATTCAATTATTTATAACCCAAGAAGTATCAAACATATTGATTTTAGAGTTCCGATACATGAAACAGGTCATTTGATGCATAAATCTATGGGGCAGTTGGCATTTATGAAAGATGCTTACAAGCAGGATTTTGGAAAATTGATGCACAAATTGGGATTGTTCAAAAATTGTACTTTTAATCACCTCAATAAAAAAGAACAGGAGATATTAGCTAAAGATTTGAAACGAGCTTGGGATGAAGGCTATTTTAGACATAATCCTGCAAAAGCAGCAATTGAAGAAGCATTATCTCTTTGTAAGACGGATGCTGAAAAAATAGCCGTAAAGAAAAGATTAAACAAAACTTATAGCGATTTCAGAAAAGATCCGGTAAAATATTATCTTCCTAATATGTTATTTAACAGATTAGAATTTACTGCAGATTATTTTCATTTAGCCTCTCGCGGATTTAAGTTCTCTCCTGAAATTGCAGCTAAATATAAACAATATCACGGTCCTGAAATAAAAGGAATTATAACAGAGAAGGAACTTGAAGAACTGGAAAAGTTAAGAAAAGCCATTTCTAAAAAGACACTTTCTGATTATGGGTATTCAATGAGTGCTTAATAGTTTACAATTCTGCTGTTAGTCCTAAAAATCCGCAATAAAAAAGAGCCTTCGGCTCTGTTATATAAATGGTGGGTGTTGAGGGACTTGAACCCCCGACCCTCTCCTTGTAAGGGAGACGCTCTACCAACTGAGCTAAACACCCATTTACTATTTACTTTTCAGCTAGTCTAACCAGACAATTGCTTAGGAATTATATCCTTCGCGCTTTTAATATTATCAAGAACAAAATTTTATGTCAAGACTTTTGTTGAAACTTTTTCTCTATTTTTTCGTCTTAGTTTATGGAAGGTAAAATTATGAGCCGGAGGTTATTGTGGGTATAATTTTGGATTATATAGAACCTGAAAAGTTGAATAATATTTGCTCAAATGATGCAAATGAAATAAAAACTTTTTCAGCTATTGCGCATGACGATGATATTTTGCAAACTTATTTGAAAGAAATCGGAAAAATTAAATTGCTTAAGTCAGAGGATGAGAAAGTTTTGGGTAAATTGATTCGTGAGCAAAATTCTGATATTGCAAAACGTAAACTTATTCAAGCAAATTTGCGTCTTGTTGTGAGTATTGCAAAGCGTTATATCGGACAAGGGGTATTATTTATGGATTTAGTTCAAGAAGGTTCTCTTGGCTTGATTAGGGCTGCTGAAAAATTTGATTATTCAAAGAATTTTAAGTTCTCAACCTATGCAACATGGTGGATAAAACAGTCAATTATACGCGCTATTGCCAATAATTCAAAATCAATAAGAATACCTGTTCATATGGCAGATAAAATTCGGAAATATAAAAAGATATTTGCGGAATTATCTTTGAAAAATTTAAAAGAACCAACTGATATTGAAATGGCAGATGCTATGAATATTCCACTTTCTAAACTAAAACGTATAAAATCCTCAATAATTCTGGAGCCTGTTAGTCTTGAAACTTCAGTAACAGATGATTTATGTTTAAAGGATTATATCGAAGATAAATCATGTAATTCCCCTGAAGAGTATGCAAAAACCAAATCTCTAAAACTGAAACTTCCTCAAATGTTGGTTAACTTGACGGAAAGGGAAAAGAAAGTTTTGGTAAACCGTTTCGGCTTATATTCAACAGCTCCAAAAACATTGGCTCAACTAGGCGAAATGCTCGGTTACTCAAAAGAAAGAATTAGGCAAATAGAAGAAGGAGCGATTACAAAACTGAAAAAATCTGCAAGCAATCAGCATTTTAAAGATTATATCGAAAGCTAGCCAATCTTATTGTTATATTAATTCATCATCTTTCATTCCGGTATTGAACGAAATTTTCTTTTAATACCGGTATTTATTCCAAAGATAAAATTAGCGGTGAACCTTTTTGATTCACCGCCAATCTTTTTACAAATTATTTTTAATAACCGGTTGAGCTTCTTTGTTACTACATAGTACAACCAGCAGATTATTTATCATTTGTGCTTTTTCGGCAGCGTTAAATTGAGCTACATTATTTGTTGCCAGCTTGTTTAATGCCATTTCAACCATTCCGACAGCGCCTTCAACGATTGTCTTTTTAGCGTCAATAACTGCAACCGCTTGTTGTCTTTGTAACATAGCAATTGCAATTTCCGGAGCGTATGCAAGGTGAGTAATTTTTGCATCTACAATATTTATACCCGCAACTTTCACATTTCTTTGAATTTCTGCTTTTAATTTTGCCGAAATCTCCGCGCTATCACCTCTTAATGAGGATTTTCCCGATTCTTCCGATGCGTCGTAAGGGTACATTCTGACAATATTTCTTAACGCAGAATCACTTTGAGCGGAAATAAAAGTTTTGTAATCATCAACATTGAAAATCGCTTTGGCAGTATCTGCGACTTCCCAAATTACAATGATACCGACTTCAATAGGGTTTCCCAATTCGTCGTTAATCTTTTGTTTGCCGTTATCAAGAGTCATTGCTTTTAATGAAATTGTGCTGAATTGTGTAGCACTCATTGAAAACGGGTTGACCCAATGAAATCCTGCTCCGCGTAATGTTCCGACGTATTTCCCGAATACTGTTAAAGCAAGTGCTTCTTGAGGTTTTAGTGTTCTGTATCCTGCGGTTATAAACGCCAATATTATAAACATAATAACCGCAACACCCGGTATAGGTAAAACAAGCCATGTCAAGTATAATAGCACAAACAGTAATAGCTGTATTGCAATAACTAAAAATCCGTTTAATGAAAATGCCGGAAATTCTTGTTCTTTACTTTGTATTTCTAAATCAGGAAGAACAGGGGTTGAAATTTTTGCAGTATTGCAATATTTTGTCAAAAATGTAATGTTATCTGTAATTTCAACTGCATTTTTCATATATGTTTTGAAATATTTTGATAATTCTCCGTTATCAAACCATGTACCGTTGCAAGCCGAGCACTTATCAACAATAACTCCGTTAAAATATACCTTATCCATAGTTTTTGTACAGCTTGGACATTGTCGTTGTTCTTCTTTTACGCTAAGAGCTTGCATGTCTGCCGGGTTGATAAGCTCATTTTTTATCCCTAAAGTTTCTCCTATCTTTTTTAATTCCGAGTATTTTATCCACATGCCTTTACAGTCTTTACAATAAAGTACTGTGATGCCCTTAATATTTAATACTTCTAATTCTATGTTACATTTTGCACATTTCATTTGTTTACCCCCTCCTGTTCTTAATTACGTATTTAAAAGTGATTTCGCAAATTCAATTGATTGTTCGTTTATTGTTCCGCCTGCAAGTTCGGCAAGAGCTTTAATTCTGTTATCTCCCGTTAATACATAAACTTCAACTTTTGTTGTATCTTGTTGGGATTTTCTTACGTAAAAATGTTTATCAGCCTTAGATGCAATAATTGCCTGATGAGTTATTACTATAATTTGGTGTGATTTGCTTAATTCCAAAATTTCTTCGGCTGCTGATTGAGCAGCTTTTCCTGAAATTCCGGTATCTATCTCGTCAAAAATGACAGTATCAATATCGTCATTTTGAGCAAAAATAGATTTTATTGCAAGCATCACCCTTGAAATTTCCCCGCCGGATGCGGTTTTTGCTAATGGCTTCAAGTCTTCTGATACGTTTGTTGAAATCATAAATTCAACATTATCTATACCGTCTTTTGAGAGTTCTTTTTCTGTTATTTCAATATTAAACCTTGCTTTCGGAAGTTCTAAAACCGCAAGTTTATCCTGAATTAATACCGATAAGACTTGTGCATAATTTTTCCTGTGTTCGCTTATTGTCTGTGCAATTTGTGAAAGTTCTGATTTTAAAACTTGTATTTCTTTTTCCAAATTTTCAATGCTTTGGGTTGAAAATTCAATTCCTGCAAGTTCGCTTGTAAATTCATCATAACTTTTTAGTACGCTTTCAAGTGTCCCGCCGTATTTGTGTTTTAATTTGTCTAAATTGAACAGGCGCTCCTGTATATCATTAAGTCTTTGTGTATCGTTATCCAAATTTTGACTGTAATCTCTAAGTTTGGATGCAATATCCTTAAGATTTTCCAATGTGTCAAGAAATTTGTCATTTGTTTCTTCAAGTTTTGAGTCAAAAGTTGAGGCTTTTGTTATGTCGTATTTTATTTTGGATAAGGCTTCTACAATAGAGCCGTCGTCTCCGTTTATTGCCCAGTAAGCTGAACCTGTAAGTTCTTTCAATTTCTCGGCATTTTCAAGAACCTCAAGCTCCTGCGATAATTCTTCATCTTCGGTTGGAGATGTAATATTAGCTTCTGCAATTTCGTTTATTTGAAATTTTAAAAATTCAATTTGGTTTTCTGTCGTGTCAGCGCTGGATTTTGCTTTTCCCAGTTGTTTATAAAGATTTTCCAAATGTGAATATTTTTCGGTGTAGGAGGCTAAAACTTCACCATAAACGTCTTTTGCGTAAGAATCAAGCAGTTTTATGTGATACTGCGGGTGTAAAAACGTGTAAGTTTGATGTTGAGAATGTATATCAACAAACAATGTTTTAAGACTTTTTAGAATTTCTTGGTTGACGAGTGTTCCGTTAATTCTTGAACGAACGGCATTTTGTGTAATCTCTTTTGTTATAATGATTTCCGAGCCAAGATTATCAATGCCGTTTTCTTCAAAAAAATGTGTCAAATTGTGTTTTGTATTTTCTATAGTAAGTTCAATGACGGCTTTGTCTTTTCCTGTTTTTATAACGTCTTTTGAAACTCTTTGCGAAAATACTAAATCTATGGCATTTAATATAATACTTTTTCCTGCACCGGTTTCACCTGTAATAATATTCAAACCGTCGTGCAGGTTGGCACATAGTTCATCAATTAATATATAGTCTTTTAGTCTAATTTGTTTAATCATACTTATACATTTACAGCTGCACCACAGCATTTTTTGTATTTCTTGCCGCTTCCGCAAGGACAAGGGTCATTACGCCCTATCTTTTTAGATGTATCAATTTGCGGTCTGTTTTCGTGATATTCAATTATTCCGAGCATATTTGAAAAAGCGTTTGAACGGTATAAAACTGTTGTTGAAGATATAATTTTGTTGTTTAAATATCTTCTCTTGTATTTTTTCAAAAGCTCATCTAAGGTATAGTTTTTAGCTAATACAGCATTAACTATTTCCATAAAGTTTTTGTGTTTGTCAGCTACCATGCGAATTAAATTAGCGCTATATTTATCGTTTTCTAGGAAGTATTTTATACACATGTCGTAATTTACAATTTTAGTGTAATCTTTTACTTCAAAAATTTTATTAAATGTTCCGTAGAACGGAATTGCGTATAACCCCAATTCTTTGTCATAAATAATACCGACATCATAGGTTTCCTTGTGAGATGAAAATCCGCCCAAAGAGTTTTCTAAAAAGTTGTCGTAAGAATTGTTAAATTCGTTTACGTTAAAAAACTTATAGTCTTCCGGCTCTGTTATCAGTTCGGCGTAATCTGCTTTATTCCCTTCTTCTGCAAAGTCATTAAACAATCCGATTAAATTATCCGCATTTTTGTTTGTTGTGATGATTTCGTTTTTGCCGTCAAAAAATTCAACGAATTTCTTTTCAATATCTGCAACATCATCTTCAATTTCTTTTTGTTTTTCAGGGTTATCAAGATAAACAAGCTCAGGGTTTTGTATTATTTTCGCTACGGCAAACCTGTAGGCTTCTTCTTTTTTTGAGGAAGGTAAAACTCCTGAAATTTCAAGCAAATAGTAATCTCCGTTGATGTTAACAATTCTTGCAATGACATAATCGCCTGAACCTAAACCTCTAAATGAGGTCATTTTCATTAAGGATATTATCATATATCTGCGTTCGTTTACAATATTTAAAAGGTCAAAACCTGTTTTTGTAACCTTTTTTATTTCAAAAACAGAAGATATCGAATTGTCTATCGCTTCAACGATTGATTTTGTTTCTTTATCAAGACCTTTTGTGTTTTCCAAATATAATTGAGGAATACTTTTCAAATCTTCACCGAGATTTCTTTCCAGAATGTAGCTAAAACATGCTGTCTGTATCGGTACACCGCTTTTGGTATTGGCTCCGATTGTTCTCAGGTACTCGTTAAAATCTTCTTTGATTTCGTTATTAGTCTGTATAAATTCCGCAATATTTTTAATTATATTATTAATGCTCTCAGTTCGTTCTTGAATATTCATTTTTTCTCCCCTTGTCTTAATATCCTTTTATAAAAAGGATATAATATTTTTTCTAAAAACTCAATATATTAAGAATTTAAGGTTAAATATATAAATTAATCAATTAGTCGGTAAGTTTAAAATCTCCGTTTTTCTTAATATGTTCAACCAATCCTCCGTCTTCCAAAAGTTTAATCATAACAGGAGGAAGCGGCTCTATTTGAATTATAGCTCCGTTTGTCAGGTTGGTTATAATTCCTTTTTCTATATCCAATTCAAGTTCATCGCCGTCGTCAATTGAATCCGTGTCACACTCAATTGCAAGCAAGCCAATGTTAATTGCATTTCGGTAAAAAATTCTGGCAAATGATTTTGCTAAAACTGCGCCAACGCCTGCGATTTTCATAATAAGCGGGGCGTGTTCTCGTGATGAACCTAATCCAAAGTTACTTCCGGCTACAACAAAATCACCTTTTTTCATGCGAGAAGCAAAAGTTTCATCAGCATCCTCCAAAACGTGTTTTGCAAATTCCTGCAGGTTAGAACGTAAGTGGTACAATCTTCCCGGCGCAATATGATCTGTTGAAATGTTATCTCCGAATTTAAAAGCGTTACCCTTCATATAATAAATCTCCTTTTTTCTAATACTACCGCAAAAATAAAAAGTATGCTATAATATAGAAAAGGCGGTTAGTATGTATTTTGATAGGAAATGTAAAATAACTTTTATTTGTCACGGAGCAACAATTTATTCTGAAGAAGGCAGGTTTTCCGATGCGGAAAATTATCCGCCTTTATCAGAACTCGGTGTGGAAGAAATGAATAATGTGACTAATTATCTGAAAGCTCGTCGGGTTAAAAACGACGTGATTTATACATCTCCTGCTTTGAGAACCGTCCAATCTGCTATGCTGGTATCTAAACTGTTTAAAAAAGATTATGTCATCGTAGATGATTTAAAATCGCGTAAATGCGGTCAATGGAACGGTTTAACTTTCGGACAGATATTAGACAGATATCCGACCGGTTTTTCTGATATCCTAAATTATCCTGAGGAACGTAATTCTTTCGGCGGTGAAAATTCCGTTGAATTTATTAAACGGGTAAAAGCGGTAATTGATGATTTGGTAGAGAAAAATATAGGAAACCGTATAATCATTGTTACTCATCCTGAGGTTATTCAGGCTGCAATATGCGGAGCTCTTGATATTCCTGCAAATAAGTTGTTAAAGATTTTTATAAGAACCGGTAGTGTAACTCAAATCAGTTATTTTGAAAACTGGGCAAGTCTTGTTTATTCCGATTATGTGCCATTAGCATAGGGTTTTTATTGCTTGATAAGTCGTTTACTTTCCTGTATCAAAAACTCTTTTCCGGGTTTCATCTCAATGAAATCCCAAGCAAATTTTTTGTCGTACGGGTAATTTTCAAGCGCATAGTAATCTGTGTTAATCTCCAGTTCTTTTGCGGCTTTTTTGAATGCTCCGGATTTTCCGCCGAGTTTGTATACTTTTATCAGATAGTCCGTCAAATTCTCATCACCTCTTGAAAGCAGAGCTTGGTAGTAATCCCATTTCGGGCTGGATACATTGATTTGTATTCCCAGCTTGTGAAGTTCTTTTTTTAGGTAGTTAGATTTTTCGTTAAGCGATTTTTCATTATCTCGTCCAAACCATTGAAACGGAGTGTTTGCCTTAGGTACAAATGTTGAAAACCCGAACGATATTCCAAATCCTTTGTATTTTGATTTAATTCGTTTTGACAAGTTTATAATTTCTTCAATATCGTCTTGAGTTTCGGTCGGTAAGCCAATCATTCCGTAAAATTTCATTCCGTTCAGTCCGCAATTTATTGCAACATCAATTGCTTTGAAAATTTGCTCCTCTGTAAGGTTTTTATTTATAACTTTTCTTAGTCTTTCACTTCCTGCTTCTATCGCGAGTGTAAGATTTTTTTGACCTGCCTTGACTAATACATTGACAATCTCCGGAACGAAGGAATCTACTCTTAATGACGATACGCTCATATCAATTTGTTTGCCATTGTCAATTAAGTTTTCAACGTATTTACAAACATCCTTAAATTTTGAATGGGCGGTTATTTGAGCTCCTAAAAGTGCAATTTTGTTAGTGTGTTGCAGTCCGAGATTAATTGTTTCGATGATTTTTTCATATTCTACAAATCTTATCGGCAAATTAATATATGATGCTATACAAAATCCGCAGCGATTTGCGCAACCTCGTTCGACTTCAAGAATAAAAGTGTCCGGAAAGAATGCTTTATCGCTTATTATTGGAGTGTAAATGCACTCAGAAAGTTTGTTGGTGACTTTTTTTACAGATTGCCGATTTTCACTCGGAACATATACCCCTTCAATTTTGGCAAGCTCTTTGAGTATTTCTTTTTTTGATTTGTTTTGAAACTTTTTACAGGTTTTTACAACCTCAAGATTTGTAGTTTCCCCATCGCCTAAAACCATAAAATCAAAAATTTTTTTATAAGGTTCTGGGTTTGATGTAATTACAGGACCGCCCGCAAAGATTAGCGGGTCTGTTTCTTTGCGCTCCGACGCTTTAAATGCGTAATTATTATGTTCAAGAAATTTGAAAATCTCAAGAAAATCCATATCGAAAGTAAACGATACTCCTATTAATTTTATTTTATCGCGCATTATTCGAGTGGTTTTGGTTTCTGAATACACCCGTTCAATATCAATGTCGTCAGTCATGTCAATTGCTCTAAATAGCCAAAGATAGCCTAATGATGACATCGCAAAGGATTCAGGTCCCGGAAACAAGAACCACATATTGTAATCAAAATCTTTCTTAATTATTCGGTTGTATAGGATTTTTTCATTGCTCAATATTTGTGTCGAGCTCCTTTGAATTCATTGGGGTTAAATATAATTCATCAATCAGTACGCAAATCATTGCTGCAATTGCAGGTGATAAAATTACTCCCCAAACGCCGAGAAATTCCTCCGCAACGAATAACGCAACCATTATTGTTATCGGGTGTAAAGCCATAAACTTACCGAATAAGAACGGTCTTATCATATAGTTTGAAATTTGTTGAATAGCAAGGAAAAATATTATAGCAAGCGTAATTTTAACCCAACCGAGCGGAAAAGCTACAACAACTATTACAATAATTGCTATTGTCGGGCCTAAAAGCGGTATGATTTCGCAGATACCTGCAATTAAACCTAACAAAATAGGGTATTCAATGCCCAGCAGTGCAACTGAAATTGTAACCATAACACCTACCGTAATCATGGATAAAATCTGAGCTCTTACGTAGTTGCCGACTTTCGAGGTTATATTAAATAGTATGTATCCTGCCTTTTCTTTCAAAGTCGGCGGGAAAAATTCTAAAAATTTATTCTTTAAATATTGTTTATCTACCAATATATAATAAATGAACATCATTAATGCTAAGGTTACAAATATCATTTGCCCAATAGCCATTGTGATGTTTACGGACTGATTTAATACATTTTGGGCTATACTGCTTCCTGCGGTTGCCAAATTCTCCATTGGGATAAATTCTGAAATTGTGTGTCCGTACATTTTGGTATGTGTAATAAAGTTGTACAGATTGGTTGCCTTTTGAGGCAGAATAGCTATAAATAAATCAATTTCTTTAAAACACATTATTAATATTGGAAGCAAAAGCGCAAAAACCGCTACAATTGCCGTTAATACAATAATAGAAGATGCTAATGCTCTGTTTTTTACTTTGGTTTGTAATTTGTTTACAAACGGGTTTAGCGCTGCCGCAAGAACGTAAGATGCGAATAACAACATCAAAAGTCCAGCAATTTTAGGCGTTATAAGTAAAAGAAACACTATTAATAATATAAAAATAATCGTTTTAGTGTTAAATAATTTCTTTAGCATGAATACATTTCCTATGTTTTTTGTAAAAATCTTCTTGAATAATAGAAAAAAAATAAAAATTTTTCAAGTTATCCATGTGCTTGTAAATACTGGATTATAGAACTTGTTATATAAATATTATATACTCAATTATTGCATTAGTTTGTAACAAAACTTAACAAAGGGCATCAAAAAAGGCAATTATTGGAAAAACAAATACTTTATATAATTACGAGGACACTAACACAAGGATACTAGAACAATGGGTTTCTTATTAGGAGCATTTGGTAAATTAGCTGCGGGGCGTCGAGTAAGACAGCTCCAAGCCCGAATGATGCGCGTTCAGTCTAAATTAAGACGCGCAACTCGCCAAATTGAAACTACAAGTAAAATGATTGAAACCCAGAAGAAAATGGCGTTAAATAACTTGACGTTAGAACAGCAGACCGGTAATTCTTATTTAGGTAGTGCTGCGTGGGTTGAGTTCTATAATTCTAACGTTGGTGCAGGTTCAGCACAGCTTGATCCAAAATGGGCAGAATATGCTCAATCCGGTATGCCTGCAAGCGGAACTACCGGAATGGCATCTGATCCGTCATACGCACGGTATATGAGTGCTGTAAACAATGCAAAAGCTCAGCAGGAAATGTATATAGCGCAACAAAAGAACAGAATCGAAGAATACTTCGAAAATCTGAACGATACAATGCTCGAACCGCTGAAACAGGAAGAAGATTCACTGCAAACAGAAAAAGATTCTCTCGAATCTCAAATCCAACTTGCTCAAGCAGATTACGATGCTTGCAAGAAAATGGAGCAGGCAGATGCGAAAAACCTCGCTCCAAACTACACAGGTCAAGGTTAATAAAGGTTTTAAAAAAGCTCCCGATAAGGGAGCTTTTTTATTGTGATTAAGTTTTTATGCGCTTTGATTGAATTTAAAAGTTCTGTCAATGTTTTTACTGATTACACCTTTTATTGAGTCATATTCTGTTTGAAGTGAGGTGTGTTCTGTGTCGATGTTTTTAAGTTGGATATCATAGATATTATCTTTAGCTTCAATATCATTCATTGCTCTGTTGTATTCGGCTTCGGCTTTTGTTACTGCCGCATCATCTGTTTCTTCGGTTATTCTTGTACAAGTTTTGTAAGCTAAACCTGTCCAATTGAAAGACTTATCAACCTGTTCCATTGATACAATACCGCTTTCCAAAGCATATTCAATCCATTCTTTTGATGCTGCAAGTCCGTTTTCTAACGCTTTGTAGCCTTTTGACATTCTTTGGAATAAGTTTGTATACCATTGAGCTTTGGCATCGGCGTTACCCGTGTTAGAGGTGTCGTTTTCATCAACCCAAGCATATTTTGGCTCACCAAATTCACTTATCATTTCTTCAACAATGAATTGTTTAATAATGGTATCATAGCTTGAAGATTGTTTTAGTCCTAAATCTTTAATTAGCTCCAATACATAATCTATATTTGTCAAATCAGAAGGTTCAATTGTGCCGTCTTTCAAAGATTTTTCAATATAATCATAAGATGAAGTGTAGCTTGTGTCCCCAATTTGAACAGGAGTACTTCTGTCAAATATATTACCAATAAAGTCCTCTTTAGCGCTCACATAGTTGCCAAGTATTTCTTCAAGGGTTTGATTATTTACTTGTTCAATTGGTGCATCTGTATTAATGTTGTATTTTTTCAGCGTACTTGCATCTTGTTCAAGCAGCCAATCAGAGAAGCCTTCATAGTTTGCTTCTGCAAGAATTGCTGATATTATGGTATCAACTGCATCTTGAAGAATTTCTTTTGCTTGTTCAAGTTCTGTGAATGTACAATATTGATAATATTCAGTCTTGCCGTTTTTATCAGTGATAGCTTCCATATAGCTTTCATAGGTTTGAGAATTTCCATCGTCATCGGTTTCTGAGATTGTAATTTTTAAATTGTTTAAATAAGTTGATAGTGATTGACCTACCAACGGTTGTTGTGTTGCACTTTTTCCGCCAAATGTTGCATCAGAATAATCTTCTGTTGCTGTAGCACCTTGAGTAACAATACCGTTAGCGTCTGTTGTTATACTGAACATCTCAAATGTGTATGTAATACTTTTGTCTTCGTTTGTTTTTGTATTAGGTTCATCTTTTTCAGCGTACTTAATGGCAGCTTTGCCACCCACATCAGTAATAGAAATGGAGTTTATTAAGGCTTGTATTTCTGCTACTGTCGTATCTGAAATTGCATTGATTTTTTTAAGGTTTTCAATATTGTAAGTATTATTTGAGTTATTAAATGCGTTAGAATATGTGTTATATGCATCCGCAATAAACTTGGCATCGTTTATCGCACCTATCTGATAACTGCCATTTTCAAATTCTACTTTATGAGTATTTTTTTCATACAAAAGATATGATTTTAATACGGATTGAGAACCTATTGATAATTGAGAATTTGCATAGTTAAATGAACTATAGCTGATTTCGTAGTTTTCTCTTTCTACAGAGTTTTCATAGCTTCCGTATTCTTCGTAGTATCTTTTTAAGGCTTCTGGACTTATATTGTTATAAGGTATAGGATATTTATCGTTTACAAATGAACCTATTTTATCAAAGTAAGTGGTAGTATATTCAAGTCCGTGTGCTTTTAAGTATGCGTTCAAGTTTCCTCTTGAACTTTCAAACATTGCAGCTTCTGCTTCCGAAACAAGTAATTGATTTGAAGAATTAACAAGTCCGTATTGAGTATTGTATGAGCTGTAAGCGGTTAATGCGTTAAATGTTAAATCTTGATTTAGTGCATTACCTTCCAAGTCGTAGCTTGAAAATTTCATAGTAGCGTTGTTTAACGCATTAATATAGTTTTCGCTTGCTTGAGAAGACTGTGTAGCCAAGCGCATTTTTGCATTATTAATAGTTTGAGACTTTAACTCATTGTCAGCAAGTCTTGCTGTGATAGTTAATAATCTGGCTTGTGATGCTGCCATTCCCATAGCTTGCGTGTCCTTTCGATTTCCTTGTAACTTTTCTTATTCTATAAATCGGCATTTTTTCGCGAAACTTTAATATTTTGAGTGTTTTTGTTAAGATTTTGTTACAATTAATAAGAAAGGATTTAAACTTTTAGAAAAATTTTTATAGCATGCAAAAAGGACAGAAATTAATCTGTCCTTTATATCATCCATCATGAATAAAAATTTATTAGCCTACGGAAGAAAATGATGAGCATGAAGCTCCTGATGAGAATGAACCTGAGCTTACGTTTGCGCAACTGTCGCCGCCAAATCCGCTATCGCCAAGTGCAGCTACAGCTGATGAAAATCCGCTCATAAATCCGCAATCTGCCGTATCATATCCATAATCAGAGTACATTGCATAATCTACCGCGTAAGGGTTGGAAAATACGTAGGTATCATATTCGCTGACAGTTAGCAAACTTGTTCCGTTGTTAAAATTCATTGCCAATATTCCTGAATTTTCTACCGGATGAGTGTTGACATTGGTGTTTTTCTTTGTTGCTGTGCTTTTGTTTGCTCTTTCACCGAATAATAAAATCATGTCTGAACTCCTAATTATCTATCTCGTGTCTTACATCTATATAAAGGTTTTTAAAAAGTCGAATTTTCAGCATGGATAATTTTCGTTACAATTCTTAACCTAATTTTGATAAAAATATAAAACTTTTGACCTACGTTTCTAAACCTAAGGATTGATGCACTATGTAAAATCCGGTTGTAATATTATAGTGTGGATTAGGGAGGAAATAAAATTGAAAAAGTTATTTTTAATATTCACATTCTTAATAGCATTTATATTTACAAATACTGCAGCGTTTGCCGCTGGTAATTATTTGCATACCATAACTTTAGAAAATACTGACAGCGGTTACAATATAATTTTAGGAACGGACAAATTGGCTAAGGTTTCTAAAAAGACCCCATCCGAAAATGAATTGGTAATGGAATTAAGCGGAATTGTTTCTGCAGAAACTGTAAACGCAATTTATAAGGGTTCAAACAATATTGACGGATTTGTTGTAGAAAATGCAGGAGCAAATAAACTTAGAATTCATATAACTGCGCCGAATATCAAAAACTCTACAATCATGATTGAACCGATAAGCGGTGTGACAACAATTGTCGGAGATAGCTTGCCGATTGATAAGGTGTTGTGGATAATGTTTGGCTTGGCTCTTGTTGCTGTTGTTTGTAAAATTTCAAAAGATATCACTGATGAAGATGACAAACCGCTTATTCGCAAAGACATTAAAGAACGTGAAATTGAAATGTATAAAAAATATAGAAACGAATTGGCTTCAAATCCTATTTCTATGAGTGAAGATTTACGAATGAAAAGGATAATGAAGAAAATCGACAGAAAAATTGATGAACGATTAACTTCATTCAGATAAAAGTTTAAACCTCAAAAACTTAAATATATCCCTAAAACATTTTATATAGGCAAGTTTTAAACTTGCTTTTTTATTTTATACGTTTCGAAAATAATCATAAATAATTTGCTCAATTGTTTTTGAAGCGTTGCCATCTCCGTATGGGTTTTGAGTTTGTAATCTTGTTTGTGCACGCGGTTTACTTAGTATTTCTGAGCTGTAAGATATTATTTTATCGTAGTCAGCTCCGACAAGAACAGAAACTCCTGCATCAATGCCTTCTTGTCGTTCTGTTTCGTATCTCATAACAAGCGTAGGGCAACCAAAAGAAGGAGCTTCTTCTTGAATACCGCCGGAGTCTGTCAGTATTAATTTTGCCTGTTTCATCAGAAATACCAAATTCGGATAATCCAGCGGTTTTAATAAATATACATTGTCATATTTTTCTAATCTGGAGTAAATTTTACATTTTACATTCGGGTTCGGATGCACAGGAATTACAAAATTATGAGTTTTATATTCATTAACCAAATGTTCAATAGCGTCAAGGATTTTGTCAATTCTTTCACCGTGATTTTCTCTGCGATGAGCAGTAATTAACACCAAATTCTCATTGATTGGAATTCCTAACTCGTTGAAAAATTCTGCAGCTGAGGTCATAGTTTTTTCAGAAAGGCAGAATAGTGCATCAATAACAGTATTTCCTGTGATGTGAATTTTGTTTTCCAAAATATCCTCTTTTAAAAGAGCATTTTTGTTTTTTTCTGTCGGTGCAAAATGAAGTTGAGCAACACGTGATGTCATTTGTCGCATAATTTCTTCCGGAAACGGTTCATATATATCATATGAGCGTAGTCCTGCTTCTACGTGGAATACAGGAATTTTTCGGTAAAAGCTTGTTAAAGCACCGCATAAAACTGTCATAGTGTCACCTTGAACTATTGTTGCATCAATCCTGTTGTTATCAAAAACATTATCTAATTTTGTCAAAATTCGTGACTGAACTTCAACAAGAGTTTGATTTTCTTTCATGCAATCAAGATTTATATCAGCATTTAACCCAAAATAGCTTAGAGTTTGATTGGATAATTCCTTTTGTTGTTCTGTATTACAGATAATTGTTCTGTATTTGTCGGGGTATTTTTTTAATTCAAGTATCACCGGTGCAAGTTTTATAACCTCCGGTCTGGTCCCGAATACAAATAATATGTTCTTCTTATTCATAGTCAAAGTTTAGTATAAAAATTATAAATTTGCAATTTAATAAAATGGTTAAATTTTTCAACTAAAGGCTAATTTAAAAATTTTATCATTGTTTATAATACTTTCATAACAGGAGGTAATATGCTTGATTTATATGTCTTGGAAAGTTGCCCATATTCACGCAAAGTAATGGATTTTTTGAGAGATAACAAAATACACTATCACAAATTTGATATTCAAAATCCAGATAATGTCCTGCGTTTGCTAACTATTGGCGGAAAGGATCAGGTGCCGTTTTTGTATAACAATTTAACCAATGAGAAAATTTATGAATCTGAGGATATTATAAATTATCTAAAGACTGTTAAAAAGGGGTAAATATGGCTTCTAATAATGAATTTCTAAATAATTATTCCGATTCAAACGAATGTACTTCAAGAGGTGTTTGTTCAATATCGCCGGCTATTTCAGCATTGGAAGAACTTTTATTGCTGTTTTTGGAGCATGCTGCTTACTATATCCTTAATCTTGAATTTCTTGGGGCAAAAAATGAAAAAATTAAGTATAAAATTATAAATACACTTTCTAGTTTGATTTCTGTTAATGAATTTACGGAAAAAGAATTGTATAATCTTGTAAATGATGGGTATTACTTGTTAGAAAATACCAAAAGTACATATTTGAAGTTATGCCGTGAGTTAAACAAGCCGACAAAACAATTAAAGTTGCCGATTACTTTTTCACATTCTCTTGCTCTATCAAAAGCAATTGCCGTTGGCATAAAATACTCAACAATCAAGAATAAATCACGTTCACTAGAACAGAAAAATTTTATTTCAGTTTTGTTGATATTATTAAAAAGTGTTAGTTTAAATTTGTCGAAGCTGATAGATTTTAACGAATTTGATGATGTCGCTTATCACGAAATTTTAACAACACTAAATTTGTTTAATTCAGATAAAATCAGAGTTGAAGAATTAAAATCAAAAATCAGTAAGTTGTCTGAAACCGATTATAATCTGCATTTGAAAATAAGTGACCTGTTGATAAAAACTTTCGGCGAAATTTCTGAAGTTAGCGTATCTCACTCCACAAGACCCGGAAAAGCAATACTGGTTTCGGGTAACAACTTTTTTGACTTGTTGAATGTCCTGGAAAAAACTAAAAATGAAAATATAGATGTCTATACTCATTCAAATTTGTTAATTGTTCATGCCCTTTCAAATTTTAAGAAATATCCGAATTTAAGAGGTCATTACGGTAATCAGACCGAAAATTGTATTTTGGATTTCGCGACCTTTCCGGGCTCAATACTTTTAACCAAAAATTTGAGAGCTAACAGAGAATTTTTCTATCGTGGCAGATTGTTTTCTACCGATTATATTGTGCCAAGCGGAATTATAAAAATTGAAAACGATGATTTCTCGGAGTTGATAAAATCCGCTAAAACTGCAAAAGGGTTTTCCAAAGGAAAAATAAAACCCGATACTTTGCTTGGTTATGATGAAATAAAAACCTCAGAGGAATTAAATAACATTGTTGATAAACTAAATAACGGTAAAATAAAGAAGCTGTATATTGTCGGAATAAATGCTCATCTTACAACTCAGAAAATTTATTTTGATGAGTTTTTTAATAACTTAAATGATGATGAATTTGTGATAAGTTTTTCATATTCAAGCGAAAAAAAGAACGTCCTTGTCCTGAATGTTGGGGATTATGTACCATTGGTAACCGGATTGTTACATAAATTCTTTGATAAGCGTAATGTTTCAGATGAAAAAATTGTGTTTTTCTTTACTACTTGTGATGTGATGTCGATTTCAAGTATAATTTTGTTGAAAAATTTAGGTGCAAAAAATATTTATATGACACAATGTTTACCGACAATAATAAGTCCAAACGTCTTTGAGTCGTTTAAAAAGACTTATGAGATTTTTAATACTACAACGCCTGTTAATGATTTATCAAATATTCGCGCTTTGTAATATAACAAAATGACACTCTGATAATTCAAAGTGTCATTTTTGTATACTATTATTAACTAAAAATTAGTATCTGTAATGAGCAAATGCTTTGTTAGCTTCTGCCATTTTGTGAGTATCTTCACGTTTTTTGCAAGCTGCACCTTGTCCGTTAGAAGCATCGATTAATTCATTAGTTAATTTGTCAATGAATGATTTTCCGCCTCTTTTCTTAGCTGATTCAATTAACCAAGATGAAGAAAGAGCAAAACCTCTGTCTGCTTTTACTTCGATAGGAACTTGATAAGTTGAACCACCGATACGACGAGCTTTAACTTCCAATAACGGAGTAGCATTTGTCATAGCTTTTTGGAAAATTTCGATAGGATCTTCGTTAGTTCTTTCCTTGATTCTTTCCATTGTTGCGTAGAAAATCTTTTCAGCTAATGATTTTTTACCGCGTCTCATAATTCTGTTGATGAATTTAGAGATATCAACGCTGTTATATACCGGGTCTGCTAAAGGTATTCTTCTTGCAGGTTTAGAACGTCTTGACATTACTTCTTACCTCCTTTTCCTTTAGAATCTTTTTTAGCACCATATTTAGATCTGCTTTGTGTACGGTTAGCAACACCTGCAGTATCCAATGTACCGCGAACGATGTGGTAACGAACACCAGGCAAATCTTTTACACGGCCGCCTCTGATAAGAACAACGCTGTGTTCTTGAAGGTTGTGACCGATACCCGGAATGTATGAAGTTACTTCAAATCCGTTAGTTAATCTTACTCTGGCAACTTTTCTAAGTGCTGAGTTTGGTTTTTTAGGGGTTGTTGTGTAAACCCTTGTGCATACTCCGCGT
>JBJEGJ010000002.1:0-84840 GCA_051874955.1 Candidatus Gastranaerophilaceae bacterium
AAAAGAATTTCAAAAAATTCACAGTCAATTCTACAACAACAGACTCAGATTTGGCAAGACAACTTGCAAAAAAGTATGAAAATTCAAAAGTTGAAGGCAATACCACAACAATAAAACTAAAAAACGGACTTGATTTCAACATTGAATTTAGTACGTACAATAATGAAGGCATTTGTGACTTAAATAAACAAAATTGCAGGATTAAAACTGAATATGCCCTACCGGAAGGCGCATATACAATAACTCCGTGTACTTTCTATTTTGACAGCAACAAAAAGATTGTTCCCGATGAATACACTCAAAAAGCAATAGATAAAGGTTTAAATATTTTCAAATATCTCTAGGATAATTGGTCGTAAACTTTTCGGACTTCTTTTATATCCTGCCACATCAACCATTTTGGCGAACCTTTTTCCTTGCTGTCATTTCTGAGCAAATATGACGGGTGAAAAATCGGCATCATTTTAGAGTAATGAGGTCCCTCAAACCATTTTCCTCGAAGTTTTGTTATACCGAGTTTTGTATCAATAAAAGAATTTACGGCTACTCTGCCACAGAGAAGAATTATTCTAGGTTGAAGAATATCAACTTGAGCATCCAAAAATTGTCTGCAAGCTGATTTTTCCTCAGGTAAAGGATCTCTGTTTTCGGGAGGTCGGCATTTTAAAGTATTACAGATATAGATATTTTCTTTCCTTGAAAAACCGACACAACCAAGTATTCTGTCCAAAAGCTGTCCTGCTTTACCGACAAAAGGTTCACCTTTCTGATCTTCATAATAACCGGGAGCCTCACCGATTAACATCAACTTGGAATTTGGAACTCCTGCAGAAAAAACCGTATTTGTACGGGTTTGAGAAAGCGAACATTTATCACATTTCAGGCAAATTTGTCGTACTTGTTCAAGTTTTTCCTCAAATTCATTCAAGGTTTATTGTTCCTCCGGCAACAAAACGGATATAACCGCATTATCAACAGATAAATACTGTTTTATAGTATCTTCCAAATCTTCAACCGTAATAGAATCCAAATCTGCAAGATATTCTTCTATGAGTTTTAAATTTCCGCAGACAATCATGAATGTACCTATAGTATCGCCAATTTCCGAAACAGTTTCAGCCATATAAGCAAATCTTGATTTTGTTCGTTTTTTAGCCTTTGATAGTTCCTCATCCGAAATTTTATCCGTTATGAGTTTAGCTAACTCATCCTTTATTAGTTGAATAGCTTTTTCTTTACAGCCGTTATTAAAATTTGCCTGAACAAAGAAATTATTTCCGTCCTTGAATTGATAATGCTCAGAAGAAACCATATTAAAGATTTTTTCCGGCAATTTTTCAATAAGATTTTGTTGCAAACGAGAGCTTGTTCCATCTCCAAAAATCAAACTTATCAAATCTAAACATATTGATTGTTTTAACTCACAGGCTTTTGGTCCAAGCCAACCGAACATCAAATAAGATGTTTGAACATTTCCTGAAAGTTCAACATACTTTGCAGAAGACACGGGTTTATCTTGAACATTCACTCTTGGCGCAACCTCTACCCTGTTTGGAAAATCAAATTTTTCACACAATGTATTTAAAACACTCTCATGATCAAAATCTCCGACAACAATAGTTACAACATTTTTCGGAGTATAGAATTTACGATAATAATTATCAATATCCTCTCGTGTTAATCGTGAAATAATTTCAGGAGTGCCGATTACATCCCGTTTGTAAGGATGAGCCGTGTACATATTAAAATTACAAGCATTATAAACTTTAGTCCAAGCTTGATCTTTTCTCATTCTTATTTCTTCAATAACAACGTGTCTTTCCCGTTTATCCGTAACTGTCGGGTCGTTTATATCAAACGGAGCACCAAGTTCCTCTGACGGGAAAACAGGATTCATCATCATATCGGCATGTAAATCCAAAGCCAGTTCAAAATCTTTACCGTCAATTCCTTTTGGCAGAGTTACATAATAAAAAGTATAATCTTTCCAAGTTGCGGCATTTACAATTGCGCCTTTAGATTCAAGCATTCTGTCAAACTCTCCGACTTTGAAGCGATTAGTGCCTTTAAACATCAAATGTTCTAAAAAGTGCGAAATTCCGTTATTACAGTCATCTTCGTTGATAGAACCGGTATTCACCCAAGAAGAAACATTGACCATTTCTCCTTCTTTATGTGCAAAAACAATTCTATGCCCGTTATCTCTTTCATATATTTCTACATCACGTGTTAAAAACGGATACTTTACTAAAGTCTTAATCATTTCAAAATCCTCATAAAATTTAACACAATTATTATAGCATAACGCAAAAAGTTTTGTTTAATATATAATTCATGTATGAATAATATAATCAATCAACTAAAGGGAACAGTCATTGTATCGGTACAAGCGATGCCATCTGAGCCGTTGTATCTTGAAAAATGTATGATAGCAATGATGAAATCAGTCATCACAGGCGGCGCCTCAGCTTTAAGAGTTGCCGGAGCCAGAGATGTTAAAAACGCAAAAAGGCTGTTTAGCGTCCCTGTAATAGGCTTAACAAAACCAAATCAAATACCAAAGAATTGGAAAGAGATAGTTTATATTACGCCTACACTCAAAGATGTCATTGAACTGATTGAAGCAGGAGCAGATATTATTGCAACGGATGCAACCCAAAGGAAACGCCCTAATAACGAAAAATTACAAGACCTGTTTAAATTTATCCATATAAATAAAAGGCTTGCTATGGCGGATATTTCAACATTAGAAGAAGGCATAAAAGCGGAAGAACTCGGAGCAGACATCCTTTCAACCACACTTGCGGGATACACGTTGGAATCTTCAAATTCTCCGGCATCTGAACCTGATTTTGAACTGTTAAAAGAACTTGTTAAAAATACAAAATTGCCGGTTGTTCTTGAGGGTAGGATTTGGGAACCCGAACAAGTGACAAAAGCGTTTGAACTTGGAGCTCATTGCGTTGTAATCGGCTCTGCAATTACAAGGCCACAGCTAATTACAAAAAGATTTGTATTCAGAAAGGGGTAACAAGTGAAATTATTTCCGTTAAGACCTTTATCACCTCTTGATAAAGCAAAAAACTTATTAGCAATTATGAGCCAAGCTAATAAAAACAATTATGACAGAGAAATTGAAATCTTAGGCTGTAAAATGACAGTCCGAGAACTGAGAGAAATATACAAAAACGGACTAAAACAACTTAGAGCAGATAAATTCGAAAAATAGGGAGCAAATATGAAAAAAGCATTAGCAATAGATGTTGGCGGTACAAAAATATATAATGCAATTATCAATGATGCCGGAGAAATTTTGACAGACATTGAAAAACATGCGACACCAAAAACTTTTGAAGAAATTAAAACCACATTTTCAGAAATTATAAAAAAGCATGAAAACGAAGTTGATATAATCGCCTTTTCAACTTGCGGAGCGGTAAACAATCAAAATACCGGTATCGTAGGGTCTACAGGAAATATTGCAAAAGAATATCCGACAATGGATTTTGCTTCCCTATCAAAAAAGCCCGTATTTGTTGAGAATGACGCAAATTGCGCAGCGTGGGCAGAACATGAAATCGGAGCATCAAAAAACTGTTCACACTCCGTAATGCTAACACTTGGCACAGGCGTTGGCGGTGGAATTATCATTAATGATAAATTATTAAAAGGTCAAAACGGAGCGGCAGGAGAAATGCACTTCAAAATGTATTCAGACAAAAGAAGAAAATGCTCATGCGGATCTTGGGACTGTTTTGAAGCCTACGCATCGGGAACAGGTTTAAAATTAACGGCAGAAGAAATCCTTAACGATAAAAATGTTACAACCTACGATGTAATTGCAGGAGTAAACAACGGCGACAAAAAAATGACAGAAGTATTACTACAATGGCAAAATGATATCACAAACGGGATTATAGGACTTGCAAACCTGTTTGACCCTGAATGCGTGGTTCTGTCAGGTTCAATGGCTGAATTTGTCGACACTCAAGCAATAGAAAAACAAGTAAACTCCGAAATAGTAACAACACCGACAAAAATACGTAAAGCTACTGCAGGTAATTATTCAGGAATGATTGGAGCTGCACTTTTAGCACTAAACAGGGAGGCATAATGGGCAAATCCAAAACCAGAATTTTCAGAAAAGGTATAAATGACCAAATTACCAAAATAACAAGAGAATCTGCGATTGTAAAGGCTTCAAAAAGTCTGAATAGCGGAATTACAACAGAGGCAAAAAGTCTGATAACAATGTTCGGCTTAACAGCAGAAGAACTTTTGGAAGCCGGAACAAATTACGAAGCCATTGTTTCAATAAAAAATATATTTGAGGGATAAATGCTAAAAAAAATCACATTTTGGTTTAATTGTGCAAGACTTTATACTCTACCAATCACAATTTTAAGTTGGGCGGTTATATTTATATATTCACTAAAACACGGAGGTAATGTATTCTTCGGGATTTTGGCACTTTTTGGAATTTCGTTGGTACATCTTGCAACAAACCTTATTGATGATTATATCGACTACCCGAAATTGAACAAAGAACAAGAGTATATTAATGCTGCAAAAAATTGTAAATGCGCCTACCTTAAAAATAATTCTGCAACGATTAAAGACTTAAGAAATGTTATTTTGATTTTTCTGACACTCGCCGCAATAATCGGCGGATATTTATTTTTTGCAAGCGGACATTACGTTATATTACTTGCAATAATCGGACTAATAATAGCAATAACTTACCCTTTATTCTCGTTAAACGGACTTGGAGAAATTTCGGTAATTACCGCATACGGACCGTTACTGTTTGAAGGGGTTTATTATGTAATGTGCGGAGAATTTTCTTGGGAAGTTTGCATATTGTCTTTTGCATGCGTTTTTATGACAAATACTATTTTATACGCTCACATGCTTATGGATTTTGATCAAGATGAAACATCTCATAAAAAAACCCTATGCCGAGCATTAAAAACAAAAGAAAATGCACTAAATTTTATCTTGATATTCTACGTGTTGAGTTTTATCATGTGCGGTTATCTTGCAATATCAAGCAGAAATTATCTCTACCTTTTACCGCTTATAACAATACCGCAAATTATCGACTTGTATCATGCTCTAAAACTCTATAATAACGATAAAAACAGCATGCCGCAAATCAGATTTTGGCATCAACCGCTAATCCTTACAAATACGGAAGATGCACCGTTTTTTTTTAGATTTCTTTATTCAAGAAACATCATGGTCTTTTACATGGTTTTGATAAGTATTGCTATATTATTCGAGAAATATTAAGTTTTATTAAGATAAGATATACTCCTCAAACTCAAGTATATCAACAAAGTTATAAAACTTTATATATTTAGTAAATAAAAAATAGCACTTTTTTTATATAAAAATTGTTTATATATATGTAAGCAATCAGTAATAATAAACAAAAAGGAGAATATATGGCAAGAGTATTGATTTCAATGCCTGAAGATTTTTTAAACAAAATTGATCAGGTAGCAGACGGAGAAAATCGTTCACGCAGTGAACTAATTAGAGAAGCACTGAGAACTTACATCTACAGACAAAGAATTAAAGAAGCAACAGGTGCAATGCAGAACGCAGAAAAACTTGAGACGTTGTTGGGATAATCAAGCGGCAGGAAAAAGGCGAAAGACTTGGGAAGAACATTATAAAAGCCTCCGAAAATTCGGAGGCTTTTTAGACTTTGTTTACATTTTAGAACTTAAGCGGATAATCAGACTTAAATTCCCATTGGTCATTTTCAAGCAGCTTTACGCACCAAGTTCCATTGTTATAAGTGCCGTCATCATAACCGCTTTTACATCTTTTTATCAGAGTTTCTCTTGTTAATCCGGCAATAGATTCACCCTTTGGACAATAAGGTCCAAAATTAGTATTTACATTACCAAAACAACTCTTACGGTGAACATCATCAAAGGCAAAAATAAACAAAAACCTGTCAAATCCGATTTTATTCGGAGCTTTATCACCATTAACATCATAAAAGATTTCTAAAAAAGAGCTATCTGTGTAATTTACGCTTACACTTGAACCATCTTTAAAATAAATGCGTTTCTTATTAGCGTTATTAACAATATTAGCATGTCCCATATACGGATCAATATAATCCAACCACCACTGAAAACCTTTATTTTTTGCAACTGCAGCATCCGCATCTGTAACAGGACTTAGATTTCTAAAAGACCCTTTATCAATTTCCATATCCAAAATCGCATTATTTACTCGGCTATAGAAATTTTTCAACTTGGCTGAATATTCTTTTTTAGCTCTTGAATAGTGCAGAGTCGGAATTGTCATAGCTGCGACAACTCCAACAATTGTCATAGTCAACAAAACTTCTGCCAATGTAAATGCAAATAACTTTTTATACATATAAATCCTCGCTTATCCTATACTGATTATAACATATTTTTACATTCCCCTCAAGTGATATTGCGAAAATAAAATTCTTGATACAAAATATTAACAAAGAAATAAAACAGAGAGAGGTAAAACATGAGAATTGCCAATAATTTAACTGAAATTATAGGAAATACACCATTAGTAAAACTAAACAAAGTAAATAACGAAAATGCCGAGATTTTAGTAAAATTAGAGTACTATAATCCTGCAAATTCCGTAAAAGACCGTGCAGCTTTTCAAATGATACACGATGCCGAACAAAGCGGCAAAATAAATAACGACACGCTAATTATTGAGCCTACAAGCGGCAATACGGGAATAGGACTTGCCATGATTTGCGCCGTAAAAGGTTACAAAATTATTTTGACTATGCCGGAATCAATGAGTATGGAACGTCGAATGTTATTAAGTGCCTACGGTGCTGAATTAGTACTAACTCCGGCATCAGACGGGATGAAAGGTGCGGTAAACAAAGCTCTTGAACTTAAACAAAACAACCCGAACTCCTTTATACCGTCACAATTTGACAATCCGTCAAATCCAAAAGCTCACGAATTAACAACAGCCGAAGAAATTTGGAACGATACGGACGGAACAATTGATATTATTATAGCAGGAGTAGGTACAGGGGGCACGATTTCAGGTACGGCAAGAAAGTTAAAAGAAAAAAACAATAAAATACAAGCTATCGCAGTTGAGCCGTACAATTCACAAGTGCTTGGAGGAAAATCTCCTGCACCGCACAAAATTCAAGGCATAGGTGCAAATTTTGTACCAGAAAACTTTGACAAATCAGTTGTGGATGAAATCATTGCTATAAAAGATGAAGATGCGCTTTCTATGATGAAACGATTACCAAAAGAAGAAGGAATTTTAACAGGAATATCAGGGGCAGCTAATGTTTGTGCAGCCGTTGAGATTGCAAAAAGACCCGAAAACAAAGGAAAAAGGATTGTTACAATAATTCCTGATTGCGGAGATCATTACCTTAGCTGCGGAATATTCTAAGGCAGAATATCTTTTCTATACTTCATTCCAACAAAATTAATCAGCTCTAAATCTTGATATACACGAGCTTTTGCTCGGTTTAGGGTTGAAGATGTATGTGTAATTACAAAGACTTCACCTTTATCAGCCAAAAACTCATCATCTGCCGACTTGATGATATTTGAAGAAAAATCAAGACATTCATCATCAACAAAGTGCTCAAGACCAGAGATTACACTACCTGACTTTGTTGATAGTACGACAGAAGAAACCGACGAAAGATTGTTCAACTTGATATTTTCCCACTCATCTGCAAATATTCCGTCAATACAAGCCATAAAAACATCAATCAAATCATCTTCAATAAGATTTAAAACTGCGGCAGCATCAAAATTTTGGAAAAATGGCTTAAATTCATTTACATAAAATTTATCCGGAGCCGTCATTATACAATCAACGCCTAAAATTCCAACGTAAGGTGTTCCTTTTTTCTCAAGTGCAGTCAAGGTATTTCTAACAACATTTTCAACCCTTGAAAGTGTCAACTCAGACACCTTATAATCAGGAGCAAAACAAGCCGTCCCATTAGTTAAAATTCCGGCATCACCATCTTCCATAAATTTATAATTCCTTACTGATGTAATCGGCAACGCTCCATATCCATCGGTAATAAAATATACCGTAAAAGTTGTACCGTAAGTATACTCCTCAATAAGAACATTTGTCTCATTTTTTGAAAAAAGAGCATCCAAAAAACTTGCGGCAATAGAGATTGTCGGACAAACTAATCTGTCTTCAAGATTGTCATACTCATCCGTTTTTATAGTAATCGGGAAACTCGCTGTTTTCAAAAAAGTTTCGGCTTGCTGAATTTTATCATAAACCCCGAATTTTGAAGTTTGAGCATGTATTTTATAAAGGAACTTCTTACCAAAAACATTACTCGTTGCAATATTACAAGCATCTGCAATCGGACCGAAAATTCTTTGTCCGTTTTCCGAAAAAAATCCTACTATATCGGCTTTTAAAGATTTATTACTTACAGGTATTGTCAAATCAATATCATTATCTATTGCAAATTTTAACAAACCTGTCAAATCATCTTCTCGGATATCTACAGAAGTAAACAAAGAATTAGCAAATGAACCTGAACAGGTTGCAAAAATTTTATCGACATGGGAAGATTTTGCCAACTTTTTGGCTAACGCTGAAACTACAGCCCCGTTTCCGATTATAAATATATTTTTCTTTTTATCTGACATAAAAAGATTATACTACATAAAACAGATGATTTTATTAAGTTATATTAAAAATTTACAAAAATCCGTGATATAATGATGACAAAAGTAAAAAAATCCTTAAACGATTTCTATGTAGAAAGGTATGTATATGGCAGGCTTAGTTAATTTTTTATCAAACGTATTTCAATCCCCAAATATCAATACAACAACTCCGGTTGTTAGACAAACATCAGATAATCCTTATAGCAACAATCCGTTTGTAAACTATAACGGAAACCGTTATAATCAGTATTATGCACAAAACAAACCCGTTAAAGGCGGATATTTCGCAGGTTATTACAACGGCAAACAAAATATTGTCGGCAGACGTTTATTTATAGAAGTTTAATTAAAATATTTTGTAAGGATTTAGAATATTTTTAGGGTCAAGAGTTTTCTTTATCATGCGCATATAATCTAAAGCCTCGCTTTCAACAACATTTGATATATAGGATTTTTTTTCAAGCCCTATACCGTGTTCACCTGATAAAATTCCGCCTAGTTTGACAGTAAGAGCATAAATTTCAGACTTTGCGATTTTATAACGTCTGTATTCATCCTTATCGTTATAATCAATAGGAATTTGCGGATGCACACTACCATCACCAACATGCCCGACCATACAAATAATCAAATTGTGACGTTCACATATTTCACAAATACCTTTAACCAGTTTTGCCAAGTTTTGTCTTGGTACAATTACATCATCCGTTGTTACGTTAGGACGCAGTTTTGTACAGGCAGCCATAGATGAGCGTCTTGCATTCCAAATCCGCTCAGCTTCTTCATTATTCGTTGAAAATTTTACATTAGAAGCATTGTGTAATTCCAATAAAGAACATATCAATTCTCTTTGATATTCAATAGAATTTTTAAATCCGTCAACTTCAATAATCAACGCCGCAGCTTTACCTGACAACAAACCTGACGGATAAAAGCGCTCAACAGTTTCAATGGCATTTTTATCCATAAAATCAATCGTTGCAGGCGAAATATGATTTTCAATTATTGAATTTACAGCAGAAACAGAATCTTCAACTTTATCAAAATAAGCCATTATAACTTGATTTTCCTGAGGTTTTGGAATTAATTTTAAAGTTGCCTCTACAACAATTCCGAGCGTCCCCTCAGAGCCGATAAACAGACTGCCTAAATTATACCCAGTTGCATTTTTTATCGTATTTGAGCCTGTTCTTATAAGTTTTCCGTCAGCGGTTACAACAAGCATATCTATTACATAGTCTTTGGTTGAGCCATACTTAAAGCATCTTGCACCTGCTGAATTTTGAGCAATGCTACCTCCGACAGTTGAAATTTTCAGATTTGACGGATCCGGAGGATAGAAAAGTCCGACTTTTTCAACAGCTTCCTGCAAATCACCAATTACAACTCCCGGTTGAACCCTGACTGTCATATTTTCCCGATTTATTTCAAGAATTTTATTCATCTTGGAAAAGTTTAAGATAATCCCTCCATGTACAGGCACACAAGCACCTACGGTATTTGTTCCTGCACCTCTGCAAACAATCGGTACAAGATGACGATTTGCTATTCTGACAACCTGCTGAACCTGCTCTATTGATTGAGCAAATACAACAGCATCAGGAAGTTTTGCTTTAACATAAGGATCGTTCGAGGCATCCAGCGAATAAACATAGCGTTCTTCAACATCTGTCAATATACATTCACGGGGTAAGGTATTATTTAATTCTTTAATCAATGTATTAGTCAACATAAGATGCCAATTTCTCAATATTTGTACTCAATTTTGAAAGCTGTTTATCAATTTTGTCAATTTTTCTTGTGACTTTTGAATCATCAATATCTTCAACAGCAGAAAGGATTTTGTCTAAAGACATCTCGAGCCTGTCAATACGCTGCTGTTGTTCTTCAAACCTGTCTTCCAAACTGCCGAGTTTTGCAATTTGCTTTTCAAAAAACATTAACCTTTCCTGCTGCTCATCAAATTTTTCTTCTAATGATGACAAAATATCGGTTTGCTCAGGAATTTGTGATTTCAAAGTTTCAAGCACAGATTTCACCTCAACTATTTCTTCCGAATTTGTTGAAATCTTATTCATACTCTCACTTGCAGAATCAATCCATTCTCCCATATAAATAAGAGCCTGACGCATAACCTTATCGGAAGCGTTAGAGGATTCTAACAATTTTGTAACATTATCTACCTTTGATGTTAAATGTTCAGCCAAAACATCGTAAGATTCGCCCGACTTTTTCAAAAGCTGATTTGTTATTGCACTTAAACTTTTTATATCAGTATTAATCCTGTCAAATTTAGTTTGTATATTTAAAACATTATCAGCAGAAACTGACTCTTGCAATTCTTCAACAGCATTTCCGATTTGGTTGATATTATCAAGAATGAATGATAATCTGTGAGATTGAACTTCTTGTTCACTTGCCTGAGCATTACTTAAAGCAAGCCTTAATTTAGCCAAATCAGACTCAATATCTTGCATTGAATATGTATAATCATCATCATTATCCGTACTTGCAATTTGTTTTAACTGCTTTGTAACAGCAGTCAAACTTTCATTGATAGCATCGGTTTTTTCTTCAACAAAATCCTTAATATCTTCGGATTCTTCGGTGAAAGAAATTTGTTCAAAAATGGTCACTACAGCGGCCATAATTGACTCTTTCATATCTTTGAGTGTCTTTTGAATTTCTTTGGTACTGTTTGAAGTATTCAGATTATTAACTTCCTGCGTCAACTCATTCAAACATTTCTTAAACGCATCTGTCTTATTATTTTTTTCAAAGCGCTCTATATAATCCATTTGAGAAAGAATCAGGTGTTTTACATCTTCAACATCCTGCTTTGAACTCAAAGTCTCATCAGATGACATCTTATCAATTTTATGATTAAGAGTCTCCAGCATTGCGGTAATTTTTGCATCAGATTCAGAAAGCTTTTTAACACTGTCAACCTTGTCATCAAGTTCAGATAACGTATCTTTTATTTCTTCAATATCCGCATAAGAATCTGAGGCTGCAATTATATCAACTTTATCATTTATAACACCGAGTTGTTTTTCAATAGTTGCAGTAGAGTTTTCCTCAATTCTTTCTAACGCCTCACGAACATCCTCCATTACATCGTAATCTTCAGATGATGCTAAAATATCAATTTTCTCGTTAATAACAGAGAGCATTGACTGAATTTGATTATTTGAAGCAACAATACCTGACGCTTCAGGATTATTTAACTGTTCTAATGCTTGTTTGATTTCATCAACCCAGCCTGAATTTGGATCAGAAAGGGTCAATATATCAATTTTCCCGCTTATTTCTTCAAGCATTGAATGGATTTCGCTGCCATTCAAATAATTCTTAATTTCTTCAAGCCAATCTTTATTTAAAGATTTTGATAATAAATCAATTTTACTGCTTAATGTTTGTATCAAATTATCATTTCCTAATGTAGGAATAGATTTCAGCGTAGCGGAAGTTTGCACCTGCTCGTCTTTTGAAATAACTTTTTCAACATCACTATGCAAACGCTCAATATCCTGCTTTAAAAGATCCAATGCTTTGATAATATCAAAATTATTCGCGCCGACAATAATATCAGAAACTGTATCTGTATCGGAATCGCAACTGCCCTCAGGTTCTTCATCTTCATAGAAATCAGCACTTACCGGTTCATTTTCAATATCATCATCTTCGGTAACTGTTTCATCTTCCGTAATTTCTATATCATCGGAAGCCTCAACCTCATCGGGTTGTTCAACCTCAAGAGCCGGAACAACAGACAATGTTTCCATTTTATTTTTGATAATATCCAAAACTTCAGCTATTTCAGGATTTTTCTCGGATAAATCAGATACAAGCTCAGAAAATTTATTAAAATCATCTTTTAATTCTTCAACAATTTTTATATTTTCAGGAGTTTCAAACGGTTTTTCATACTGGTTTGCACCAAATTCATCAGAAAAAACAGAAACTTCATCCGTACTTTGCACTCGTTTTAATTCAGAAATCTTAGATTGGAAACAAGTCTTCAAATCTTCAATGGCTGAAATTATTTCTTTGTTATTTATAGAAACAGCAAGTATAGACTTTAATTCTTCATGCTGAGCAGTTAAAGTTTGAGTTATTGAGGTTTTTACATCATCAGCAGTTTCATAAACCAACGCCTGCTGCTCGGATTTAAACGCTTCAATCTGATTAACAAAATCTTTAAATTCACCCATTGCCTCCGCTTCCGGTGGAGAAATTCTGTTAAGTGCATCATCCAAGTCCGCACGCAAATTATCAATTTTAATTATTACGGAATCAATATCACCTAAAATGAAATCTCTCAAGTTGTTTTCGGTTGAGGTAAGGCTGTCATTGATACGCGAATATGTATCTTCAAGCATATTAAACGTACTTTGAGAATATTTTGTACATTCTTCCAAATCATTTCGGACGGCATCATGTAACTCGGAAAGTTTTGAACATAATTCATTATCGGCATCATCATTTGAAGACAAATTCATATCTTCCAGCATCTGTCTAATCGAACCGATTTCTGTTACCAATTCTTCCGATTTAGAATTTAAAACGCTAACAACATCCGTATTAATAAGTTCCATTTCTTGTTTGAAATCAATCAACTTGTTATCAGTAACAGTCAATCTTTCATACAATTCAATGTTATCAGAATTTTTGTGTCTTAACTCTTGAATAAACTCTAAAAGAGCCGCAGTTTTTTCTTCAACGAGTTCCGCATTATACGCAAAACCTTGTTGTAGTTGATTTTCTACCCCTGAAGTAAGAGTATCTAAATTCTGAGTAATTTCATTTAACTTTTCAGCGACAAATTCTGAGGTTTCGGCTTCTGCAGTACCCTTATCATAATTTAGAGCATTAAAGCTATCACTCAAAGATTTTATCTGTTGCTTTATTTCGGAGATTTCCGCAAAGGAAGATTCTAAAGCCTCAGCAGAAACACCATTATCATCAGCTTCTAACATTGCCTGATAAGCTCGAATTTGCGAAAGGACTTCACCAATATCTTTTTGACCTGCTGATTGATAGGAGGTAATTTTATTTTCCAATTCCGAAATTTTTGACAATATATCTTCATCCAATGACTTATCCGAAGTATCAAGAATTGTCTTTATTTCTTTTAAATATTTTTCAATAGAAGAAATTGTTTCAGCGTTAGACTTTTCAATTTCCTCATAATTTGACCTTTTATTTTCCAAAATTTCGACAATTTCCGAAATTGATTGTTTAATATCTTCTTTGTTGTTATTTGACAATTCGGTTAAATATTCGGAAAGAGAAGTTAATTTCGTTCCGGTAGCCGAAACTTGTTTTGTTATATTTTCTTCTATGACTGATAAGTTTATATTATTCAATTTTTCAAGAATTGTTTGCTGATAATCCTTGATATCATGTATATTTGAACCGATTTCATCATTATTTTCAACCGCAGTTTCAACAAAAGATTTTAAATCATCAACAAAATCATTAAAATCTTCAAGGGTTGCAATTTTTGTAATAGATTTTTGAAGCTCGGATAATTGAACAACAACAGAATCATGGTGCATTTCATTTGAGTTCATAAAATCGTTTTTCAAATCTTCTATCATTGAATAGACTTCTGAAACCGTACGATTAACTTTTTTTACATCAACATTATTGGATAATTCTGCGATATCTTGCGCAATTTTTTCCGTTGTTTTCAGAATTTCAACAATATCTTTTTGGTCGGCTTTAGCTTTTATTTGAGAAGAGATTTCTTCCGAATGTTCTTTTATTAAAGATTTTTCAAGCCAATCTTCTATTGAAGTCGTTTTATCATACAACTGCTCAAACTCATCATCAAAATTAAGTTTGTCAATCATATTTTCTATTTCATCAGATTTGGCAGACAAATTATCAATATCATCTTTTGTCGCAATATCCTGTAAATTTTCAACAAGACTCAATTGATTGTTATTCAATGCTTCCATATCGGCATGAGTTGGAAGGGTATCTAACCTGTCCTCAATTTTGTCTGCCTTATTCAAAATCTCATCAAGAGTACCCTTACTCAATTCTTGATTTTCTAAAATCCTGTCAATATCTTCTTTTTGAGGGAGTTTTGCAAGCATTTTAGACACATGTTGTTTTATGTCATAAGCTTCATTTTCAAAAGAAATATCCTCAATTAAAGACACAATCTTTGAAGATGCAACCTCGTTCAAATCTTCCAAGATATTCTTAACAGTTGACAATTCGGAATTCAAACTGAGAACTTTTCCGTCTAAATCTGCAATATTATCGGTCATTCCTGCAATATTCACATTTTCTTCCAAAAGTTTTAACTCATTATACAAATTCTGCAATGAATTATCCAAAAAGGTAATATCAGGCAAATTATCAATATTTTTTGAAACTTTTGCCAACAACTGTTTTACATCATCTGTTTTTGTCGTCAAATCCTCTGTCAAAGAAGATATTTGAGTAAACAATTCTTTTGTTGCAGTTTCGTCTAATTTAGCCTGCATTTCATCAGCTAAAGACTTCAAGTCCTCAACGTCAGTTTTTTCGGAAAGAGAATTTAGGTGCTCAGAGATTACATCAACCTTTTGTATAATAGCCTCAACAACGCTATGGGTAAATTTCAGACTTTCGTTTGTAACAAGACCGGAAAGTAATTTTTCAAGATTTGCATCTCGTTTATCAACACCCTTTAAGAAATTTACAACATCCGCAACTGCATTATACATTATTTCTGTTTGTTCTCTTGATGCAGTTGATGATTGTTCGGTTTTAATTACATTTGATAAAATAGTTTTCAAATCGGAATTTACCGCATCAATAGTGCTTTTGTAACCATGATTTAAGTTTTCAAAATCATTTCTCAAAAGTGTTATTGTTCTTAGGATATCCTCTTTATCGGATTTATCAGAGGTTAATTCGGATAATTTCACCTCTATCCCTGACAGTATGGCCTTTTGCTGACGGGTTTCGGAATAAAAGTTATTAAGATTTTTCGTAAAAACTTCAAAAAGTTCACGCATATCAGAAGTTTTGGCATGCTCATCCATTCCGTCATACAAAGCCTTTAGAGCCTTTTCAATATCGGAAAACTTGGACATTGTAGTAGTATTTTTATCATCAATGGTCTGAACTATCTCTTTAAAATAAGCCTTTACAAAATCCGCAGAAACCAAATTTCTGTCAAGAATATCAAGCTTGTTATTAACTCCGGATAACAATCGTTCAAACGTCTCCGAATTAGTTGTACTATAAGTTCTCAACTCCCTTAGTAAATTTATGATTAAATCCAAATCTTGAGCCATCCTTCTGTCCTTAATAAAAATACATCCCTACATGATAATATTAGCAGGCATAATAATAATAGTAAATTCAAATTAACACATTTATTACAAATGTTAAGATTAGGTATTTAAATTTAATTATTAGTGTTATGATATTGTTGAGTAGATACAAAGAGGGATAGAATGAACAGAATTGTAATAGATGAAAACAAATGCAAAGCTTGTTATCTGTGCATAAAAGAATGCCCCAAAGGTTTAATTAAAGTAAGCGAGCGGACAAACAATCTTGGGAACAAAGTCGTTGAATTTTATGACCCGGATAAACAATGTTTGGGATGCGCAATGTGCGCGACCAGATGTCCGGATTTAGCAATTACGGAAGTATATAGAGGATAACTTAATGGTTGAATGTTTAACAGGTAAGAAAATATTGATTAAGGGTAATTATGCAATAGCAAACGCTGCAGTACTTGCGGGGTGTCAATGCTATTTTGGATATCCTATCACACCGCAAAGTGAAATCGGCGAATTTATGAGCGGTAAAATGCAAGAATTGGGCAGAAGTTATGTTTCTGCGGAGAGTGAACTCGCCGCAATTAACATGACAATCGGAGCATGCGCAACAGGCGCAAAAGCAATGTCTTCATCTTCATCTTGCGCAATTGCACTAATGCAGGAGGCTTTATCTTACGCAGCGTCTGATGAACTTCCTGTTGTATTGGTCAGCGTTATGCGAGGCGGACCGGGACTTGGAAACATCTATTCATCTCAAGGCGATTATTTCCAAACGACAAAAGGCGGCGGCAACGGAGATTATAAACTGATTGCACTAGCACCATCAACCGTTCAGGAATGTGTAGATTTAACATACAAAGCATTCTACTTGGCTCACAAATACAAAAACCCGACAGTATTGTTAGCCGACGGGTTATTGGGTCAGATGATGGCACCTGTTGAATTTAAGCCATACCCATATCCTGAAATAGACAATTCTGAATGGGCTTTAACTGGAGCAAAGGGCAGAAACAGCAGAATTATTCGTTCTTATGCTCCTTTAGCAGATGAGCAATGCGTATTTTTGGAAAAACTGTTTAACAAATACAAACAAATTGAAGAAAACGAAACCGAATGGGAAGAAATCGGTACTGAAGATGCAGATATAGTCCTTGTAAGTTTCGGAAGCACATTTAGAAACATTAAAACCGCAGCAAAAATATGCAGACAAAAAGGCTTGAAAGTCGGAGTATTCAGACCGATAACACTTTATCCGTTCCCACATAAACGATTGAATGAGTTAGCGGACAGAGTTAAAAAAATCATTTCTGTTGAAGTAAATATGGGTCAAATGATAAATGACATCAAACTGTCAGTAGACGGAAAAGTTCCTGTAGAGCTTATTCACAAACCGGTAGGAGCTCCTCCTTCACCGGAAGATATAGCAGCACAAGTAGAGGAGTTAGCATAATGTCAGTACAAGTTTTTAAATTACCAAACTCACTAAAAAAAGATGCGAAATACACATTCTGTCCGGGATGCGATCACGGAGTTGCCGTCAGACTTGTTGCTGAAGTTCTTGAAGAAATGGGGCTGACAGAAAATGCTATTCTTGCCGCTTCAATCGGATGCTCCGTAACTCTCTACGACTTTTTGAATGTTGACGCTTTAGAAGCTCCTCATGGCAGAGCTTTAGCAGAAGCCACAGGAATTAAAAGGGCAAGACCAGATAAATTTGTATTCACCTATCAAGGTGACGGAGATTTTGCATCAATAGGGCTTGCAGAAAGTATGCATGCCGCTTTGCGCGGAGAAAAATTATCCGCAATCTGTATCAATAACACGACATACGGCATGACCGGAGGACAGCTTGGGCCGACAACCATTATGGGTCAGATTACAACAACCTCTCCGACAGGAAGAAATAAAGAATACTACGGATATCCTATAAAAATCGCTGAACATATTGCTCTATGCGACGGAACAGCGTATTCCGCAAGAGTTTCTCTTGACAGCGTAGCTAATATCAAAAAAGCGAAACAGGCAATAAAAAAAGCATTTGAAGTTCAGGTAAAAGGGCTTGGATTTGGATTTGTCGAAATACTTTCAACCTGTCCTACAAATTGGAGAATGACACCGGAGCAAGCTCACGAACGCGTCAAAAACGAAATGATGCCGGTATTTAAACCCGGAGTATATAAAGATATAACAGTTAACAATCAGTAAGTAAGGATTTGATTTATGGAGAAAGATTTTATAATCGCAGGATTTGGCGGACAAGGGGTTCTTTTAGCCGGAGAAGTCTTGGCAAACGGATTTATGATTGACGATAAAATGGTCACTTGGTACCCGTCATACGGCTCCGAAATGAGAGGCGGAACAGTAAATTGCAGCGTTGTTATGGCAGATGAAGATGTCAGCGCCGTGCAAAAATCTCATGCCGATTATATTATTGTGCTTAATCAGGCATCATTTGACAAATATACGTCTTGTGTGAGAAAAGGTGGAACTATAATCGTTAATTCCTCATTGGCAAAAATCAAGAAAATCCGTGATGATATCAATTATGTTTTTGTACCGATTACGCAAATGGCGCAGGAAAAATTGGGCAATATAAAAATGTCTAATGTACTTGCATTAGGAATACTATCTAAAGTTAGCAAGTTAATAACATTATCAACACTTGAAGAAGCCTTAAAAAATGTTATTCCTCCGCACAGAATGAACCTTATGCCTAAAAATATCGAAGCATTAAAACTAGGCTATGAGTATGATTTATTACCGATTTTAGGCTAAAATCACCTAAAAAGTTGATTTTAAATCCGGCAAGACAGTTTATTCTTAACATGTGATATTTAAGAGGTTTAATTAACGTGAAAAAAGAACTCATAGTTTCAATAAAAGAGAAAGAATTGCAACTGTCGAAATTAAGGGAACACATTGATAAAAGTGAAGTTTGTGCAGATTTATACAACAAAGTGTTAATAGAAAAAGCAATTTTAACAAAACAACTTGAGGATTTACAAAACAAGTCTATTGTAAATCGAATTAAACATCTTCTGCCGCGTCAGGAAAAACTCATCTGCGATTATTTTAGAGGTAAATAATTAATCAGTAAGAGAACGAACTATCTTATACAAATCTTGGAGTTTCTCTCTGGATACAGGCTTTATTCTTGCAATAATTTCTTCAAATAAATCTACGTTTTCCTGCTGATGCTCAAAGTCAAATAAGTCTTTAACTTTTAAATCCATGACTTTAGCAATTTTTTCAAGATTTTCAGGCGAAGGAAAACTTCTGCCGGTTTCAATATTACTCATATTTCTTGGAGCAATCCCAATAAGTTCAGCAAGTTTTTCTTGTTTTATACCGTTTCTTTTACGAAGTTCCTGTATTCTTCTGCCCAGAAGTTTTTTCAATTCTGCCATAATCACCTCTTTTAAAACAATACATTTTTAAGAAAAATTTTAAACGATGTATTTTTAGCAATTGACAATTTATATGATGTGATATATCATGCGTAAAGATGTAATATATCAAGTAATTAAAGATAGGGGATGTTATGTGTATAGAATTTGGATTGAAAAAGTTTAGTATTTGTAAAATTATAGCCGGATTTACGCTTGCAGAAGTCCTTATTACAATTGGGATAGTGGGAGTAATCTCAGCATTAGTGTTGCCAACAGTTTTCGGCGCAAGCGAGGTAACAGTTTCTAAAAACAAATTTAAAAAGACATTAGCCGTACTAAATGAAGCGGGAAAGATGTCAAAGGTACAAACGGGAATTGATTATTCATACGTATCAGGAAGCGCTCAACACAATAAAGACAACCAATACAGCTATTACTATATATTTTCAAATTCAATAAAAGGTTTCCGATTTTTAGGAGAACCGTATAGATTCCGAGATGACGGCTGGACAGTAATACAAAATAAGTACGGAGTTTACACATTTGTTTTTGAACTCCAAGACGGCAGTCAAGTTGGAGTTGCAGGCTCATATTATAGAGGATATGACGCAAATTGTCACCTTGAAATCGGGGAAGTACTTGATAAAACTTGGATACAAGCTCACCCGGGATGTTTAGGCTTTATTGACATAAATGGGGCTGACAAACCAAACAAAGAAGTCAACTGTTCAGATGGAACAGCAACAGACATAACCCCTAATCTTCCTTGCATGGTGAAAAAGGATAAAAATTATGTAACAGACTTGTATCCTGTTGTATTTCACGACGAAATTGTAGCTCCTGCGACAAATGCAGCCGCAGCAATATTAAAAATGTAGAAAAAATTTATAGCAAAATATTACAAAGTGTTGCAAAAACAGGCACAATTTGGGCAAAACTTGATATTTTTAGGGTTTTATAATATACTGTACCTGTAAAAAAGCTATAAAGGTGGTGAAAATATAAATGGCAGAAGTTAAAGTTGGCGAAAACGAAAGTATCGAAAGCGCTTTAAGACGTTTCAAAAAGAAAATCCAAAAAGCCGGAATTCTTTCAGAAGTCAAAAAACGCGAAAGATATGAAAAGCCAAGCGTAAAAAGAAAACATAAATCTGAAGCTGCTCGCAAAAGAAAAGTTTAGGATTTTTAAATACAAAAAGGGAAGGTCAAAAGCCTTCCCTTTAAATTTGTATTACTATCAACCCAAAATACTGAAGCCGACAATGGCGTGGGTACTGATATTAAACCATTTATATTCGGCAAAATGTTCCATATCACATTCACATTCATCAATTCCGCAGTTACACAAATCATTTATTCTCGCGATTTTTACATTCTTTAGCGCTATCAAACAGTCATGGCAATTCTGACACTTATCATAATAATCATGAATAGTCCCCACAATATACAAACCGTCAGTCAATATCAGAACCCTTTTGGTTGCATTTTCTTCCATAATATTGTTAATTATTTCACCCAAATTTTTACTCATATTACCTCCTTTATAAAAAGAGGATATAAAATTAAGATAAAATAAAAATCCAGCAACCGACTATCTTTTAGGATTATTTCTAAAAATATTTCGGTCTTTTAATTTATCCTTTTCTACAACAACCCCGCAATACTTACACGCAAACAATTCATTACTGCTGTCAAGAGGCAAAAATAAATGCTCACAATCCTCTGCCACATTCAACTCATCCCTATCTAAGGGATTAAATGATTGCTTGATAAATTTTTTAGATTTAAAAGCATTAAACAGCAATTCAAAAATATACATACTAAAGAGTAAAACTTTCCGGCAAAAGTTGAGCTAAAGTATAAACTTTAAGTCCGTCACCAACTTTTACAATAACATCCATATTGTCATCTGTGCAAAACTCATGCAAAACCTGACGGCACGCACCGCATGGCGTACAATTATCCTGATTTGGAGAATATATTGCAATAGCTTTAAACTTTCTTTCCCCATACAAAACAGCAGAACCTGTCGCGTTACGCTCAGCGCAAATTGTCATTCCAAAACTACCGTTTTCAAAATTACATCCGCAGTATATATTGCCGCTTTCAGCCAATATACAAGCTCCAACAGGGAAATACGAATACGGAGCATAAGCGTTTCTTGATGCTTCAATAGCTTTTTGCATTAATTCTTCATAAGTCATAACAGAACCTCTTTTCTATAATTATATCCTTAATTTTAATTATGATATCCCTTAATTGGACGAAATAATAATGCTTAACATTTTGTTAAATTATTAAAGTTTTGAGTAAAATTTGCCGTAAATTAAAGAAAAACAAGGACTAACTATGGAAATTTCAAGAATTGAAGCGATTTCACCAAAGCAAATAGATTGGCGAAAACTGACCTCAAAGGAGATTATCAAATACGACGCTCAGGGTGTTAATGTTCCCCCTGAATATTTGCAATGGGCAAAGGAATTTATAAATGAAGTCAATGCCAACGACAAAGACGAAACAACCTATGAAATGGCTCATTCAGCAAATACAACGCAACAAACAACTCAAGAAATGCCAATTAGTCAGGATTCCGAAAATAGCAACACCACAGATACAACAACTGAAGAACCTCAAAAAACAGCAGCTCAAACCAAACGCGAGAATTTAGAAAATGCCGGACAGAGTTTAAGAAAACAAGCAATAATATTTACCAAAGACAGTAAAAACGCGTCAAAGGAAACCATAGCTGCCTCAAGATATATAGAAGCCACGAAAGACAAATCAGATAACGAAATTGAGGCTTTAGAAAGTTATATGCAAGCTTTGTTAGCTCAAGCTGAAGCAACTCAAAACGAATTAAAAAATGAAATCAGCAAATTAAATAACGAAGATAATAGCTCGTATTCAATTAACAAAATAAATCAACTAAACAAACAACTTCAAAGATACGGAAACCTTGCACAGACGAACATCTCAGGAAAAGAAACTATGTTCAACGAATTTAATTCGGATATCCTTAGTACAAGCGGAACGATATTGAATGCCGCAGATTTCGGTTCCGAAACCGCTCTTATCGGAAACGAATTGATAAACAGTAATAATGCTGGCAGATTCTTCTTCAATTATATTATAGGAAGACAAGCTGTCGTTATCGGAGAAAGGACAGTTAACAGTGCTATTTTAAGTGCCGATTTACAATCAGAAGGTCTTGATAAAAACGGTCAAAACTTGACTAAATTACAAGGTTATAAGACTGAGGTCGAAAATAAAACCGGCGTAGCCGCGCTATCAAATTCTAAAAAAGAAAATGAAAATTCAAAGACAAACAATAACAGCGAAAACAATTCTGACAAATCACAAAATACGGCACAAGCAGCAAGTGCAAATCTTGACAAAATACTGCAAGCTAAAATAAGAAAAGGCAAAGCCGCAGCAGAAACACCAAGCTAAGCTCGCAAAAGTTCAATCGCTTTTTTAATATCTTCTGATTTATAAATATAATTTCCTGCAACTAACGAGTTTGCACCGTATTCTGTACATATTTTGGCGGTTTTATCATTTATACCGCCATCGACTTGAATAATAAGATTTTCAGGCGAAGAAGGTTTTAAAAATTTAATTTTTTCCGCACAATCTTCCATAAATTTCTGACCACCAAATCCCGGCTCAACAGTCATAACAAGTAATAAATCCAAATCTTTCAAAAATGGCAAAGCCTTATCAGGATGTGTCTTTGGTTTAATTGACATTCCCGCTTTTACCCCGAAAGATTTTATTAAATCAATAACAGATTTTACATTTTTAATATCTACAGCTTCATAATGGAATGTTATAATATCGGCACCTGCATTAGCAAAATCTTTAATATACTTTTCCGGATTTTCAATCATCAAATGAACATCTAAAGGCAATTGAGTAACTTTCCTCAAGGATTTTACTACAGGAATACCGATTGTAATATTCGGGACAAAATGCCCGTCCATTACATCAACGTGAATCCAATCAGCACCTGCCTGCTCAACTTTGCAAATTTCTTTTTCAAGATTTGCAAAATCCGCAGATAATATAGACGGTGAAACTATTACTTTATTCTTAATCATATTATTCCTAACTTTTTACAAGCTGCATAAGCACTTTTTTGCTCTGCATCTTTCTTACTAAACCCTTTAGCAATCGCCAAAGTTTCACCGTTATATATTACCGCTACTTCAAATTCTCTTTTATGCGCTGGACCGGTTTCCGCTACAACTGAATATGTCGGAGTTTTTTTATCCAAGCCTTGCGTATATTCCTGTAAAATCGCTTTTGCATTATATTTTTCAAAATGAGTTGATGCCTCATTGATATACGGTTCAAAAGTTTTTTCTATATACTTAACAACCTCATTAAGTTTACCGTCAAGATAAAACGCGCCAAGCACAGCCTCAAAAGCACAAGCACAGATAGAATTAAGTTTCCTGCATCCCTGTTTTTCTTCATGCTTAGACATAATAACCAAATCCTGAAGTCCGTTATTTTTTGCGATATCTGCAAGCGTATTATCAGAAACAACTATACCGCGAATTTTAGACAACTCACCCTCTCTTGAATGAGGAAACTTTTTATAAAGCACCTCAGAAACAGACAATTTTAAAACTGCATCACCCAAGAACTCCAAGCGTTCATAGCATTGAGTTTCAGGGAGTTCCAGCTCTTTTGTATAAGAGGAATGTGTTAGTGCGTACTGATACAATTCAGGAGTAATAGTTTCAATCCCAAAAATTTCAGCTACACTCGTCATTAAAACAATCCTTTCACAAAATCCGTAAATGTTGTCATCCATTCAGGATAAAAGATAAAACATTTACAAAAATAGTACATTACAGGAATTGTCAAAACAAAGCTATCCGTACGATCAAGAAATCCGCCATGACCCGGCAAACTTGTACCCGAATCCTTAACCCCTGCATCTCGTTTTATAAGAGATTCACACAAATCACCGATTTGAGCAAATACAGTACAAATAACCCCTGCAAATACGGCTATGTACCAAGACAAATCAATAAACAATCCGATAATAACAGCACCGATAACGGCACAAATCATACCACCTATTGAACCTTCAATAGTCTTGTTAGGACTGATTACGGGAGCAAGTTTATGTTTTCCGAACTTTGTTCCGACATAATAGCAGCCGATATCCGTCATCAAAATAGCGGTAAACATTAAAACAACAAAACCTAAACCGCTATCATATTTATTACAGGATAAATCCCTCAAAAATATTAAATGCAACGGAAACCAGCCGCAATATACCATCCCGAGAAGCGTTGTTGCAACATTTGCAATATATGGCTGTCTTCCGCGAAATAAAACCCACATAAAAGAACACATCGCACATATCGTTAATGTTATTGCGACCAAGTCAAATCTTTTAAAATAAACAACAGTTGCAAGTATTGCTTCCGTTAAATATATAACCTTTAGGCTCGGATAAAAACCTTTGTGATTAAGCATCTTAACATACTCACGAGAACCCATAATGAGCATAAACGCAAGTAAAAACAGCAGCGCCAAATCACCCCAAATTATACACAACATAACAATTGTGCCCATAATAAATCCGGTCAACATTCTTGTTGCATTTTTATTCAAGCCTAAATCTAACATTATACGGTCATAACCTCTTTTTCTTTAACTGAAACCGCATTATCAATATTAGCGGTATATTTATCAGTCAATTTTTGGATTTTATCTTGGTTATCTTTAACCATATCTTCCGGAAGATTTTCACTTTTTTCAAGTTTTTTCAAGTTATCTGTCATATCACGGCGGATATTTCTAACCGCAACTTTTGCTTCTTCACCAAGTTTTTTAACATCTTTTGATATTTCACGTCTTCTATCTTCTGTCAAAGGCGGGAATGTTAATCTGATACAAATTCCGTCACTATTTGGAGTAATACCGATTTCAGCCTTGATAATAGCTTTTTCAATTTCTTTCATAATTGATTTGTCATAAGGTGTAATAACAAGAGTTGTACCGTCTTGCACCGAAACCTGCGACATTTGTCTCAGCGGAGTTGGTGCTCCGTAATATTCAACAATAACTTTATCAAGAATACCCGGATTTGCACGACCCGAACGGATTGAGCCAAACTCTTTTTGTAATTGAGCAATGGCTTTTTCCATTTTTTCTTCGCCAAATAAAAATAATTCTTCTATAGATTCTGACATCATTTACCTCTTTCGTATAACTAACTAATATATGTACCTATTTTTTGACCATTAAGAATATTTTTTATGCCATCTTCTTTTTTAAAATCAAATACTACAATCGGAATATTATTCTGTTTACACAAAGCGCAAGCAGAAGTATCCATAACCTTTAAGCCGTTTTTAATAATATCGTCATAAGTGATATTATCAAGTTTTTTGGCATCAGGATTAGTATTCGGATCATCCGTATAAACACCATCGACACCGTTTTTTGCCATAAGCATTGCCTCAGCGTTTATTTCAGAAGCCCTTAGCGCTGCAGCGGTATCTGTAGTGAAGAAAGGATTTCCGGTACCTGCAGCAAAAATTACAACTCTGCCTTTTTCTAAGTGTCTTATCGCTCTGTGTCTTATGTACGGTTCCGCAATTTGGTTCATTGTTATTGCAGATTGAACTCTGCAAGGAACATCCATTTGAGTCAATGCACATTGCAAAGCAATTGCATTCATAACCGTAGCAAGCATACCGACATAATCACCTGAAGCTTGATCCATTCCGAGCTTTGCGCTGTTTTTCATTCCTCGAAAAATATTTCCGCCACCGACAACTACTGCGACTTCTGCACCATTTTCGGTAACTTTTTTTATCTCATTAGCAATCATTTTTACCGGATTTTGATCAATCCCGAATTGTTGATCTCCCAGTAGGGCTTCGCCACTTATCTTTAACAATATTCGTTTATATTTCAACTTAATATCTCCCTTACTCTTTGCATTATCCTAGCTTAAATATAAGATAAAGTAAAGTTTTTGTTAACGTATTTTACTCCAAACATTCTTGAATAGAAATTGACTCTATACCCTCTTTTGATTGAAAAGACTTATACAAATCCTTTATCGGTCGTTTATTCATTACATCAATAATACAAGTTATTTTTGTTCCTGATTCATCAGCATTCAACTGTTTTCGGGACAATTGGGAAATACTTTTATAGGTATCAATTATATAATCTTGAATACTGTCTGCAAACTCACTTGAACATACTACGGAAACTTTCACTCTTGTCGCTCTTTTGGTACTTTGCGGTAGGACTTTGCGTTCAAAAACTCTTATTGAAACAAGAGTTAAAATTGAAAGAACTGTACCTGCAAAAGCAATATCAAACATGCCTGCACCGCATGCCATACCAATACTTGCGGCAATCCAAAGGGTTGCTGCAGTCGTCAAACCTAAAACAATAGGCCCGTTTCTTAATACCGTACCGGCACCGATAAAACCGATACCCGTGACAATTTGAGCGGCAACTCTGGAGGTATCTCTTATACCTGTTGCCTGATCAATTAAGACATTATCACCCGGAGCAAAAGTCGGAAATCCGTAAATTGAAATCAATGTAAACACGCAAGCACCCAAACAAACCAAAATATGTGTCCTTAATCCTGCATATTTATTGGTCAGTTCGCGTTCCAAGCCAATACTAAATCCAAAAATAACCGCAATCGCAATTCTTACGAAAAAATCAAGATTGATAATATTTGTTAAATGATTAATTGTTGTTTCCATTTTATCCTCTTTATTTTGTTATTACCATACCATTATACATATCTTCTATTTCTTTTATTTTTTGCATATAAAGTTCATATTCTCTATTTTTTCCATAATGTTTTAAAATCTTCGCCTTGATCTTTAAAGCCTGCAAATGTTTCGGATTAATTTCCAAAATTTTATCAACCCATATATCTGCCTCTTTCCAATTTCCTGACGCAAGTTCAATTTCAGATTTATAAAGGTAAGTATTCGGCTGTATAGGTTTCTCCTCAAGCAATACCTTTATCAACACTTTTGCCTTTGGCAAATCATTCATTTTAATATATACACGTATCTGTTGAGTTTTATCTGCAGCATACTTTAAAGCATCTTCATAATCACCCTTTTCTAAATATGCTTTTGAGATGAAATACTTATCCGCATCGGTTAAAGCTCCTATTCTTTCAAGTTCTTTAGAATATTCAATAACAGAATCATAATCCTTTGACATATTGAATGACATTATAGCAATCGGGAACGTATAAGTCTTTTGAGATTTAAATATCGAGTATTTGACGGCAAGTTTATCCCATTTGAGGTTTCTGACATGCGTTTGCCCATGCTCTATATCAGCGATAAAGATATACAAAAACGGCAATGTCCAGACTGCAAGAAAAAGACCTGCCGCAATCATGCAGGAAGCTATTGTAACAGCTATACTATTTTTCTTTTTCATTACACACTTTCCCGATATAATTTCCCTACCTTACCTTAGATTTCGGATCCAAGACATCTCTTATCGTATCACCTATCACATTAAATGCCAAAACTGATACAAAAATTAAAAATCCCGAAGTTAAAAGCCAAGGTCGGTATAAAATATTTGTAAACTCCTGTGCCTCTTTGAGCATATTACCCCAGCTTGCGTCAGGTTGTTGTATCCCAAGTCCCAGAAAACTCAAGCCCGACTCTGACAGAATATAAGACGGAACCGATAATGTCATTGCAACAATCACATAACTTGTAGTCTGAGGCAAAATATGTTTAAGAATTATTCGCATTTTTGAAGCTCCGACCGAACGTGCAGCCTGAACATATTCTTGATTTTTCACAGACAAAACCATTCCCCTGACAACTCTTGCAAACCCTGCCCATCCTATTAAGGCAAGAATTAGAACAATCAATAAAAACCTTTGTGTACTTGTCATTCCGGGCGGCAATATTGAAGCCAAAATTATCAAAAGATAAAAACTCGGTATTGACATTACAGCCTCAGCAAACCGCATCATAATCATATCGGTTTTTCCGCCAAAGTATCCTGATATACCGCCATATAAAAGTCCGATAGGGAATAAAACAAACAACGCCAAAAAGCCTATCGTCATAGAAATTCTGCCGCCAAACAGCAATCTCGAAAAAACATCCCTGCCGTTTATATCAGTACCTAAAAGAAATATTCTTCCCCCGTCATCTGTTGTAAACAAATGACGTTTCATCGGAACTAGCCCCAAAAACTTATACGGCTGACCTTGAGCAAAAAATTTAATATAATGTTTTTTACTTCTGTCTAACTTGTAAGTAATTTCAAGATTTTCATCATCAAACTCTCTCTCATAATTGTACGTATATGGTTTGGAAAGTTTACCCTCAGATGTTATTGTAAATATCTTTGATGGCGGAACATAAGCCATCGTTCTATCAGAAAAATCCATAGTGTAAGGAGCGATAAAATCCGCAAAAAACAATGCAAAATAAATAATACCCAAAACAACTAACGCAACACGGGCAAATTTATCTTTCCATAATTGTATTAATACTTCTTTCATTATGCCCTCACTCTTATTCTCGGATCCGTAATAATCAGAAGAATATCCGCAATCAAATTACCTGCAACAAGCATAACCGCACCCATCATCAACGAAGCCATAACAAGATTTATATCAGATTTCAAAACAGCTTCCAAAATCAATCTGCCAAGTCCGGGATACTGGAAAACGTATTCTGTTAATGCCGCACCTGATAGTAACCCTGCAAATTCAAATCCTAAAAGGGTAATCATAGGATTTACCGCATTGCGCAAAGCATGTTTATAAATCACAACAAATTCAGGCAATCCTTTCGCTCTGGCAAATTTTACATAATCACTATCCAAAACATCCAGCATGTTTGCCCTCATTTGTCGTTGCAAACCGGCAAGAGAAATGGTAAATAAAACAATCACAGGCAAAACTAAATGGTAAGAAATATCTAAAAATTTTCCCCAAAAAGATAAATCGGAAAAATTAGGTCCTGTCAGCCCTCCAATTGGGAACCAACCTGTTTTTACGGCAAACAGCAACAATAAAACAGCAAAGAAAAATGATGGAATTGCCATACCTATACTTGTTAATACCGTTAAAAGCCTGTCAAAATTCGTTCGCCACTTTACTGCCGCTATAATTCCAAGCGGAACTCCGACAATCCAAGTTAATATTATGACAACTGTTGTCAACAAAAGAGTATTAGGTATTCTTTCTTTTAATTTTTGACTTACACGTTCTCCAGTTGATGTCACTCCCAAATCACCCTTAACAAATGAAAAAGCCCATTTCCCGTACTGAACTATTATCGGTTTATCCAAACCCAGCCTTTGACGTTCTTTTTCAACCGTTGCAGGAGATATTGACGGATTAAGTTTTAACTCTGCCAACGGATCAACGGGAGATAATCTTATTATGAAAAAACTTATAAAAGATATCAGGATAAGTAACGGTATCGCCTGTAAAATTCGTTTAAAAATATATTTAAGAATTTCCATTATTTTTTACCCCCTTCAATCCAAATTTCAGCAATATTATGCAACATCCCCCCAAGACTTGTCGGATAAATATTCTTAAACTTATCCCTTATTGCAACGATTACAACCGGCGAATAAATATATATCATAGGTTTTTGGTTATAAACAATTTCTTGATACCTGTCGTAATATTTTTTACGTTCATTAAAATTTGAGGCTAAAGCACCCTTTATAAAGCATTCATCCAAGTCTTTTTCCCAAGACAGAATACCCGACTTTCCTTCCTTTGGAGTCCGCATATTAAACATATGTAACCTACCGTCAGACAACCAAACATTTTTACCTCCGTTCGGTTCTATCGGCGAACCCGTAAGCCCCATAATGACCATATCCCAATCGAAAGTAGAAACCAACTTATTAACAAGCGAATTAAATTCAATAGGTTTGAAATTAACCTTCATTCCCAATTCTTCCAAATCCTGCTTTACCATAACCCCGATAGCTTCTCTTTCAGTGTTACCTGCATTAGTGTAGAGGTTAAATTCAACACGATTACCGTCTTTATCGAATAACTTTTCGTTTTTTAGGTAAAATCCTGATTTTTGCAAAAGTTCTCGCGATTTTTCAAGATTTTTTTCGTAAGGTTTTAAGTTTTTGTTCAAATAAATTGAATTCAAACTTTCTGCGGTGTATAAGGGTTCACCTATTCCGTTTGCGATATTTAAGACCATATTACGCCTGTCAATTGCGTAATCTATCGCAGTTCTAAAGTTTAAGTCTTGAAACCACTTTTGCTTTATCGGATTTACATAATACTCACCGTTTTTGTTTTTTCTGTTATTCATATTAACAGAAAGGTACATTGTTCCTGTTGTCGGCCCAAGATTATAAAGCTTAAAATCGGAATGAGGTTCTAAAGACTTATACCTTGCAACTTTTGAACCTTGCAAATTTATCACATCAAGTTCTTTTGCCTCAAACTTTAATACTTCATTGTTTAAATCCCCGACAATAAGGTAAATAAAGCTGTCCAAATACGGCAATTTATCTCCGATTTTATTTATCAGATAATAATTAGGATTTCGCTCAAAAACAACACGCTGCGCAGGGATGTATTCTTTTAATTTAAACGCGCCGGAAGAAACAATTTCATCAGGATTTGTATTTGTGGATAAAAATCCATCAAAATAAGCAGCACCTTTTTTTACTGCTGGCAAAAAATAGTGTTTTGGAGCAATTGAAGCAGATAACAACCTTACAAACGGGGCATAAGGTTTATCAATTTTAAATTCAACGGTATAATCATCAATCTTACGAACTTTCGGCAACTTGCCATCAATATAAAGCGAATCTCTAAGCGAGGTATCCCCTAAACCGGCAAAAATAATATCTTTCCAACTAAAAACAACATCATCTGCTGTTATAGGTTTTCCGTCAGACCAATTTATACCATGTCTTAAATATATTGTATAAGTTTTCCCGTCAGGAGATATTGCAAAATCCTTAGCAAGTTTTGGTTCAGGTTGACCTGTTACGGGATTTGTTGTAAGTAAACCGTCATACAATATTCCTGCCATAGTTGAAGACGTATTATCCTTAGAATTAAAAGGATTAAATGTTTTAGGACCTTCTCCAATGGTTGAAGATATAATTTCACCACCGAATTTACCGACAGAAATTTGTGATTGTTGATAATCCGAGCCGTTCACAACAACATTTTTCGGAGAAGTATAATTCAAAAAGGAATTGGCTGCTGAATTTACAGTCCTGTTTAGCGTCATTTCCGGCGGAACATCTTTCACCAAACAAGCCTTACAAAGCAAGCCCACACATACTAATACAATTATTACCCTAAAAACTCTCCAAATCATGATTTAAGAATAACATAAAAAGGCTTGCATGTATTCTCTTGTTGACTAAATATAAAAACTATTACAAAATGTATAGTTCACGGTTGTTATAAAGACAACATCCGTTGTATAATGACAAAAAGGCAGTTTAATGGCATGCCTGAATAATGAACTATTTCTCAACTAATATACGAAAGGTCGAAGTGTCAGGGGATAATTTAGACGCAAAAGATACTTTATATTTAACGGATAACGCAATCAAAATCTTGAAAAAGAGATATTTAAAGCGGGATGACAACGGGAATTGCACAGAAACACCCGTTGAGATGTTCCGCCGAGTTGCAAATGCAATCGCTGAGGGTGAATTAAAATACGGCAAAAGTGAAAATGAAGTAAAAATTTTATCAAATAAATTTTATCAAACAATATCAAAGCGTTATTTTATGCCAAATTCACCAACCCTTATGAATGCGGGGAAGCCATTAGGACAATTGGCAGCTTGTTTTGTTTTACCGATAGAAGACAGCTTGGAAGGGATTTTTGAAACTCTTAAAAATACTGCAATAATCCACCAATCAGGCGGAGGAACAGGATTTTCTTTTTCCCGATTAAGACCTAAAAACAGTATCGTAAAATCAACAATGGGAATATCTTCGGGTCCTGTATCGTTTATGGAAGTTTTCAATGCTGCAACAGAAGCGGTAAAACAAGGCGGAACAAGACGAGGGGCAAATATGGGAATACTTAGGGTTGACCACCCTGATATCCTTGAGTTTATAAACTGTAAATCTGACAACAATCATTTAAATAATTTTAATATCTCCGTTGCTGTTACTGATAAATTTATGGAGGCATATCTAAAAGGCGAAGATTACGACTTGATTAACCCACAGAATAATGAAGTCGTCAAAAAAATTAGCGCTAAATATGTATTTGATTTAATCGTAAACAGCGCTTGGAAAAACGGAGAACCCGGAATTATATTTATAGATAAAATAAATTCAGAAAATCCTACCCCACATATCGGAGAAATAGAATCAACAAATCCGTGCGGAGAAGTTCCGTTACTTCCTTATGAGGCGTGTAATTTAGGATCGATAAACCTTAGTTTGATGATAAAAAACGAAGAAAACAGTCCTGAAATTGATTGGAATTTACTCGAAGAAACAACTCGAATTGCGGTCAGATTTTTGGATAATGTGATTACGGTAAATAAATATCCACTGGCACAAATTTCTGAAATCGTCCAAGCAAACCGAAAAATCGGTTTGGGGATAATGGGCTGGGCTGATATGCTTATGAAATTGGGGATTTCCTACAACAGCGAAGAAGGAGTAAAACTTGCAGAGCAAATTATGGAATTTATTGACTACATTTCAAAATCCGAATCTGTAGAATTAGCAAAAGAACGCGGAAGTTTTAAAAATTTCAAAGGAAGCGTCTATGATAGTGAAAACTATTTTTATAACAAGTACAAAGGAAAATCTGCAGGGAAAATCTCTGATTATCAATGGGCAGAACTCGATAAAAAAATAAAACAATACGGACTGCGAAACGCAACAACCACATGTATTGCACCAACAGGGACTATCTCAATGATTGCAGGAACAACGGGCGGGATAGAACCGTTGTTCGGACTTGTATTTTTCAGACTTATACTTGACGGTACAAAAATGCCTGAAATCAATCCGATATTCCTGAATTACCTAAAAAAGCATAATCTGTACTCAGAAGAACTTATATCACAAATCGCTCAAGACGGAACAATTGCAAATATTCAAGGAATTAGCGAGGAAATAAAACAGATTTTTGTAACCGCGCACGACATCTCACCATACCGGCATGTAAAAATGCAGGCAGCATTCCAACTTCACACGGATAATGCTGTATCAAAAACAATAAATTTTGTTGAAAACGCAACAAAAGAAGATATCAAAGAAGCCTACATTTTGGCATACAAAAACAATTTAAAAGGAATTACGGTATACCGAAATAACTCACGCCAATTTCAACCGATGAACTTGGATAACACAAAACAGAAAGATAACAAAAATTCAGAGCCTATCAAAAAAGGAGGAGAAGGGATAAGAGAAGAATACAATCCGACAGGCGAAATAAAAGCAATCAAATGCCCCGAATGCGGTACCGAAATTCAAATGGCGGAAGGTTGCTTTATATGTCCTAACTGCGGATATTCGGGATGCTCCTAAATTCCCGACAAATTGTATTCTAAATTTATTACAATCATTAGCCTGCACAATTGCAGGCTAAACTTTTGAACTTTATTACTAACTCATAAAGAGATGTTGAAATTCTATAAAATAGCATTATATAGAAATATATGGCGTTTAATAATAAAAATTACTATGAAATTTTAGAAATCACACCGGAAGCCGATACTGTTGAAATCAAAACGGCTTACAGAAAACTTGCACGGAAATATCACCCAGACATAAACAAAGACACAAACGCGACTGAAATATTCAAAACAGTCACGGCAGCATATGAAACCCTTTCAGATAAAGACAAAAGGAAACAATATGATATCATAAACGGCATTTTTAAGCAGGAAACTACGACAAAAACAACCGTTAATGAAGAAAAAAAAGATACAAAACCAAAGGTTGAAAAATTTTCTCAGACAAAACCCGTATCACAACCCAAAGACATAAAAAAGAAAACCAATTCAGAGTTTTCAATAAAAAATTTATTTAAATATTGGAGCTTAAAACTCAAAAAACACCGTTTCGCGGAAGAACTTAAAAAACCGCAAAAAGGTCAAAACATAACAACGGAAGTAACAATTACTCCCGAAGAAGTTATTACCGGGAGTAAACGAATAATTAACGTACTGACAACACAGACCTGCCCGGGCTGTTTCGGACACAAATTCATAAACGGCGGAAAATGTACGACTTGCAACGGCACGGGAGAAATCTCAAGAAGAAAAAGAATAACCGTAACAATTCCCAAAGGAATAAAAGACGGTGCAAAATTAAGATTAAAAGGCGAGGGTGCATCAGGTCATAACGGCGGAGCTAACGGAGATTTATACATAAACATCAAAATTGAAGCTCCGAAAAAAGTGCATTTTGATAAACTAAACATTTACTACAATGTGCCTGTTACACCATACGAAGCCGCACTTGGCGAAGAAATAAAAATCACAACATTTGACGGGGTTATAAAATTAAAACTGCCCAAAAACACATGCTCGGGGCAGAAATTCAGAATAAGCGGACAGGGTATCAAAAAGAACGGCAAAATCGGAGATTTGATTGTTACGGTAAGTATTGAATTTTCTCATGATTTATCGGATGATGAAATTAAGCTGTATGAAAAGCTAAAGAATTTATCAAACGAAGATGTGAGAAAGAATTTTATCAATGAAAACTTTAATTAACGAAATATTCACTTCAATACAAGGCGAAGGACCTGTTGTAGGATACAAACAATTATTTATAAGATTTTGCAACTGCAATTTAAAGTGCGCATATTGCGACACGGAATTTCAATCAGGGCAAGAGTTCACTCCGCAGGAGCTTTTTGACACAATCAATTTTGAATATAATCTACAAAACATCCATTCAACCTCATTAACAGGCGGAGAGCCGCTTTTAAGCGCGGAATTTTTAAAAGAATTTCTCCCGAAGATAAAACAAAAAACAAAAATTTATCTTGAAACAAACGCAACCCTTGCCGGTCAACTATCGCTAATAAAAGAGCACATTGACATTATTTCTGCGGATATTAAACTTCCGTCATCAAGCGGTATTGATACATTCAAACTACACCAAAGATTTTTTAAAGAATGTTGCGGGATTGAAACTTTTGCCAAGATTGTTTTTGATGAAAATATAACGAATACCGAAATCCAAAAATGCTGTGATTTAGGTCAAGAAAACAACATTGAACTTATATTGCAACCCAAAATGAACGGCAACAAAATTAGTGTTTCTTCAAACTTCTGTAAAAAAACGCTTGATAAATTCTTATCAAACTACAAAAATGTCCGTCTGATTCCGCAAGTCCATAAGTTTTTGGATGTAAGATAAATTTCCTATTTACAAGGGAATTATCCTATTTTAGTTGTACTCATTCATTATAGCGTTACCTTTTTCAAGGTCTTTCATTCCGCCCTCATCTCCCAATTCTATGCGGACAAGCCCTCTCATAGAATAACAGGAACTGCTGTTTGGCTTTAATTGAAGGCATGTCGTAAAATCTTTGTAAGCTGATTGAGGACTGTTCATATCCATTTTTACTGCTCCGCGCCAATAATAAGCATCCGCATTTTTAGGATCAAGCGAAATTGCTTTATCTAAATCGGTGAGAGCTGCGCGTTTTTGATTTAAATCATCATAAACAATTGCCCTGCGCAAATAAAGCTCCGAGTTGTTCGGGTATTTTTTAATTGCTTCATTTGCTTTAGCAAGAGCCTGACTGCTTTTCTTTTGGTATTGCAAATCAATGATTTGATACGCATAATCAGAGATTTCATCCGCAAAAGCCAAAGAAGAAAAACATTGGCACAAAATCAAAAGTAATAAAGTACAAAAAATTCTTTTCATAAATTCCCCCAAAATCTATTCTTTTTTATCAAGTATCCTATTAGACGCCTCAAAATCATCTCCTGCGCCTTGAATATCACCCATTTGAATTTTTACACATGCCCGCATAATGTAAGCTGATGTATCTTTCGGATTGATTTTAAGCGCCTTATCAAAATCCGCAATAGCGCCGTTATTATCGCCCAAATCAGATTTTGCAACTCCACGCATTACATATATACTGCTGTTATCAGGTTTTAGCTTAATTGCTTTATCAAAATCCGAAACGGCATCTTCATTATTTCCTGTTCTGCCTTTAATAACTGCACTCCAGTAATACAATTCAGGTTCATCGGGATATTTTTTCAAAGCCTCCATACATTTATCAAGCGCCTGTAAGTAATTTTTATTATTAGCAAGCGTACCGATTTCGGATATCAGTTGATATTTTTCCAAGTCGGTTGCAAAAACAGGGTTTAAAAACCCGAGCAACAATCCCAAAATTAACAAACACCTTTTCACGTAAACTGCTCCTTAAAGTCTGTCGACTTCATAATTATAACATACAATTTAAAACTTTGCCAGTCTGAAATTGCAAACCTTGAAAGTTTATAGTAAAATATCAATTGATAAATCAGTTAGGAAGGTTAGAATATGGCTATAAGAAAAGTTTTAAGATACGGTGAGCCGTCATTAAGACAACCATCGAAAGAAGTTCATAAAGTTTCAAAAAAGATATCCGACTTAGTCAGAGATTTGTTGGATACAATGTATTCGCAAAACGGGGTAGGACTTGCAGCACCTCAAATCGGTGAAAACGTAAGGGTTTTTGTAATTGACGTTGCAACAAATGACGAACCGCTAAATCCGATAGTATTTATCAACCCGAAAATAATTAAAAAAAGCGGAGCAGTAAAAAGCAATGAGGGTTGTTTGAGTTTCCCTGAGGCATATACGGACGTAAAACGATACAAAAACATCATGGTCAAGGCGCTTAATGAGCATGGAAAACCGTTTGTCATGGAAGCAAAAGACGGTTCACTTTTGGCAAGAGCAATCCAGCATGAATACGATCATCTTGACGGAATTTTATTTATTGACCATTGCATAAACAGATTTGCTGCGGAAGAAGTTTTGAAAAAATACAATCTTCCTGATTTAGACCCTGAGATGTTAATAGAGGAAAAAGAATTAGAGGAAGAATTGGCAAAAAATGATTAAGATAGTATTTTTCGGAACTCCTGATATCGGGTTAAAATCAATTGAATATTTACACAAATCGGACAAAATAGAGGTTTGTGCGGTTGTCACTCAACCAGACAAACCTGCAGGACGCGGGCACAAACTGCAAATGTCACCGATTAAAAAGTTTGCGTTTGAAAATGATATTCCTGTTTTTCAGCCAAAATCAATCCGAAAAGAATCTGATATACAAGACAGCTTAAAAAAATTTGAGCCTGACTTTTTTGTAACATTCGCTTTCGGGCAAATTCTGTCTCAAGAAGTTTTGGATATTCCAAAGTTCGAAACAATTAATCTTCATGCGTCGTTATTGCCGAAATACAGAGGTGCAAACCCTATTCAGCGCGCAATTATAAACGGCGATAAAGAAACAGGGATTTGCACGATGATAACAGAACTTGGGCTTGATTGCGGCGATATTTGCCAAAAACTGGTTATTCCTATTTCTCAAACCATGAACTGCGAAGAATTATGGAACGAAATTGCCGAAAAATCTCCAAAAATGATAGAAGAAACGCTCATCGGGCTGAAAAACGGCACCTTAAAACCGCAAAAACAATGTGAAGACGGTTTATGTATGGCAAACAAGCTGACAAAAGAAGAATGTCTTATAAATTGGACAAAGTCTAATATTGAAATACACAATTTGGTAAGAGGGATTTGCAGAAGTCCGGGAGCTTATTTTATATTCAATGATAAAATAATCAAAGTAATAGAAACGAAAACTCTTGAGGGTTCTGCTCCTGCGGGAGAAATCGCATCGGTTGCAAAAGACGCAATAATTATGGGCTGTGGAAAAGGATTATTAAAACTGATAAAAATAAAACCTGAGGGAAAAGGCGAAATGCTTGCCAGAGATTGGTACAACGGGGTAAAAAAATGATAACAAAAGGCATTAGAGGAGCGATAACGATTTCTGAAAATACTGAAACTGCGATAAAAGAGGGAACTCTTGAGCTTGTTCAAGAAATTTTAAAACAGAACAATATCAACGACAGCTCCGCAATTTCGCATGTAATATTTACAACGACAAATGATTTAAATGCCGCATTTCCTGCGAAATTCCCGCGCTTGGAACTCGGGTGGGATAATGTTGCAATGATGTGTTTTCACGAGTTGGATGTTCCAAATTCTCTCAAGATGTGTATCAGAGTTTTGCTTGTTATAAATTGCGAAGAAAACTTCAAACCTGAATTTGTGTATTTAAAAGATGCGCAAAAACTAAGAAAATAAAAGGTATATTTTGTACTATTGTTATCATAAATCTATATTATAATCTTATCAATATATCAAACTAATATTTATTATAAAAATTCTTTTCCATATCATAAAATATAATTTTGTAGTTTAAGATTTCGGCAATTAGTCTAACTTCTTTATAAGAAATCGTACCGTTTCTCAACTTTTGGGATAAACTGGCGATTGAATAATTTCTGCCGAGTTTTTCTCCCATAGTTTCGGCAAGCTTGGTAAGCGTTATATCCCTGTCAGCAACAAGATTTTTTATTTCGTTTAGAATCGGATTTTTCACAGTATCACCTTTTCTAATCATACTTGATATTTCATATATTTATTGATTTTTATATATTTATATTGACTTTTATATAAATATATTGAATAATAAGCATGTAAGTAAAAACATAGAATTGGAATACGGGGATTTAATGAAAGAAAACAGACACGCATTCACTCTCACCGAAGTTTTATTGGCGGTTGTAATTGTCGGAATAATCGCAGCACTTGTACTGCCGGCGATTATAAATCATTATCAGAAAAAGGGATTTTCACAAGCTTACGACAGAGATGTACAAACCATTCAAAATGCTGTTGACGGACTTGCGATAACAGAAAACAAAGCAACTTTTTTTGAAACAATGATGTACACGGATGAAGAACCTGAAAGTTACAAAGATACCTCTGAAAAATTTTTGAAAAAATACATGAGAGTATCAAAACTCTGCGGAGATAATAACGGCGACTGTTTTGCAAAAACTTACTATGAATTTAAAGATAACGATAAAGTAGTTTACAACCCTACATACAAAGGTTCTTGCGCCATTTTAAAAAACGGAGCATCAATTTGTATAACCCCGCAAATTGCAGGCAACGGACCGACAGGACTTATAGATTTGAACGGGATAAAAGGTCCAAATGTACTGGGTACTGATTTACAACCATTTGTGCTGGAGCCGAAATACAAGACTTCACTAAGTCAAAATACCGGAGAGATTAAAGATACACAATTTTTGGTGGACCTCAATGATCCTGAACCGGATCCGGAACCTCCACTTCCGCCTGAACCGCCAACACCTGACCCCGAACCCGATCCTGACCCTCCTAAAAAGCCTTGTAAAGCTGGGGACTATAGCCTTGAGTGTTGCTTAGCTCGAAATCCGCACACCTATAAAGGTGCTAATAGTGCATGTTGTAAATATGATGAAATTCAAAAAGGATATTCTGAATATTGCAAACAAACAATCAAAGTTTCACTTGATTGTGTAAGTAATGGTCCTAAACGTGGAGATTTTGACTGCGGAGGGGATTTCTACAATGGAGGTAGAGATTGTGTAAGTGAACTATTTAGATGTAAATTAACACGTAGTGGAACAACTGACCATTTTTCATTAGAGATATCTTACGCGAACGTAGGTTACGCGCGAGCGAAGGGTGGAACGGTGTACACAAAAGGAGGTGTTGAAGATATAATCTTATACTACAATTCTTATGAACCGATATACGTACAATACAAATTAACAAATTTAAGCAATAACCATGTAAATGTAGATATCATGCAAGAAAATATGGTTCAGGAAATAGAAAGGCAACATGACCTTACCTATACATATTTTGGATCGAATTTCTAAATCAACTAAATACCTCTGATATAATCGACAACCTCTTTTAAAGAGTAGATATTCTGTTGAACAAAAAATTCGTTAAAGGAATGTTCTTTTACGTAGTCCAAATTGTGCCCGTCCAAAAAATCCTCACTATACGGACGCAGCATAACAGACGGGATTACAACAACGTCACAGTCGATATCTTTGACCGTTCTTATCAAATCATCACTCGTAATCAACCCGGCAACCGTGATATCCCGTCCCCAATATTCAGATTTTACAGGATGAACTTCAACCGTCAGGTTCTTGATAGTATTTAGCTTTGAGGCAATCTCGTTTAACATATCTTTTGCAGCATAAGAACATGCAAAAACCATTTTATAAGGTTTTGAAACCGATTTTGGAAGTTTGTGAGAATAAAAATCGTCTAATGTCATCCTCAAAGCCCCAACTCCGTCACTTAATTGGCAGAAATTCCCATAATATTTTGCCGGCGGAATTGGTTTTTCAGCCAGTAAAAATATCTCATCAGAACAACAAACCCTTTTGTATTTTGAAGAAATCTCAATAGTTTCAATCGCGCATTTTTTATCCACCTGACGCAATTGATTATCCTGCCTGAACTGCGTTATTCCTACAGGAACTATCGCAACAGACAACACCGTATTTTTCAATTTTGCCAAATCAGACAACGTCCTTTCCAACTCCGCCCCGTCATTTAGTCCCGGACACAAAACAATTTGAGCATGGAACGGTATCTTATTTTTTCTGAACCAATTTAGGTTTTCAAGCGCCTTACCCGCATTTGGATTTCTGAGCATCTTCACCCTTAATTCGGGATTTGTAGTGTGCACAGACACATAAAAAGGTCCAAGATGCATCCTGCTAATTCGCTGTCTGTCTTCTTCTTTAAAATTTGTAAGTGTAATATACGTTCCTTGCAAATACGACAATCTGTAATCATCATCTTTCACATATAAGGTATCACGCAAGCCTTTCGGCTGCTGATCGACAAAACAAAATACACAATGATTTAAACAAGGTTTTATCCTGTCAAACACAGCACTTTCAAAAACTATCCCCAAATCCTCATCATAATCTTTTTCTATTTCGATTTCTTCAATCTCACCGTTTGTCTTTTGAATTTCAACGGTAATTAGCTCTGATTTCATATAAAAATTATAATCAATCATATCGGACATAGTATTTCCGTCAACAGTCAAAATAATATCGCCCTTTTGAATTTCCAATTCCTGAGCAATCGAGCCCTCTATAACACTATTTACTACTGCCGGCATTTTCTTTTTCCAAGCCTTCTACCATTGATACAAAATTGCTAAACTCGCAAATCGTATTATCTAAAACAATTCTTTGATAAAAATCTTTTTCGGTATATTCATCTTCCAAAAGTTTTTCCGCATTAACTTTGTGTAATAGCGCACACGTTTTTATATCAAAATACATCTGAGCACGTTCTTCACTTGATAATACGGAAGCACAAAACAATTTTATCTTCGCATCGCTGACAAATTGTAACGGGTTTGTCGACAACGGAACCAACAAAAGTTTTCTTAATTCTTTCAACCCCTCATCGGTTATTGAATAATAAATTGAAACCTTCCCGCCGTCTGATATTATCTTTGAAGTACCAATACAACCTTTTTTCTCCAATCGAACCAAAGCAGGCTTTAATGCGCCAAAACTCGGTATTGAATACGGCACAAACAACTCTGTGACATATTTACGTATTCCATACATTGTGTATTCGCGTTTCAAAAGTAGAAACAAAACCATTACTTCAATCATAATGTGTTTATAATAGCACTAATATACATTAAGAAATGTAAAAAATTACCCTCAAAAAGACAATAAAATATCTTTAGGACTATTATTGGTAATGTAAGTATTATAAAAAAAGGAAGGTTTAATCATGGTAGATCAAGTTTCAGCAGTAAAACCGTTCACAACGGTAGTTTACACAACAAAAGACGGAGAACATGTTTCCGCAACAAAAGAAAACGGTGTTGTAACATTAGTTGGCGACAAAAACGGCACCCGTCAAATGTCATTGGATGACTTTAAACAAGAATTAATAAACAATTGCGCGGAAATGAAATTGGAAAAAACTCCTGAAAAAGATACCGTAGAAATTTCAAAAAAACCGGCAGAAGCACCTCAAAAAACAACCGTCGCTACCGCAACGCCGACAGAAGAACCTAAAGCTGAAGTTGGCAAAAAACTTGACGTTGCCGCATAATATTATCTGGCACGACAAAGTTTTGAGGCAACGATGCTTACATCAGTATCGGGTACTATAGGTTGAAATTTCGCATAACGATTATAATCACCATTCACAAACTCATTTTCAAAACCGTAAGAATCTATAACCCCGATTTTATAAGTCAAATTAGAACAATTTATGGTATATTGAGCAATCGTATACCATATTTTGTTGCCGTTTACCGGTTCATATTGACCTTTATTGTAAGTTTTTAACAAAAAAGAAAAACCGTAAATATCCTCAACTCCGATAATTGTATCAGGATTTATAAAGCAATCGAAAGAAACCTTCTTCCACATATCATCTTCTGACGATATTGACGGCAATCCAAGAAAAACTAACATTAACATCAAAAAACACTTTTTCATACCTTTATTATACCTATATTTTCATAAAAATCATCTTACTTTTTGCGGTACAACAAATAAGTATAATTATCTTTTTTGAAAGTCTTTACAAGTTCAAAATCAACACTTAACAAAAATCTCATATCATATACAAACTTTTTCAATAAGATATCAATTGTTCTGTCCATGACAACTCGAACCCCGCTTGTTTCAGCTCTAAGACTTTCTAAAGACACAACAGATACAGCATCCTGAGCATAAAAAGCCATCAATACATATCTTCCTGACGGTACAGTATAGTTTACATTGCTTACAAAATAATTATAGAAATTTTCCGAGATAATACTATCTTTAAATACGGTATCAAGAATTAAGCTATATTTACCCTTGCCGGACAGTTTTTCCTGCTGGGATTTGTCATATAATTTGTCATTATAAGGGTTTCTTGCTTCTTTATGAAAATCGAAATTAAGCACTCTCGGAGTATCCGCAAATCTGAAATAGTAAGGCGCATCTGCTCCAAACGGCATAATAAGAATATCATCAGCAGTTAAACCTAACTCATTTGATTGAATTTGAACGGACTTAAACGCCAATACTTTGAGAGCTTTTGCCGTAGGATAATAATTAATCGTAAAAACAATCGCACTTATAATATATATTGCGCTAAAAATTTTCAAATGCAAAGATGACAATTTCTTTTCCAATCCTACAAAACTTAATATAAAAATCAAAGGCAATAAATATAATATGTATCTGATTGTAAATACATTTATCTGAAAAGCCGCGCAAAGAATAAATAACACGAAATTAACAATTACAACGAAATATAAAACTTTTAAAAATCCGTCAGATTTACGTATACCTTGTACAAAACCGTACAAAAAGTAAACACACGGCAGAATTACAAAAATCGTAAACAACAAGGTGATATTATAAGACTCAACAGACGGCCAGTATAAATTATTAACCAAAGTTACTCCGAAAAAGTTTCTTATAACCTCTACAATCTGATAAAAATACAACGAACCTTCATGCTTTACAATAAAATGCGACCTAAGATTTGCATAATAAAAAATCAATAACCAATAAGGAATCAACAAGCAAATCTCTACACCTAAACCCTTTAAATATAACAAAATCCGCTCTTTGTATTTATTTACGGCTAAATAAACAATATACGAAAGCGCAACTGATATGTTATATAAAATTCCGCCTACAAATGTATAAGGTATCAAAACATTTACAATAACAAGTTTTATCAATGACTTTGCATCATGATTTTTGTCAAAATCTATAAAATAATTAAACGATAGCAAAACTAAAAACAGCACCATCGGATACATTCGCACTTCAGGCGCGAAATAAACCAACAAAGGATTAACCGCAATAACCGCAGAAACAATCAATGCAAGAATTTGTGACATCAGTTTTTTTGCGACGCAAAAACTCAACGGCACCGCAGAAATTGCAAAAATCAATGATAAAATTCTGATTGAAACTTCACCCTCGCCAAACAATTTCATCCAAAAATGGAGTAAGAAAAAATATAACGGAGTATGCTGCAAATCAACAGTCATCAGATTTTGTATAATTCCGAACGGGAAATCTTTTTTTGCGGTTACCCAAGAACATGCCTCATCATACCAAAGTGCTGCATCAGCATACAAAACTCTCAGCCATACAGCAAGCACAATTACTAATATAAAACTCAAAATACATAATACTTTTTTCTTATCCATAACATACTCCTTAAAAAAAAGATATCATAAAATGAACAATTTTTGAAACAGATTCGTTATAAAAATATACAAGGAAGTATTCTGATACAAGAAGAAAGGATGACGAATGAAAAAATTATTGATTTTAGCCGGAGTAATTGCGCTAACGGCGACAACACAAGTATTTGCAAAAACAGAAGCTCCGGCTGCTCCGGACAAAAAACCTTGTCCTACAGAATGTTGTAAAAAAGGACCTGACTTTGCACGTCCTGATAAAGCAAGAAAACCTCACGGAGATATGAAAAAATTTGAAGACGAGTTAAATCTTAGTGCAAAACAAAAAGAACAAGCAAAACAATTAAGAGAAAAACAAATGGAAGCAGCAAAACCTCTATTTGAAAAATTAAAAGCAAACGAACAAGAATCAAGAGAAATTAAAGACCAACTTCACCAATTACGAGAAGAAGGTAAAAAGGAATTTGAAGCGATTTTAACAGATAAACAATTGAAAAAACTTGAACAATTGAGATTAGAACGTAAAAAAGAATTTGCAAAAAGAGACAGACAAGGCGATTTACACAGAAGACCGCCAATGCCGCCACCTTGCAAATGTAACGATATCCCAAAACCTCCGGTTGAAGAATAATCGACCAACCCTCTGCTTAAATTAGGCAGGGGGTTGAGTTTATAACCGGATTTATATTGATTAAACCTCTTGCATGTGGATTTCCCAACGAAGATATCCTGCACCGGTACTTGGGTCAACATGTTCAACCAATTCTTTATCCAATATCCTGAACTGTTGACCTGCAGGATAAATTACCTCTTGATTGTAGCCAAGATTGAACGCCTGCGAAGTTTCAGCCTTAGGGTGCATTACAAATTTAATATTTTGAGAAGAAATGTGATCGCCGAAACAATCCTCAGCATAAGTTTTATGGGATGAACAACAATGCAAATCGGACAACGTATATATTTCACCCTTTTTAGGAATTTCACGCATTACAAATTCTTCAGGATTTGATTTTCCAAACCAATGATAAACCGGCTCAATTTCAAACTCCTGTTTATAATCTTTATCCGCAATTGTTTCATATAAGGTTTTTGTTTTTATCGGATGTTTGGAATTATATCTTCCGCCTAAAGACATTACAGATTTTTGCAACTCATTAGTCGAAAATTCAAAGGAACCCATGTGCGCCATTTGCCAAGCATGATAAATCTCATCATCCGTAGAATTTTTGAAAAGTTTTGGAATAGTCCAGATTTCCAAACTTTCATTATCCAATCGAGCAGCCTCAAGTTCAGAAATTGCAGCCTGCCGCTGAGAAGGGGTTAAAACAGGCTTTGTTTTGACTTTTATCTCAGGTTCATAATGCAGTTTTGATTTAATCATTTTAATTCTAAAATCATCGAGTTGCTTTAATCGGCGTTCTCTCATCTTGACTAACCTTGAAAGATAAGCATGCGCAGTTTCGCCCTCTTTTATCGGAGTAGCTTGAGATAATTTTGAAAGTTGAGAAAACATTTTATTATAATGTTCTTCAAACTCACAAACATATTTGAACATACCTGTATACTTTCTTGGGTCAAGCTCCAAACCATTTTCAACGATTTCCCGCAATAGGGTATCTATATCTTCTTTTGAGATTTTAACACCGTTTTTCTCAAGCATTTTTATATGTGCGATTAAATCTTTGGTTACAGTTTTGGTTGCCGGTAAATTTACGGTTAAATCGTTATATGTAATTCGCTTGTTTAATGCCTGAGAAAGCTCATTGGTTATAACTTCAGGATTAAAAACTCTGCGAGCATCTATTTTTCTCATAATTTTTGAAAAATAGTCTGACAAATCTTCATAATCAGCTTTTGGGGTATTCTTTACTTCTTCAAGAACTTCTTTCATATAATTTTTTCTGTTGATTAAAGTTCTTGCAAGTGATTTATCCTCTACGATTTTGAGAATTTCTTTATCAGGAATACGGCAAACCGAATTTAAAGAGTCAATCAAAGCGTTTTGACTCATTCCTGAATAAACAGTTGTACTATCATAATTTCTGCCATCAACAAGAGAAACAAGTTCTGTCGGTTTGTCACCAAAATTTTCTTTTAATCTACCCATTGCACGATAGCGTAAAGCGCCGCCATTATCGACTTTAACAAGAGTTTTTCCTTGCACCATAGTATTACCATGCAATAGGGAATCCCAGTTTGCCAGCCACACATCAGCCGCAAAACCTCTTTGTAAGAGTTTTAAATCAGTTGTTTCTGTCAGATTAGGGACTTGTTTGCTTGCTAAAGCCTTAATCTTTCCGTTTAGGGTTATCGGAATAACTTCGGGAGCTTCAACACCTGCCAGCTTATACAACTTTGATGCCAAAATTTCAGAAGCAATATGACCTTCTTTTTGAGCATCGCTGGCGAATTTCACATAAAAAAGTTCGCCTGTTGCTTCGTTTTTAGCCCAAAAAGCGTCTTGCGAACCCATTTGAGAACCGACATATCTCTGCCACTTGGCTGTTGTTCCATCGGTAGTGGTTACCTGAATGGGTTTTATAGAATGAGAGGAATTAAGAGAGCGTTCAAGCATTGTTTCTTTTGACAGTTGAACGACATCACTATCCAAAGTTTTCATCGGGTTTGTGACTAATCCCGAAGCTTTTTCAACTTGTGCAGAAGCAGTTTTTTCAAGCTTCTGCGCCCCGCTTGAAGAAATCAGTTCGGAGCTTTGTTTTACTACACTTGAGATAATTTTATTAATTTTCATAACTAACCTACACAAATTTGCCTATATTACTATAAAGGTATTTTTGCAGAAAAAATTGCCATATTGTTACAAAGGATAAATAATAAATATGAAACAATTTAAATTATTTGGTAAATTTACAAAAATTAATATTATAGTTAGCAAAAATATTTTTTATGTACATTAATAAGAATGGGAAAACATACAAAACGTAGAAAGGTGGTTCGTATGAAAATTGCAGAAAGTAACAACCCCATGTACAGGGTTTCAAAAGGAGAAAACGGTTCAACAAAAATCACTTATGATCATCCAAAAATGATTGATGAAGAATGCACTTATACTTTTAACACAGATGGTAGTGCGTCTTGCGTTTCACATGCTTGGGGAAATAAAACAGAATTACCTAAAGGAACATTCGTTGACGATGAAAAAGAAATCACACCTGAAGAACTTGTAAAAAAATACCAGGAATATTATTCATATTGCAAAAAGAATAATCTTCCAATTATGGCTTAAATTAAAATTTAATAGTTTTATATATTAAAACAAAAGAATGAAACTTCCAAATAATTTTGGGTTTCATTCTTTTGTTTTGTCCGATAAATATTGGAACTTTTTATAAATAAACTTTAAAAAGGAAATAACTTTATATACATATTAGTATTTTACAGAAAGAAGTAAAATATTACAAAGAATTATTAGAACTAATCAATAAAAATCAGACATGTAAAGTTATGTAAATACTTTTTCAATAAGCCTCTAGAGTAACTATAGTGAGACATACGTTATAATATGATATGAGGTTTAGGGGGCAATTTTTTCTTCTAAAAAAACTTTTATAATATATAGAAGTAACTAGTGAGAATGAATTAAGGAAAAGTCAAAAAATTATGGTAGTAAAAGTAGATATTACAAAAATCTAACAAAAATACAGTTGCCGTGTGTAAAAGGGAAATTTCGTTACGGTAAAATAAACAGGTAAAACAACTCCCATATACACCATTCTCTTTTGTTGAAAACTGCTGGAGTAATAGATTCAAAAAAATAAAAATTGGAGGAAATATAAATGGTTACACAAGTCAAACTATTCGGAAACGGAATAAAAACAATATTAAAAAGGCAAAGAGGTAAAAGACCTGCATTATTACAAATTTTTGATTCAGAAAATTGTATGATAGCTCAAAGAGAATGTATATCAAGAGTACGAAAAGACGGTTCAAGAGAGCTGCAAAAAATAACACTTCGACAATCAAAAGATAGCCAAGGTCAGATAGAATATCTTTCAACAATAGCCGATAAATCAGGGGGTTGGAATTCATATAGAGGAGTACTACCGCAATACAGTGATGATATTTTTATAAATCAACATTCAAATTTCCCTAATTTAGAAAATCTAACTGAATACCACAAGGAATATATAGGCAGAAGCGGTTTATTTAAATACTTAGATTTTCCTCTGCTAAAGGCTTCAACTCAACCGATGACAAAACTTGAAGAGTTAAACTCAACTCTTGATCGTATGTTTAGGCAGTGGTATTTACCTAAATCTTGCAAATTAAAAGAAAAAGTAAACCCAATGATGTCAAGTTCCATCAAAAAAGAATTTAATATACAGTAAAAGATACCCTAAGTTACTTTATATAAATATAGGAAAAATTAAATCAGAATTTTTTTCTAAAAGAAAAACTTAATATATAACATTTTTATTATGGAGAAATTATCTTATCTAATGTAAAACTGTTAAGAACTGTAATTAAAAATGGTTGGAATATAAATAATCGAAAAAATTTTGCCTATATTACTATAAAGGTATTTTTGCAGAAAAAATTGCCAAAATTATTACAAAGCGTGAAGATATTAAATTCCCCTCTCCTAAGGTAGGGGAGGGCTAGGGTGAGGTCTGGGCAAGGTTGGACATTGAGGGCAAGGTTGCAACACAAGAACAGCAATGGTCCAGCAAGTATGTCACCCTGAACAAGCCGAGCAGAGGATAAAAAGTCAAACACTTGTGTCACCCTGAACTCGTTTCAGGGTCTTGTAATTGGTGGGGTTTGCTAGGGTTTAAGATCCTGAAATAAATTCAGGATGACATGTTTGTTAAACTGCTAATGTATTATGTTTTGTCACCCTGAACAAGCCGAGCAGAGGATAAAAAGTCAAACACATGTATCACCCTGAACTTGTTTCAGGGTCTTGCCATTGGTGGGGTTTGTTAGGGTTTAAGATCCTGAAATAAATTCAGGATGACATACTTGTTTGACCCTCGTGACTAAACAGATCCTGAAATAAGTTCAGGATGACATACTCGTTAGACCCTCGTGACTAAATAGATCCTGAAATAAATTCAGGATGACATACTTGTTTGACCCTCGTGACTAAACAGATCCTGAAATAAGTTCAGGATGACATACTTGTTAGACCCTTGTGCCTAAACAGATCCTGAAACAAGTTCAGGATGACATGTTTGTTTGACCCTTGTGACTAAATAGATCCTGAAACGAATTCAGGATGACATACTCGTTAGACCCTCGTGACTAAACAGATCCTGAAACAAGTTCAGGATGACAGATGCGTTAGACCCTTGTGACTAAATAGATCCTGAAATAAATTCAGGATGACATGTTTGTTTGACCCTTGTGACTAAATAGATCCTGAAACAAGTTCAGGTTGACACGGGTGTACAAGGGATGACATATTTGATAGAGAAAGGGGCGTGGAAGGTGAATTCCACGCCCCAATAATGTAAAGCGTACCAAGTGATTCGGTCACTCGGCGTTATTAAAAAGAAAGTCTATTTACTAGATGTCAACACGTATTTTGCTGCGTCTGATGCAGGCTCAACAGTTGAATCGTGGAATACAATCGGGAATACGTCTGTCATGTGTGTAGCATCATTTTTAACAACACATGGGGTTTCTACGTTTTGAGTAGCCTCTCTATCTGTTGCAGTAGTACCAACGCATGATACTTCAGTATTTGGTAGAGTAACACCGTTTACATCTATAAACCCAACACAGCTTGCCAATCCAGCTCCAAGAGCAGTAGCATCTAAACGAGTACCTAAAGGTAGCTCACACCCTTGAGCATTTGGGTTAAAAGCAACAATTGAGCCATCTGCTAATGTATAGGCAATATAAGCTGAGATATCTGCAGGAATGGTTATAGGATTTTTAATTGTGTATGCTTCTTCTGTACCATTGTTATTACGTTTTAATTTGGCAGTAGAACCTGTTCCAATTGCTCCTATATAGGTTTGACCGGTTAATGTCCCATTCAAAATTGAACAGAATGTCATTTTGCTCTCAGGATTTTCTGTTGCAGCAGTATCACCACATTTTTCTGTCGTCCCAGCATAGTCAAAATCATACTGAGCTTGCGCCATCAAACCTGCCTGGTTCAATGTTGAAATTGTCTTTTTAAATTGTGATCTGAATTTTGCGCCGTTAGTGTTTGCAATCAATGTAGGGATAGTCATTGCGGCAACTACACCGATAATACCCAATGTGATCAACACTTCTGCCAAAGTAAAGCCGAACCTTTTTGTCATAACTCTTAATCCTTTCTTTTTTTCATTGTTACAACTTCCATCAAAATAGAAAACGCATAATTCTATTTATTGAGTAGAATTATATTAATATTATATCTTACGTGTAGATATTTGTCAATCCGATACGTCCAATATTGTCAAAAATATATTCATCAGATAGTTAAATTATCCTATAGGATAGGCAAAGATATATATAAGGATAAGATTATGACGTTAAAACAAAAACTCGGACAAAAGATACAAAAACTGCGCAAAGAACGCAAAATCACACAAGAAAGACTTGCCGAACTTGTAGGAATTGACCCGAAAAACATCAGCCGTATTGAAATAGGAAGTAATTACCCCACAGCGGATACTTTAAGCGCTATCGCCACAGCACTAAATGTTGAGATTTATGAACTTTTTGTATTTAACACTATCCCTTATTCTCAAATGCGTCAGGAAATTATTGAGTCGCTTGACTGCGACAAAAATATTATCTATTTATATAAATGCCTTAAATTTGACAATCTTCACAAATTGACCTAATTCCTTTTGAGTGCGATAATGGCTGTATGTTCAAATATTACGGAAAAACAGCTCCATATCTTTTTTTATTACCTGCGTTTGTTGTATTGGTTATTTTCTTTTTTATCCCGTTTTTCCAAACTATTTTTTTAAGTTTTCAAGATTATTCTCATGATATTTATAATGCGAGTTTTGCAGGTTTGCAAAATTATTTGGAGATAATCAAAAACCCTATTTTTTACAAAGTTTTGTGGAATACGTTGTTATATCTTATTGTTGCAGTGCCTATCCTTGCAATTGTACCGCTATTTTTGGCAGTACTTATTAATAGAGAAATAAAAGGGCTTACTTTGTATAAAATATTGATTTATCTTCCCGTAATTGTATCTATCGTTGTTGCGGCAATTGCGTTTAAGTGGCTATATGCCGAGCAGGGAATTTTGAATTATTTACTAAACATTTTGCATATCCAATCTATCGGCTGGCTTACCGATCCGAAATACGCTATTTATTCGGTTATAATAGTTACTATCTGGAAAGGTATCGGCTACTATATGATGATTTATCTTGCCGCGCTTATGAGTGTTCCAAAAGAGCTCTACGAGGCTTGCGAAATCGACGGCGCAGGATTTTTCAGAAAGCATTTGACTGTCACAGTCCCACATATTATGCCGACAATCGCGCTTGTTACAACAATCAGTTCAATCTCCGCTATGAAAATTTTTGCGGAAATCTACGTTATGACAAAAGGCGGCCCGCTTAATTCTACAAAAACAATCGTTTATTATATATATGAAAAAGCATTTGAAAACTTGGATTTGGGATATGCGTCAGCTATGGCGGTTCTGTTATTAATAATAGTGATGATTTTCTCACTTATCAATATTTGCTGTTTCGAAAGGGGGAAATATCAAGTATGAGGTGTAAGTTTGGGTTGCCCTCTCTCCCTGTGAGAGGGCAGAATTTCGATTTGAGCCGTTCAGGCGAAAATCAGAAATTCGGGAGAGGGTTAAAAAACTTTTGGGTACACGTGATTTTAATATTTGTATCGCTGCTTTCAATTTTCCCGTTTATTTGGCTTTTATCAACTTCGTTAAAAGGTTCGGGTGAAAATATATTTGCCTATCCTCCGGTTCTGTTTCCGCAAGATTTTACGTGGGAGAACTATGTCGGAGTTTGGCACAAAGTTGATTTGATGAGGTACTTTATAAACAGTATGATTGTAGCTGCCGGAATGGTTTTATTAAACCTCATATTGTCATCACTTGCGGCTTATCCGCTTGCGAGGATGGAGTTTAAAGGTAAAAAAATCACGTTTTTTGCGATTTTGGCAACAATTATGATACCTTTTCAAGCTATTATGCTGCCTGTGTATCTTATCACGTTGAAACTGCATCTTGTTGATACGGTAAATGATACAATGGGGTTTATTGGACTGATTATGCCGTTTGCGGTCAGTGCTTTCGGAATATTTTTGATGCGTCAGGCATTTCTTGCAATCCCGAGAGAAATGGAAGAAGCCGCAATAGTTGACGGCTGCAACGTCTTTCAGGTGTTTTGGAAAGTGTTATTACCTATGGTTAAACCGTCTTTGGCGGTACTTGCAATATTCACGTTTATCGGGTCGTGGGGTGAATTTTTGTGGCCAAGTATTGTTCTGACAAAAGAAACAATGTACACACTTCCTGTCGGGGTGAACAATTTACAAGGAATGTTCTCCTCAAACTGGCGATTTATCGCAGCCGGCTCAATAATTTCAACAATCCCGATTATTATATTTTTCCTTGCTATGCAAAAATACTTTATCTCAGGCGAAAACGACGGAGCAGTCAAAGGTTAGTTATACGTGCCTTTCAACAGGTTTAAGCAAAATATCAGCCAGTCTGTCTGCTCCGACAAATCCTCGTTGTGATACGATTTGTGCAGCTAAGACATTGTCATACTCAACAAATCTGTGACGAACTTCAAACGAGCCTTGAGAAAAATCTATAATTGCATAACAAGCCTTTGGCTCAGGGGTCATCGGACGTCCGACACTTCCGACATTCACAACCGTCTGACCGCCGTTTGTTTGATAGCCGCACGGCACATGTGTATGTCCACATAAGATTAATTTTTCCTGAGTGCCCGCAATAATTTCTTCAACGATTTCCAACGGCATATTAGGTAAAATATCTTCATTATTGGCTCTAGGAGATCCGTGAACAAGCAGAACACTACAACCTTCAATATCAAGGCTCAACATCGGAGGGAGTTGAGATAAATATGCGCGGTGTTCCTCGCTCAAAACCATTACGTCATCAGCAATAGCATTAGCCATAACAGGATATTGAGCCTCCAAAAACGCAACTACCTCAGGCCCGTACTGCGCAATCATTTTATCGGTATTACCCTGAATTACAGTCCAAGAAGCATCCTGCGACATAACATAATCAATAACGACTTTTGGCTGAGGTCCTGCAAGCACAATATCACCCAAGCAAAAAACATGCTCGCATTGTTGTTCTACAACATCACCCATTACCGCTTCCAAAGCCTGCGCATTTCCATGCAAATCAGATAACACCGCAATTCTCATAAATTTACCCTCTCAATTAATTTGTGATAAAATAATTGTATGATAAAAAGAAGAAAATCAAAAGAAATTTCAATAGGAAATGTAAAAATCGGTAATAATAATCCGATAAGCGTTCAATCTATGTGCAATACGGATACCCGCAACATCAGCGAAACCCTGTTCCAAATACAGGAGCTTGCGGATGCAGGCTGCGAAATCGTCAGACTTGCAGTCTTAAACAAAGATGCGGCAGAAGCAATTAAGCAACTGGTCAAACTTTCACCTGTTCCGCTTGTGGCAGATATTCATTTTGACTACCGTTTGGCACTTCAATGTATAAATAACGGAATTTCAGCACTTAGACTTAATCCGGGAAATATCGGCAAACGTGAACATACCGAGCAGGTCGTAAAACTCGCTAAGCAACAAAATATTCCGATTAGAATAGGAGTGAATGCCGGCTCTTTAGAAAAAACACTCAAAGAAAAAGATATTCCGCTTGCACAAAAAATGGTTGAAAGCGCAATGGGTCATGTCAAAATTTTGGAAGACCTTGATTTTGATATGATAAAAATTTCACTTAAATCTTCCGATGTGATGACGACAATTGATGCCTATCGATTGATGGCAGAAAAGGTCGATTATCCGCTACATCTTGGAGTAACGGAAGCCGGAACTTTTAAAGGCGGAATTATTAAATCCTCTATCGGAATTGGAACGCTGCTTGCAGAAGGCATTGGCGATACAATAAGAGTTTCGCTCACGGAAAACCCTGTCGAAGAAGTTTTTGCGGGTTATGACATTCTAAAAAGTTTAAAACTGCGCAAGCGAGGGGTTAATTTTATATCATGCCCGACCTGCGGAAGAACTCAAATTGATTTGATTTCATTGGCAAAACAAGTAGAAAACAGATTTAAAGATTTGGATGAAGATGTTACTATCGCAACTATGGGATGCGCCGTTAACGGGCCGGGAGAAGCAAGTCATGCAGATTTCGGAATTGCAGGCGGAATCGGCGAAGGCTACGTGTTTAAAAAAGGTGAAATCGTTGCCAGAGTTCCGGAAGCGGAATTGCTCGACAAACTTGAAGAAATTATTAAATCCGAACTTAAATAAGTTTTAAAATCCTACAAATACTTCATGTACTTTTTTTGTAAACAAATTATAATATTGTTGCCTAAGTGTGAAAAAAATATTATAATACTATAAAAAGAGGTGACTATGAAAAAATTATTATTACTGGTAGTTGTATCAATGGCTGTTCAAATTCAGTCTTATGCTGCCATTTCGGTAGACCAAACAACACACCCTGCAGTTTTACAAAATAACGGATACTCAGCTCAGACAACAGATATGATTAACGTATCCAAAGCCAGAGCTCAAGGTGCTCCTTATTATTCTGCAGACGAAGTTGATTACAAAAATCAAAATAAATTCGTAAGATTCTGGAGAAAACTGTATGTTTACACGGATCCTGCGGCAGAAGACTACTCATTCTACCACCATGATACAAACACAGTTCCTGCATATACAGATTTATAAGGTCGTAATATTACTGATAAGTGCTTTCATTATAGGTGGGAGCACTTATGGTAATATGGCATTTGCAGTAGAATACGGGGAGATTAAGTACGATAATGCACTTATTGATTACTCCGCAATAGATGAAAAAGCAACCTTAAAATTGGCGGATTACTATTTTGATAAGGCAATCAATTCAAAAGACGAGCGGGAGAAAAAAGACTTTTTACAAAAAGCCGGCAGTGAATATTTTATACTCACCAGAGTAGCTCCAAGAAATTTATATCCAATGGTGCAGCTTGCAAGGGTTTATGATTACGAAAACCAAAACAGCTATGCTAAAGCGTATTTTTTTAATGCTCTGAAAATTGATAAAAATAATGCAGCGACAAATTACTATTTCGGAGAATACTACTACGTCAGAGATGATTACAAACGCGCATTATATTTCTACAATAAGGCTTTCCAAAACGGTTACAAAGAAAATTACGATGTTCTTATCAGAATGGCGACAATGTATGAAAAACTCGGAGATTTATTGAGAGCTAATCAGTATTACAAAAAAGCGTTCTTGGTAAATAGCGCAGATGAAAATCTGCCTGACAAAATAAGAGAACTTGAATCCCTAAAATACCAAAATACGGGATACTATCACAAAAGAAGAAAAAAATGATATCAATAAAAAAAAGACATATTATTACAATAATTACAATTTTATCATTATGTAACTATGCTTACGCCGACGAGCCAGAGCAGGTGATTAAGTTTGAACAGCCGATTGAAGAACAATTCCAAATAGATTTGGAAGTTTTTTCTCCATACCTGCAAAATGATAATGAAGTTATATTTAAACAGGCGTCAACAAATATTAACGCAATAGACCCAAGCGTTGGTGCAAGTTTTTACCCCGGCGGTAGAGGAGCAAACAAGTTGGTAATTTATACCCCCAAATTCGGGTTACACACAGGAACAAACGAATTTGGAACAGAGGCAATTGTTGAAAACAACACGGTCACAGCTTTAAGCGGCGCAGATTCAACAATTCCCGAAAACGGTTTAGTTATAAGCGGGCATGGAATTGCTAAAAATTGGATTACTCAAAATATAACCGTCGGTTCAAAAGTTTATGTTGATGAAGCGAATAAGAAACTTTTTATTTATACGACATCAGAAAGTTACACTTTTGAAGCTGAGCAGAAAATAAAAGAAGCAAAATCAATGATGGACTATTACAGGCAAAAAAGTCCGGATTATAATTATAACTTACCGCTTGGGCATATCCAAACCGCAGAAAATTACCTAAAAATTGCGCAAAGTGAAACTCAAAACAGCGGAATTTTAAAACAATATACACAAGAGGCAATTGACGCTGCAAATATGGCAATTAAGACCTCTTTACCTTATATTAAAGGCGAACTTAAAGGCACTTGGGTCAGACCGACAGAAACCTCCGAGCAACAAATTATAGCAACACTTGATAAAATGAAGTCTAACGGCTTTGACAGCATCTTTCTTGAAACCTACTTTCATGGGAAAACGATTTTTCCGAGTGCAACAATGAATAAATACGGTTTTACGGTACAAAATGAAAAGTTTGAAGGATTTGATCCGTTAGAAATTTGGATAAAAGAAGCTCATAAACGGGACATGAAAGTTCACATTTGGTTCCAATCCTTCTACGTCGGGAATACACCGCCTGAAAATGAGGAATTTTCAATATTATCGGTTCGTCCTGATTGGGGGAATAAAACAAAAAGGTTTGCGGATTCACCGACTGCAACAAAATCAACCTCTGAACATAACGGATACTTTATTGATCCTGCAAATCCTGAAGTCCAAGAATTTCTGCTCGAACTATTAACAGAGATTATTGAAACCTACCAACCTGACGGGATTAACCTTGATTACATCAGATACCCTAATGCGACAGCAGGAAATGACCAAAACGCGTGGGGATTTACGGAATATGCCAGAAACGATTTTTATGAATTATACGGTGTTGACCCAATTGAGTTAACAACGGCAGATGTCTTGTGGTACGACTGGAATCAGTACAGAAGAAATAATATCACGAATTTTGTAAAAAAAGTCGGAAAACTTGGCAGACAAAAAAATGTATACGTAAGTGCGGTAATTTTCCCTGATTTAGCATCAGCACTTGCGACAAAACAACAAGACTGGAGAACTTGGTCTGTTAAAGATTACATAAACGGTTTTACTCCGTTATTTTTGACTTATGATTCAAAAATGCTTTCTTCTATGATGAACAATGTAAAAAATGTAAAAGCACCTTGTACCGACCTTTACGCAGGATTGTTTGTAACATTTATGGGCGGAGCATCAGAAGATTTAATACGTCAAATTTATGAAACCCGAAAACTTGAGGCAAACGGGGTAATCATATTTGACTGGGCGCACACTACCCCAACTTATACAACAACACTTATGGCAAGCGCATTTAACAACTTAAAACCTCAAAAACCTCAATTTATTGCACAGCAAAAAAAAAAGAGGTTTTGGAAGAAAAAAAAGACAACCGACCAAGAAAAGTAGTAACAACAACTAACAACAAGGGCTTTTGGGTATTCACAAAACAGTAAGGACACAGTTAATGAACGCAGATGAACAATTTAAAAAGGCATTCTACGAGCAAGATTACGAAAAAGCATACAAATACTATATTGAATACAGTAAACAACCGACTCGAGATATTGAAAATTTTGATGAATATTTAAAGATTTCCGAAGATATTTATAACAACCTTGATAAATATTCAACAGATGAGTTAGTAAAAAAAGCAAAATCTGCGGCTATTATGATGCAGGATTTCCTTGTGCAAAGTCTGTGTATGATTACTCTTATCAAATCTCCGAAACGAGCCGAAATCTTTTATATCTGGGCAAAATTTGCATTAGATTGTGATTATTATTGGGAAGCAAAAGAGGTAATTGAACAGAGTTATAAATTAAACAAACCCGACAATCCTGAAAAATATTTGCAGCTTGGGGCAAAAATATTATGCGAAATCTACACCAATGAAAATTTGACAAAAAAATCTAAGAATTTATACAAAAAAAGAATTCTTGAATATATAAAACTTGCACAAAAATTCGCACCTGATGATGTTGAAAACTATCTTCTGCTCACAAAATATTACGCTCTGGATTTTCCAAATACAGATAATAAAAACATAATAAAAGCATGGAATAAGGCTATTAAACTTGAACCCGATAACGGCTGGTTTTATTCTTCGCGTGCAGGAATAAAACATCAGGACGGAGATTACAAAGGAGCAATATCGGATTATAAAAAGGCAATAAAATACGGTGACACAGATTATACGACCTACCATGAACTTGCCAAAAATTATTATATGATTGACCAGACTCAAAAAGCCTTAAAATTATACCAAAACGCTATAATTACTTACCAAAATAATCCGGATATGCAAAAAGAAATGTATCTGGGGCTTGCAACGGTTAATTACAGACTTTGGAATTTCAAAAAAGTCGAAGAAATTTATACCTTACTTATTGAAAAATATCCGGACGACTTAAGGTTCTACGCGTTACGTGCTTATGCAAGATATGATACAAAAAATTATGAAGGCGGAATTGCTGATGCTGATTTTGTTTTATCTAAAAATAATCCGGAATATACAACAACATACTTATCAAAAGCTGTTTGCCTTGAAAAATTAGAAAGATATGATGAAGCACTTGAGTGTTGTGACAAAGCTATTGAAATTTATCCTGATTATTTTGCGCCATATTTGAACAAAAGTCTAGTACTTTGCAGTATGGGGAAATGTGACGAAGCTCTTGTTTGTATAGAAAAAACAATTGAACTTGACCCCGAGTATTCTGACGGCATCGCACAAAGAGGTTACGTCAAATTTTATCTGAAAAACTATAAAGAAGCATTTGCTGATTTAGATAAGGCTATAAAAATCGACAAAAATAATTACCATGCGCATAGATTAAAAGCCTTTTTCTATTTTATTTTAGGCGACATGAAAAAAGCTCTAAAAAATATAAATTTAGCACTTGAAATTAATAAAAATTCACCATATCAAATTCAAGAATATTTTTTACGCCACAAAATCTACAAACAGCTTGGAAAAGAAAAACCGGCTAAGGCAGATTACGATAAAACTTTTGAACTTGAGCCGGATTTTAACATTGAAGATTTTGAAAAAACACTTCATATATAATTAAAACCGCATAATTTGCACTTTCCAATGTTTGGATAATTCATCATAAATTTCATTGATTTTATCAACAACTTCAATCAACACTACACCATAATTCAGGCACTTATATTCACCCATATCATGAAGCCCTATTCTTGTTTTAATCAGGCAGCCGTAGTCAGTTAAAATATCCTGAAGTTTTTGAGCATCTTCGCGCCTGTTTTCTACAGATATACCAATAATTGCTTTCATAAAAACTCCTTTATTTTTTGAATTATATAAAGTTTTCACAAAAACAAAAATACCCTTTCGGGTATTTTATTTGTTAATAAATAAAAAAAATCGATAATCTTATTCAATATCAAGATTATCATCGGCTTGAAGCTGTTTTTTTCTGATGTTGTGCATGACAGCATCTACGAGCAACTCATAAGATTTCATGTTTTCAATATTAGGAAATTCTTCTTTGAGTTGGTTTCTGACCATTGCTTCCAGCTCATATTCGTCAGAAAGTGATTTCAGATTAACACCGCTTACTGCTTCTAAATAATCAGTGGTGCTTTTATCTAATGTATTTTTATGAGAAAAAGATAGCCAGCGAAATTTCGGGCTAATATTTTCCCTTAATTTTTGAACTAATTTTAAATTTTTAAATCGGTTTATCATAAACTACCTTCCGAATTTTCCATCTTATAATATTTTAAAGTATCCTAAAAAAAATAATTGACCTTTTAACATTTTATAGTTACAAAACTTAACAAAAATAAGCAAATTCAACTATAGCTTGCTAAAATCAGCCAAGTAATCGTATCGTTTTTTGAGTAATGTTAACAAAGACAGACGATTTTTCTTAACATTTTCATCTTTATCCATGACCAATACATCATCAAAGAATTTTGACACAACTTGATTTAAATCTTCAAGTTCCTTTAAATATGCACAATAGTCAGAATTTTCAGAAACTTTAAGAACATGCTCATACAAAGTTCGTTCAGCATCCTCCTTAAAATATGCAGAATTTACCTGTTCAGTTGAAGGTTCTTTTAATATTCGAATAACACGATTAGCATTTTCTAAAAGTGCAGGAGAATTAAGTTTTTCAACTGTTTCAACACGTTTTACATAATCTGCAATATCAATGAGCGGATTACGATTTGAGCATGCCTCAAGTGTATTTTTGCTAAATTTATCCGATAAGAAAATAATCATTCTTTGAACGAAGAATTCATTAACTTCATCAGCACAATCTCTTTGAACAGGGAGAAGTTTTAGTGCTTCTTTTATATATTTATCCACATCAATTTTCAATCCTGAATCAAGTATCGTTCTTATAACCCCTAAAGCTGCACGACGAACACCAAGCGGGTCAGATGAACCGGTAGGCTTTTTACCTGCTGCAAATACGGCACAGACAGTATCAATCTTGTCTGCAATTCCCACAATTTGACCTTCCAAACCTGCAGCGGTTTCACTTTCTGCATTTATAGGGAAATAGTGTTCTTTTATACCTTGAACAACTTTATCATTTTCTCCGGAAACTCTTGCATAATCAGCACCGATAAAGCCTTGCAATTCGGTAAACTCAAATACCAAATTCGTAGTCAAATCAGCTTTACACAAGTTTGCTGTTCTTTCAATATCAGAAGTTGAAACATTTAAATCCTGAGCAATTGATTTTGACAGCTTAATCAATCTTTGGGTTTTGTCATACATTGTACCCATACCCTTTTGGAAAGTTACACCTTTTAAATTTTCAACATAATCTGATAACGGCTTTTTAGTATCTTCTTTAAAGAAGAACACCGCATCATCAAGCCTTGCTTTTATTACTCTGAGATTTCCTGCTTTGATATTTGCAAACTCATCACCGATATAATTTGTCATTGTGATAAACTTGTTTATTAATTTACCTTGTTTGTATAGGGCAAAATATCTTTGATGAACAGCCATAACAGTTACGGTAACTTCTTCAGGTATATCAAGATACGCCGGATCAAATTCACAAACCGCAGCAACAGGATATTCCGTAATAAAAGTAACTTCTTCCAACAAATCATCCGTATAATAAGGTTCTGCACCTAATTGAGAAGCTGCCTGTTTTGCTCTTTCAATAATAAGTTGTTTTCTTTCTTCCTGATTAACAATAACGTACGCACCACGCAATATTTCAACATATTTTTTAGGGTCGTCAATTTCAACTTTCTGTTGAGCAAACCTGTGACCGCGCGTATAAACAGATGATTCTTTATCTATAATTTTAATTTTTACTTCTTCGTTATCTAAAATAGAAACAATCCATTTTATAGGACGGGAAAATTTTTCATCATTATAACCCCACCTCATAAAATGTGAACCTTGAAGTTTCATAAAAATTGACGGCACATGTTCTTGTAACAGTTGAGAAATTGCCTTACCTTTTACGACTATTTTTGCCTGAACATAATTATCTTCAATATACAAATCATCTTTTGTTAAATTATTTTTTCTTGCAAAACCTTCACCTGCTTTTGTAAGGTTGCCGTTTTCATCAAATGCAATATTTTTCATCGGACCTTTAACAATTTTTTCTTCATCTGCAGTTTGCATATCCAGTCCATCAATGATTACGGCAAGCCTTCTTGGCGTTGCATAAACTTTTATATCCGTAAATTTTACTTTATTATCGTTTAAAAAATTTGTAAAACCGTTATTTAATTGTTCTATTGCCTGTGGGATAAATTTATAAGGCAATTCTTCCGTTCCGACTTCTAATAAATAAATACTCATCTTTTGTCCTTTTGTTTATCTATAATTTTGACAACATTATATAAAAAGCAAAAACCATTGTAAACCATTATTAAATTCTTTGTAAATTTTAACAAATGTAAAAAAAAGTATATAACAAACAACAAAAAAATTTTTGATGTGTTTTCATGCTAAAGGGACCGAGATGATAAATCCAATCGCTCAACAGAATAATATAAAAACCAGCATTTTCTATATAAATGATTATCACGGCAAGTCAATAAATATGGAACGTACGGTTTCAGCATCAAAAGCCTTTGACAGCCAAATGAAATCTCAAAAAGATGTTGATACTTTTAAGTTATCTTCAGGCGATATTATGATTGGAGAAGATGAAAAAACAAACAGACTTGCCGTACTGTTTCAAAAGTATATTGGGATAACTTCTACCGCCGTCGGCAATCACGAATATGACATGCAAAGTAAAATCGGTACGATTTTACCAATGATTGATTATAATCTTTTGGCAAGTAATATAAAAATCAATCCTGCTAATGAGTGGAGCAAAAAAGTAAAAAATGCCGTTATTGAAGAAAGAAACGGTCATAAATACGGCATTATCGGGACTTCTCCGGTTGATTTATACAAAAGATCAAAAGAAGGAGTTATTCAACAAGATATCAAAGTCGATTCTGCAATTGAAACACTGCAAGATATTCAAAAAGAAGTCAACAAACTTCAACAACAGGGGATTGATAAAATTATCCTGCTTTCGCATTTGGGCTACAATTTTGATAAAGTAATTGCAACCCAAACTCAAGGTATTGATGTTATTTTGGGCGGTCATTCACATGATATGATTTTTGATATTAAAGAGGGGAAAAACTTATTCTATTCTAAAACAGGAGAGCCTGTCGTTATAACCCAAGCCGGACGTGACGGTAAAAATTTTGGAGTTTTAAATTTAGAATTTGACCAAAATGGTGTTATTACAAAAATGCAAAATAATATAGGTTTCACCAGAGAATTTAGGAGAAACGCCTCAGTTAAATACATTTTTGATAAAATATTCGGCTCTCATGAAACTTTAGGATATATCAAATCGGCACCGGGAGCTTTGAAATACGATTTAACAGAACCAAACCCACACGCTTATTTCATAACAGATTGTATTCGCAACGATTTAAACTGCGATATCGCAATTCTGCCTTCTGCAAATATTCGGGGATTTTTTGAGCCGGGCAAAATTGATTTAAGAATATTAACAGATATTTTGCCGTTTAAAAACAAATTATATATGATGAAATACTCGGAAAAAGATCTTGTCGATGCATTCAAACTCGCCGCAAAATCTTTCTCAAACGTAGCAAATAAACCCGGAATATTCTACGCTTCAGGATTGAAATACTCCGTTAAAACAAACGGAGAAATAATTGCAATGAGTTTCATTGACAAAGACGGAAAAGATAATCCTATTGATATAAAGAATCCAAGAGCGGATAAATTTTATACAACAGTTCTTAACGACTACTGCGCAGAAGGAAACGACGGATTTGCAATGCTAAAACAGCCCCAAAATATTATAGAAAAATATCCGTTTGATGCGACTGTTTGTGTTCAGAATTATTTAAAACATTCTAAAGAACCGGTTGCCATAGAAGACGACGGAAGAATAAGAATTATTCCCGAATAGTATCTGCAATCCTTGCAAGTCCGATTAGATATACTTGATTTAAAATCACAAATAAATATACGCTTAAACAAACAATCATATATCTGACCCCAAATAACCAAGTTTCGGATTTGATTTGTGCTGTATGAGTAAACATAAATTTAAGCGCTAAAAACCCCAAGCAAAAAAGTAAAATTGACTGCAAAGATAAATAAATAACTTTTCCTAAAGAATTATATATTATTTTAAAAATATACCTAATCGCAAAATATTTTGTATGATAAGTAAAATCTTTAGCAAATTTAGAAAAAATAATCGCAACAAACGGAATTAAACAAATTGCCAGTGAGCATACAATATACATAAAATTGAAAGTCGAATAGTTTTCAATAACCAAAGTTGAAATATAAATTAAAAATATATAATACATTCCCCAAACCAAAAGCAGAGGAATAAATCTTATAAATGCAACAAACGGTTCTAAATCAAATTGAGAAAACCGGAAAGAGCCGTCTGAATTTACTGAGCCCAACATTTTATACAAATACCCAAAAATATACATAAATATTAAAACAGCAAAAGCGATACTGCATCTGACAATATTTGTATTCGGGGAGGCATTTACATAAAAATTATCAAAGAACAAGTTTGTAATATTTGGTGCAAAGTTATTAAAAAGGATAACAAACAGCCCCACAAGCGAAGACAGCGAAACTTGCACAAGCAAGGCTTGTTTTGAGTTAAACATTCTGTATAAATATTTAATAACTTCCATAAATCTCTCTCTTTATTTTAATTATACCTGCATCTAAATGAATTGCAACCTGATATTTTTATTATAAAATTATCCTATGGAAACCGAATTAAAACAAGAATTGAATATTATAGCCTCTAAACTGGACAAAATAAAGGAGTATCTTTGACCCGCAAAAAATTCAATCCGATTTAAATCATTTGGAAATTGAGATACAGAACCCTGCGATATGGTCAGATACCGAAAAATCAACAAAACTCGGACAAGAAATAAAAGAGAAAAAAGAAACATTAAGCGCTTTAAATTCTTGGACAAATATTATTGAAGATTGTAAAATTTCCATAGAACTCGGAGATTCTGAATTAATAAAAGATTCCTACAATCAAATTAAAGAACTCGCTAAAACGCTTGAGAAATTTGAACTTGAACAAATGCTGTCAGGAGAATACGATACAGCAGATGCAATTTTAACAATAAATTCAGGAGCCGGCGGAACAGATGCTCAAGACTGGGCAAGTATGCTTCTTAGAATGTATTTACGCTGGGTTGAACTAAGAGGCTGGAAAGCAGACTTACTGGATAAACTCGACGGAGAAGAAGCAGGAATTAAATCCGCTACAGTCAAAATTACGGGGAAATACGCTTTTGGCTACGCAAAAACAGAAAAAGGGGTACACAGACTTGTGCGAATATCTCCGTTTAACGCTAACGGCAAACGTCAAACAAGTTTTGCATCCGTTGAAGTATCACCGATTATTGAAAATTTTGAAAAAGAAATAAACATACCGACAGAAGATTTGGAAATTACCACAATGCGTTCAGGCGGTGCCGGCGGGCAAAACGTAAACAAGGTAGAAACCGCTGTCAGAATATTACACAAGCCGACAGGAATTGTCGTAAAATGTCAACAGGAACGCTCTCAATTGCAAAATAAAGCTTATGCTATGGAAATCCTAGCATCTAAACTATTGGCAATAAAAGAAGACGAATACCGAAAAAAAATGTCACAAATAAAGGGAGATTCTGCTGATATTAACTTTGGCTCTCAAATACGTTCTTATGTCTTTCACCCTTACAAAATGGTTAAAGACCACAGAACAGGGTTTGAAACAGCGAACGTAGATGCTGTTATGAACGGGGAAATAGAAGATTTTATAGAAGCTACTCTAAAACAAAGTATTTCAAACCACTAAGTTAAAATGACTTCATTTTACTATCCATGTACAGTAGCATTTCTTCTGTTGAGCCGCTTGCGGCTCTTGCCCCGTTTGAATAAAGGTAGAGAATAAATCTATCTTTTGGTTCTAGGGTTGTCGTATCTGATATATATTTATTAGTCCCTGATGAAAATCCGTTTACATCAATGGTTAATTTTGCACATGCAGTAGCTGCAGATGGATTTGACGGATATTTTTGACAATTATCTTTTAACTTTTCATATAAAACTTCCTGTTTATAACGGGTATCATAAACAATTCCGTTTTTAATCGATTTATATGGATAAGCATATTTAATGGCATAATTCCATACATCTTCAAATTTTGTATAATATCTTCCGTTATGCTCATTTGAAGAATTTATACTCCCGTTTAACATCATGTAAACTTCTTCAAATCTTAAAATATTAAAACGTGATAAATATTCATACGATACATCTTGTGTCATTGCATGCACTGCAGAAACAGAAAATATCACGCTCATTAGTATAAGTAAGTATTTTTTCATTACTCAACCTCTTTTTAAACTCGATTATATTTACTAAACGATATTATAGCATAATTTGTTCAATTTTATAAAGCATGATATAATAAACTAAGAAAATACTAAGGGAGATAATTATGGAAAACGCAGAAAGAGAAGTCCAATTTAAAGATGCCGCTAAGCATTATTTTTCATCACTTTTAATTTACGGAACAATACTGGCATTTATATCTTTTTGTCCGGTATACAATTCAACTATCGGAAATGAAAGTTTTGATTATATAACTTTCTTTGTTTTATATTATCTTCTTTATGTAATAATTGCACCGTTTATATTTTTCATATTAAAACCAAAATCTCTGTTACAATCAAAGAGTGTTGCAGTAATTGAATATTTCAGACGTCAAGTAAAACGTACAAATTCAACAGAAGAATTTTTAAACAACATTGAACCGAACGAATTTGAGAAACAAGCATTTATGTCGTTCTTCATCAAAGGTTTCTTTGGAGTTTCAAGTGTAATTTTGTTATGCAGCAATTATTTACCAAGTTTTGGATATAACATAGATTTTTTGAAAGTAATGTTTCAACAAGCGCAACAGTATATGACAACCGGTGACACAGGCGGAGGAATTATCCAATACATAATAGATACCGGCGATATGTGGCTTAAGTTGATATTTACATTCACTTTGATAATCTATTCAATAAGCTACCTTACCGAATTAAATATATTTAAAAACAAAATCAAATCCGCAGATACAACACCTTTGGGAGTGTTTTCTTGTATAATTTGTTATTACCCGATAATAATTTTCACAAACCAAGTGTTAAATCTAACAGAACAATCATTACTTCCGGTAGACAATCAAAACATGCTAACCGCATTATACATTATTGCAATAGCCGCAAATCTGTTCAGCCTGATTGCCATTATTCGATTAGGAACAAAAGCCGGAAACCTGACAAACAGAGGGATAGTAACAGGTTTTCCTTACAATATCATAAGACATCCAGACTACTCAATGCAAATTTGCTATATAATCACAACAAGTATTCCATTGTTCATTCTTCCGACAGAAGAAACCGGTAGTAAATTCTTCATTATATTGGGAATTTTAGCTTGGGTATACATATATTATTTAAGGGCAGTTACGGAAGAACGACATCTTATCAAAGACGAAGAATACAAAAAATATGTTGAAAAAGTAAAATACAGATTTATACCTAAAGTTATTTAATTAAGTCTTTGATAACTTCTGATGCGATAATCAAACCCGCCGTTGCAGGTACAAACGAGTTGCTGCCCGGTATTTGATGTTTGCCCTCCGGCAGATTTTCTGTTGATATTGCGGGCTTTATCGGAATTTCTTTTGAATATACAACTTTCACATCTTTTATTCCGCGCTTTTTTAATTCCGTTCTGATGACTCTAGCCAAAGGACAAACCGAAGTTTTTGAGATATCAGCAACCTCAAGCATTGTCGGTTCAAGTTTATTTCCTGTTCCCATTGAACAAATTATCGGAGTAGAAGTTTTTTTTGTTTCTTCAATAAGAGATAATTTTGCAGTTACCGTATCAATTGCATCCACAACATAATCATAACAAGAAAAATCAAACATCGATTTTGTTTCCGGAGTATAAAAAAGTTGAAAAGTGCGTATTTTAACATCAGGATTAATTTCTAAAATTCTTGATTTTGCGACGTCAACTTTTGGCATCCCGATATTAGAACTTTTTGCAATAATTTGACGATTTAAATTTGTAACATCAACAGTATCATTATCAATTAAATCTATAGAGCCAATTCCGCTTCGTATCAGAGCTTCAACAACATAACCGCCAACGCCGCCAATTCCAAAAACTGCAACCCGTGATTGTGACAATTTTTTCATTGCCTTTTCGCCAAGTAAAAGTTCTGTTCTTGCAAATTTTTCCGAAAGCATAACCTAATTATATATCAACAAAACAAAATTAAAACTCTCTTGGATTCACACCATTGAGCCAATTTTGTTCTATTTGCTCCAGCGAAATACCTTTTGTTTCAGGCACATAGAAATAAACAAAGATTATACAGAGTAATGAAACAGCCGCAAAGCCCCAAAAAGTGTAAGCTCCGCCAATTCTATTAATTAAAACAGGAAAACTTCCTACAACAAAGAAGTTGAAAGCAAAGTTTGCAACAGTACAAATACTCATGGCAAGACCTCTGATTTTCAAAGGAAAAACTTCCGAAACAATAATCCAACCAATCGGCCCTAAACTCATTGCAAAACACACGATATAAGTAACCAAACTTCCGACAGCAACCCATTTTAGATTATCACCTAAGACAGATTCAAAAGCAAATGCAGAGCCAAGTGCCAATAAACTTAACATAACTCCTGTTAATCCGACATATAATAAAGGCTTTCTGCCAATTCTGTCGGTAAAAAATACCGCAACTATAGTCATAACAAAATTAACAACTCCGATACCCGTTGTTGCATAAATCGCATTCAAATTTGAATCAAACCCCGCAGTTTTAAATATTGTAGGAGCATAGTAAATAATTGTATTTATACCTGTACAAATTTGAGCAAACATAATACCAATTCCGACGACAAAAGGCATTATCATCCATTTTTTGAATATAAACTTTGTATTGTTATCAGAGGTTTCGGCATTAAGTGACATTTGTATTTGTTGAATTTCCTCATCAGGATTAACTGTTGTATCTATTTTTGCAATAACTTTTTTAGCTTCTTCAATTCTGTTTTTACGAACAAGCCAACGTGGAGTATCACTCATAAACAACATCCCCACAAGAAGAACCGTTCCCGGAAGAACACCTGCAAAAAGCATCCAACGCCAGTTGTATACAGCAGGGGCAAAAACAGCATTGATAAAGTATGAGAACAAAATTCCTGCGGTTATTGCCCATTGATACAGCGAAACTAAAGTTCCTCGTAAAGTTTTTGGTGAAATTTCGGACAGATAAAGCGGGACAACAAAATTAACTATACCAACAGCAAGTCCGACTAATATTCTTGAGGCTATCAGCACATAAATATTAGGAGCTAAACCGCACAAAACAGAACCCAAAACAAATATTACAGCAGTTGCAATAATTATCTTTTTTCTTCCGAAAATATCAGCAAGAATACCGTTTGTTGCAGCACCGATAACCGCACCGATTAAAACAGAACTTACCAAAATTCCCTGCATAGAATCCGACAAATCCCAGCTTTCGTTTATAAATAATAACGCACCTGAGATAACTCCTGTATCATAACCTGACAATAATCCGCCCAAAGATGCAATAATTGCAACCACATAAAGCCCAAGGAATGTCGTTCTTTTCATACTATAACCCCTATAATAAACAATCACCTATATAATAATAACACATTTTTTAATTTTTACCAAGTAATAAAATTATAAGAGTTATGCAGTTTTAATAAAACTTTTTAGAGTTTATTACAGATTACCGACTAAAAAATTTGTTATTTTTTGGTTAATTAGATTAAAAAAGGATAATTGTTGTTTTTCTCTTTCAATCGCTCTGACTTCAAGAGGAAACATATCGTGTTGCTCTTTTGTCATTTCTGCAATAACCGGTTGACGTATACTCATTTCATATAAATCAACAGCTTGATTATATTCAGGCGTCCCTTTTTTAAATAAGCCTAATTTTGAAATAACTTTTTTCATATAAGCGGCGCCATCTAAATCTTTAAATTCATTTTCGTGTAATTTGTTATATTCTTCAGCATTTATTCCTACACGTTTTAAGGCTTCTTTAAAAGCTTCTTCTCCGCCGCGATACATAGTTATTGTATCGGCACCGTGCTGCATTTCATGAGCCATTAAATCTAAAATAACGACACCGTCAGAATTTGACGCGATATCGGTAACAAGATTTATTTGACCGTTACCCAATTGTTCACCGTGCGGAAGCATTCCGGCTTGCTTTAATTCTTCGAGCGATTTGTCGCTTGTTTTAACAAGGTGCAAATCTTCCGTTTTTACAGACTTAGCTCTTGGCATAATACCTTTAATATTATGCAACTTTTCTTGAATAAGTTGTGAAAGTCCGATTTTTTCAGGAATTTTACCATCAATTAAATCACTTGATAACAAAAATTGTTGCCCGTCTTTAGTTGCAATAATAAATTCTCTCGGGCAGAATGGAAGATATGCCATTTCAGTATCGTTCAAATCAAGTTTTTGTTTAATTCTTTTGTATTTAATCTCGGTTGGTGAACCATCCCACTTAAATTCATAATTAAAACCAATTGGCTTTTTACCTGCTCTAAGCAATTCAAATCCGCCAAAAGTTTTGTCACCAAGCTCATCGACAAAAGATTTTGAAACTAATAACTTTCCGTTAAAATTTTGAAACAGCATTGACGAGGTATAAATATCTTCAACTTCACCACTTGGGATAAATTTATCGCCATCGGTTAAGGTACCTGCATTAATTGTTGTTCTTTTGGAACTGTATGTCGGGTTATTATGTGCAAAATCAGTAACAACATCTTTCACCTTGCCGTCATCGGCTATATAACGGGTATAATGTTGAATAGTTTTACCATCTTCATTTTTAAACGCATACCTGATAAAACGTCCTTTTTTACCTACACCTTCAAAATAGTCGTAAGTCCGAGAGCTGGCAGGTGCCATCACTGCAAGATGTTCGCCTGTTTTTAATACGGCACCTTCTTGAACGGTTGAGCCTAGTGTTTTTACAAATAATTTTGATGCTTTGTTTATAATCCCTGAATTAATAATCATACATTTACCTTCTGCCTTATAGTTATAAAGGAAATGAGAAGCAGAAAATTGCCAAATATTAAATAGATGTTCGGATAATTTTACATATTGTAATGATTTCATAGTCTGGGTTTGATATTGAGGTCGGGTGGCTGATACAAGAACAGCAAAGGTCAACCGAGTGTGTTATACTGAACAACCCGAGCAGAGGATGAAAGCGTGAGCGATATCCGTTTAATGCGAGGCGCGTTTCAGGGTCTTAACCCTATTCTGTCATGCTGAACTTGTTTCAGCATCCCTAACAAGTTCCACAAATTATAAGTTCCTGAAATAAATTCAGGATGACATACTTGTAATACCGTTGCGTAATCCCTCTTTTTGTCACTAAATACTCCCACCCATGTCACCCTGAGTAAGCCAAGCAGAGGATGAAAACTCAAACAAATGTGTCACCCTGAACAAGCCGAGCAAAATATAAAAAGCCAAACAAATGTGTCACCCTGAACTCGTTTCAGGGTCTTTGACCCTATTCTGTCATGCTGAACTTGTTTCAGCATCCCTAACAAGTTCCATAAATTATAAGATCCTGAAATAAATTCAGGATGACATACTTGCACAACCCACGCGCCGAAAAGATCCTGAACAATACAAAATCTACGCAGCTTCGCCGCTTGATTTTTAGTTTTTTCAGGATGACATGGGTGTTCAATGGATGACAGATGCGTTAGACCTTTGCCATTCTTGTGCCGCCACGACAGCAAAGCAAGACCCTGACAAAACCTCACCCTAGCCCTCCCCTACCTTAGGAGAGGGGAAAAATTTAAAGACCCTGAGCTTGTTCAGGGTCTTTTGGTAAAATCTTTTAATTCATCCAATTTGGCTTTTTAATCTTCCAAGCTCTCGTGGCCTGATTTATGCGATTTTAAAAGCACGCCGCGTTTGGATGTCTGTATAAATTCAATCATCTTCTCAATGTATTCATTCATCGGAATTTCAGCCTTAATCTTTTCGATTGCCTGACTTGTATTATAATCCTCAGAAATCAGAAGTTTGAATGCCTCATTCGTTGCCGTTCTGATTTCAAGCGGTACTCCGCGACGTTTCAATGCTATTACGTTAATTCCACGCGGTACAGGTGGTCTGCCTTCACCTTTTGAATACGGTAAAATATCTTGACGTGATGCGGAAAAACCGCTTACTATCGCCATATCACCAATTCTGATATTTTGGTGGAATACGCTCATTCCTCCAACAAATGCGCCAAATCCAACGTGGACGTGTCCGCCTAATGTTACAAGGTTTGCAAGAATTACCTGATCCGACAAAACACAGTTATGAGCTACGTGTGAGCCAACCATTAGCAAACATTTATTACCAATTCTTGTTGTGAAATCTCCGCAAGCTGCACCGCGATGTATTGTTACATTCTCTTTTATAATCGTTTCATCGCCGATTACAACTTTTGTATCTTCACCTTTATAGCCTAAATCCTGCGGTTCTGAACCTATGGTTGCGTAAGGCGAAATTGTACAATTTTTACCGATTGTTGCGTGCTCAATGTATGCGTTCGCAATTACTCTTGTTCCGCTGCCAATTTCTACACCTTCACCAATTACTACGTATGGTCCGATTATCGCATCTTCCGCAATTTTTGCCGATGGATGCACTATCGCTGTTTTGTCTATCATGTTTTTCCCTCTCTTTTACTGTCCAATAAGTCAATTATAGTACAAAAGGAATCCTTTTGCCAAAACTTTATATTATATTAATTTGATAGTCTGTGAGTTAACGTATATTTAATAAATGCTCCCTCTGACCCTAAGGTACGATCTTAGTTTTTTTAACTCCATTCAGTCATGCTGAACTTATTTCAGCATCCCTAACAAGTTCCACAAATTATAAGATCCTGAAATAAATTCAGGATGACATGGGTATTGAAACTATTGTCGTTGTCACTCTTTGATTTCTCTCAAAAAAACAAAGACGGATATTTCTATCCGACTTCGTTTGATATTCTATTTGTTTTATGTATAGTGTTATACTCCAAATTTATCTATTAAATTTTCTACAGCACCTGCAACTTTTTCTCTTTCTATTACTTCTTTTGCAATCTTAGCTTGTTGTTCAACATATTTTTCTTGGGCAACGCTATCTAAAAGCTTTGCAACTGTGACTAACTCACTAACATGTGATGGGTTATCTATTGGACCAAAATGTCCCCAAGTATTGTAAAACGGTTTATTCTCTCCATAAGGCATATATCTTGAAACTCCATAACAATCAACCCCATCATGATCTATCATAATTATTCGTTCATCCGGAACTACTTTACCATTCTCTTTTGTGATGCCGTTACGGGTTGCGGAATATCTGTTACGTTCCTTAAAACGACCAAAATATGCATCTTTATCACTTTCAATAGCTGCACTTAATTTGCCGTCTTTTTCAAAAATTCCTACATGATAAAATTCCGTATTTTTTAATTCTTCTCCTGCTTTTTGAAGTTGTTCAATTGTTTCAATAGGTAATTCTTTTAACGCTTTTTGGGCATTTTTATTAATTCTTAATGCCATACCGAAATTTGGGGATTGTACATTGTTGTTTACTTGCATGTTTTTTTCCTTTCTGTTGGATGAGTAAATGACACTTTTTATAATGAGTAAAAAAAATAAAAATTGCTACATTTATGGGGAATTATTAACTTTTGTAAACTTACAGGACAAAAAACGAATAGATAGATTTTACGATGAAATAAATTCAATATTTATGATTATTGATTATTTGAAAGTCTACGAAAAAACCGGAATGTAGTTTTTTATTAACAAATCGACAAAAATCAATTATTAGTTTACAATTTATAAAAATATGACTAATGAAAGGATATTTTAAAAGTGCAGGGATTTATTCTGTTTTTGGTATTAACGATTGTTTTTGTAGTTTGTTTTTCGCAATCTCAAATCAACCAAAAAACAAGAACCGGTCAAAAAATGGAGAGCATGACAACATTAACAAGTCAGTATTTGTCGCCAATCCTTTCAAACTATCTGAGAGAACATTATATCAAGTATGCTTTATACAAACTGCCAAATTATATTATTGATTTGCTAAAATTTAATAATAATTTTTCTGCCGCTTATTCTGCTCAGGATAAATATTTAATTATTATATTTATGCCCGCTGATAAATTATCACAAGAATACTTATCCTTTAAACCTTTTTACGATAAAATATATACTCTTGTTAAAGAATACGATAAAAAATTTCAACTTATTACTTTTGAATATGATAAAACTAATGAATTTGCCCAAACCTACGACAAAACGGCCTATAAAGATTTGAAAAAATATTGTGATAAATTTTGTCTAATAAATCCGAGTGCAAACACAATGTTTGTATTTAATAAAATAACTAATACGGAAGTCGAAGCGCTGGATGTCGTTTTTCAACAGTATAACAATATAAAATAGTAATTATTACTTATTGTAAAGTGAAGTTTATACATTGGTCGGTTTTTATTTTATAATGTAAAGTGTCCAACTTTACGGAGGAACTATGAAGAAAATTTTTAAGGTTACGGGTTATTTGGCAGCAACTTTTGTTGCTATTTTATATATGGCATACTTATTTATTTTGCCTAATGTTATAAAATTAGACAAATTTAAACCTGATATACAAAAATTAGTGGTCGAAAATTCCGGTATGAATTTAAATTACGGAAAGGCAAAACTTGTCACTTCGCCATTTTTGGAACTTGGTATTAAAATTAATGATATAAATTTAAGCCTTCCCGATAATTCTACTTTACTAAAAGCCGATAATTTTAAGGGAAAAGTATTCCTTCCTGCCTTGATATTTAAGACTGTCAGAGTAAGCTGTGCTGAAATTAACAATCCTAAATTAAATTTAGAAATTATCAACGGTGAAAAATACAAAGCCGCAAAGGCTTATGAAGATTTGGTCAACAAAAAACGAAAAGAACAAAAATCCGCGCTGCCAAAGGCCGAAAACACCTCAGTTGATATTTCTGATGTTAAGATTGTTATTCCTGCATTAAAGTTAAATAACTATCAAGCTGTAATTAATGATATCAAAGCATCTCACAGTTTATCATTAAAGGGAGAACAAATCAGACTTGGATATTTTAACGGGGAAACCGCAAAAGTTAAGGCGGATATACATTTTCTTTCTGATAAAGATGAAAATATTACGGCAAATCTTGATATTGACACATTTTTGCCGGCGTTTAACATAGAGCCGACAGAAGAAGATAATGAAGCGGTTTATGAACTTCCGTTTGTAAATCCTGTCAGCGTTTATCGTGATTATAATTTAAAATCAAAAATCAATTCAAAATTAAAAATAAGACAAACAAAAAAGACAAAAAAAATATACGCTAAAGGATTTTTGGATATTGAAGACACGACGGTAACCTTATCAGGGATACAGCTTCCGCCATCTTATTTTAAACTTTTGGCAAAAGGACATAAATTTGAAATAAACTCAAATTTATACGTAACACCGCAAGAATATCTCAGCTTGCAATCAACGGCATCAAACGGGAGAAAGCCTTTTGTTGACATATCTTTGAAATCACCTGCCGTACATTTTTCAAATATTTTGACCCTGACAAAGGCTTACTTAAATACGTTACATATCAAAAATGATATGGATAGTATGACAGCAAGCGGCTATTTGTTATCAAACTTTAGATTTAAAACAGATTTTACAAACATTGACTCTAACGGCAAATTTATTATTCGCGGCGGAAATATTTTTGACAGAAAAATAGGCTTATTGTTTGATAACATTAATGCTAATTTGATTTTTGATAATAATATTTTTAAAGTTACCGATACAAGAGTGTTAATTAACAAACGTCCATTGTCTATTTCGGGACAAATTGGCGGAAATTACGGAGCTAATCTTAATTTAAATGCGAATAGAGTACCTATTCCGGAATTATATACAGCATTTGCACCAAAAGAAATTAAAAATTCTTACAAAATAAATTCAGGATTTTTGTCTGCAGAAGCCAAAGTTACGGGAGAAATTAAAAACATATCAGCGATGTTGAAAACCGACCTTGAAGACTTCACACTCAGCGACAAGGCGGGCTCTTTTGTGGTTAGCAATAAACTTGCTCGTTTGGGAATAACTGATTTTAACGGAGATATCAAAGGAAAATATACAAATCAAGGATTTAAATTTGTATTACCTGCAGTAAATTCTGTTATCCAAAATGATAGTTTGGTATCCGAAATATCAAATAAATTAATTGATATAACACCTTTTGATATTAAAGTAAATAAAGCTTCGGTTATAAAAATACAAGGTAATATCGAAGATTACCTGACAAAACCGAGCATTCACATCTCTGCAAACGGAGCATTACAAAATCTTGATATAAAAACTCTTTTAGGAGATGCGGCATCACCATATTTTGAAGCCAAAGGGGCAATTCCTTTAAAAGCAAACTTTGAAGCAAAAGGTAAAAAATTCAAAGCACTTGTTCAAGCTGCTACGGATGCAAATTCTTACATTACACCTGTAGAAATAGCAGAATTACACAATAATCCTATGTTGTTACAGTTTTTTGCCGAGAAAAACGGAGATATGATAAAAATCCACAAAACAGGTTTGTATTTAAGGCGAAATAACCGTTTTTCTGATGACCTCAGAAAAAATATGATTAACCTGAAAGAGGTCATTGGTATTCGAGCAATTGTATCCAACTTGAGTACAGAACCGTTCATAAATCTGTTTAAAATAAAAATTCCAAACGATTTACACGGTAAAATTTGTATTTTTAACAATTCAAATTTTGTCTTTGGCGGGCATCTTTTTGCTTACGGAAAAGTTATCTCTCCAAAAATAAACGGGAATTTCTATGTCAGAAACTTCTCAATCCCTGAAATATTTACAAGAATTAGAGATATTCATCTTGGACTAAATAACAGAGATGTAAGATTAAATCTGTCTGATATCAGCGCAAACGGTTCGGATTTCAATGTTAATATCCTAACGGATTGGAAATTATTCTCAGAAATGAAATTATCTCAAGTCCGTGTTAATTCAAAATATATAGACTTGGATAAACTTATAAAAGTATCAGAAGCTGCAATTTCAAATATGCCGAAATCATCTGCAACGACAACGGCTCAAGCGGATATTCCGATATCAATTTTAGACGGGAATATCAATTTGCGCAGAATAAAAACAGGAAACATTCTCGTTAATAACACGACTTCAGATATTTCTATGTTTAAAAACATATTTTATCTGAATAACCTCCACACATACCCTATGGGCGGAAACGTGAGAGGAAATGTTTCATACAATCTTGTAACATCTGAACTCAATGCCAAAGTTAACGGCAAAGATTTTGATATGGAAAAAGTTTTGCTTGATGCAATGGCAATGAAAGATACACTAACGGGAGATTTGTCTTTTGTTGCGGATATCAGCATGAAAGGCTTGACCCAAGAAGAACAAATGAAATCATTAAAAGGATATTTAGATTTCAATGTAAAAAATGGACAGTTAGGACCATTCGGGAAATTTGAGAATTTCCTAATGGCTGAAAACCTTAGAGAAAACGCATTTTTCTCATCTACAATCGGCTCTGTTATAACAAATATCGTTACAATTGATACTTCGCATTTTAATAACTTATTGGGGCATTTAACTTTCGATAACGGATTTGCAAATATTGAACCGATAAAAAGTCAGGGTGATGTAATGTCTATATACATTGCAGGCAAAGTCGGTTTGGTGGATAACAGCGCAGATATGAAACTTCGCGGGAAATTAGCATCAACATTTTCTGATAGCTTAGGACCTCTGGCAAATATTAACCCTGTGAATTTAATTAAAAATACTCCTGGTTTAAATATTGTCGCAGCAAAAACATTCTCAATTTTCTGTGAAACTTTATCGGAAGAAGAAATGAATGCGCTACCGCAACTTGGGGACGGCAAATCTGATGATTATGCAACAAAATTTCAAATAGTGCTTCGCGGCGATACCAGAAAGCCGCTTAAAATGATAAAATCATTCAAGTGGTTAGCTCTAAATTCGGAAATCGAAGCTGCTCAAGGGTTTGTTGACAATCTTCCTGTACCAAACGAAGGTGAAGAAAATCTTACAATTCAGGAACTTATTGATTTAAGAGCTCAGCAAAATACTGAAAACGCAACCGTTCAGAACTCTCAAGATACAGAAAAAGATACGTCAATCAAAAACAAATTCAAATCAATATTTCATAAAAATAAGGAAGAAAAATGAAAATAATAAAAGTTATAAGTCTTTCAATATTATTTTTGTTAACTCTTGCCGTTATTTTTGTGACTATCGGAATTCCAAGAATTTTGAACTCAACTTTTGCAATGACAAAACTTGAACAAATTTTATCGAAAAAATCCGGTTATGATATTACTTTGCAAGGTTTTAAGGTTACTTTTGCTAATGATTTTTCATACAGAATATTTGTTGACTCTTTGGATGCGAAAGCAGGAGATGCTGAGATTTTTGAGATAGAAGATTTAGATTTTACTTCAAAAATTTTGGCAACGAAGGCGGACAAATTAAATATCAAATCAATTTATTTGGACTTTGAAAAGTTAAAACCCAAATTGGAAGCTAATAAAAACAAAAATTCCACCTCTTTAAATATCAATTATCTTCCGATAGTAAATATACAAGAGGCAATTGTGCGGTTTGATGATAAATCGGGGATTAAATTTATAAATATTCATTCTGAAAAACTTGATGATACCGTTTATTGTGTATTAACAGCCTATTTAACAGTGCCGTATTCAAAAGAACCGATTATAATAGGCGAGGACGGATATTTGTATTTCAATAAATCTGTAAATTTTGAAGATTTCACTCTAAGATATAAAAATTCAAAATTAAATCTCACCGGAACAATTGATAATTTGAATTTCAACGGGAAAGACTTATCCGTTTATGATTTGAAGAACTTTTTTATATTCTTTTACCATACCCAACACAATAACAAAAGGAATTTTATAGAAAATTTTGAAAATATGACAGGGCTGCTTGATGTAGATTTAACTTGGTCAAAAAAAGGATTAAACGGGAAATGCTTAGCTCATAATTTAAGTGCTGATTTTTCAAAATTTAAAATACCTGTTACCTTACCCTATGTAAGATTTAATTTTAACGGGCACGACATTAGAGCCGCCGCGAACGGAAGTTTCGGCGGCGAAAATTTGTATACGGATGTTTGGATTAAAGGAGTTGCAACAAATAACCTGACAACAACAGGAAATGTTAAATCAAAATTATCCTCATCTTTTACCAAAAGTTACTTCCCTCAAGTTGAGATTAGCGGGTTAGCGGAGGCTCTTGTGTCCTACAAAACCGCAAAAGGAAAAACCGATATTAATTATTTGTTAAATGTGCCAAAAAACAGTAATATTATTTCTAAATTCGGAGCATTGGATAATACGGATAAATACCGCCAAATATCAGCGCAAACGATTAAAACGCCCAACAATCTGCAAATAAAGACTTACGATTATTCTTTTATAAATAACGGGAAGAAAGATTTAATGCTATCAGGAGATGGTTATTTTGAGCAAAAAAAGAGCTCCCTGTCGCCTGTATATATTACGTTTAAAACAAACGGCGCAGTTCCGATGAAATTGATTGAGAGTTTTACCGCTGAATATCTTACCGGCGGAACTTTTGACGGGAATTTGAAATATAATTTCAAAGATAAAATGATAAACGGCAATTTATCTGTTTATAATTCTCACCATAAAGATTTTATGTATGTTAAAAAATCTGATATAAAAGTTTCCAAAGATAAGATTAACATTGATGTCATCGGTGAATTTTTTAATTCACCCATAAAAATGAATTTTATTGCTGCGAATGATTTTAAACAAGGAGTATTGATTGATAATATTGATATCAATTTAGACAAATATCTGATTACAAGAGGGAATATCTCAACAATAAAAACAGCTTTTCCTAAAAAAGAACATAAAAACAACGGCATAAAAAAAGAATACAAATATACCGTTAAAACAGGAAAAATCAGAGTCGGAGAGATTTCTCATCCTAAATTTTCATTAAAAAATGCCGAGATATACGGGTCTTTAAACAACAATATTGTTGATTTCGTTATACCTACTACCGCTTATGCTTGCGGTCTATTAACAGCTAAAGGCAAATATAATGTAAAAGACCATTCTTCAAATATATATTTCTTAGCTTCAGACATTGATTCTAATGAAGTTGCCACAAAAATTTTCAACTTGCCAAATCAGTTTGAGGGTACGGCATTTGCAACTTTACACATGAAAACCAAAAACAAATTGAACGACATTCATGCTCACGCAACATTTGCAATTTCTGATGGGTATTTGCCAAAACTGGGTTCAAGAGAAATAATAATAAATGCCTCTAACAAAAAAACTCCATTGCATTTTTTGAAGAAAACATTTAAATTTACCCTTTCAAAAATAACAAATATAGATTTTTCAAACCCGAAAATATTTCAGGCAGATTTAAACGGAAGTTTTATTCTTGATAATTCACTTGTTCACAATGTCAAAATATACTCACAAGGCGACTATCTATCATTGTTTTTGACGGGTAATTATGATATATCTACTCAGGTTGGGAATTTGACGGTTTGGGGTAAGCGTGATAAACTTGCAGAACGTAAAATTCGAATTTTCAAAATCCCGCTAAGTTTAATCTATAAAGTTGTATTCAGAAAAGAATACAGTAAAGACCAAAACAGTAATATTATAAAACAGATCCCGCCGATAAAAGCTGACGTTTCACAGACCGGTTTGTTCCGAGTGCTTGTAAAAGGCGATTTAAATGCCGATAAATTAGATTTGGATTTCAAAGATATCAGATAAATTAAAAGCTATCGGGCATCAAAGTCGGTTGCGGGATAGGATTTGTTTGGCTATCCTCATCATTTATACCGGAATTGATAATATCTTCTTGTGCTAATTCATTTTGCCCAAGTGCCTTATAAACTTGCGCTCTTTCTAAATATAACCGATCTTTTAGTAGGTAAATCCTATCCTCATCAGCGTTATCAATCAAATCGGTGTAAATAGTCAGTGCATCCTCGTAATTTTTTATATGGTACAAAAATTGTGCTTTATCCCACATAAACTGGTCACGCTCATTGTCGTTATTTGCGGCTTCTATTGCTGCATCAAAATCTCTTAGCGCACCGCCAAAGTCTTTTGTATAATATTTAATGTATATTTTATTATCAAAATTCATAATATTAAAACCGTCAGCTCCGAGATTGTACGCTTTATCGTAGTCACTTATTGCGCCGTCAAAATCTCCTGTTTTGAATTTTGCATATCCGCGCAAAGAATACCATTCCTGAGCTATAGGGAAAATTTTTGACCCTAGAGTTGTCAGTTTAATTGCCTCGTTATATCGTTCATATTCTATTAGTTTTTGAGCTTTTTTCAACGGCGACCCGAAACTGAAACATCCAAGAATCACAAGTATAAGAATTAGTGCTTTTACTAATTCTATTTTAAATAATTTATAATATTTTTCATCAATTTCTTTTTTGGATTTAAATATTGTTTTTTCAAATTCGCCAAATTTTTTCTTTAAATTCCGTTCAAAAAATATAGTACAAATTTTTGTTATAATTTGACAAACAAATGCAAATATTGCAAGGATTATAATTGCATTTACGTACCAAACATTATTTACAAAGAGAAAAAACTTCGGAAAAATAAACTGATACAACAACGTGATTAAAAGTAAAAAAATTAGTATCGTAGACCATCTTTTACATATCTTTGTTTCGCCCCAAGCCTTGTTTATCTCATCATCGTCAAATTTTCTCTCAAATTTGTAACCAAGTGAGGTATTATTAACTGATTTAATAACTGTTGTTTCATTATCAGATGTATAAAAATTCATTGGGGAACGTTTATACATCATCTTTAAAATATTTACATTGAACATTAAATATTAATTCCCTTGTGTGATTATAATATCATAAAATTTCATTATGCCAATTAGCCGTTTAACCTTTTTGAATAAATGCGACCAATAGTGTATTCTAAGCCGTAGAAGAATAATTTTCAACTTAATAATACGTTACAAATGCGCAAATTCTTTTATTTTAGTTGAGATACTTTCTTCGTCTAACCCTTTGTAATTTATGCCGGATGAGGTAATCGGCTGTTTGTAATCATATTTATTGATTGAGCGAGAATCAACGATAACGGATGGCGGCAAAATTGACCACTTATATAAAGCTGTTGACATTCTTCGGTAGAACTTATCCAGCCATTCTGTTTTTTGTTCTTTTGATACGGAATGTGATTTTTCGTATAAAAATTCAGAGTTTAGCATATCATAGTAATGCTCTTTTTTATTTTCAATTCTCCAAATAACTTCATCCAAAAATTCGTATGGCATTAACGCGTCTTCCGCAATTAACGGTTTTCCCGTTTTCGGGTCAATCGCAAGTTCTGCTCCCGGCTTTTTCAAAATAACAGATTCAGGAATTGCATTTTTAACTTTCCTGTTAGCATTTAGCCACCTTGCAAGAGCAAACAATTTTGTTTTCGGAACATCCGCAATTGGTGCAAATCCGCCTGACATATCGCCATTTATTGTTGCATATCCCATGTATAGTTCTGATTTATCAGAAGTTGCAATAGGCAGACAAGCTCCAAACTCGTTACTTATCCCCCACAAAAACATAGCCCTTGAGCGTGCCTGAATATTATCTTGAGTAAAAGATTTTGTATAACGCCCATCCCATTTTTTTTCAACGGAAGAAAACAAGTCGTTCAAACACTTTGTCGTCGTATCAACCATATCTTTAATAGATGCTTCCGTGAAATTTATACCTAAATTATTTGCAAGAATTTGCGCATCTGATTTACTTTCCGAGCTTGTGATTTTTGAAGGCATACTAACCCCAAAGACATTTTCAGCACCCAAAGCATCCGATAGCAAAACCGCACAAACCGTTGAATCTAATCCGCCTGAAAGCCCCAACACCGCACGTTTAAACCCTGTTTTAGTAAAATAATCTTTTATCCCTTGAATAATTGTTTTGTATGTTCTTTCCAAATCCGGCTCATACTCAAGAGTATAAACTTTTGCTTCCGTAAGAGTTTTTTCCAAACCGCCGGTTAAAGGATAAACTTTGCCCAATCCTTTTTCAGGATTAACTATCAAAAACTGTTCCTGAAAAGATTTTGCGCGTGCTAAAAGTTTTCCGGTCTTGTCAAACGCCCTGCTTGACCCGTCAAAAGAGCTGTTATCAATAGCACCGACTTGGTTAACATAAATAATAGGGGTAGAATATTTTTTTGCAATAAAAGACAACATATTATGTTTTAACTGTTCTTTTTTTGCTCTTGTCGGAGATGCCGAACAGTTTATAAAAACGTCAGGCTTTTCTTTTGCCAATTCTTCAATCGGGTCAAGTGAATATAATGTTGTATCATTGAAAAATTCTTTATTGTTCCAACAATCTTCACAGATAGATATCCCGTATTTTTTACCGTTAATTTCAACAGTTTTCGGACAATCTTGCACCATTTCTTCATCAAATTGACCCAAAGTTTCAGCCGGCTGCACACCCACAACAGGCGACGGCTCAATATATCTGTAATCATTAAATTCAGAATAAGTCGGTAAAAGCGATTTTCTGACTATACCTTTGATTTTCCCCTCGGATAATATTGCAACAGAGTTAAAATATTTTTTACCTGTCAAACAATTATATTTTCTTGGTTCGACAAAACCTACCAAAGCAGTTGTATTTGTAGTTATCTTTGCAATTTCTTTCAACCACTTAACATTTTCTTCCACTATGATAGGGTGTCTATCTATAGTGTCTTCAATCGGATAACCCATTAATATCAATTCAGGAAATACGACTAAATCAAGCCCAAAATTTTGAGCTTCAACTATATATTTTACTACTTTTTTAGCGTTATATTCAATATTTCCGGCAATCGGGTTAATCTGAGCCAGCCCGATAGAGCCGTTTTTATAAGGTTCTAATGTTTTTTTTAATTCTTCTGTCAAATTTTTGGAGTGCTCGAGGTTAAGCTGCTCTAATAATTGGTATATCTTATTTTCAATTTGTTCCATTTTAATATCCTTAGATGAATGTTTGTGTTACATTTATTATATCCTAAAAAAAGTCATCACAAGATGTCACACTAAAAATTTTTGTGGTAAAATGGGAACATAAAGCGGTATCGTCTAGTGGTTAGGACGGGAGATTCTCATTCTCCAAACAGGGGTTCAATTCCCCTTACCGCCGCCAATAAAAGTTGGTAGGGTTGAGCATTGGGGTCTTAGTGACAAATTCAAGAGCAGCAGTGGTCTAACGCGCATGTCATCCTGAAAAAACTAAAAATCAAGTGGCGAAGCTACGTAGATTTTGTTT
>JBJEGJ010000003.1:0-24661 GCA_051874955.1 Candidatus Gastranaerophilaceae bacterium
ACAAAATCTACGCAGCTTCGCCGCTTGATTTTCAGTTTTTTCAGGATGACATGTGCGTTATACAATTTTGTCATCCTGAACTGCGGATTTTCGGTAGAGTGAGCGAGTGAAACGAGCGAAACTCGTAAGGGCAAAGAACACGATTGAGCGGCTAAATCCGATAGGATTTAAAAGCGAAAAAGTGTTCTGCACACCCGAATAATCCAAGAATGTTTCAGGATCTTAAAGTTTCCCCTTTCAAAAGGTGCCCCACAAATTTCCCCTCTCCTAAGATAGGAGAGGGGGTAGGGGTGAGATCCGGTCAAGGTTTAGCAAGTATGTCATCCTGAACTTGTTTCAGGATCTTGTAATCGTGGTATACTTGCGAAATTTCAAACAGATCCTGAACAAAACAAAATCTACGCAGCCTCGCCGCTTGATTTTTAGTTTTTTCAGGATGACATGTGCGTTATACAATTTTGTCATCCTGAACTGCGGATTTTCGGTAGAGTGAGCGATATCCGTTTAATGCGAGGCGCATTTCAGGGGCTTATATAAATCTCAAAAACTACATCTTGATTTTGAAAAATTTTTATTGTAGAATTTCTTTGTGACAATAAATTACATGAGCGGAAGTAGCTCAGTTGGTAGAGTATCTGCCTTCCAAGCAGACTGTCGCGAGTTCGAGTCTCGTCTTCCGCTAATTAAAAAGGATTTGGGTTTCCAGATCCTTTTTAATTGTGAAGTAAGGATTAAAAGACGAGGGACACACATGTTTTGCATTTGTGTCCCTTTTTCATGTCATATACAGCATCAATAACGAATATTCAATACTCCTGACATTTAACAGCTCCTGAAACAAGTTCAGGATGACACATGTGTTTGATTTTTTGTATTATGCTTTTGGTGACAAAATTGTTTAACGCACATGTCATCCTGAAAAAACTAAAAATCAAGTGGCGAAGCTGCGTAGATTTTGTTTTGTTCAGGATCTGTTTGAAATTTTGCAAGAGTACTACGATTGTAAGATCCTGAAACAAATTCAAGATGACATATGTGTTTGATTTTTTGTATTATGCTTTTGGTAACAAAATTGTTTAACGCACATGTCATCCTGAAAAAACTAAAAATCAAGTGGCGAAGCTACGTAGATTTTGTTTTGTTCAGGATCTGTTTGAAATTTTGCAAGAGTACTACGATTGTAAGATCCTGAAGCAAGTTCAGGATGACATAGGGGTTATACAGTAGTACACCTCGTTGCTGTCACCTAGACCTCAATGCAAAACATTGACCAGACCTCACCCTAACCCTCTCCTTTCTTAGGAGAAGGGATAAAGTTAAAATGTAGGTCGCATTTACTAATGCGACAATAAATTTGCTAAACCATAGTAACTATGCCATGTTGGTAAGATCCTGAAATAAATTCAGGATGACATGTGCGTTAAACAATTTTGTCACCAAAAGCATAATACAAAAATCAAACACATGTGTCACCCTGAACTTGTTTCAAGGTCTTTATCATTGGTGCACTTTGCACGTCTTAAACCAGACCTCCACAACACTAATATTATCACCAAGTAGCATGTAGGCTGAACAAAAAATAATTAGCACAATGGCTAATTGATATAAAGCTATGCTTATCTGATTATTTATATAACACTTAGGATTATCTTTATCCGATTTATGATTAAGTTTTCAGGAATGGAAAGGGATGCTTGTGGAGCAAAATACCTCGCAGAAAGTTGCACAGATGAATGATATTAGCTGTTTTGGTAAAGATATTGGCTCTGCTATGCCTAAACTTTCTGTTATTGTTCCTGTTTATAACGTCGAAAAATATCTTCCAAAATGCCTCGACAGTATAATTCAGCAAACAATGAAAGACATTGAAATTATATGTATCAACGATGCTTCTGAAGATAACTCGGCAGAAATACTTAAAACTTATGCTAAAAAAGATAACCGAATAAAAATTATATCATTAGAGCAAAATCAAGGACTTGGTAATGCAAGAAACATCGGAGTAAAAATTGCTCAAGGCGAATACATTGGGTTTGTAGACTCTGACGATTGGATTGATAATAATTTTTATGAAAAATTATACAATACAATTGTTGAATATAACGCGGATATCGCTTGCGCAACAATCATTCGAAAACGGGAAAATTCCGAGAAATATAGGGTTCTATATACAGAAGAAAAATTGTGCCTATCCCTGAATGAAAAAATTGAATGTATAAATCTTCCAAAATGTTCTTATGTTTGGAACAAGCTGTACAAAAAAGATAAAATTAAAAATATCAAGTTTAAAAACGATATCTATTACGAAGATGTTTTTTGGACACCGGAAGTTTTGAAAAATACAAACTCTTTAGTCACGGTTGCCGGAACAAATTATTATTACAGAGTTAATAAAAACTCTATTGTTAAAAATTTAAAATCAAAAAAACGCCAACTTGATAATTATAATGCACAAAAATTTATTAATAAATTTTTTGAAAAAAATCATCTTATACTTGATAAAAAATATAAAAATATCACAAAATCAATTAAATATTTTGGCGATGTTCCTTTATTAAAAATAAAAGAGCAAAATAATATTCAAACCTATTTGTTATTTTCATTTATTCCTATTTTTATAAAAGACACAAAAAAACGGAATTTCTTTGATATAAAATATTTGGACTCGCATTATTTTATTAATCTGTTTGGCTTAACAATACGCATTAAAGCAAAAGAAAACATTTCATTATACAGGACGTTAGATGAATTTGGACTTAATCAAACAGAAACAAGAGAACCCAAAATAATTGCATCATTAACATCTTTTCCGCAACGTATAAAAACACTTCATTACGTAATAGAATCACTTTTAACCCAAAGCGTTAAACCTGACAAACTTATTTTATGGCTGGGGAAAGAACAGTTTCCGAATTTAGAAAAAGACTTACCCGAAAGTTTATTGAAATTAATTGACTACGGATTAACTATTCGCTGGTGTGAGGATTTAAAATCTTACAAAAAACTTATTCCTGCACTAAAAGAATATCCTGAAGATATTATCATCACATTTGATGATGATATTTACTACGATGAATATACAATCGAAGACTTATATAATGCTTACCTAAATAACAACAAAAACATTTATACAAACAGAGGTTTTAGAGTTAAATTAACTAATCGGGAATTGTCTTTTTATCATAGTAAAGATGTAATTTGGGATTGGAAACAATACGCAGATGCAAGTTACTACAACACAATTATCGGCTGCGGCGGAGTGCTTTATCCTCCAAACTCACTTTACAAAGAAATTTTTGATACCGAAAAATTTAACAAGATTTTACCGACACAAGATGACATATATTTTTGGGCAATGGCGGTTTTACAAGGCACAAAAATTCAAATGGTAAACGGATATTCAAAATCCGTTGAAGTTATTGACAATACACAGCAATACGGCTTGTGCAAAATCAATTTAAGCAAAGGTAAGGGTTTATCAGGCAATCAAGCGTTGGATAAAATTGTGAACGAATTTCCCGAATTAATAGATCGCCTAAAGGAGGAACAATGCTAATATTTTCTCCGATAAAACAGTTTATTAATTCAATAAAAAAACTTTGCCTTGAAATATTCATTCCGAACCGAAAAATACGACGTATTTTAAAAGGCGAAATGGCAAAAAATTACTTGAAAAAATATATAAAATCTTTGGATTGCAAAACTGAACGCGAGTATTGCACAAATAACGGGATTGAAAATTATACAATATGGCAGTTTTGGGATAGCGGAGCAGAAAACGCACCGGATATTGTAAAAAGATGTATTGAAAGTATAGACAAATTTGAACCTGATAAACGCCATATTGTACTGGATTTAAAAAACATTTCAGAATACGTTGAACTTCCTGAAAGATATTATACCCTATTATCTCAGGGAAAGATGAAAATGGCACATTTTTCCGACATTTTACGCACATATTTGTTATTAAAATACGGCGGATGTTGGATAGATTCAACTGTTCTATTAACGGGGAAAATTCCTGATTATATCATAAATTCTGATTTCTTTGTTTTTCAAAATGAACTTAATGACGATTTAGACGGATTAAATTTAGCAAGTTATTTTATTCATTCAAAACCGGATAATAAATTTTTGAAAGAAATAAAAGAATTATTGCTTGCATATTGGAGTGATAACAGCTATTTAATGAACTATTTTCTGTATTTGCATGCACTAACAGCGATTACTCAGCGGGATGAAACAAATAAACAATTGTGGCAGAATGTTCCGTTTGTAAGTTTTGTACCTGTTCAACATTTTCAAAACGAGTTATTAAATCCTTATAACGAACAAAAATGGGAAATCTTTAAACGTGAGAGTTCAATACATAAATTGTCTTTCAAACCAAAGACTTTAGGATTAAATAAGGTAAAAAATATTGACGGAACCTACTATGACAGACTGCTGAAAGGAGAGTTAGTGTAATGGCAAAACTTTCGGTAATCATACCTGTTTATAATGTGGAAAAATATTTAAGACAATGTCTTGACAGCATTATCAATCAGACATTTAAGGATTTGGAAATAATTATTATTAACGACTGTTCCCCTGACAATTCAAAATCCATTATTGAAGAATATATAAAAAAAGATTGCAGAATTAAGTTTATTGATAATCCGCAGAATTACGGATATGCAAAATCCGTAAATTCAGGAATAAAAGCTGCATCAGGAGAATATATTTCAATAATCGAATCTGATGATTATATTGAACTTAATATGTATGAGGACTTGTTAAACCTCATAGAAAAAAACAATTGTGATGTTGTAAAATGTAATTTTTGGCAATTTTACGGGAAAACCAATAAAAACATAGGAGTACCGACCGTCTTTTCAAAAATTAAAAATGAAGTATTCAATATTACCAAGCACCCACAAGTTTTACAGGCGCATCCAAGTATTTGGGCTGCTTTATATAAACAGGAATTGTTGATTAATAACGAGATTTTCTTTACGGAGAGTGAAAACGGGGCATATCTGGATATTTTATTCACATTCAAAGTAATGATGTCAGCAAACAGAATTTTGGTTACCGATGTACCGTATTTGCATTACAGACAAGACAACAGCAATTCAACAATAAATAACCCTAAAAAAATTTATAGCATAAGTGATGAATACGATTTGCTGACACAGTATATAGAAATGCGTAAAGAGCTAAAACCTTATGTGAATAAATATAAGTTAAAGAAACAATACAGGGATTATAAGTGGAATTTAACAAGAATCTCACCTGAATATAAGAAAGAATTTTTGGCAAGATTTGTTCACACATTTAAGGCTTTGTCAGAAGATGTTGATTTTGAAAAAGACTTTCCTAAAAAGCATAAAAGAGAATTGAAATTACTTTTGCAAACACCTTCAAAATACATGAAGAAATATGGTTATAAAAAAGAACCGTTAATAAAAAAACTCATACGGATAAACATAAATGCAACAGGAATATACGTTGAATTACTTGGCAGACAGGTTGTTAGAATGGAGAGAATAAATGGATAAATTAAATATCGTAGTAGGAGCAGGTTTCAGCGGCGCAACAATTGCAAATTTACGAATATCACAACTAAATATAAACTTATTTGATACGCATCAAAATTCTAACAAGGTTTTTGAATTATTTAAGGAGAGAATATAAATGTACCAGCAACCATTATTATCAATATGTATCCCGACATATAATAGAGCAGAATTGTTAGAACAAACAATTGAATCAATAGTTGTGGAAAAAGTTTTTCAAAATACATTTGATGTAGAAATTGTTATCTCCGATAATTGTTCAAGTGACAAAACACAAGAAATCTGTAATAAATATGTACAAGAATTTCCTAATAAAATTATTTACAATAGAGAATCAAACAACATTGGAGCAGATAATAATTTTACAAAAGTGTTATCCCTTGCAAATGGCAAGCTACTAAAATTGAATAACGATAAATGTATGTTCCTTCCCGGAGCTTTGGATATAATTCTACAATTTATAAAAAACAATCTTAAAGAAAAAAATATACTATTTTTTTCAAATGGCGTACAAAACTTTTATAAAGAAGATTCTTGTAATGAAGAATATTACATTTGTCATAACATAAATGATTTACTAAATATTGCAAGCCATAGAATTACATGGATAGGTGCTTTTTCTATCTGGAAAGAAGATTTTGAAAATTATAAGGATTTTCAAACCGGAATATCCCTACAATTATTACAAACAAAAATACTATTGGAGTTTTTAGAACAAAACAGAAAAATCATTGTAAGTAAGGATAATTTATTGAGAGTATTACCAACCAATAATAATGGCGGATATAACCCTGCTAAAATATTTGGGGTTAATTATCTCAATATTTTAATTGCTAAATATTATAAAAATGGCACTTTAAATAAAAAAGTATATGAAAGAGAAAAATATAACACTCTCAAACTTATAAACCAATTATATTTTGATTATAAAAAAAGATATACATATATTAAAGATGGATATTTTAAATACTTGTTGCCAATATATTATTCAAATTTATATTTTTACATATTCTTTGTAATTTCTTATTTGAAAGAAATATTAGCCCCTATATATATACCTTTACGGAATATATATACATTTTTTTGGTACAAGTTACATATATTTTTATTTCAAAAATCTAATAATACTGAAAGACTGCTTTATTACAAAAATAAACTAGATAATGAAATTATAGAACAAATACACCTGAAGGAGGTATAAATGAAAGTAGTAATCTTAGCAGGAGGGCTTGGAACTAGGCTCTCAGAAGAAACAAAATCTATTCCAAAACCGATGGTTGAAATTGGTGGAAAACCAATTTTGTGGCATATTATGAAAATTTATTCATACTATGGGTTTAACGATTTCATAATCTTGACCGGTTATAAATCCCACGTTATTAAGGATTATTTTGTACATTATTATCAACAGTATTCTGATATTACAGTTGATATGCAAAATAATGCGGTTGAAATTCACCGTATAAAAACTGAGCCTTGGAAAGTTACAATGCTCTATACCGGACAGAACACAATGACAGGTTCACGTATAAAAAAAGCACAAAAATATATCGGTAATGAGCCATTTTTACTTACTTATGGCGACGGGGTAAGTGATGTTAATATCAAAGATTTAATAGCATGCCACAGGAAGTGTGGTAAACACATGACATTAACCGCTGTTAAACCAAGTGGAAAGTTTGGTGCACTAGACATTTCAACAAATGGAGCCATCAACAGCTTCAATGAAAAACCTCAAGGAGATGGAGCTTGGATTAATGGAGGATTTATGATTTGTGAACCGGAAGTATTTAACTATATAGATGATTCAAGGGATGATGTAATTTTTGAACGTGCACCTTTGGAAAATTTGGCAAAAGATGGACAACTAAATTCATTTAGACACCAAGGATTTTGGTATCCAATGGATACGTTGAAAGGTAAAAATGAACTTACCGAGATGTGGGAAACAGGCAATGCACCTTGGGCTATTTGGTTAAACAAAAAAGAGGTAGTAAATGTTTAATAATATTTATAAAGGTAAAAAAGTATTTTTAACTGGCCATACAGGATTTAAAGGGAGTTGGCTAGCACTTTGGCTAACAGAACTTGGGGCGGAAGTCTGCGGATATTCACTTGCTCCAAACACTGAACCGTCTATGTTTAATGAGCTAGGTATTGAAAATAAAATCGCAAAATCCGTAATCGGAGATATTCTTGACGATGCCGCGTTAGAAAAAACAATGCAGGATTTTCAGCCGGAAATAGTTTTTCACCTTGCAGCGCAGCCTTTAGTAAGGCTTTCTTATGCAGAACCGGTTTTGACATATAAAACAAATGTTATCGGCACATTAAATGTATTAGAGGCAAGTAAAAATTGCACATCAGTTAAAGCTTTCGTGAATATTACAACTGATAAATGTTATGAAAATAAGGAAATAAATAGAGGTTATAAAGAAGATGAACCTATGGGTGGATATGATATGTATTCATCTTCAAAAGGTTGCGTTGAAATTATGTCGTCCTCTTTTAGGCGTTCATTTTTACAGGAAGAAAATACTTATGCAATGGCAACTGCGCGTGCCGGCAACGTGATCGGTGGTGGAGATTGGGCATTAGACCGGTTAATTCCGGATTGCATAAAGTACATAAACACAAATAAAAAAATAGAAATTAGAAATCCGATTGCGGTTCGTCCTTGGCAACACGTTTTAGAGCCACTTAGTGGCTACCTTTTATTGGGAGAAAAATTACTTGAAGAAGGAAAAAAGTTTGCAGAAGGTTTTAATTTCGGTCCAAATGAAGAAAGCGTGTTACGCGTAGCTGAGGTTGCTCAGAAGGTTTGCAAATACTACGAAAAAGGAGACGTTGTCGTTCATAAACGAGATAATTTACATGAAGCAAATCTCTTAATGCTGAATATCGACAAGGCAAAAAAAGTTTTGGGCTGGACGCCGACTTACACCGCAGATAAAGCAATATCTGAAACTGTCGATTGGTACAAGCATTTTTACAAAAAAGATTGCAATATGTATAAATTTACAATGAAACAAATCAAAAATTATGAGGAGAGTATAAAATGGAACAAGAATTACGCAACAAAGTAAAAGCCGCTGCACAAGAGTATTACCAAGCCATTTACGGTAAAAACCGAGAATTTGATTATATTCCACCAAGCGGAAAACTTTTGGGTGAAGAAGAGTTGATGAATATGATTGACGCTTCTTTGGATATGTGGCTTACGGCAGGTCGTTTTAATAAAGAATTTGAAACTAAGTTCGCAAAATATTTGGGTGTAAAATTTGCACTTTCAACGAATTCCGGTTCAAGCGCTAACTTGCTTGCCTTTTCTGCACTGACTTCGCACAAACTTGGGAAACGTGCACTTAAAAAAGGTGATGAGGTTATTTCTGTTGCAGCAGGTTTTCCAACAACAATTAATCCGATTATTCAATACGGTTTAGTCCCGGTTTTAGTTGACTGTGAAGTTGGAACTTATAACATTGATGCTGATAAAATTGAAGAAGCAATCAGCCCTAAAACAAAAGCAATTTTCCTTGCGCACACACTTGGCAACAGCTATGATTTAGATAAAATTATGGCTTTAGCTAAAAAATATAATCTTTGGGTTATTGAAGACAGCTGCGACGCTTTGGGCGGTGAATATAAAGGACGTAAAATCGGTACAATCGGGGATATTGGAACATTCAGTTTTTATCCTGCACACCACCTTACAATGGGTGAGGGCGGTGCCGTTATTACAAATGACCCTCAATTGTACAAAATTATTATGTCTTTCCGTGATTGGGGACGTGATTGCTGCTGTCCTCCGGGACGTGACGGCGTTTGCGGAAAACGTTTTACACAGCAAGTAGGAAACCTCCCGTATGGGTATGATCACAAATATACGTATTCTCACATCGGCTTTAACCTTAAAATTACAGATTGGCAGGCCGCTCTTGGCTGTTCGCAAATTGATAAACTCGACAGCTTCTTAGAAATTCGTCGCAGAAACGCAGCACTTTTGAGTGAAAAACTTGCTGATTTGAAAGATTATTTAATTCTCCCTGAAGTTCGCGAAGGTGTAAAACCGTCCTGGTTTGGATATTTGATTTCCGTAAAAGAAAACGCGCCTTTTACAAAGCAAGAGTTAGTCGAATATCTGGAAAGCCATAAGATTGGTACGAGACAATTATTTGCGGGTAATATTTTGCGTCAGCCAATGATCGTTGATAATGACGTTAATTTTAGAATAGGGAATTCTGATTTAATAAATTCCAAAGACTTATCGGAAGATCATTATAAACTTTTACCTAATACCGAGTTTATTATGAATAACACTTTCTGGGTCGGCACATTCCCTGCTCTTGGCGAAGAAGAAATTTCAAGAATTGCAAATACGATAAAGGAATTTATAAATGAGAGAATTAAAAGAAATTAGAGAAACAATAATAAAAATGGTACACAAAGCAAAGGTTTCACATATTGGATCTGCGCTGAGTGTTGTTGATATTCTATATACACTATATTATAAAGTTGCGAATATCACAAAAGATAACATCTGCTCTAAAGACAGAGATATTATAATATTATCCAAAGGACATTCAAGTGCCGCATTGTACTCTGTTTTATACCACAAGGGGTTTATAACAAAAGAGTACTTGGATGGATATTCACAGAATAATGGAACTTTGCCTTGCCATATTGACAAAGAAAAATCCCCGTTCTTTGAGGTTTCATCCGGTTCTTTGGGACACGGACCTTCTTTGGGATTAGGCTTTGCTCTGGCAAAAAAAATGAACAATAACAAAGGAAGAGTATATGTTATATGCGGAGATGGAGAATGTAATGAAGGTTCTGTTTGGGAGGCTTTGATGTTTGCCTCTACGCATAAACTAAATAACTATGTCTTTATTGTTGATGTAAATAAATACCAAGGGTTTGGTGCTTCTAACGACGTTATAGACCAGACAAATATAGAAGTGCGGTTAAAATCTTTTGGATTTGAAACATATAGCGTAAACGGACACAATACGAAGCAACTGGAAAAAACATTCAAAATAAAAAGCAATAAACCTATTGCCATTGTTGCTCATACTGTTAAAGGTAAAGGAGTTTCGTTTATGGAGGATAAACTTGAATGGCACTACAAATCTCCTAACGATGAACAGTTAGAAATTGCGTTAAAAGAAATTGAGGTAAAATACTAATGAGAAAAACATTCATAAATACGTTAATTAAACTTGCAGAACAAGATGAAGATATTGTTCTTATCACTCCTGATATGGGTTTTTCTGTTTTAGAACCGTTTTTTGAAAAATTTCCCGAGCGAGCTATAAATTGTGGTATTGCAGAACAAAACGCAATTTCGCTTGCTGCAGGGCTTGCTTTGATGGGGAAAAAACCTTATGTATACACGATAATACCTTTTTTGGCAGAGAGGGCATTTGAACAGGTTAAACTCGATGTTGCATATATGAATACAAATGTAAAATTGGTGGGTATTGGTGCTGGATTTACATATGGTGCGTCAGGTGCAACGCACCACGCAACAGAAGATATATCTCTTATGAGAACCCTTCCTAATATGACGGTTTGCTGTCCCGGGGATAATTATGAAGCGGAACAGATCGTTAATCAATCGGTTTTAAACGATAAACCTATGTATATAAGAATAGGACGGCATAATAGAGGGGTTTTCAATAATGAGAAATTAGAAATAGGAAAAGCAAGTGTTCTTAAAAAAGGGGAGGATATTGCGATAATTTCAACGAGTAATATGCTACCTGATGCAGCTTATTATTGCAAGCAATTAGAAAAACAAGGCAAAAATCCTTATTTGATAAGTATGCACACGATAAAACCGTTAGACAAAGAACTGATTAATGAACTTGTTGATAAAGGTGTAGAAATTCAAACAATGGAAGAGCATTCAATTATCGGAGGGCTGGGTTCGGCGGTTGCGGAAGTGATTGCGGAAAGCGGTCACGGCGTTAAATTTACAAGAATTGGTGTCCCTGACGAATTTTCCCATTACATAGGGAACAGAGATTACATAAAAAAACAATTTGGTTTGTATTATGGAGAAAGGGAGTAGAATGAAAAATATATTGTTGACAGGTTCAGGTGGATTTATTGGCAACCATTTGAAGAATTTCTTTAGGGAATATAACCTTTTTACGCCAAGAAGTTTTCAGTTAAATCTTCTTGACAAAAAAGAGGTTGAAAAATATATAAGAGAAAACGAAATAGAGTTCATAATACATTGTGCATCTTGTGGCGTGCGCATAACACCCGATGCGAGCTTGGATGATGTTGCAAAGCCTAATATTCAAATGTTTAATAATCTTGCAGATAGTGGGTTGCCGATGATTACGGTCGGTTCCGGCGCAGAATACGATAAATCCAATCCACTAGTGATGGTAAAAGAAGAAGATTTTGGGAAATCAGTTCCAAAAGATCCTTACGGGTATTCAAAATATATGATTTCAAAAGAGATTGAAACGCGTGATAATATTTTGAATTTACGCTTATTCGGAATTTATGGTGCGGGTGAAGACCCTTCGCGGGTGACGTCTTGTATAGTAGCATCAAAAATCAAAAATGAGCCGGTTGTGTTAAACCAAAATGTCAAATTTCATTTTATTTGGATTGATGATTTTTGTAAAATAGTCAGACATTTTGTGGAACATCCGACGAGAGAAAAATTCTTAAACGTAACGCCAAATGAAAGTATAGAGATAGTTGAGTTGGCAAAATGTATAGGGGTCGAAACCATTGTTAAAAATCCGGGCATGAATAAAGAATATACCGCGGATAACTCCAAGTTGCTAAAGGAATTAGGCAAATTTGAGTTTACAGGTTATCAAGACGGAATGCAAAAGTTATATTTAGAATTTAGGAAATAGATAACGTTGATGGAACAAGTGACAAAAAGAATTTTCATTGGGGTATAAAAAAAAGGAGTTAATATGGATTGTAAAAATTTAGATATATTTGTTTTGACGTATAATAGAGCTGAATATTTGCGCATAATGTTAGACAGCTTATGCACGCAAACTGCAACAGGATTTACAATAAAAGTCTTGAATAATTGCAGCACGGATAATACACTTGATATTATACAAGAGGTTCAAAATAAATATCCGGAACGAAAGATTGAGGTTATTACCCATGAAAAAAATCTGGGTAATTTTGGGAACTTTAAGTGTTCACAAGAGCTTGCACAAAATGAATATACCGGGATTTTTCATGATGACGATGCTATTCATCCTGAATATATCGAAACAGCAATGAAAATATTTCAAGAAAATAAGGAAGTTGTGATGTGTTCAGGAAATTTAGTCGGATTATGGAATGTGGATAATACTGATTGGGGCATATTGGATAAAAATTATTTCCTATATCCTAAAGAAGACGGATTATATTTTAATTTTTTATTACAACGTCCTACGTTTGCATCAAACATATATAAAACGGAAATTTACAAGAAGGTACAATATCATCCGGAAAAATATGGAAAGTTACATGATGTAGTTTTCATGTTAGAAATCAATAAAATAGGTGCGGTTGCGTTTATATCAGGTTGCTGTATAAAATGGCGACAAAGTCCTTCAAATGATTCAAACACTTTTGAAAACGGTCCGTTTCCTAATGAAATTGCTAATATAATCAATGACATCCATAGATTAGCCCCCAACCATAAATTTTTATTGAAACCGTTGCTTTGGAATTTTGCATTTTTCCTATATAGGTGGAGCGAACTAAAAAGATATGAAACCTGGTCACAATTCAAGAAAAGATTATTAAGAAATATTAAAGGGGGGGGGGTACTCAATCCTTGATTTATGGCTACTTCAACAGAAATGGTACATTAGCATATTTAATCAACTTATTAAAATACGAGCATATTGCTATAGAAGAAAGGTTTTAAAACATTATGACAGTAGATTCTAAATTATTATCAATATGTATACCTACATATAACGGAGATAAATACATAGAAAAGAATATTGACACAATAATAAAGCAAATAAAAGAATATTGTTTAAAAGACGTTGAAATTGTGGTATCTGATAACTGTTCAACAGATCGAATACCGGAGATTATGCAAAATTATTTAAAAATGTATCCGAATATTATTAGATACTCAAGAAACGAACAAAATCTTGGTTATGACGGGAATGTAATGAAATGCTGTGAAATAGCCAATGGAAAATTTATACATTTATTTGGAGACGACGATTACTACGCACCTTGTGGCTTAAAACGATTACATGATGTTTTAATAGAAAAACCTGAAATATCTGTTTGCATATTATCAAATTACTACCATAGAAATGATTTTTATAATGTTATTGTTTCTCGCAAAGGATTACAAAAAATATTTTATACGAATGATAAATATTACACCAATGATGCTGATAATTTTATTATTGATTTAGAAGATAGAGCTTGGCCGAATACTAATTTAGTTTTTAGAAAAGAGTATTATGAACAAATCCCTAATTTAGAACAATTTTTCAAAAAAGATTGGATACATTTTTATATATTATTATACCTTTCAATTCATTGGCAATATTGCTACTTATTTGCGGATAAGTATCCTATTGTAATTAATAGAGTAGGTGTACAAAAGTGGCTAAATAATGTTGATGGACCAAGAATTTATTTTAATAATCTTTGGATCTATAGTTTTGCCAATAAATTAGGGTATTCCAAAAAAGTTTTTGAATGGTATAGAAAAAAATTATTAGATGAATATATTAAAAATATAGAATATAGGCGTTCTAAAAATCTTTTTGAAAATATTAAATATGTAGGTAAATATTTTCCATATTATAAAGACTATATAAACTTTTATTTCAAATTTGTTCCTTGTTTATTAAATTTTCATAAATCTATATTTAATGTCATAAATCACAGACTAAGTAATGGACGCATTAAAGAAAAAGTTTGTGTTTTCATGGGCTACGAATTTCGATTAAAGTTACAACGAATAAATCGTAATATTATTTTTCTACATAAACTCATTCCTAATGAATACTTAGAATTATCAAATACCAAAGGGAATTTTAAACAATTTGTAAAAGGAAATGTATATAAAGAAATAAATGACTTACTTTCCAAAACATCACCACAACTTAAAAATAAAATTTTATTTAAAAATGCGATGAAATATAGACACAAAAAGAACCTAATTCCTTACCATATATACATCGCTGATAATTATATTATTAATAAACTATTTAAAAAAGAAATAAATGAATTGAGGCAAGCTAATGATTTTTCAAATATTTAAACAAAAAATTCACTCTCAGCGTTTTATAATCAACTACTCACGGATGTGGCCGTATGTGAAGCCCGTGTGGTTTAGGGCTTTGTGTTCAATGCTCATTTGTATTCCAATCGGTTCATTGGATGCGGTTATTGCGCTTGCTCTTAAACCTTATATGGATTTGGTTATGGTCGAAAAAAGCGTTACATCGCCTTGGTACATTCCGCTCGGCATCGTTGCGTTTACCTCTATTCAGGGCGGACTGAAATACCTGTCTGCATACCTTTCCACTTGGGTCGGAGGAAGAATTACCAACGGATTGAAGTTTGACCTGTTCAAAAAACTGCTGACTTTTGAAACTTCGTTCTATGACAAACGCAACTCCGGTGATGTCGTTTTTCAGTTTAACAACATGGCAGACAACGCCTGTGCCGGTCTGTTAGACAATTTGAGCGTTTTCACCCAACGAATTTTCTCATCAATATCCTTAGTTTGCGTTTTGTTCTACAATTCTTGGCAATTGGCTTTGATTGCGTGTGTTGTCTTGGGCTGCGCTTTCGCCCCCGTTGCAAAGCTCCAAAAACGTATAAAAGATGTTATGAGTAAAACCGTTGTCGCTGATGCCGCAATTATCACGGAATACAACGAAGTTTTTGCAGGTAACAAAACAATCACATCTTACAATTTACAAGCTAATGAAACCAATAAATTTAAATGGATTTTACAAAACATTTTCAATTTACGTATAAAAATGGTTCAAAAAACTCAATGGCTTTCCCCTATGATGCACGTTATTGTGTCTGTCGGAATTGCTGCGGCTATCGGTTACGGTTCTCATTTAATTATGACTAATCATATTTCTGCCGGAAATTTTGTATCGTTTATAACAGCGTTAATCTTGCTTTATACACCTGTAAAAAATATCGGAAATAACTTAAACGCAGTTCAATTCTCATTCTTTGCAATTGAACAGATATTTGATTTGCTGGATTCTCAACCTAGCATAAAAAATAAAAATGGTGCAAAATCTCTAAATTCGCATCCTGAAATTATTGAATTTAAAAATGTAAATTTTGAATATGTCCCAAATGTTCCGGTATTGAAAAATATCAATCTTAAAATTCAAAAAGGTGAAACTGTCGCATTTGTCGGCAATTCAGGCGGCGGAAAATCTACAATTGTAAACCTTATCCCGAGATTTTATGATGTAATATCGGGAAATATCTTAATTGACAATACAGATTTAAGAGATTACACGCTTGAAAGCCTCAGACAAAATATTGCGGTTGTATTTCAAGATAATTTCTTATTTTCAGGCACAATTAGAGAAAACATCCTGTTAGGAAATCCGAATGCAACAGATGTTCAAATTTCCCAAGCCGTTAAAATGGCATATTTGGAAGATTTTATATCATTCTTGAATGACGGCTTGGATACGGTAATCGGTGAACGCGGAGTGCTTCTGTCAGGCGGTCAAAAACAACGTGTTGCAATTGCAAGAGCGTTTCTTAAAAATGCACCTATTTTAATACTTGATGAAGCGACAAGTGCGTTGGATAACAAAGCGGAAGCCGTTGTTCAAAAGGCGATTGATAACTTGATGCAGGATAAAACCGTGTTTGTAATTGCTCACAGACTTTCAACAATTCAAAACGCAAATAAAATAGTTGTGATAAATCAGGGCGAAATTGTTGAAGAAGGCACTCACGAGCAGCTTTTGCAGATAGAAAACGGAGCATATAAAACACTTTATGATATGCAATTTAAGAAACAAGAGGAAGTAAATGTCTAAAATCAATAGTGATAAAACTTTCCTTTCGTTAATAAAAAAAGCCATATTGTGTTTTGTAAGTATGATAAAATGCGAAATTAAAGACAATACTGAAATTTTTGATTGTAAAAATTTACGCAAATACGTTCAAATAATAGGTATTGTATTACTATTCTACATAATTTTTGTTCATAATCTCGGCACATATCCTCTTTTGGATACCGACGAAACAAGATATGCCGATATTGCAAGGAATATGTACCGTTCAAAAGACTATATTACAATGTATCTTGACGGAGTTATTTTTTGGGATAAGCCACCTATGTATTTTTGGCTGGAGAGTTTATCTTATCACTTATCAGGATTTATAAATGAATGGAGTGTGAGATTTCCTGTTATTATATGTGCATTAGTTCAAATAATTGCTTTATATTTTACGTTGAAGAAAATAGCAACCGAGAGTTTAGCGTTAAAAAGTATTTTAATACTTGGTACAAGTTTGGAATTTGTAATCTTTTCAAAAGTCGCGATATTGGATATGGTAATGACAACCTTTGTTACATTGTCATTACTATGCGGGATTTTAACCTATCATATAAAAGAAGAAAACAAAAAATACTTTTGGTGGGGATTTTATGTATTTTCGGCACTTGGAATATTATCAAAAGGTATCCCTGCATTTGTCATTCCTTTCGGAACTATGTTTTTTATCGGATTATACAAAAAAAATTTAAAAGAATTTTTCAGACCTCAGTATTTTTTTATCGGGTGGATTTTATTCTTTTTGATAAGTTTACCGTGGCACATCGTTATGTATAAAATACACGGGTTTAAATTTATAGATGAATACATTATATTACACCATTTTAAAAGATTTATCGGCAGTAGTGAAGTAGACAGAACCGAACCTTTTTATTATTACTTACCGGTATTTATTGTAGGATTTATCCCTTGGACAATGTCATTTTTATGCGGATTAAAAAAACTATGGCAGGAAAAAACGAAAGATATTATCGCAATTAATTTAATTGGTTTTATTTTTACGTTTGTATTTTTCACGTTATCTCAAACCAAACTTGTTACTTATATTTTACCGTTATACATATTTAGTTCAATATTAACGGCATATATGTGGGATAACATTAAAAAATATACAAGTGAATTAAGAATTTCGGCAATAATAAATTTTGTAGTATTTGAACTGGTTATTATAGCGATTTGTACGGCAAAATTCATCCTGAGCGAATACACTTATAGTATTGTTAAAGAAATACAAATAGCATTAATTTTTGTGCTGCTGATATTTCTTGTATGTTCAGGTATCGGAATATTTAGAAAGAAGCCGGAATATGTATTTTGTTCCAATATTATTTTAATTACGCTGCTATCGGGGTTTATGCTTCCGAACATCTTTAATGTATGGTATGACTTTGGAGAACGCGATTTATTAAATATTGCAAATATTGCAAAAGAACAGAACTTAAAACTTGCCACTTACGATTTGACGGAAAGATTTAGTTTGCAATATTACTATGACGGAGAAGTTTTATACTACTATAGCAAAATTAAACCTACGGTAAAAAAATATGTAAAAACAAAAAAATTCAAAAAAGATTTCAGCGGGCACGTTGTAGCAACATCGACTTGGAGATTACATTATCTGGGAAGAAAAACAAAATACCGAATATTATATTTAGGAAAAAGATTTAGTCTAATTGAGCAGATATAGCAATATCGGAATTTCTTACTTTGATACTATCGGGGGAATCGGCGATATTATCAAACGCTCCATATAGTCGTTATTAATATTTTTCAGTTCATCAACCATTTTCAAAATATCCTGCTTTGAATTTACAAGATATTTTGCGGAAAACTGCAATTCCATCATTCCTTTTTTGGGATGTTTTTCAAATTTCACAATATTATAGACAAAAAAATTTTGATTATTCTGTGATACATTTTCAAGATAACTAATTAAGGCAATATCATTTTTCTTGTTTTGTATAAATTTTAAAAGCACGCATTTGTTATCGGATTCGATTTTTTTATCGGTTTCATTTGAATATTTCAAAGGATTATTTACGTCAGGATAGTAAAGTATTTTAATTTTACTTGTCCATTTATTACTATTTTCATTATCTTTATAGTATTCGTTTTCTTCAATGTTACTTTTTAATATTTTTTCAGGCATTTTAAGTTTATAAATTTCATCGTTAAAATGTATGTTTTCAGCCTTAACAGACAGGGATAGAAATATAACAAAAAGTAATGATATACAAATTGATAAATATTTTTTCATAGAAAAATCTCCGAAACAATATTATTAAACTCTCGAAGATTGGTAAAAAATATTACCCGATAATCTATTATTTATGTCGAAGTTTATTTATAAAGTTTTCCAACCGACCTATTGCAACCTTTAAAGTATCCAAAGAATAAGCGTAAGATATTCTCAAATAGCCTTCTCCGCAATCCCCAAAAGCGGTACCCGGAACAACTGCCACTTTTTCTTCCTGTAAAAATTTCGTTGCAAATTCTTCACTTGTCATTCCAAATTCTTTTATACAAGGGAAAACATAAAAAGCTCCGAAAGGTTCAAAACAATCAAGCCCCATTTTTTTAAACGCATCCAACAAAAATCTTCTGCGTTGATTATATGATTGGCGCATCATTTTTACATCATCATCACCGTTTTTCAACGCTTCAACACCAGCATACTGACTTGTTGTCGGAGCACACATTATGGCAAATTGATGAATTTTTACCATTTGTTTTATCAACCAATCCGGTGCACAAGCATAACCCAATCTCCAACCGGTCATTGCATAAGCTTTGGAAAAGCCATTAATCAATATTGTGCGCTCTCTCATACCGTCAATTGATGCTATTGAAACGTGTTTTTCTTTGTAGGTAAGCTCTGCATATATTTCATCGGACATAACAAGAATATCATTTTCAATAATGATTTTTGCAATCTTTTCCAAATCCTCACGTTCCATAATCGCACCTGTCGGATTATTAGGATAAGGCAGGATTAACATTTTTGTTTTCGGAGTAATAGCGGACTGTAATTGTTCAGGCTTCAAACGAAATTCGTTTTCAGCTTTTAAATTTATTATTACAGGTTTTGCACCTGCCATAACAGCACATGGAACATAAGAAACATAAGACGGTTGAGGAACAATTACTTCATCACCATCATTTATTACTGCTCGAAGTCCTATATCAATTGCTTCTGACCCGCCGACAGTCACAATCACTTCACTTGCGGGATTGTACACTATTCCTTGTGAGCGTTTCATATATGCGGATATTTCTTCTTTCAATTCTTTTAATCCGGAGTTTGAGGTATAAAAAGTTTTTCCTCGTTCAAAAGCATATATACCTTCATCTCTGATATGCCAAGGTGTGTCAAAATCCGGTTCCCCAACACCAAGCGAAATTGCATCTTTCATCTCGCTTACGATATCAAAAAATTTTCTTATTCCTGACGGCTTTATGTTTGTGACTTTTTCAGAAAGAAATTCCCTCATGGGGTAATTACCTCTCTTTCATCTTTTGAATCTTTGTTTAAAATTGTTCCGTGATCTTTGTATTTCTTCAGAATAAAATGTGTTGCCGTACTCAAAACACTATCTAATGTTGACAATTTATCCGATACAAATCCTGCAATTTCTTTTAAAGTCTTTTCTTCCAAAATAACCAACAAATCGTAACCGCCGGAAATCAAATAAACCGCTTTTACTTCAGGATAATTGTATATTCTTTCCGCAATATCATCAAAGCCCTTACCACGTTGTGGTGTAACTTTTACCTCAATAAGTCCGGTCACCTTTTCAATCGAAGTTTTTTCCCAGTTGATAAGAGTATGATAACCGCAAATTACCCCTTGCTTTTCAAGTTCAGAAAGGGTTTTCAAAACTTCTTCCTCTGTTGTTCCGAGCAACACAGCCAATTCTGAAAAATCAATTCGACTGTTCTTTTCAATTATTGATAACAATTCATCTTTCATTATTAATCTCCGAAATTAAACTATACCTTGCGCAATCATAGCCTCTGCCAGTTTACGAAAAGCCGCGATATTTGCACCTTTCACATAATTCCCCGAACAACCGTACATATCTGCGGCATCTTTGCAGGAATTAAAAATATTTATCATAATTTGTTCAAGTTTAGATTCCACTTCACCAAAAGTATAATAATACCTCATACTGTTTTGCGACATCTCAATTGCAGAAGTTGCAACCCCGCCTGCATTTGCAGCTTTTGCCGGCGCAAGCGGAATCCCGTTATTCACAAAAAAGTCTATTGCCTCTAACGTACACGGCATATTTGCACCTTCACCGACTGCTATTACTCCGTTTTCTTTCAAAATTTTTGCGGAATTTAATGTTAACTCATTTTGAGTAGCACAAGGAAGTGCAATATCAGTTTTTATTGTCCAAATCGGAGAATCTTCACCCGTTTTTTCTATATATTGAGCTTCAGGATGAAATTTTAAGTAATCTTTTATTCTTCCTCGTTCAACTTCTTTTATTTGTTTTATGGCATCTAAATCTATACCGTTTTCATCATATATGCAACCGTTTGAATCGCTCATTGCTACAACTTTTGCACCAAATTTATAAGCCTTTTCGCAGGCATAAATTGCAACATTTCCCGAACCTGATATCGTGACAATTTTTCCCTCTAATGTTTGCCCCGATGCGGCAAGCATTTCACGCATAAAGTACAACAATCCGTATCCTGTAGCTTCTTTTCTTGCCAGCGAACCGCCGTAACAGATATCCTTACCTGTTAACACTCCGCCTTCATAGGCATTTTTTATTCTCTTATACTGACCGAAAAGATAGCCGACTTCTCTTGCTCCTACACCGATATCTCCTGCCGGAACGTCAACGTCTTGACCGATATGACGATATAATTCTGTCATAAAACTTTGGCAAAAACGCATAACTTCGTTATCTGATTTGCCTTTCGGATTAAAATCACTTCCGCCTTTAGCTCCGCCTATCGGTAATCCTGTCAAAGCATTTTTAAAAATTTGTTCAAAACCTAAAAACTTCATAATACTTTGATTGACGCTCGGGTGAAATCTTAAACCGCCTTTATAAGGTCCTATTAATGAACTAAATTGGATTCTATACCCTCTGTTAACTTGGATTTTACCATTATCGTCAACCCAAGAAACTCTGAACGTAACAATTCTTTCAGGTTCAGTCATTCTTTCTAATATTGCGAAATCTTCATATTCACTATGAACATCAATTACCGGAGCAATTGAGTCTAAAACTTCTTTTACGGCTTGACAAAATTCCGGTTCATTGGCATTTCTCTGCTGCGTTAAATCTAACATTCTTGATATATAGCTATTCATAACCTTAATCCTCTTACTTTATGAGTTATACCTCAATAATACAACTTTTTCAATAAATTTGTAAAATAATTATGCCCAATTTTAAAAATTATATTATAATAATCACAAAGAAGGAATTACCTATGGGAAAGAAGTTTATTATAGGATTGGTCGCTTTATTGATATTTTCAAATTGCAGTATGGCTCAATGCCAATTGCAAACCGAAAACGACATTCAAACCAAAATTGATTTTATCGGAACTAATTTATTAAATTCCAATAAAATAACAAAAAGGATTGTTTTTACATACAACAAAAAAAGTAAGAAAAAAATGTTGACCACAGACAAAACCCTTACTAAACGGCAAATTATAATTTATGACGGACTTTATCAATCCGTTCAATCTGATGATGAACTTGCCGCATTAATTGCAAGAGAAATCTCTACCGCAATGAAGTCATATAGCGGAATTTGGGGTGGTATGCTTGATACTGCACAAGTTGCACTTGGCTCAAAGAAATTTGAAACAGTTGCGGATAAACGTGCCGTTGATTATATGGTAAATGCCAATTATAATCCTTTGGCTCTGATTGTATTTATAAATAAGAATTATCCGCAAAAAAGATTTGATAAGTTTTCCAGACATAACCTTACATCAAAACGTCTTGCAAGAATATATGAATATATTACCTACAAATATCCTCAATACCTTGATGATGAAGAATATTTAAACAATCCTTACTATCAAAATTTTCTTTTAACCTCGATTGAAAATCGAAAAAAACTTGAAGAAAAAATCAAAACAAAATCAACGCAGGAAATAAAATATGAATAAATTAATTATAATTGTATTGTTATTTATACTATTTTCATCTGCACGTGCCTGCGCACAAGACGAAAATTTTGTACAACCTAAACCGAAACTGAACTATAATTATCTTGATACGACATCCGTTCCGATATATGTTTCAATAGTAGATGAAATATCAACCAAAAGTGAAATTTTTGAGGGTCAATGGGTTGATTTTAGGGTGCTAAAAGACGTAACCCACGAAAACAAAATAATTTTAGAAAAAGGAACAATTATTCAAGGAAGGATTGAAACTATTGTCACAAGCGGCATGAACGGATTTCCGGCAGAAATCATTGTTGACAGTTTTAAAATACCTGAAATAAAAATTTCACAACTTATCAGCACTTACATAAAAAAAGGTCAAAACAGGAGCTTTATTGTTTACCCGCTGAAATGGGCATTAACGCTCATTCCTTTTGTAGGTTCGCTAACAAATCTTATCATGGGCGGACACGCTCGAATTAAAACTTCAGATGTAATAACGATTTATTACTATCCGAACTGGAATTAGTCAGACAACGACTTACTTTTCAACCATAAAAGTTACGGGCCCGTCGTTAATCAATTCGACATCCATCATTGCGCCGAATTTACCTGTTTCACAGGATATTCCGAAATTTTTGACTTGAGATATAAAATATTCGTAGAGTTCATTCGCAATTTCAGGCGGTGCAGACTTATCAAAACTCGGACGGGTACCTTTTTTGCAATCTCCGCATAAAGTAAATTGTGAAACAATAAGCATTTCACCGTTAACATCAACAAGTGAACGGTTCATCTTACCGGCATCATCTTCAAAAATACGCAACCCTAATAATTTAGCAGCCAATTTATCGGCATTTTCACTGGTATCACCTTTTTCTACCCCCAAAAACACCAACAATCCCCCACCGATTTTTGAATATAATTTATCATCAATCGTAACAGAGGCTCTTTTAACTCTTTGAATTAAAGCTTTCATTACTTATCCTTAAACAATTCTGCTTGTGTAATTTTACGTCCGCAGGATTTATCTTCATCACAGAAACCAAATCTTTCACACTTCGGAACAAGATAATCTTTCAGCCAGGTTTCTTCTGCAACAAGAGCATCACACATACCTTTTACAAGCATACGTATTTCATATTGCGCACGTGTACACAAGCGCAAATTTGCAAGATGAATTAATTCTCTCAAATTTAGACTTGCCACAAGAGAAGAGGCAGCAGCATTAGGCATAACAAAACGTGCATCTTCAGCAGGAATACCCGCGTCTACAAATTCCTGATACTGGTCAGAGATTTTTCCCATAAACGCTATAAATTTTTCTTTCAATTCAGGATTTCTATCAATTGTCGGAGGAATAATGTAATCAAATTGACCTTTTTCCTTTACATAACGCTGAGATTTTTGAGAAAAAGACATGTGTCTGTGTCTTACAAGCTGGTGGGTACAAGCTCTTGAAACATTTGATATCGCAAAACTTACCTGAATATGCTCAATTGTTGAATAGTGACCGGAACCGACAACTCTTTTGATAAGTTTTAACATTTTTTCTTCATCATCCGCAGCTTCATATATATTTATCGGATAATCCGTACTGTAACAGGTTCTACAAGCCGTATAGATAGTCTTTAGCATATTTTCAGGCTTTGATATTAAATTTACTACAGGTTTATTATTATTCTCCATACCCAAAATCCTTCCTTAAACTCTTTTACTATAATAATAAAAATTTCAAGGCATGGCAAGCAATAAAAACAGGAAACAAATTTTCTCCTATCAACTAAGGTTGCCCCAAAAATTTCCCTCTCCTAAGGTAGGAGAGGGAAATTTGCACACATGTCATCCTGAACTTGTTTCAGGATCTTATAGACGCGAGGGTTG
>JBJEGJ010000004.1:0-4788 GCA_051874955.1 Candidatus Gastranaerophilaceae bacterium
TTTTTGTTTTTTATTATTTTTCCCTTACATTTATATAAAGTATTTTTTTATTTAAAAATTGCGTATTTTGTATATATTTTTTAAATATTTGTTACATAACTTTACAAACAGTACCTTAAAATTTACAATTAAGTATTTTAAAAGCTGTTTGGGGTAAAATAGGTAAAGAGATTAGCTAAAAAAGGAATATAAATAATGCTTAGAACCGGAATTGTAGGACTTCCGAATGTCGGAAAATCAACTTTATTTAATGCACTAACCAATGCAAGAAACGCGCAGAGCGCGAATTATCCGTTTTGTACAATTGAACCTAATATAGGGGTTGTTGATGTACCGGATGAAAGACTGCCGATACTTGCAAAACTTTGCAAAACAGATGTTATAATTCCTACGGCAATTGAGTTTGTCGATATTGCAGGATTGGTCAAGGGCGCAAGCAAAGGCGAAGGGCTTGGCAACCAGTTTTTGCAAAATATACGTGAAGTTGACGCTATAATTCAGGTGGTAAGATGTTTTGATGATGAAAACACTATTCACGTAGAGGGAAAAGTTGATCCGATAAGCGACATTGAAACCATAAATACGGAACTGGCACTTGCTGATATGGCATCAGTAGAAAGACGTCAGGCAAGAATTGCCAAAACTGTAAAATCAGGAGATAAGGATGCCGTATTAGAAGATAAGGTTCTGAAAAAACTGACCGAACTGCTTTCCGATTGCACTTTTATTGACGTAAATAAACACTTTGACGAAGATGAAAAACCGGTAGTAAAAATGCTCAACCTTCTATCTACAAAACCTGTTATTTACTGTGCGAATGTATCAGAATTTGATTTAAAAGACGGCAATGATTATACAAAAAAAGTTGAACAGTACGCAAAAGAGCACGGAGCGGAAATGGTAGTAATCACAGCAAAAATAGAAGAAGAACTTGCAGACTTGGGTAAAGAAGAAGCTGAGGAATACCTTAAAGAACTTGGCATTGAAGATTCCGGAATAAACAGGATGATAAAATCCGTATACAGTCTTTTAAAACTAAGAACATTCATCACCGCAGGAGAAAAAGAAGTCCGAGCATGGACAATCACCGCAGGAACAAAAGCTCCGCAGGCAGCAGGTGTAATTCACACGGATTTTGAAAAAGGATTTATCAGAGCCGAAATTACTCCTTACGAAGAATTTGTAAAACTGGGTTCATATAATGCCTGCAAAGAAAAAGGGGTTACTCGACTTGAGGGAAAAGATTACGTCGTACAAGACGGAGATCTTGTCCACTTCAGATTTGCGGTATAAGAACAGATATCATAAAAAAAAGAACTATCAATCATAGTTCTTTTTTTATAACTAAACTTTTTGGAACACAAAGATATACTCGTGTGTAAATATGCTAAACCCGCCAGCTAATGCTCGATAGCGCCACAGATTTGCTGTTCTGCCTTTTCCTCTTTCATTACCTTGAATATCTTTTACTATTGTTGATTTCAAGACAAACCCGAGTTTTCTCATTCTGTTCATACATTCAAAACCTAAAGGCTGAACTTCTGAATTTTTATAACTGTCACCGATTATCAAGCAGGCAAAACGTCCTTTTTCCAACAAGTCATAACCGTTTTTTGCAACTTTTTCAAACATATCATAAAATTCATCAGTTGTTGCGCAGTTTGAAAGGTCTTCTTTCCTGTCAGAAAACTTGATTATATCATCATAAGGCGGATGGAGCATCAAAAACTGAGCTTTTTCTTCGCCCATAATCTCCAATCTTGCTTTCACTTTATCAACCGCAAGTTGACTTGTTGAATCTGCGCAAATTATATTAACATCGGTTACAAGTTGTTTTGGCGTAAATTTTTCTGATACTTTTTCTGCAAGTTCGTCTTTTAACTCTACACCGATACAACGACGGTTCATATTTATCGCCTCTATACCGGAAGTCCCTGAACCAAAAAACAAATCCAAAACAACATCATTCTTTTTTGTATAACGCTCATACATCTGCTGCGCAATCTGAGGGATGTAATTCCCGTGATATTCATTTGAATGACCGTGCTGTTTCAATCTCGACGGGAATTGCCACAACGTGCCGGTTAAAATATGCGCATAATCACGCCATTTCTTTAAATTTATATCACTGTATTTGGTAGTTTTTATATCCGGCTTTTGCGCTACACGTAAATCTGCCGTTTTCTTTGGTTGTAGTTTTACTATATTCGTTTTTCTTACCAAAATGACCCCTCAATCTTTTAATTACTGTTATCCAAGTCTTTTATCCTACCCTCATATCGTATTAAAATGTTTCAAATTTGTAATCAAGCATTTAGATGATTTTGTTTTTGCGCTAAATTATGAATGGGAGCAAAACATGGGGCGAATTAAACAATTATCAAAACATCTTATAAACCAAATCGCAGCAGGTGAAGTAATCGAACGTCCTGCATCTGTAGTTAAGGAATTAACCGAAAATTCAATTGATGCCGGAGCATCAAAAATAAGTATTGAAATTAACAACGAATGCCGAGATATCAGAGTCGCCGATAACGGCTCGGGAATTCATCCTGACGATATTCTCCTTGCTTTTTCAAAACACGCCACCAGCAAACTCCAAGAAGATGAAGATTTATTTGATATTCATACATTAGGGTTTCGAGGAGAAGCTCTGGCAAGTATTATCTCAATATCAAAATTAACCTGTATTACAAGAACAAAAGATTTTGACACAGGGACAAAAGTTAAATGCGAAAACTCAGAAGTCAATCAAGTTGAAACAGGCTGCGCAATTGGTACAATTATGGAAATAAAAGACCTGTTTTATAATGTTCCCGTAAGACTGAAATTTTTAAAAAGCGCAAATACGGAATTTTCATACATACAAGAGATTGTTCAAGCAATTGCACTTTCTCATCCCGAAGTTTCCGTCGAATTGAAAAAATTTGGAAAAACCGTACTCAAAACAACAGGGCAAAATAACCTAATCCAAACCATAAAAGAGGTTTATTCATCTGATATAACAGGAAATTTAAAAGAAGTACTAAAAACAGACGAATTATCGGGGTTAAAAATTTCCGGATTTGTAAGTACGCCTGATTATACACGTTCCAGCAAAAAAAGTTATCATTTATACATAAATTCAAGAAGTGTAAAATGTCCGGTTATGCAAAAAGCAATAGATATGGTTTATAAACACCTGATAGCAAACAACAAATACCCTTTTGTTGTTTTGAATTTGGAAATCCCGACACACGATGTTGATATCAATGTTCATCCGCAAAAAAAAGAGGTTAGATACAAAAACCCTAATCAAATATTTAATTTTATATACACCTCAGTTGAAGCAGGTCTGTCTAATTTTATCGAAAAACCGTACACTCCAATTTTCAAACAAAACAACGAACCCGAAAATACAGATACACAAGAGTCAAAACCGTATATTACATTACGGGAAACCACAAGTCCACAAGCGGATTTCTATGTGGATAAATCAACAGATACAATGTACATCTCTGATTTTGAAATGAAAAACTTTGAAAAAAGCACACACCATGAAAATTCAAACTCACAGAGTTTCCAAAAAACATTTTTTTCACCTCAACAAACACAAACTCAAGAAGAAAAGCAAGATATTATTATAGGTCAATACCACGACACTTACATACTTATCGACACGGAAGACGGGCTTGAAATTGTTGATCAGCACATCGCGGAAGAACGATTTATTTATGAAAAATTAAAATCAGAAAAAGACGTCATTTCACAAATGCTTTTTGTATCTGACGTAATCGAAATATCTGCAACCGAAGCCGCACTTATAAAAGAAAACATTGAAAAATTTGAAAGATTTGGATATGGGATAGATTTTATATCAGACAAGGAAATTATTTTCAGAAAAATTCCGCAGCTTTTGGCAAAAGTTAACCCTAAAGAAATCATAACAGACATTTTACAAACAATAGAAGGAGATGTCGTTGACAATTTGGAAGAAAAAATACTAATCACAACATCTTGCAAAGCATCAGTTAAAGCAAATACGAAACTTTCGATATGGCAAATGCAAGAGATAATAAAGAATTGGAGAACGACAAAAATGCCATACACCTGTCCACACGGAAGACCAATCTCAAAAACAATTCCGCATAAGGATTTGGCGGCATTTTTCCAGAGGGCGAAATAAACATTAACAAATTTTACAAATTTTCACTTATAAATATTTGTTTTATCATTAAAATATAGTGATAGAATACGAAAGGGGATAAAATGGGGAAAAGAATCGGTATAGATGTTGGCGGAACAAATGTCAAAATCGCATTAGTAGATGAAAAAGGTAAAATAATATATTCAAACAGCGTTCCCACATACGCAAAAATGGGTTACGAATACACAGTTAACAATATTAAACAAGCTATTAAAGACCTTATGAAAGAAACCAACACCGATTCTAAATCAATCGAGGGTATTGGTTTTGATTTTCCGGGACAAGTTGACTATAAAACAGGGGTCGTGAAACTTGCGCCAAACATTCCGGGTTGGGTAAATGTTCCGATTGCGCAAATGATAGAAGACGAATTTCACATTCCGACAAGAATAGACAACGATGTCAGATGCGCAGCACTTGGAGAAATGAAATTCGGAGCAGGTCAAGGTTGTGAGAATTTTATCTGTATCACGGTCGGAACGGGCATTGGCTCAGGTTTGGTCGTTAACGGTAAATTGGTACGCGGAGCATCTAACGCTGCGGGCGAAATCGGGCATATCAAACTGCAGATGAAAGACGGTCCGATTTGTGGCTGCGGAGAT
>JBJEGJ010000005.1:0-81623 GCA_051874955.1 Candidatus Gastranaerophilaceae bacterium
TGTCATGAAGTTTTTTACCTTTTGCCAAGCCTATTTCAATCTTTGCAAACCCTCTGTCTATAAAAACTTCAAGCGGCACAACCGTATAACCGTCTTTTTTAATCTTGGAGCCTGTAGGGTGCAATTTTTTGCACCAAAAATTATTCATAATCAAGATTGCTGATTTTATATTTATCCTCAAAATTACACCAATCTTGCTCATAAAATCCGTTTTGAACAAATTTATCAAATGATGAATATTTCCAATCTTTTGGTGCGAAATTATAATGTTTCAATGGATTGTAATGAATATAATCAATGTGTTTGTATAAATCTTCCTCGTTTCTAATTATATGGTCATAATATCTTCTTTGCCATATACTTTTTTCTCCACGCTTTATTGCTGACTCGGAAAGATTTTGACATATAAATTTTTCTGACACATTGATAGAAAAATTAAACTTTATTGTTCTTATTATTTGTGGAATATCATTTGGGTTTGATGCAGATATTATCATGTGACAATGTTCTTTTAATACTGATATTGCGATAATTTCAAAATCATATTTGTTTTTTGCATACTTGAAACTATTTCTTAAAACTTCAATATTTTGAATCAAAATTTCCCGTCTATTATATGTAACAAATGTAATAAAAACCGGATTTGATGAATTTTTAAAATATCTTTTGTAATTACTCATATTCATATTCTAACATGGTTGTGGTGCAAAAAATTGCACCCTACGACTGATATTTTTTTGAGAAGTATTTTCATAATTATTATTTAGATTTAATTTTATCGGTTGAATATTCATATTACCCCTTTTAATTACTACGCCCACTGACATATATAACATTTGAAAATAAATAAATTTGACGGTTTATAAAAAATGAAATTAATAAATTTTATTTTAATAAAAATGTTCGTACATATTTATGTGCAAGTGATAGTTCATTTTGATCCAGTTTATCCAGCATTGAGATTAAATCTGTCTTAAGGTCAGCAGTTTCTTGCAGGTAGTAAAATTCAAATAAATCTTTTGGTTCAACTTCTAAAGATGTTGCAAGTCTTTCTATCAAATCGGCAGAAGGAAAATTTTTACCGCTTTCAATACAGCTTATATGTTTGTCATCAACATTCACAAGCTCTGCAAGTTGTGCCTGTGTTAGGTTTCTTTTTTTACGATACTCTTTAATTTTGCGACCAAACAAATTTTTAATATTCATATAAACCTCTCTCTTAATTCTATTCAGTATTTTGATAATTCAGAATGGTAAATGGGGTAAATATTTGACTTAAATTTACTTAATTGATAGAATTTATTACAGGATAGGTAAATTAGATGTGATTATTTACCTAAAATATAGGTTTAGAATTGTTTAAAATGTTGGTTATATGTAACAATAGTAAGATTTTCAAGAGTTGTACAAGTTCCAAAAATTTCTTCAGATTAGGGTTTACTCTTGCGGAAGTATTGATTACTCTGGGTATTATTGGGATTGTCGGTGCAATGACAATTCCAAATCTAATCGCAAATACAAATGGTGCAAAGTACTGTGCAAAATTTAAGAAAAGTCTTTCAACACTAAATCAAGCAGTGAGATTAAACCAAGCTAATTATGATTTTAATTTTGCAAGTATAAATACTAATTGCAAAGACAAAGGTGAAGGGTATCCGGAAGAAGAATGGTCAATATGTGCATTATTTAATGGAAGTTTAAGTGGCAAAACAGTAACAGATGACAGGTATTTATACTCAAAACGGAATAAAAATCTACTTTACTATAAAGATTTATTTTACACTCAACCTACGCCTGACACTTTATTAAAGGAAGTTGGAACTTATCTATACTATTACCAATTGAATGATGGTGCAATGTTGGGTTTTCATGATATTGGACCTGATACATCGTTAGGTGCATATAATGCAAAATGTTCAATACAAAACAGAACCTTAGAAGACGCAATACAGGATTCAACCTTTCAAAAATTTTGCATTGGATTTATAGACGTGAACGGAACAACTTTACCAAATAAAGAAGTTCGATGCTCGGACGGCAAATCACATTCAAAGGATATTAACACAACTTGTATCGTTCCAAATAAGCCCCAATATCTGGGAGATGTTTTCCCTATCGCATTTTATGACGATACGGTTGCGCCGGCATCGGCAGCTGCAATATATATTTTAAAAACTACAAAATAAAAAACGAAACAAATAGTTAAGAATTATTAATACAGTTTTTACTGTGTATTATGTTGTTTTACCGTTTTTATCAGTTTTTTATAAACAAATTGCATATTTGAGGCAATTTTAGTCTGCAAAAAACTTTATATAAATATAGGGGAAAATGAAGATAGGAATATTTATATGTGGTTAGAAAAAACAGCCTTAGAATTAGGGAAAGAATTTATTATTCAAGCCAAAAACGGCAAACGTGTACTTGCTGCGGCGAAACCTGTAAAAATTGATACTACAGGATTAAGATTAGCACCTCAATTAGAAACTGATGTTGTTCAAGTGCCGCAGAAAAAAGGATTATGCCATGAATTTTGAGACAGTATTGTTAATGAAAAAGCTCAATGTAGATTAAGTAACGGTGAACCGGTCAGTTTAGGTACTCCTACCGAAGTTAATTATCATTATTATCTTCATTCATTTAACGGTATGCTAAACAATAACTCTCCAATCAAATTTAACAGACCATTAAAACCTGCATGTTTCAATGAAGCATATCCTACTGTTGCGGATGTTATTGCTGTTTCGGACTATGGTTTTAAAACCTTAACTCCTCTTACTGAAAATTTGACAGTATATAGATGCATTCCAAAACGCCCGCCATTTTTAAAACAGGAAAATGCAATATTTGAAAAAGCCATCAATTTGAAACCGGGAGAAACAATAGCAATGCGCGAATACGCATATTGTACGCCGGATATAGAATATTCACGGCAATTTTTGAATGAAGAGGGTTTAATGTATGAAATAAGTCTGCCAAAAGGCACAAGAATTTCACAGGGTTATTTTGATGGGTATCGCGATTACATATTACCACGATATTCCCGTTTTAGGTGTATTTCAAACGAAAAACTTGAAGACGGTACACATAAAATTAAATTAGAATATATTTTGCCTGATGACTCTTGGAGAAAATAAAAATAATACTTGATATCTGACAAACAGGTTTGATTTCCAATCCGACATTTTAATGTGTTATATAAAGGTCAAGTGCTTGTTTAATCTTAAAAATATTTTTTGACATAAAAATAATAATAGTTTTATTACTAACTATTAAGGTTTGATATATCATAGAATAATAATGATGCTCAGATGCAAATATCAGACTAATTTTTTACAGATTTAATTCTGACTTTTGCACATTGGTGCATATAATCATTATCCAAATCAAAAATTTCATATTCGGTTACTTCGTTAAATGAGTTTTTCATTTCTTCTTCAATATACATTTTGACATCGTCTTCTGTCGGAGTTGTGCCGGCATCAGCTTCAAGAGTATAATTTGCTGTTTCTTCAGAGTCGTTCACACAATACGAGACGCTATATTCGCGATTGTAATCACTTGTATCAATGATACTTTTTGAAGATAACTCATCTTCAGAAGCCATAATTTCCATTTTAATATCAAATTCAATAATATCGCCAACTTTTCTTGTCATAAAAAATTCCCTTTCTTGCTTAAGTTCTGCTTAATCAGTTTTTGTAATTCTTTGAATTATCTTATAAAAATATAATAAAACATTGGTATGTCAAATGTGGGCGTGTACAGTTTTTTATTTAATTTTTGTAATTTCATCATAATATTCAAGGATTTTGGCTTTTATATCAGAATCATAAAATTTTTCAGTTTGAACAAGGTCATAAGCTTTTTGATAATACTTGGAAGCTTCTTTGAAACGTTTTTCAAAATAAAGAGCAACCCCTGCAATATGGTACATATCAGCAATTTCCAACCCCATATTTATTGCATTTTCTGCTAATTGATATATTTTGTTATAGTTTTCATCTTCTTTTAACTCAAGTGCATTTTTATAAATATCTTGAGCTAAAGGTTGTTCTATTCGTTTTAAATTTTTTTGCGCCATTTCAAAGTCCGGATTTAATTCTAAAGATTTTTTATAATCTTGAAATGCTTGTTCGTAATGGTTTAACTGTTCAAGAGCATAACCTCTGTTGTTGTATGCAATGTATATATTGGAATCATTTGGATTATTTTCAATAAATTTACAACAGTTTACTAAAGCGGAATTTAAATCACCTATTTCATCTTGAGCGTAGGCTAAATTCAAATAATTTATTTCATATTCCGGATTAAGTTTCAAAACTTCATTCCAGTTCTCTACCGCTAATTCATATTGCTCATTTTTATAATATGCATCTGCCAGATTATTTATATATAAAATTTCTTCTGTATCTGCTTTATGGGCTTTTTTATAGTATTGTATGGCTTTTTTATAATCTTCTCTGTTTTTATATATAACTCCGATATTGTTATAAGTAGCAGCATTATTAGGATTAGTTTTTAAATATTTTCGATAATTCTTCAAAGCTTCTTTATCTTTACCTATTTCATCTTGAGCGTAGGCTAATTTGAAATAATCTATTTCATATTCCGGATTAAGTTTTAAAACTTCATTCCAGTTTTCTACCGCTAATTCATATTGCTCATTTTTATAAAATTCTTCAGCGATTTTATTATAATTTTCGATTTCATCTAAATTATCCGAAATATCTTCTTCAACGATATCCAATCCGCAAATAAATGCTCCTGAAATATACTGTTCCGGTTTTTCTGCGGAATATTTTTTTACAATATCTGTCGGACTTACAATTTGATAAATCCGTGAATTTGATTTTTTAGGTTCAATCGTTGATATATCATCTATAGAAAAACCCTCTTTATTTTCTGCATGATTACACCAAATTTTATATGAACCTATCTCATAATTTTTACTTTCCTTAATTGTCAGTAAATGAGCATTAGAGCTTTCATACTTGGTTTTATATAAATCATCAGTAATTTCAATATGTGATAAACCTTTGACGGAGATTACCGGCCCTGCTCCTTCCACATAAGTGTTTCTATCAATCTTCAATCCTTTTTCCGGAGTAACTTTATCCTTAGTTGCCAATTTGATATATTCGTTGTCATAAGATTCTGCAAACAAATCTGTGACAATATAAATATCTTCAATATTTGTATTGAGTGGTTGTTTTAATTCTTCAACATAATCTTCAAAATATGAGGTATACTCATTTTCAAAAAAATCTCTTGTGCCTAATATTGAAAAAGTTGTATTTTGCATAACAAAATTGTTTGGAACTTGGACGTAAGAACCATCATCTGCTTGAGTAAGAAGTATAAAATTTTTCTCTGTCAGTTTGTTTTTTAATTTAATTTTTAAATTTGATATAATCGAATAATTTTCAAAAACATTATTATTTGTATTATCAAAAAACTTGGTATTAAGTTGATAAAATTTTCCGTTACCTCGTTGTAAGAGTTCATAATCAATATTTTTGTATTTGAAAGATAGTTTTTCATTATTTTTGTTATAAGTTGTGACACCGATTTTAAAATCGCCATATTGAGTCTTATAAAACCCGATTAAAAATGGAGCTGCCAATATACGAGAACCTGTTTTACTTTTTTCATCAATATCTACAACGACATTATCCCAGTTTTCCCGTAAATATCTGACTGTTTCTTTTATTTTATATGAATATTTTGAATCTCTACAGAGTTTTTTGAAAATTTTGCTATAACCTTCGGGATTATTAACTACATAGCTATATAAAGAGTCAAATTTCCTGTCATTGTATTTGTCAAAAACCTGTGAAAGCAAATATCTGTCTTTGGTCGAAATCATTGACTGAGAAATCGGTAAACCTATATAGTCACTTTGACCTTCTGTTCTGTTATATAAAGATTCAAATCTGAAATTTAAATGATTTTGATTAGATATAAATGTTGCAAACTGATTGAACATATCAAAATATTTTTTCTTATTTTGGGGATTATATTCAAATACAGATTGATTTTTTTTGAGTGGAATATTTAATTTATTTGCACAAATTTCCCAATAACTGTCAATAAAATTATCTGAATTTTTCTCCCCAAGACAACTTGCTATGTAGATAAAAAATGCAATAATTGCAGTATTTCTTTCAGGCTTGCGAGAAACCCAGTTTGACTTATCTAAATCTATTTTATCATTATAGGTAATTCGATTTCTTATACACTTGCAAAAATCCTTTATTGGATTTTCCGTATCAAATCCTTTACCAATTTCACTTATGATATTTTCATCGACAAAAAACAAAAAATCCGGAGGCAAATTTTTGTCTTTAAAATAATAATTGTATATTGCATTGTTCCAATCGTCGTATATTATCATAAAATTTCCTTTTCTCAATGGCACATATACACCATTTATTTTTCCTCATTTTCCGTAATATGTTTTACGAAATCAGCAACATCTGTTATCTGCTTCAAACAAAAACAATACACGTTATATTCTCTTGTTTTGCTATAACCAGCTTCATCACGTTGTAAAAATAGTGCGACTTTCGAATTTGACCAATAAAATACAGGCTGCGACACGGTATTTTTACACTTATCTTCCAGCGGAACATTTTCTGCAGGTATTTCAACCGTAAATCCTTTATCTTCTGCAGCTATTATTTCCTTTATAATATCCGAAATGGTATTTTTTTCATTCGTATGCGTATCATCTGATTGCTGTAATGACTCAAACGCTTCGATACAAGAAGTATAATTTACAATATCATAAGTTTCCTTAGGTTTAATTCTTGAACCTCCCGGTCCTTTTTTTGAAACGGTTTTCTTGATAGTAATCGGGATTGTAGGCAGAGTGTTTGAGTTATTTACGGAACACGCAGGAGAGGTTATTTTATCCTGAACGATATTCGGGCGCTTTATAACATCTAAAATATTGATATAAATTTTCCCGTCGTAATCAGAAGTTTTCCAAAGCGGATGAACTAAATAAAATTCCCTGCCGTTATAAATAACTTTTGTTTCATCTTCTATGAGTATAACTTTTTTTCTATCTTCTTCTTTAAGCAAAGATTTGATGAAATTAAACAAATTCAAAAGGGAAGTATCTCTCAAGGTTTTCCAATAACTTTCATTTAAATTCGGAATGTAGGTTTTATCACACATCATTTTTGCCATATCGTATGCAAGACGCCAATTTAATAATCCGTGATAATGCAAATTCGCATAATCTTGCAAACATCCGTAACAGGAGCTGTCACAATTATTTATGTGATTTTCATCTGTATAGAACGACATGTATTCATCAGATAAAATTTTATCCATAATAATTTTGATGTTATCTGCACCATGACTTTTTTCAGATAACCATTTACTGTAACCGGCACCGTTTTCTATTGAATCAGACAAAAATATTTGGGCTGTTGTTCCATAATCATCACGTCTTGTACTTTTTAACCCTACTTGTATTTCTTTTCTGTCAATATCTAAATGCTTTGCAACAGCATCTCTAAGCAAAAATGCAAAAGAATAATATGCACTTTTACTATAAATATTTTCAATATCATATCTCAAATTAATTTTATCAGGGATTTTTGTCATTTCCATCAAAAATACATCTGTCATTTTTGATGATATTAGTGCAATTTTTTTAACTTCATCAGTTTTATCAAACCCGTAGGTATAGCAATGTTCTTTAATAGCGGTATATTTTTCCTGAGCTTCTGCAGAAACCCAAACTACTTCATCTTTGTTTATATATTTTTGGAAATTAAATCCTTTCTTGCCGTCATCTCCAATGTTACCGTTGTTATCATTAACGGAAATAATTTGTACGAGCTGCGCATTTTCCAGACAGCTATAGTTCTCAATTTGTTTGGTTAAAGCAATTCTTTCAGAACAATTGATTTGAGGTCTGCTGCTATATGGCGTGTATTCAAAATGACCGTCATAGTCAATCGGTTTATTGTGAGCACTTAAATACCCCGCAGTAAAGAAACTGTCAGGCTGAACAGCCTCGACGATGTCGCCTTTATAAGAACAATATTCACATAAAATCTTATTGGAGTCATAATCATCCGTAATTTCTTTTAAATTTTTACATTTAGGACAGACCACAAATTTGCGCGAAGTCCCTTTATCTAATAATTCGCTTTTTATACCCAGAGCCATATAAATTTTTTTGTCTTTCACGGTTTCTCCACATGGTGAAAATTGGCTTATTGCGATATCCAAATCTCTTGTTATTACACTATTTCTGTCAGGCATAATGTTGTTATAGAAATTCTTTTGTTCGATAATTAAATCTCGTTCTCTTGTCGGGAAACCAAACATTGGCAGTAAACCGGCATTTGCCAATAATTCTCCCATCTGCTCAAATTCCGTTTGGAATTTATTTTTACTTTCATCAATTTTTTGAATTAGATTGTTACCGATATTTGCTGCAAATTTATCAATGCAATTTATATGAGGAGTTCCTATAGCCAAATCTTGGATTATATTTCTGATTATATCGTTGTTATTACTTATCCAGTTTTGAACCTGTTCCCGATTTGAATTCCAATCCTCTACCATTCCGAATTCACCATGAACATCTTTTCCATTTTCAGAATTATAGTTTTGTTCTTTTAATGCGTGTCTTAAAATTTCTTTTATTACAAACCTTTCAAAAATTTGTTCACTTCTCAAATCAAGATATGGTGCCGGAGGAATTTCATTTGTTACTTTATCAGGATTTTTGAAATAATATTCATCATGACTTCTGGTTCTACAAACGGTCAAAGCAACTGCTAATGCCTGATTTCGACGTCCTGCGCGTCCGACACGCTGTTGATAATTAAATCTTTGAGGAGGCATATTTGCCATAACAACAGATTCCAAAGCTCCAATATCAACACCGGCTTCCATTGTCGTTGTTACGCTAAGCATTTCAATTGAATCAGTAAGCGGACATTCCGTATCAAGATAAATATCCTGAAAGCACCTTTGTCTGCGCTTTTGAGCATCTTTAGATGTCTGCGCGGTCAATTCCTCACTTGTCAATTTGTAAGGTGTTTCATTTGCCAGTTTGTAATAAAAATTGTTTTTATTATTTACACTTTCTATTGGGAAGAAAGTTTTTCCTTTACATTTTTTGTCAATACAAATATTATTAGACGGATTTATCCCTATTCGTTTACAGTTTTTGCATTGATGAATTTTATCATGGTTTTTATTAAAAGGTATAATGTACAATTCATCGGGATTTAAGCTATATTCATTATTATCTTTACCATTGACTGTCAGAATTTTTAAATCCGTCAGTACATCTAAAACTGTTTTAATAAATTCTTTGGCTTCATTATCCACTTCTTTTTCCCCGAGAAATTTGGCAATATATGATTTAGCATTAGTATCCAAATTTATTTTGCCAACGCCATATATTTTTTTCTCACCGTATATTTTGATAATTGAGTCTAATAACTGAATATTTTTTTCAACATCTTCTGTAGTTTGCTTTTTATATTTGTTTATAAATCCTTCTCGATTAAAAGTTACAGTTGCTATTCCAAGTGCTTCCAAACCATTCTTTTTATTAAAAATCACTTCTAATAACTCATTAGTTAAAGCTTTTTCAATAGAGTTGCGGAAAGTATCATACTCGCTATTATTTTCTTTTCCGATATATTTATTATCCGAAAATTTATAAACCTGTTTCCAGCGTATTATATCCGGTTTGTTTATATCTTTCTGTTTGAGTTCATAAACATTGTTTACATACCCTCCGGGATTTATACCTAAATTTAACAACTTATCCGATATTTTTGTTTTTATATCCGTTAGTTTTTGTAATTGGGTATTCCCGTCTTTTGCTTCTGCAATTATTTTTTCTATTTCCGGCAATTTGTCAGGATTTTCTTCTTTAAAATCCAAATCATAATAATATAGATACAAATCCAGATTTTCTTTTCTTATCTTAGTTTTCAAATTCTTTAAAACAGTTTTTTCTTCATCAGTTTTATTGCGTTTTTCTGATAATTCCACAAACAATTTCAAATCATTTTCAGCATCAGAAATGACTTCATAGGTCATTTGCCGTATTGTATCTCTGTAATGGTCAATTTCGACTCCGGCAGAAAGTTTCGCGGCATCTTGTCTGCTATCTGTAAATACAATAATATTACGCTTATTCTGTTCTCTTAAAAGCGTATCAATTAGTATCTGATTAATTTTCTGAGCCCCATGAGTGTATGCTTTTACAATCGGATACTCAAGATTTTCCGAATGAGTATTATTATATGTTGTTGAGCAATGTGAACAGGTAAACGGCAACGCAGTCCAATTTCCTTTTTCTTCTGCGATGTATGCTTCTACATTTGCATCAGCTACGCATCCCAAACGTAACATGCCGGTTTTGTCATTATAATAAGCTCCCTGTCTTGTATATGCCTTTTTCCCGTAATGCTTTAACTTAATAGCCTCTTGTGTTGTTTCAGGTTCTTTTTCGGGATTAAATACGATATAATTTTTCGAGCTTTTTTCAGAATTACAAAACTCAGGTAATTTTTCTATATTAGAACTTTCAGGGAAAAGATAAAATTCTTTCTGATTATTTTCTTGTTCGGTTGTATACCCGCCAAAGTATGTATCGCCACAAACATTACAATGCAACAGTTCTAATACCCTTGAGCCACAAGAACAAACTGTTTTGGGCTCCATATAAAGTTTGCCGAAATTTCGTTTATCATCTGTGTATTTTTCAGGTTCTTTATTTTTCTTACTTTCAGGGCAATTAGGGTTTGTGCATGCCCACAATCCTCTGAAATTTTTAAACAAATAATGTACTCTTATCGGGAATTTTTCTTCCCCTGCTTTAGAAATTGTAATTGCCTCTATCAGTTTTTTCACAACAATTTCTTCTAAATTATTTTCCTCAGCTATTCTTGAAATCGGTTTGGCAATATATTTATTTTGTGTCACATCAAAAAATGCATTCTTCAAAAATTCGATAATATTATCTTTTTCTAAAGAGATTTCTCGTTCTTCATTACTCATTTGTTCGTATTTATCGTAATTTTTTAAATTATATTTTGCATTTTTATCGGGGATTTCAATTTTTCCTTTTAAAATCTCAAACTTTTTGCCGTCAGATACTCCGAAAAAATCTTTCAAAAATTGTCGACTTTCTTCATCATTATCGCCAAGTGATGCAGTAGATGCAAGAATTTGCAACTGTTCACTATCAGGAGTTAAACCAATCCTGTCCAAAAATTCTCTGATTAAATAGGCAATCTCTGTTCCCTGAGTTCCTCTGTATGAGTGTAATTCGTCAATTATTAGCTGAAATTTATTTTCAGGATTACTTTGTAGCCATTTTTTTGTTTTTTCAAATATATTATCTTCAATTTTACGCATCAACATAATATTCAACATCGAATAGTTTGTGATTAAAATGTCAGGCGGATATTCTTGCATATCCCACCTTGAGTACATTTCAGCTCCGTCTAAAGATTGCACGAAATATTTGCCTTCAGAAACTTCTTCTTCGTAATCAGCATTTCTGAATTTTGCACGAGAAACATCTTCAATCTTAACCAACTCGTCTTTCAGTCGATTAATTCTGTTGATATCCAACTTGGATTTTTCATCATTTGTAATTGGAGAAATCCCCGCTAAAGGAGTATCTCCGGTGTATCTTCCAAAATATATTTTGTTACCGTTACAGTTTTTCTCCATGAATTTTTTTGCTTCTTTGCTGTTAAAAACTTTTCGGAGTCTTATTAATTGGTCATCCACCAACGCATTAAGCGGATACATTATCATTGATCTGACAGCTGCTTGTCTGTTTGGATTTTCACCATACCTTTGAAGAAATTCACCTCGTTTAATTCTAAGCTTTACATCACTATTTTTTGCCTCTTTTAAAAGTTTCCAATTATTTTCTTTTATTTCGGATTTTTGCCATGTTTTGGCTTCTTTGAGCAAATTTCTGATAACCGGTAACAAAAATGTTTCAGTTTTACCTGAGCCGGTACCGGTTGTTACAATGATATGTTTATTTATATTATCCTCTTTTAGTGCGTCTTTTTGGTGTGTATATAATCTATAACTTTTACTTGGGTCTTTTTCGTTTTTGGGAAATAACCCATTAGGATATTGTAAAAATTCTCTTAAATCGTCATCTTTGATATCGTTTTCTAAAGATGTGCTAAATTGATATTTAATAATCGGTTCCAAATAAGGCTCTTGAAACAAGCCTGATTTAGAACTGATTAGCATTTCATGACGTTCGTCTGACACACTTTTTGAATTTATAAAATCTTGTGTTTCTATATAATCAATATAGGTATTTTTTAATTTATCAAATAATTCAAATGGTGTTTTTTTATTCAGCATATTCTATCTCCAAACCGGTTGTCTTTGTAAGCAGTTCTGCAATCCTTATGTCAATATTTCTGTAGATTACTTCGTTTTTATTGTCTTCTGTATTATAACCGCTTTGCAAAGTTAATGCCCTCTCAATAAGTTCAGGAAATTGTAACCAAAAATTTTTCTTAATCAGCTTATTATTTTCCCAACGTAATAATGGTTTTTTATTTAGATAATACAAATTAAGCAATATCCCATAGTGTTTATCAATGTAATAATATTTTTTGCCATACTTTATATAATAAGATTGATTATAGGTGTTTCTATCATCTTTTATGACACTCCAATCAGAAACATCATGAAATCCGCATAACTGAATAAACCCAAATTTTTTACATTCAAAAATTCTAAAATCAAAAATTTGTTTATTTTCTATAATATTTTCATCATAATCTTTGACTTCGACCAAATCACCTTGCTTAACCGCTTGTTTTAAATCACATACTTTTGGAACATTTGTCAATATAATTTCCGAAAAATTTTCCTGAATTTTTAAATCGCTAATAAATTTCGCATTTTGCAATTGAGCTTCAAAATTTTCTCTGTTCTCCTGATTTTTAAAATTTACAAAAATCACATTAGGCGCATTGATATTCCTTTCTTCAGTATAATCACAATGAGTTTGTTCGCAAATTGTCTGTATCTCATTTGTAATATCAGATGTACGTTTTCCGCACAAAATTCCTTTATAAGAATTATTAAGCATACAAATTACGGGTGGAGTAACAGTAAAATTATTATCATTATTTGCAAAACAAAATTCACAATGCGACAATCGTGATAACATTTTGCGAGTATTTCTAATGAAAGAAAGTTGTTCTTTTCGAAATTTGGTATCAATATCACAATTGGTTTGACTGTTGTCGATAAGTTTTTGGCATAGTGACTCTTTGGTTAATTCATAATTTAAATTTAAAACAAACTTTTTAAAATTAACGTATGATTCGGATTCTTTTCTGCTTAAATATTCCAGTAATAAATCATAGTCATATTCTTGATATTGCATATAAATCACACCTAAATATTTTTATCTTTCGCGGAACATTCCACATACATTAGTATATATATTACCACAAGTTATAGATATGTTGATTATAGCACTTTATAGACATACTAACAAGTCAAATTATTCTGCATTATTTGATTAGTCGTAATTTTATTGCTCGGGCTCATATAAATCTAAATTGAACATAAGTCAATTTATGTTTTAGCCGGTAAATATTACCATTTTATACTATTTATACTGTTTTTTACTTGTCGTGGTAATTCTATAACAAATGTATTTGTCGTATCTTCTCCCGTGTAGTATATCTCACCTTCGTGGGCTTCTATAACTTTTTTTGATAAATACATACCCAATCCAAAACCTATTTTTTGATATTTGTTACTTCCGGAAATATACTTTTCAAACAAATGAGCTTTTGTTTCTTCATCTATTGGCGGGCCGGAATTTGTCAGTTTAATAATAATTCTGTCATCACGTAAATATGTTTTAATCAAAAATTCGGTATCTTTGAACGCATAATTTATCCCGTTATTTAATAAATTTGTAATAACTCTGCGAATTTGTTTCTCATCAATCATAATGTATTTATCTTCTTCTTGCAAAGTTGATGTGTACGAAATTGTTACCCTATTTTCCTTTGCAAGTGATTGATGTTCTCTTATGCAAGTTTTGATTATCGCGTCTAAATCGGTTTTTGATTTTTTAAGAATTATATTTCCATTATCATATTTGTAAGTATTTATAAGCGTATATAGCATTTCTTTCATATAATTCGCAGATTCTATTATTGTTTCCAACATTTCTTTTTGTTCTGGAGTCAATGAGCTAAAATACCCTTTCGCTAACAGTTCCATACCACTTATTTGAGCCAAAAGAGGATTTTTTAAGTCGTGAACAAGAGTTGCAATAAATAAATCTTTTTGATTTTCTACTGCTTTTTCATTATCAATATTTTTAGCAATAGTAACCAATCCATCTATTGAATTATCTTCTTTTAAAATCGGAGCTTTTAACACTCTGTACCAATGTTGATTGCCTTCACTATCAAAACACGTTTTTTCTTTTCTGAGTTTTTCTTTGTTGTTTAGTACAAAATCATCTTCTGCCATAGTATCGTATAAAGATTTATCCATATTAATTTGAACATTATCCGCATAAGGATCTATCCCGTTTTCTACGAAATTTTTGGCATATTTTGAACCGATAATATAATTTTTGTTGTTATCTTTCATGTAGACAAGCAGCGGCAAATACTCCATTAACGTATCTAATTGTACGGTTTTTGCGGCAAGTTTTTCTTTTAAAAGTTCATCCTGCGTAATATCTCTGGAGATAGTTAATATATACTTGATTTGATTTTCTTTAATCACAGGAGTTGAAATTTGTTGAACAATTCTCAACGAATTATTGGTTTCAATTTCAAAAGAATACGATTGTAATTTTCCGGTCTTTAAGATTTTATCGACATTTTCTTTAATAATTTTGTAATTTGACATTGGAATAACATCAATAATCGGTTTCCCAATAACATCTTCTTTGCTCTTTGCGCCAATATGCTGCATAAAAGCATTATTGCAATCTAAATATCTCAAATCCAAACTTTTTATTGTAATCATTTCATCACAATCATGCATTACTACATTCAGTAATAAAGATTGCATATCATTTTGGTGTAGGGTTTTCAAATTATATTTCTCCTGAAAATAACGCTTTACTATGATTATATGATAAATTTGGGATTTTAAATAGCTCAAAATAAATAAATTAGCCACTTAGCTAATGAAAATTATAACGAATTTTGGATTGCATACCCTTGAAATATTACACTAATAGTAAAAAGTAGGAAATTTAATAAAATTTAAGTTCGTGCAAAGAATCTTTACAAGATAAGGAATTATTACGATTTGTAAACAAGAGTAAGCGCTATTTGCTTAATGCAAGGCATGCTTTGGGGGCTAAAAATTTACATTCTCTCCTAAGGTAGCCCAAAAAATTTCCCTCTCCTACCTTAGGAGAGGGAAAAATAATGCACTTGTCACCAAATACTCCCGCTTTTGTCACCCTGAACAATCCGAGCAGAGGATGAAAGCGTAAGCGATATCCGTTTAATGCAAGGCGCGTTTCAATATTCAAAGCTAAGGTGTCACCCTGAACTTGTTTCAGGGTCTTGCTTTTGAGGAATAATTGTATATTTTGTAGAAAAGATCCTGAACAAAACAAAATCTACGCTATTTCATAGCTTGATTTTCAGTTTTTTCAGGATGACATGTTCGGTATTCTACTGCAGGACAAGCCAAGTATGATACAAAAAGTCAAACAAAGGTGTCACCCTGAACTTGTTTCAGGGTCTTGCAATTGGTGAAGTTTGCTATGGTTTAAGATCCTGAAACGAGTTCAGGATGACATACTTGTTATACCATTGCATATTCCCTCTTGTTGTTTCAAAAATTTTCCACCCATGTCACAAGGAACAAGACGACGGGGTAAAAACTCAAAAGAGTAATATCGGTTATTGTTGCGAAATGTAAAAATATTTATTATACATTTTTGCCCGTATTTCTTTGTATAAAGGCTTTTGAGCCACATCCTCTTTTTTTATATTTGCAAAGCGGAATTATTTTTAATGTCATGTCGGTATTATGGTTTTATGCTTGATATATGTAGAAAGGATACGGTTATGAATAAAACAGTTAAAGAATTGGTTTATGAATATTATATTAAAGGTTACTCAATTCCTGATATTGCAAAGGTTTTAAATATCAGCAAGCATACTGTTAAAGCTCAGATTGCTTCAATACGCAGGGAAAAGTTTGCAAAAAAATCTCTTAATACCAAAATTTTCAAATAAAGTAATTCTGATTAAAAATTTTTATCTCAACCGAGATTAGGATATTTGGAGAATATAATTTCGTAATATTTATTTTAGGATATTTGTATGAAAAAACTATTTTCTATTTTAATCTTATCAAGTTTTGTAGGTTTTATTCCTACAGCCTCTTTTGCTCAAGAAGTTAACTGTGATTGCGGGTGTATAAATTCTGTTGAAACAGTTGCAAATCCTGATAAAAAAGCTGCAAGTGTTACCGTTAATGTGACTGATGATTATTATATCATTTGTCAGGGAAATATTTTTAAGGTGGCATTTGAATGTAAATTTCTTTCCGAGTGCGCCAAAGAAGGTGATGAGGTATCATTTTACCTCCAAAAAGATGTTTATACTTCTTGCGGAAATCTGATTTTACCTATGAATTCCCGATTTATCGGCTATGTTCGAGGTATCAGTTCTCAGAAAAAATTTAACAAAAATGCAAGAGTTTATGTTAGTATCAATAAACTCATTTTACCTGACGGAACAGAAATAGATGTGAAAGCCAGACCTTTTTCAAAAGATTTTTCGCTTGTTGAAAACGGTTGGATGACTGCAGGAAAATTAACGGCATCAACTGTCGGATTAGGTGTTGTTGGTGCAGGTGCCGGAGCGGGATTGGCATTTATCCCAAGTCCGCAAAAAATTTCCGTTGGTGCGGCTGCAATAGGTGTACCTGTCGGGTGTTTTATCGGTTTGGTAACCGGATTGGTAACTCCTGGATTAAAATATCACGCAAAAGCCGGCGAAGAAATAAAAATCATTCTTTGTGATAATATTTGTATTCCAAAATGCAGCATTAAGGAATTTTAAATGTTACAGATAACATTTTCTTTCTTCTCCTGCCACTCCGGCATAAAGTTCAACAAATTGTTTTGCAGGACTTGAGTCTATTTTTGTTAACAGGACTTCTTCAATTTGGAAAAATCCGACATCACCGGACATTTCAACATCAATTTTAATCGGTTTTCTTTCTCCGCGATGAATACCTATACGATTAATCGCATTTGCGGAATATTTGTGAATATCTCCGACTTTTGGAGTTGTATTTATTGCCATAGGTATTCTTGCTCTGCCTTTTGTCATATCGCAGCCGTCCGCAATTAATATAATTCCGGCTTCAATCGAGTGGATTTTTCTTGACGACATGTGTCCGACAATTGATTCAGTAGCTAATGCCTTTATTATTACTCTTTTGTGTAAATCGTTCGGATAGATGTGCAGAAGTGCTCGTTCAATAATTGGTTGTGCTAATAATGCAGACATTTCTTCGTGCGCCTGACGTCCTATTGCCATACCTAAATCGTGCATCAATCCTGCCAGAATGACTGCGCATAAACTGTCTTCAAATGTTCCGATTTCTTCTTGTTCAAGTGATGTCGGAATTCCTGCTTCGTGAAGAATTTTCATCATTTTTATTGCGTTACCGACAACTTGGCGCATGTGAACCGGCCCGTGATCGTTAAATCCCAGACGTCTGATTGATACATTATTTGCGTATTCCTGCATTTCTTGCAATTCTTCATCCGCAAAAAGATGTTTTACAAGTTCCAAACATACAGGTATGTTTTTTAGTTTATCCAATATTTTAGATTCTGTTGATAATTCTTTTGCTGATTTCATATAATCCTTTCAACTGTCTGTCTATTAATATAATAACGCATAATTTACAAAAAGTTAACCCTTGAGTATAATAAAATTATGGATGATATTGAAAAAAACTATGCAGATTTTATTTCAACGGTTAGTCATGAATTAAGAACACCTTTGACTTCTATTCGCGGATTTTCGCAGACTATGCTTGCGTCTTGGGATAAGTTGGACGATGAAAGTAAAAAACATTTTGTGAAAATCATTGAAGATCAATCAAACAGACTTATTCACCTTGTTGAAAATATGCTTTCCGTTACAAAAATGCAGGCAACCGGCGGTAATTTTGTTTTTAATGAATTTAATATTAAATCTCCGATAGAACAAATTATATCTGTTGTCAAAACTCAGTACCCTTTGCATAAGTTTGAATTTTTATATGGTAATGCTACGGCAGGTATATTTGCAGATAAGGATAAATTTCAGCAGGTAATGACAAATCTGATTGAAAACAGCGCAAAATATTCCGTAGAAAATTCAAAAACTACAATAAAAACATTTATGGAAAATAATAATGTCGTAATTCAAGTTTCAAATATCGGGATTGGGATTGATGAAAAAGATTATGATAAAATTTTCACCAAGTTTGCAAGGCTTGATAATCCATTGACCAGAAAAGTTCAAGGGAGCGGCTTGGGACTGTTTATCACGAAAAATCTTGTAGAAAAAATGGATGGTCAAATATCCGTACAATCTGAACCGTTAGAGGATATGCAAAACTATAGCAGGATAACTTTCACAGTATCTTTTCCGATAAAAAATATTGAAGAACAAGCGAGGATAAAATGCAATCAGTAACACTAATTATTGATAAAAGGTTAGAATTATCCACCAAGTATAAAAAATTGTTGGAAACGGAAACTAATCATGTAATTATTTCAAAAGATTTGATTTCGGCTATGAAAATTATTCAGGATAAAGAGCCTGATTTGATAATAATTTCGGATAGTTTTGATGATGATTTATCTGATTTTTGCAAGCAGGTTAGAGCCTTGACGTATAATATGCGGCCGGTAATTGTTGCTATGTCAAAATCCGCAGATATCAATGACAGGATTAAAGTTTTAGAAAGCGGTGCTGATGATTTTTTATCGGAACCTGTTAATTCGGAAGAATTTAAGGTGAGAATGACTGCGCATTTACGTCGAGAGTTTGAGTCTAATCTTGATATCAAACAGGTTTTGCCGAACAAAAATTATACTTTACGAGCATTAAAACGCAAATTATCCGAAGAAACGCAATGGGCGGTGCTTTATATAAGTATAGAAAATTTTGACAGTTATAAATTGGCTTATACTGAGTTGGCGTCGGATAAATTACTCCAAACTTATGGTGCAATTATAAAATCTTCATTAGATGAAAATGATTATGTCGGTGAAATAAGTGAGAATATTTTTCTTGTAATTACTGATATAACAAAAGCGGAACATCTTGCCAAATTTTTGACTTTTGCATTTGATACGGTTGCTGCAAAGTTTTATGCAGAACATGATATTGAACGTGGCTATATGATTTTGCAAGGTGATGAGTACGCGGGTCGCAGGGCAAATTTTGTACATTCAACAATAAGTGTTGCTACAAATGAATTTACTGCTTATAAAACCGTAACACAGTTATTAAACACACTTATTCAAATTCATAATATGGCTGATTTACCTAATAAATCGAATTATTTAATGGAACGTCCGAAACTTGTTGCTAATGATTCCGTATTGGAAAAAGAATTTAATAATAAAATTTTGATTTTTGAAACGGATGATGCTTTGAGTATTTTATTGAACACAATTTTAAATCTTCAAGGTTATGAAACTCAAATTGTAAACGAATACAAAATTCCTGATATTGAAGCTGCACCGGCGATTATTATTGTTGATGCCGGAGATTTGGAAAAGAAAAACGGATTAAATTTGTGTTGCGTATTAAAACAGGATGACAAGTTTAAAAATTCAAAAGTTATAGTAACTTCAATTATTCATGATAAAGAGTTGGTATTGAATACAGGTGCGGATTTATATTTGCCAAAGCCTTATGAAATCCCTAATTTAATAAAATGGGTTAATGAATTTATTAAAGAGTTTAATGATTAAGTTTTTTTATATTTATTAGAAACAATTTGAGTCAAATTTGTCGGTTTTTCCGTTGAAATTGTTGTCTATTCCGTCTGAACATGAACCTATAGAGTCCGGACCTTCTGCGCGTACATTGTATTTCAAAAATTTATTCGGAATGATTGTCCATAAGTATAAAAAGAAATCTTTATGTGCTTTTGCGATTTTAGAATTTTTAATTATAATCGTGTTTTCATCATTTTTATTTTCTCCGCTGTTTGAAAAGTTCATTGAACCTGTAATGAGGTATTCATCATCAATGATTATCATTTTTGAGTGAAGTTTTCCCGCATAATTTTCGGTTTTGAGTAAAATACCGTTATTTCGCAGTATTGAATGTGTTGAATGTGCAGTTGTAGTACTGTTTCCGTCAATGATAATTCTCACATCAATTCCTCGTTTTTTTGCATCAATCAGGGCTTCGGTAATTTTTTGGTGAGTAATTAAAAATGTCGGCATATAGATATAATGTTTTGCATTTTTAATAAGTTCAATAATCCTTTTTGATTGTTTATCTTGCGGAGAAAAATATATTTCAATTTCACTTGAGCCAATTTTAAACTTGTTTGTTTGATTTAGTTTTTCTTTTTTTGTATGAAATTTTCCGTTAAGCATTTGTTCAAATTCTTTTGTATAGAGATTTGCAACATCTTTTGAGGTTATTATAACAATGTCATTTACGTCGTAGTTTGATAATCCGGTTTTAGAAAAATTCATTGAGCCGGTGTAGACGATTGAATTATCAAATATGATAAATTTATTGTGCATAATCATATTGCTAAGACTTTTTGTATTTGATTTATCCGAACGATAGGTTTGTGCAAGGTTTGAAATTAGGTGGTTATTTTTATAGAAAGTTTTATTTACATCATAGTTTTCATCATAAACGTATCTTATTTTCACTCCTCTTGCTTTTGCTTTTGTCAGAGCTGTTGTAATTGCAGGAACTTCATCGTAACCATATAATGCAATATCAATAGTTTCTTTTGCGGAATTTGTCAGGTTTACAAATTCTTTGCAAACGATTGTTTCGCAGCGATTATTTGGGATGAGATTTTTAGTAAAATCCGTGAAATAAATTTTTATATTTCCGTCATTAACCAATAACGGCGGTTGAGGAATATTCGGAATATTATAGATATCTTTATCTTTTTGTAACTTCAAATCATTGTTGACTTTTTTGCTTTGAGAATGACAAAATTTGCATGGAGTTGTATTTGCGGGTAATTGTTTTTGTGGAATTATGATTTTGTCGTGTGCAATATTTCCGTAAGGACAATCAAGAGTGTGAAATTTCCCGGAACGGTGATTTAGGATAACCAAATTAAGTTTTTTTGCTTTTTCAAGGTTAGTTTTAAATTTTTCTTTTGAGGTGATATCTTCTTCAATTATTCCGAAACCGCTGTATTTTAAGATGTTTTTGTAATCAATTCCGTTAACTTTTACATTGGCATAACGACATTCACTTGTAACTTTTGGGGTGAATTTTATTGAAACTTTTTCATTTTCAAGAGTTTTCTGAGCGTATTCTTGAGCTAAATATCCGAGAGAAATCATTTCATTTCTGTTTAAATTGAATTTTTTTGCGTACCTGTCAAAAAATTCATCTGAAATTTCAAGCGAAAATGTTTCTATTCCGTCGATACAAACCGTTTCATCATTATCAATAACTTTATCATTATTTAGGTCTATTGCAAGTTGTACGGGCGATAATACTTTCAGAACGGTTTTATATTTTTCGTTCATTTTTATAAACAAAGAAAATATTATTAACAATGATAGCAGAAGTATTGTAGTGATTGTGTTTTTCATATTATAAATTTTTATAATTTGTTATTTCAAAACCTAAGCGATTGATAGTATCTTTGAGTTTTAAATCTTGTGTTATTTCAAATTCTTTTGTATGAGAATTTTTAGTATCATTTTGGTATTTACAAGGATGGATTAGAGCTTCCGCAATGACATCTTTTTCGATTGCTTTTAAACCGTATTCAATTGCATCAGTCTCCATCATTCCCGTATAACCTACACCGATTATGCAATCATTTGTTTTAAGATTATATTCTGCTAAGATTTTACGATTGATTTTTGTATAATGTTGAAGCAGTAAAATCTTAATAATGTTTAGCGGATATGCAGGGGTTAAGTGCTTTGAAAATCTCGGTATGACGTAAAATTCTTCATACTGAGTTCTTATGTAATTAATATTAAATTCTTTTGCTAATTTGCAGGTAATTTTGAAAAGTTCGGGAATAGCGTGAGTGTGGACGTGAGAATCCAAGTGGTCAACATTAGTTTTGGCAACTACTTTTTTGATTTGTTCTCTAAATTCATTTTCAATCTGCGTTAGAATATTTTTGTTATTTTGATTTAATATAAGCCAACCGTAGCCTTTGTTAAAATATCCGTTTTCATCTGTCAGGGCGGAACAATCCGTTAAGGCTTTGCCCTCCATAATATTTAGGTGAACTGCAATTCCCAAGTTCGGACAGTCCGGAAGTATATCATGAATTGCGCTGTCAAATGAGTCACCGTTTGCACAGAGGCTTGCGCTCGTTAAAAATCCGTTATTGTAACCTTCCAAAACCGCCTGATTGTGATTGGTGCTTAGCCCAAAATCATCAGCATTTAAAATAAAACTTCTGCTTCCCATTTATAGTCCTTGCAAATTTATAATAAAATTATATAATTATGATATTAGAAAGAGGGACTAAATGCAAACTTCTAAATTGGCGATAATAATTCCTTGTTATAATGAGGAATTATGTATAAAATCAACTTCTGAAAGACTTTCTGAGGTCTTGGATGATTTGATTAAAAAGGGTAAAATTTCTGCGGAAAGTTATTTGTATTTTGTGGATGACGGTTCTTCGGATAGAACATGGCAGATTATTGAGGATTTGCATATCCAAAACCCGAACAGATTTAAGGGGTTAAAGTTTATAAAAAATTACGGTAACCAAAAGGCTTTAATTGCAGGTTTGGAAGGTGTAAGAACTTTAGGCTGTGATTGCGCAATTTCTATTGATGCTGATTTGCAGCAAGATGAAAATGCAATTGAAAAGTTTATTGATGAATTTCATAACGGTAATGAAATTGTTTTGGGTGTCCGTAATAATCGAAAAACTGATAAATTTTTAAAGAAAACTACAGCTGTTATGTTTTATAAGTTGATGAACATTTTAGGTGTAAAAATTCCTATGAATCACTCTGATTATCGTTTAGTCAGTAAAAACGCACTTGATATAATGGGAAAATATAATGAAACGGATTTGTTTCTGCGAGGTTTTTTCCACGAGGTAGGTTTAAAGCATACGATTGTGAAATTTGATGTAAAACCGAGAAGTGCGGGAGTTTCAAAATTCAATTTTATGTCGCTTTTGGCTTTGGCTTTGAACGGTATTACCTCATTTAGTGTTGTTCCGTTAAGAATAGTTGCGGTTTTGGGATTTTTTATGGCTGTAATTGCTTTTTTGGTAGGAGTTGAAACGGTTTTTGAAAAATTAATATTTAATAATTCTCCAAACGGTATTGCTACAACAATTATTTTGCTGTGTTTCTTTGGCGGATTACAGATATTTTGCTTGGGGATAATCGGAGAATATGTCGGACAAGTCTTTCGGGAAGTCAAAGCCCGTCCGAGATATATCCCTGAAAAAGAACTTGCTTAATCAATTTCTGCAATAGGATAGAGTGATTTGAGATATTTGACGTTTTCAACATCTATTTGTGCGTAAATCGCGCATTGCTTGTCTTTTGCGTTTGCAAGAATTTGAGCTGTCGGAGATATAATCAAAGAAGTTCCTATTGCGCCTATGTTATCATTTATTTTACCTGTTTGATTTGATGAAACCACATAGACCATATTGTCAAAAGCTCGAGTTCTGTTCATTGCAACCCACATATCCTGTGCGTATTTTAAATCTTCGGTGTTATCGTATATTCCAGACGGAACAATCCACGCGGTTGGAAGTACAATAATTTCCGCTCCCATTTTAGTTAATTTTTTGTAGTGAAGCGGATATCTGATATCGTAACAAATTCCAATTCCGACTTTGGCAAAATCAAAATTTACAACGATTTCTTCTTCTCCGGCAGTAATTCTTTCGCCTTCAGTTCCGCCCATATAATTGTAAAGGTGAATTTTTCGGTATTTGGCAACAATTTCTCCGTCACGATTTATGGCAAATGAAGTATTATGTAATTTGTCTTTTGATTTTTCGATTACTGTGCCTGCAATTATGTTTGTATGATATTTTTTTGCAAGATTGCATAATTTTTTGATAATTTCTCCGCCCTGTTCATTTTCAGGTTCATTGAGGAAAGAGTTATGGTCAATTCCTGTGGAAAAAAATTCGGGCATGACGACCAAATCTAGTTCTTTATCAGAGTTTTTTTTGATAAAGTGTTCAATTTTATTTATATTAACTTCTTTTTTTCTTAACGTCGGTGATATTTGTATATTTAATATTCCTGCCATTTCCCCTCCTTTTTCATATTGCTCCATTATATACCAAAAAATTTGACATTGGCAATTTTTAGGAATACTATGACACTTGAATATACATATATAAGAGGATTAGCGGTATGAACAGTACATTAGAGAAAAAAACTTATACAAAACAAGAATTGTTGGATTTATATAATTTACCATTGGATGAATTGTTGAAAGAATCAGCAAAGTACATGTCAAATGATGTTGAATGTTGCTCTTTAATAAACGCAAGAAACGGTAAATGTTCGCAAAATTGTAAATATTGTGCGCAGAGTTCTCATTATTGTACAAATATAAAAACTCATCCGCTTGTTGATATTGAAGAAGTAAAAAAATCGGCAAAAGAAGCAAAACAAAATCAAGCGTACCATTTTGCGATAGTTACGAGCGGAAAAACTCCTGATGAGGGGCGTGATTTTAATATTGAATTGGATATGATTAAAGAGATAAATAAAGTAGGTGATTTGAAATCTTGTGCATCGCTCGGGATTTTAACAGAAGAACAGGCAAAAGCTCTTGCCGATGCCGGTTTAAAAAGATTTCATCACAATATTAACACTTGCCGTTCATATTATCCTGAAGTTTGTACAACCCATACTTTTGAAGACCGTATAAATACTTGCAAACTCGTAAAAAAATACGGAATGGAGCTATGTTGCGGTATAATTTTGGGAATGGGTGAAACAGTTGAACAACGCGTTGAAATGGCAATGGAATTGGCAGAAATTGAACCTGATTCAATCCCGATTAATATATTGATGCCGATTCCTGAAACTCCGTTTGAAAACTACCATGACAAAATTGATGAAGAAAATATTTTACGTTCAATGGCAGTCATAAAAATAGCGAACCCTAATTCAAAATTGCGTTTTGGCGGCGGAAGAATGAAATTATCCGAAAAAAATCAAGAATTGGCGTTGAAAACTTGCGTTGAGGGCGTGCTTATAGGCAATTATCTTACGACCGTCGGCAAAGACCCTGAACAAGATTTGGCAATGCTTAACGAACTCGGCAAAGACTTAGTTTAGATATTCTCATTCATTTGGATAATGGATATTAGTATAATAAATGCTATATTATTATCTGTAATAAGAGGGTTTATCAAATGGATGTTAATATTTTAAGAAACTTGTCGTACGGTGTTTATGTTGTTTCAACTCCAAACGGTGCAAAGTCAACCGGTTGTATTGCAAACAGTTTAATGCAAATTACCCATGATACCATAGCTGTTAGTATCAATCACAAAAATTATACAAATGAATGTATAAATAAGTATAAAAAGTTTGCGATTTCAATATTGGGTGTGGATGTTGAAGATAATGTAATTCCTGTTTTCGGGTTTCAAACCGGACATGACGTTGATAAATTCGAGGGTATAAAAACAATCAATGTCGACGGAATTGACGTAATCGAAAATTCTGTCGGATATATTATTTGCGAACTTGTAAATAAACTTGAAACAGAAACGCATACAATATTTTTAGGTAAAATTGTTGACGGGAAAATTCTGCATGACCAAATTCCCATGACATACGCTTATTACCATGCCGTTAAAAAAGGAAAAAGTCCGGAGAACGCTCCTACATATATAGAGGAAAAAACGCAGGCAAAATTGGCTTATCGCTGCCGTATATGCGGGTTTATCTATGAGGGAGATATTACAAAAGAGCCAGAGGACTACGTTTGCCCGATTTGTAAAAAAAGTAAAGAATTTTTTGATAAAATTTAATATTAAGTGTAAATTTTACAAATGTTAATCCTTCTTATCATGATTTAACATTTTGAATAAAAACTTGCAAATTTGAGAAGTGTTATAAAACGGAACTTTTCAACCATTAGATGTAGAAATGTTTAGATACATTACAAAATGTATCCGTCATTTGGTTTAAATTTTACAAATCTCTATTAATTTTTTAATCATTTTATGATAGAATAATTGAATAGAGATTAAGGGAAGTTAGGGTGAAAACCTTTACAGAACCGTAGTCGTGAGAGTCGGAATACTTAATAGAAAGCATGCCACTTACGAAACTGAGGAGATAGTTATATGCAAAATGCGGTTAATAATAATGGGAATAATGAGAATGTAGTAGGAATATCGTCGGCACATGTCAGCGATATGATAAAGAGAGTTCATGACTCAAATGCTATGTTTACTCAACAAGTTATTGAGAGTGCGTCTAAACTTGATAATGTTTCTATAGTAAAAAAAGATGGTACAAGAGAACAATTCAATGTACAAAAAGTTGTTGCTGCCGTACAGAAATCAGCAACTCGTATGTTGATTAAGTTTAATGATGAAGAAATTAAAAGAATTTGCGATTTCGTTAATAAAAATGTTAATGATTTACAAAAAAATGAGATTACAATTTTAGAAATTCATAATATTGTAGAAAGTGCTTTGGAAAGCATAAATCCGAAAGTTGCACAAAGCTACAGAAATTACAGAAATTATAAAACTGATTTTGTTGCAATGCTTGATAAAGTTTATCAGGAAAGTCAAAAAATTATGTATATCGGAGATAAAGAAAATTCTAACTCCGATTCTGCACTTGTATCAACAAAGCGTTCTTTGATATTTAATCAATTGAATAAGGAATTATATAAAAAATTCTTTTTAACAGTAGATGATTTGCAAGCAATCAGAGAAGGGTATATATATATTCACGATATGTCTGCTCGCCGTGACACAATGAATTGTTGTTTATTCAATGTGGCTGAAGTTTTAAAAGGCGGCTTTGAAATGGGTAATCTTTGGTATAACGAACCAAAGACATTGGATGTTGCTTTTGACGTAATCGGTGATATCGTTATGGCTGCAGCAAGTCAGCAGTACGGCGGATTTACTGTTCCTGAAGTTGATAAAATTTTAGCGCCTTATGCGGAAAAATCTTATCAAAAGCAGTATGACAGATACATTTGTATGGGCTTGTCATTTGAAAAAGCCAGAGAAGAAGCGTTGAAAGATGTTCAAAATGATTTTGAACAAGGATTTCAAGGTTGGGAATATAAGTTCAATACTGTAGCATCATCTCGCGGTGATTATCCGTTTATCACTATGACAATCGGATTGGGAACAGGCGAGTTTGAAAAAATGGCATCATTGACAATGCTCAGAATACACGCAAAAGGTCAGGGTAAGAAAGAAAACAAAAAACCTGTACTTTTCCCTAAAATTGTATTTTTATACGATAAGGATCTTCACGGCGAAGGTTGTGAGTTGTATGATTTATTTGAAGCCGGTATTGAATGCTCCAGAAAAACTATGTATCCGGATTGGCTATCCTTAACCGGTGACGGATATGTTGCAAGTATTTATAAAAAATATAAAAAAGTCATTTCTCCAATGGGTTGCAGAGCGTTCTTGTCCCCATGGTTTGAACGCGGCGGAATGAAACCGGCAGATGAAAATGATGAACCTATTTTTGTAGGCAGATTTAATATTGGCGCAGTCAGCCTTCACCTTCCGATGATTCTTGCAAAAGCAAGACACGAAAGCAAAGATTTCTATGAAGTTCTTGATTATTATATGGAATTGATTAGAAAAATTCATATAAGAACTTATGAATACTTGGGTGAAATGAAGGCTTCGGTAAACCCGTTAGCTTATTGTGAGGGTGGTTTTTACGGCGGTCATTTGAAACCGGGTGATAAAATCAAACCGATATTGAAATCTGCAACTGCTTCATTTGGTATCACGGCGTTGAATGAATTGCAAGAACTTTATAACGGCAAATCATTGGTTGAAGACGGAGAATTTGCAGTTGAGGTAATGGAATATATCAACAAAAAAGTAAACCAATACAAAGAAGAAGACGGTAATCTTTATGCTATATACGGAACACCTGCTGAAAATCTTTGCGGTTTACAAGTTAAACAATTCAGAAAAAAATATGGAATAAAAGCAAAAGTTTCTGACAGAGGATATGTTTCTAACAGTTTCCATTGTCACGTTGCGGAAAATATTTCACCGATTGAAAAACAAGATTTGGAAAATCGTTTTTGGGATTTGTTTAACGGCGGTAAAATTCAATACGTAAAATATCCTATTTCGTACAACAAAGAAGCAATCAAAACACTTCTTGAACGTGCAATGGATAAAGGTTTTTATGAAGGTGTAAACTTATCATTAGCATATTGTGATGATTGCGGACACCAAGAATTGTCAATGGATGTTTGTCCGAAGTGCGGAAGTAAAAACCTTACTAAAATTGACCGTATGAACGGATATCTTTCATATTCAAGAGTTAATGGCGATACACGTCTTAACGAAGCGAAAATGGAAGAAATCAAAGACAGAGTAAGTATGTAGGGTCAATAAACAAAGACCCTTTCAGTATTTGTCGGAATTTCCGAAAACCTGCGTTTGTCCGGTTTGAAATCGGAGTTTGCAGTAACTTTGAATTTGGCAAATCAAGCTATACTAACAGGAGTAAAAATGAATTATCACAATATAACAAAAGATGATATGTTGAATGGCGACGGCTTGAGGGTTGTTTTATGGGTTGCCGGTTGCACTCATCATTGTGATGGTTGTCAAAACCCTATTACTTGGGATTTGGCAGGCGGACTACCGTTTGACGAGGCGGCAGAAGAAGAACTTTTTGAAGCTTTGCAAAAGCCGCATTGTGCAGGTATTACTTTTAGCGGCGGAGATCCTTTGCATCCGTTCAATCGTTCTGAAGTTACAAGATTGGCGAAAAAATGTAAAGAGCTTTGTCCCGATAAGACTGTTTGGGCATATACCGGTTTTGTTTGGGAAGATGTTGCAAATGAAGAAGTTATGAAATATGTTGATGTCTTGGCTGACGGCAGGTTTGTAAAAGAACTGAATGATAACAATATTCATTGGGTTGGCAGTTCAAATCAACGTGTGATAAATGTTCCGGAAACTTTGCGAACTAATAAAATTGTTTTACATGAATAATTTTATTTGTAAAAAAATGTAAAGCTGTTTTTGTTGATAGCGCAAAAAAATATTTTTAGGTACTTTAGGAATAGCATAAATTTAAGAAAAAGGATTTACTTATGTTATCCGGAGTAATCATTTACAACTACGATATAAAACCATATTATAATAAATATCAGCAACCCCGTTTTATAAAAACAAATAATACCCAAAATCAGGATACGGTTTGTTTTACAGGTAAGTCTGCTCCGTCAATGTATAATACGGTGTTTGAGTATTTGGCGGCTGAGATTTTGGGAAGTAATAAAAAATACTGTGTTGACGGTTCAATGCTTTCCGCATCAAAAATCGGAGATGCCGTAAAAACACTTGTAAATGAAGGTAGATTTTTCTTGCCTTTTAAGTTTAGTATTTCGGATAAGATTAAATGGAAAAGTTATATTCCAAAAGATGTACGGGAATACTCCATAGGTAAAATTAATGATGCCCGTATTAAAAGAATGGAAGAATGGCATGATCTTTTGAAATATCTTGATAGAGCCCCAAAAGTAAATGATGAAGAACATCTGCCGGAATTAATTTCCAAATTAAAGAAAGACGATTCGTTGCGTTTAGTGATTTGGAACTCTATTTCTTCCGAATTAAAGGAAAATAACCGTCACTTACCTGTACCTTTAAATGAAAAGGCTTTACTTGATACAATAGAAGGTTTTGAAAAAATAGATCCTAAAGATAGAGCGGTTCGTTGTGCATCTCCTTCTTTTTTGGAAATGTATACTCATAGATTGCGAGATAATAAACTTATGGAAATGGGAATTTCCGAAAACGATTCTGTCTGGGTAAAAATCCCGTCTATCAAACATGACCCGTTACACAGACGTGAAAATATAAATAATTTAGAAATCTTAAGTTGTAAAAATTGGTGTACCCGTTCAAGTGTAGACAAAGCTGAGGCAGCTTTGGAAGATGGTGATTTTTATATTTATTTAAAACGTAATCCTATGAATCTTTGGGAACCGCTGGTCGGTATGACTACTTCAAGAGGTAAAATTGACCAAATTCAAGGTGTTGAAAATAATAATATTGTGCCATTAAATTTGGTAAGTGAAATCAAATCATACATTACAAGTCGTAATTTGCAATGCGGTTCTGGTGTTTTTGATGAAGGACCGAAGGCTACGCAAGCAATTATGATTAGCGAAAAACTTAATGAACTGGATGATATTTCCAAAAAAACTTTTGTTAAAGCAATAAAAGATAATAACAATGAAGCTGTTTTTAGATTTCTCAATGTTGATGCTAAGGTTTTGGAAGATGGAACATTAGAAATAGCAAGTTATAAACCGTCTTATGTTTTAAACCCAAAAAACGGTACTGTTGTCCCGTATTCTATGTTTGGTATCAATGAGAATGAGCTTTTAAAGAATGTAAAAGTTATAAACGGTGATTTAGTTCTTCATAATAAAAATCAGATATTTTGTTCAAATATAACTCAATTCCCTCCAAAATTGGAAAAAGTTAAAGGTAAAATTGTTTGCTCAAAAGAACAATATGAACGCTTTAAACCTGAAATTGACAGACTGGTCGGGGATAATCCTTATAAACTTATTATTCGCAGTTAATAAAATAAAAGAGGCATTGATGCCTCTTAGTGTACAGTTGTGGGGCTGTAAAATAAGGTGAAGTGTTAGCATAACCTAACACTTATTTCGTAAAAAATGAAGTCTTTTGTCGGATTTGGTTATTTCGTCTTCCGAATATAAGCTGTTTGGCTTGTTGTGTCCTCTGTAGCCGATTCCTGCGCGGTATCCCGATACGGAGTATAACACGGGTAAGGACGGTTCAATCCATTTTAAGCCTGAAAGTAAAGATACGGTTGCGATGTCATCTGTATGTAAGCCCAAATCCACAAGTTCCGGTGTTCGGGTTTCGTTTTTGTTTTTCTGTGAGAATAAAGGATTTATGAATTTTTTGCCGATATAATTGGCAATAAAACTTCCGCCAATCACTCCTGTAAGTAAAATCCCGCTAATCATTCCGACACATCTTGCTGTTTTTGATTTTATCCCGAGTTTTTCTAATACTCCAAGTGCAATGCCGGCTCCGATGTTGCATAAAAATATATTGGCTAAATACTGGTAAGTACCCTCTTTAATTTTGTTTGGGACACGTTCTTTCCAATTTTTTTCGGTGAGTTTGTCTGCTGTTATTCCGCCAATAATTCCTCCGGCAACAGGTACTGCGCCATATATTGATAACCAGCCAATTTCTTTAAAAATATCTTTAGCTTTGATATTTTCAGGCGGCGGAATAAGTTTATCTAGTAAATTTTTATCTTTAACAGTATCAATTTCTTTCGGTGATAAAATTTTTGTTTTTGCTTTGTTTAATATGGTTGTAAGTTGTTCCGATACTTCATTTTCGGACAGATATTTTGAAATTATTTCAGTATTGCTTGTTATTATTTCGTTCAAAGTTTTTCCTGTTTTCTTCCCTGTAACGTATGCTGCAATTTTGGGAGCATTTATTGCTGAAATAATTGTTGTTGCAAGTATTATTGCAGATTTTAATCCTATTTTTTGTCGTTTATCTGCAGGAGCATTTCGGGTTTGTTCGATTACAAGCGCCGAACCTCCAACGGTTAATGCTGCGGGGATGTATTTGTTTATCTTTGCCGTTAAAAGCGGCTGGTCTAAATATCTTCCGATTGATGATAATTTCATTGTTATAGGGTATCCTTTTTAAGTCTGTCTATTTGCTCTTTGTTCTTTTGATAAAATTTTGTATATTCAATCATCTTATCTAAAACATTTTCTGATACAATATGTTCAATTTTGCAGGCATTTTCTCCGGCTTCTTCAGGTGTAATATCTAATATCTTTTCAAAGAAATCTTTTAGTATATGGTGTTTTTGATAGACTTTTTTTGCTTCGATAATTCCGCTTTTTGTTAATGATATTGCCTCATAACTGGAATAGTTTATCAGTTTTTTTTCAACAAGTCGAGACAAAGCTTCAGATACGGAAGCTCGTGATACATTTAACTTTCTGGCAAGTTCGGCACCTTTTAGAGGTTTGTTATTAGTATGCGCAATGTATATTTCTTCCAAATAGTCTTCTAAGCCCGATGTTATATTCTTTGCAGTGTTCATATTATCCTCAGAAATTTAACAACAATTATTGTAAGGTAAACCTAACACTTTGTCAAGTAAAAAAGATTTGTCGGATTGATGCTATTCATAGCGCAGAGCGTCAATCGGGTTTAGCAAAGAGGCTTTGTATGCCGGATAATAACCGAAACCGATACCGATAGCGGCTGAAAATCCAAGAGATAACAGAATTGAGGATGCGGTTATTGCGATATTCATGCCGGCGAATGCCTGCATCAAATAAGCCCCGCCGACGCCTATCAATACACCGATAAGCCCTCCTATCATTGACAGTAAAAATGATTCTATAAGAAATTGTATACGAATATCGGATGCTTTAGCGCCAATAGCCATGCGTATACCTATTTCTTTGGTGCGTTCGGTAACGGATACAAGCATTATATTCATAATCCCGATACCGCCTACAATTAGCGAAACTCCGGCTATCGCTCCCAGTAATAATGACATTGTTTTTGTCGTTGATTTGATAGATTCTTGCATTTCTGCAAGGTTTCTTATTTCAAAATCATTGTCTTGGTTTTTACCGATATTGTGCCGTTGAATTAATAGTTCCGTAATATCTTGTTCTGTGGTATTTATTATTTCGTCATTTTGAGCTTTTACTGCTATCATTCCGACAGTTCCAGGAAAGTCTGTGCCAAAAACTTTTCTTTGGGCTGTTGTTATCGGGATGAATACCAAATCATCCTGATCCTGCCCCATTCCGCTTGAGCCTTTTGTTTTCAGTAATCCTATGACTTTAAACGGCACATTTCCTATACGGATAGTTTTGCCAATCGGATCAACATCTCCAAAAAGTTCATTTGAAACGGTTTGCCCAAGTACTGCGACTTTTGTGTTATTTTTTATGTCTTCCGGAAGAAAGCCTCTGCCTGATTCAATTTCATAGTTTCTTATCATAAAATACGGCATTGTTGTTCCGCCGACTGATGTTGACCAGTTTTGGTTGCCGTACATTATTTGTTTTGATTCGGATGAATATGGTGCAACGGCTAAAATTCCTCTGCATTTTGTTTCTATGGCTTCAGCATCTTTCAATGTTAATGTCGGACGAGTGCCGGAGCCCATTCTTACACCGCCTGATTTTGCTGATGCCGAGCGTACCATAAGAAGATTACTTCCCATAGATTCCATTTCTTTGGCAATTTTTTTGCTGGCACCTGAACCGACTGCAAGCATGATAATTACCGCGCTAACGCCGATGATTATCCCAAGACTTGTCAGCATTGAGCGCATTTTGTTTATTTTTAGCGAAACTGTTGCCATTTTTAAAATTGATTTGAAGTCTAACATAATTAGTTCCCTTTTTTATTATGTTTCTTTTGTTCTGTGGGAAAGCCATTTTTCTTTTGGTTCATCAAGTACGATTTTCCCGTCCTTAAATTTTATAACTCGTTTTGTATATTCTGCGATATCGGGTTCGTGGGTTACAAGGACAATTGTTTTACCCATTTCTTCATTCAGTTTAACAAAAAATTCCATAACCTCGATACTTGTTTTTGTGTCAAGGTTTCCTGTAGGTTCATCGGCTAAAATCAGCGGGGCATCGTTTACGATTGCTCTTGCGATAGCTACTCTTTGCTGTTGACCGCCTGACATTTGGTTTGGCATGTGGTCTTCTCGGTTTTTTAATCCGACGATATTTAGAGCCCATTTTGCGCGTTCAATCCGTTCTTCTTCCGAGATACCTTTATAAATCATTGGAAGGCAAACATTATCAAGTGCCGAAGTTCTTGATATCAAATTAAATCCCTGAAAGATAAATCCTATTTTTTCGCAACGAACTTTTGCCAATTGGTCATTGTCCATATTTAGCATATCGTTTCCGTCCAGATAATAACTGCCTGAGGTCGGTTTATCAAGTGTTCCGAGCATATTCATACAGGTAGATTTTCCTGAACCCGACGTTCCCATTATTGCGACAAACTCCCCCTTTTTTATGTTAAAAGAAACATCATTTAGTGCATTAAATGAGTCTTCTCCGGTTTGGTAAGTTTTTATTGCGTGTTTTACTTCAATTAAGTCCATAAATCATAATCCTGTATTTTCTGAGAGTTTAAAGTGGTCAATCAGCTTTTGTATTGAAATGATTTCATCATAGAAATTTTCGATATATCGGGTATCAGAAAGCGGTCTGAATAAACTGCACAATTCAAATAAATCTTTTTTTGTTGAAATAGCAAATATAATATTATCGTCAAAGAATGAACATTTGATTTGCTTTGTACCAAAAGCTGTTTCGATATTTTTTAATCTTTCCATAAAAGCAGTAGTAAGAAGATAACGAGCTTCAATTTGGTCTTTTGTGTATACGTTGAAATTTTTTTCAAAAGATAAATCTTCCAGTTTTACATCTTGCATTTTCTTTTTTTTCTTATAGTTTAGGTAGATTATTACGATGATACATGCACAAAGTATATATGCTGTCGGGTCAATTATTAAAAAGTATGGAATACTATGTGTCTTATTAAATATTATAATTAAAAAAGCTATTGGCAATATTAGTGTAAAAAGTATTAAGAAAAAAATAAATGCTTTATTGAATGGCAAATAATTTCTTATGTTGTTATCGCCTTTTGTGGTAACAAGGGTTTCTGCAGATATTTTTTTATTTGATTTAAAAGAAATTATTATACCTTTAAATATAGTATGTGAGCTTTTACTACCCTCTAAAACCAGTTTTGTTTCAGCCATTTTGTAATTGACATTGTTGTGTTTACCTTCAATTATGTCATCGTATTCAGTAGTATTAAATGATGAAAATAAATTACTTTTAATTAGTATTTCTTTTGAAAATTGTTCTCCTTTTATTGTTTCTAATTCAAAAATTTTTATAATACTTTTTTTACATTTATTTTTTAAGTATGTTTTAAATTCTTTATCAGACTCAGTTATATTTATAAAAAAGTATGTAACAGCAAAAAACAATACTAATCCGCATAATCCTCCGACTATTGGGAGATTATTAGTTTCAAAAAATATAAACCCTTGAAAACTGATATATGAAATGATAGCTATAATAATTTCGCTAATTATAAGTTTTGATATTCTCTTTTTTCTTTCTTGTTCATAACCGGCAAGTTTATCAGCTACTTTATTAATAAATTCTTCTTTTTTATTATTTGTCATATAAATTTTCCTTTAAAAATTTTATCCAAAATTTTTATCTGAACATTCCCGGAGGACCGCCGCGTTTTTGACCGTTTTGTGATTGCATTTTTTGTTTTTTACCGCCTGATGAACCTATGATTACTTCATCTCCGATTTTTAATTCACCGGAAATGATTTCGATATTAGAATCATCACTTGCGCCTTGTTTTATGTCCATTCTGACAGGTTTGTTATTTTCAAGAATCCAAATACCTTGATTTTTGTATCTTTGACTGTTTGTTTCAGGAGAATATTTTAATGCAATAGAAGGTGCACACATTACGTTTTCGCTGCGTTTGGTAATTATTGAAACATTTGCGGTCATTCCGGGTTTAAGTTTTAAATCATCATTATTAACACTAACGATGACTGTGTATGTTACAACATTAGATGTTGTGGTTGAGTCAAGTCTTACTTGAGTGACTTTTCCGTAGAATGTACTGTCGGGATATCCGTCAAGTGTGTATTCTACGTCTTGTCCTTCTTTGACTTCGCCGATATCAGCTTCGGAAACATTTACTTCTATTTGCATTTTTGTTAAATCTTGTGCAATGGTGAATAATTCCGGTGCCTGAAAACTTGCGGCGACCGGTTGTCCGATATCTATTTCTCTTGAGATAATTGTTCCGTCAACCGGAGCGATGATTTTTGTGTAGCCAAGATTTGTCATTGCTGTATTGTAATTTGCACGAGCTTGTGCAATAGAAGCTTTTTGAGCTCCGACAGCAGCTAACTGTGCCAAATAATCACTTTCCGCTTGATCCAGTTCGCTTCTGGCAATGAAATTTTTGGCATACAGGTTTTTGTATCGTTGATATGTTTTTTGAGCATATACCATTTGTGCATTAAGTTTTGCCAAAGTTGCTTCGGCATTGTTTATTTGGGCTCTGTTTTGGTCTACTGCAGCCTGAAAGTTTGCAGGGTCGATTTGTGCTAATAGCTGCCCTTTTTTTACTTCAGAGTTGTAATCCACATAAATCTCTTTCATCAGTCCTGATACGGTTGAACCGACGCTGACGGTGTTGACAGGATTTATTGTTCCGGACGCTTCGACAACATCTGTTATTGTACATTTTTCAAGTTTTTGGGTTTGATACGTGACTTTGTGAGTGTTAATATGGATAACTCCGATTGAACACAGTAATACCGCTGCAACAATTGGTATAATTATACGTTTTTTTAAATATTTTTGTTTTAACTTTTCTAAATCCATTTGTTATCCTTCTTCGATTGAAATTGTAACCTGTTGAGGAAGTGCAATCACACTTTCTAAGTTTACTCTTGCTACGTTATATTTGTATATTGTTTCAATATAAGAACATTGTGCGTTATTGTAGTTTACTTTGGCATCTTGCAATTGGATGTAATCTCCAAGTCCGACATAATATCTGCCTTCTGCAAGTTCGTAATTCTCAAGTGTTTGGCGAACTTTTACCGCAAGAAGCGGAATTTGTTTTTCAAGTTCTATCATGTTTATATATGCGTTTTGTACTTCAAAATAAATATCTTGATTTAGCTGATTGAGTGAATTTTCCGCAATATCCACTTGAAGTTTTGCGGCATCAACTTTTGCTTTTTGGTTCATAATATTTAATGAACTTGATAAATTTACTCCCAAGTTAAGTGAGTTTGTCCTGTTTGTATCTCTAAAACCATAGCCTGCCGTTGCTGAAAGTGACGGATAATAGTTTCGTTTTACGTATACCAAATTTTCTTTTACTGCATCGAGTGTGGAGTTGTATGCTTTTAAGTCTGCACGGTTTTCGTACGCCATTTTCATACATTCTTCAAATGTATAAGGAAAGTCCTCAAGTTTGTAGTCAGTCAGAACTTCTAATTTTTCAACTGATGATAATAGTTTTGCATCACTTACGCTCACAGGAACTTCTGCAATTTTGTCATCTGCAGGTTTTGTAATTTTTGAAAGATCAACAGGTGCTACGTTATCTTTGATGTTAAATCCCTCTGTGCTTGAGATTGAATATGTTGGAGCATTGGTAAGATACATTGCGTTATTAAGATTTACTAAAGAATTTTTGTATGCATTTTCTGATTGGACGAGTGAAATTTTTGAATCACTCAAGGTAACTTCGGCGTTTACAAGGTCTATTTTTGATTTTAAACCTTCGTCATAGTATGCTTTTGTTCTCAGGTAGTTTCGTTCGTTTATGTCTACGTATGCCTTATTTATTATAACCGTCGCCCGCGCAGCAAGAACTTCAAAATACTTCTGTTTGACGTTAAAAATGGTTTCTCTGACGGTGTTGTCAAAATTGTATTGGTCAGCAATCAGATAGAATTTTTGCATTTTTATATTTGCATTGGTTCTCCCAAAATTCCACAGTAACTGGTTTAAGGTGGCTTCAACCGAATATGTGTTGGTGTTGGAGGTTGTTTTTTTAGTATCAATCGAACTGTAACTGTATCCTGTCCCGACTCCGATTGTCGGGAAAAATTCAGAACGTGCGATGTTCACGTTTGCTTTTGAAATTCCCCAGTTGTAACGGGCATTTTTCACCGCAGGATTGTTCTGTAGCGCAATTTTAACACAATCATTCAAGGTCAGTACGCTGCCCTGTTCAACTTTTATTTCGTCTATGGCTAATGCTGTTTGCATAGGGGTGAATGTTAACCAAATAAATATGAATATTATCGCTATTTTGAGCTTTTTCATCCGTGTTCCTCACAATATTCACATATATAACGATTGGAACACATAATTGTTCATTTTGCATCATCTGTTAAATGTACAGCTTAATTTTTGGGAACTTTTCATATATTTAGTTGATGTTAACATATAAAGATTTCTATATTATTCTAATTGGAATTGGAGGTATGAATGGTTGATGAACGTATTCGTGGTGTGGTAAATCCGCTTTCTTCAATTATTTTTCTTCTTATAGGAATAATTTTATTGCTATATAACGAAATCACTTATGTAAATTATACAAAAGTTGCAAAAGCTGTTCGAAAAGCAATACATGTTACGGAATTATCTTCCGCAAATAACAATAAACTTGTTCATGTTATGGGACCTTTGAGTACACAGGATTTAATTGATGACGGAATTATAAGTGTTAATGCGCTTGTTCTATCAAGAGATGTTCAAGAAGTGTCTAATCGCCATTCAAATCCTATTTATTATAGCTATAGTGGCAACGGTAAGAGTATGAAGATAGGTTCAATTACCTTGAGAGCTAAAAATATTCAACTGGGACCGTTTGTGCTTGACAGTTCTGTGAAAAGAAAATTAAATGCGGATACGAATTATAGTAATTTACCGTATATACAAAATTCAAATCTAAGACCTTTAGGTGGTGCATATTATTCAAATTCTTCACATGCGATTGAAGTTTCATATAAATATCTTCCGCCTAATACAAATTATTCAATAATTGCAAAGCAAAACGGTAATATACTTGAGCCGTATAATGATAGAGGTACGAAAGTCTTCCTTGTTCAAGAAGGTTTGGTTTCTACAAATGATATGATTGCCAAATATAGAAATGATAGTGAGTTGTGGACAAATGTAAGAAGAATTATTGCGTTTTTACTGATTTTCTTTCCATTATATGGGACAATCTGTATGATACAACTTATCTTTTCTCTGTTGCAAAAAAATGCAGGTATATTGAAAAATTTTGGAATTCGTGAGGTATTGTTGCTATCTTTAATGATATATCTGAGCTTACTGGCTTTAATATGGTTTACAACCAATCTTATTTTAAGTGTTTTATTTATAGTAATTGTTATTATAATTTATAAAAAGATTTTTGATTTGCGTAATTTACCTGAACAAAAATTATAAATAGATGATTAGAAAAATACCTCCTGATTTATCAAGAGGTATTTTTTCTAAAACACTATGTATTTTGAAAACTATTTAGAAATTGTTTCAAAAATTACATTGAACGCTTCAGGATCTCTTACTGCCATATCAGCAAGCATTTTTCTGTTAACAACGATGTTAGCTTTTTTGCAAGCATTAACAAATCTTGAATAGCTCATACCGCGTTCTCTGACAGCTGCGTTAATTCTTACAATCCATAATCTTCTCATATTACGTTTTGTAGCGCGTCTGTCTCTGTAAGCGTATTTAAGAGCTTTCATAACTGCAATGTTAGCAACTTTGAAAATCCTGCTTCTTGCACCAATGAAACCCTTTGCAAGTTTTAATATTTTTTTGTGTCTTTTAACACCGGCATTGCCACGTTTAATTCTCATTTTCTATGCTCCTATCTTGAATACTTCTTGTATGGTAACTCTTTGGATACCAGTGCTACGTGTGATTCTGAAACCTCAACCATCTTGAAAATTCTGCGTTTTCTTGATGCTGATTTGTGTTGGAGCAAGTGACCAATACCTGCTTGTCTTTTCATAATTTTTCCGGTTGCAGTTACTTTGTAACGTTTTGCAGCGGATCTGTGTGTTTTTAATTTTGGCATTTTCTTCTCCTTTTTATTAAAGTTAGTGACTAAAAAACTATAGGCATACCAAAGCCTATAACTTTCGGCTGAGTTTATTATAGCTTCCTAAAATTTATATTGCAATAGGGGCAGCAATATTTCTTAAACATGTTTGGTGGCAATATTTTTTAAAGTGACGAAAATGTTAAATTTTGTAAAAAAAAGATTTTCGCTTTATCAAAAAAAGTTTTTATATGTTTTAATAGAGCAGAATTGGTATAAATACATAAATTGAAAGGATGTATATAATGGAAATCAGAAATAACCTCGCGATGGGTACTACGAGTTTTGGAATGGCTTTAAAACGTCCTACAGAGCATCAAGTCTTAAGACTTATAGAATATGGTAAAGATCATGGTTTTTCATTTTCGAGAGTAGAAAAGGCTTTACTAGCCTTAAAGGAAAAACAAGCAGGTAACAAACATTTTGATATTAGTATAAACTCTTGTTGCGTAGACTCTTTTTATGCCGGTATGGAATTTAATATTGTTCCTAAATCTGAAATGGCAAAGGATATTTATTCTATGTTCCATGAGTGTGGCTGTGATAGTAAAGCTATTTTGCCGGAGACATATAAGAAACTTTTTGGTCGAGAACATATGAGTAAGCACCCTATCAAAAAAGCGATAGCAGCAATTGTTTCGGTACCGAAAGTTATTAAGACAAAGATAAAAGAAATGACCAGTCCGATACCGTTAAAATTGCAACACGAAGCAAACGAAGCAACAAGACTGGAAGCAATAGTAGATAAGATAATTGCTACAAATAAAAAACTGGGTGCTAAATCAGGCAGTGAGCCAGTAATAGAACTTTAAACGAAGTAATATTGAAATCAAATAATAGTTTGTAAATGACATTCATCGATATCGATGAATGTCATTTACAGCAGTATTGATATAAATATTTATGTAAAAACCGCTCACTTCTCAGGTTTCAACCGCATTGCTCAAGGCAATTATGTGCGGTAAATTACATATTTAAACAAAAATACTCTATTCTATCGGCATAAATAATTTATAAACTTCGATTTTTAATGCCCGTGCGATTAACTCCATTCTTTTGAAACTCGGAGTTCTTTTACCACGCTCAATTTGTGATAAATAATCCGTACTGATACCGCATATTTCACTAAGTTTTTCTTGAGTATATTTCTGTTTGTTTCTATAAAATTTCAGATTGTTTCTGAAAATATAACTCGTGCTATTTGCCATAGTTTAATTTTATTGTTATTATTTGTATAAATTAACAGACAAATAGCTCGGTAAAGGTATATTAAAAACTTATGAACAATTTGAAAAAAACAATTCTTATAGATTTGGACGGAGTGTTGAATACTTATTCCGGAAAATATGATGAGAGTTACATTCCGCCAATAGCAAAAGGAGCATACCAATTTATAAAAGATTTATCTGATGAATATAAAATTTTGGTGTTTACTTCAAGGAATTTACTTTTAACTTCAAAATGGATTATCGAAAATAATTTGGAAAAATATATAGATAACGTCACTAACGTAAAAGAGCCAAACTACTTGATAATAGATGACAGATGTATAAATTTCAACGGAGATTTTACGGAATTAAAAAAGAAAATAAATAATTTTAAAGTTTGGTATAAATAAATATGAAAAAATCACTTTCCGAAAAATTCAGGGAGATGTTTCCGCAATTTGTTATACAAAAAGGAAAACCCTTGATTGATCATAATAATATGTAAATAAATTGTAAAAATTTAGCAATTTTGAATACTAAATAAACTTTATATTATTGTATAGGTTATAAAACATAGGGCGGAAAATGAAGATAGTTAATAGTATTATTAAAACATGTTCGAAAGAACTGGTGCCATCCGTGGCGAAAACAGCAAGGGCGGAAGCTAAGTCAATATCGGCTTTGGAGAGGCTTTATACTTCTCCTTTGGATTTCACTCATTCAAATATTACAACTGAAGAAATCGCGGGCAATACAAAAAAATTAGTCAGCAGACTCAGAGAATTGAGCAAAACTCTTGGTGCAAACGGCAGAACACAAGAGCCGATTTTGGTCAGGATAGGCGATGCTGATTTGCTGGTAAGAATGAATAAAAGAGTAAAAGGTGAAACCCATATAAATATCATCGGAGAAGGGCAACATGTAATTGATTTATTCAAAGTGACAGATAACGGAATGTTATACAAACCTCTTGAAAGACCTCGAACGGTATCAAGAAGTGTAAATATTGTTTTAAATCAAAAAGACGGCAGAATGTTGCGTGGAGAAATGATTTTTAATGGTGAAGTTGTAAACTTCAGCAGAGATGTAAAAACAGGAAAACGAGAAATGAGAGGCAGAGCTTTTTCTCTTATTCCAAACTCTTGGGAACCTAAAGATTGCATGATGAAATATGATATTCAACCGGAATTTTATAATAGAGAAGCAAATGTTGTAGGGACAACATTGTATTCTTTATTTACGGATTTGGCTAAGGTAAAACCTGATAATCTTATTAAATAATAAAAAAAAATTACCGATAATTTTTACTAAAATATTGTTCAGAAAACAAATTTTCTAATCAAAATTAGTATATATGATATCATTTTTAGTTGATAAGCAAAATATCGGTAATTATGAAGAATAAATTAAAATAAGATTACCTTTTTCATACTGAATTACACTCTCAATATTTATAAACCCGTTTTCCTTTCAACCTTTTTTTGAGATGTCAATATGACGTTTGTATTATTAGGATATTAAACTTTCATATAAAATACTATTAGACAGTTGGGTATATTATATTTTATGTATCTTGATAATTATTACCGTTTTTTGTGCTATCATGAAATTATTGATAGGAGAGAAAAATGCATAACGTAAAAAAATTAACAAAGGATTTATACTGGGTTGGCGCAAATGACAGAAGAATTGCGCTTTTTGAAAGCGTGTACCCTGTTCCGACCGGAGTTTCATACAATTCATATTTATTGTCAGATGAAAAAACAGTATTATTAGATACGGTAGATAAAAGTGTTAATCACCAATTTATGGAAAATATTGAATACGCACTTGCAGGAAAACCGCTTGATTATATGGTTATTAACCACATGGAACCTGACCATTGCGCTGAAATTCCGACAATCATTGCAAAATACCCAAATGTTAAAATTGTATGTAATTTAAAAATTCAAACAATGATTAAACAATTTTTTGATTTTGAGATATCGGAAGATCGCTATATTCTTGTAAAAGAAGGAGATACCTTAAATACAGGAAAACATACATTAACATTTGTTTTTGCGCCTATGGTTCATTGGCCGGAGGTTATGGTAACTTATGATACAACCGATAAGATTTTATTCTCGGCAGACGCATTCGGTGCATTTGGTGCAATAGACGGAAATATTTTTGCGGATGAAGTTGATTATGATTTAAGATATATGGATGAAGCAAGGAGGTATTATACCAATATTGTCGGAAAATACGGTCCGCAAGTTCAAGCGCTGCTGAAAAAAGCGGCAGGTTTGGAAATTAACATGATTTGTCCGCTGCACGGTTATGTATGGAGAAAAGATTTAACCAAATTTATTGAAAAATATGACAAATGGTCAAGCTATAAACCTGAAATAAATTCCGTACTGATTGCATACGCTTCCGTATATGGAGGAACTCAAAATGCTGCCGAAATTTTGGCAGGAAAATTATCAGAACTCGGAGTAAAAGATATCAAAATGTATGATGTTTCAACAGTCCACCCGTCATATATCGTAGCGGATGCGTTTAAATATTCACATATTGTTTTTGCCTCAACAACATACAATAACGGAATTTTTGTGAATATGGAAAACCTTTTGCATGACATTGTTGCCCACAATTTACAAAATCGTAAAATTGCAATTATTGAAAACGGTTCTTGGGCACCTGTTGCGGGAAAATTGATGAAAAGTCTGATTGAACAACTGAAAAATACGGAAATTATTGAAAGTAACCTATGTTTTAAATCTGCACTCAAAGCGGAAAAATACACAGAGTTAGAGAATTTGGCAACAGAAATCGTAAAAAGTATGAAAGGAGAATAAAAGATGTTAGACAAAAAATTAGAAGCTGCTTTTAACGACCAAATTAACAAAGAACTTTATTCTGAATATTTGTATTTAGGAATGAAAGCGATTTTTGCAGAACTTAACTTACCAGGATTTGTAAATTGGTTTGATGTACAAGTTCAGGAAGAAAGAGCTCACGCTATGGGTATGTTTGATTATGTTTTTGAGCGTAACAGCAAAGTAACACTTGAAGCTATTGATAAACCGGAAATAAAAGGTTCTACACCTGTTGAAATTTTTGAACAGGTTTTGGCACACGAAGAATATGTTACGTCAAGAATTAACGCTTTAATGGATGTAGCGGAAGAAGTAAAAGACAGAGCCGCATTATCATTCTTAGACTGGTATTTAAAAGAACAAGTTGAAGAAGAATCAAATGTTGGCGGAGTTTTAGCTAATTTAAGATTAATCGGTGACGATAAAAAAGCTTTGTTTATGTATGATAAAGAATTAGCCGCAAGAGTATTCAACCCTCCTGTAATCGGTTAATTTTGCAAAAATATAACGTAAAGGAAACAGCACAAGAATAAACATTGTGCTGTTTTTTATAACAATTTGCACAAAAAAAGTATATAAGATATAATCCTTTGTGAAAGGGAAAATTATGTTAAAAAAATTTATATCAATATTTGTAATAGCATTTGCATTTATCTGTACATTTGTACAAAACTCTCAGGCTTATCCTGAATCTACAGCTCCGCATTGGAAAAAAACATCAATAAAGGTATATATACCTAAAGATGATTTGCAAACCACTATGCAGCACGCTTTTGAAAGATGGCAAAGTCAATGTTACGGGAATTTGCAATTTACATTTGTAGAGAAAGGGCCTGCTGATATTGACGTTGTGTTTGCTGATAATGTAAAGAGCAGTTCAAGTCCTATTTCATCTTACAAAATTTCCACAAAAGGGGATGAAATTACAAAAGCGGAAATCTTTTTTACAAAAAAAGGCAAAAATTTAGAAAAGTATTCAAACAATTACATTTTTACCACTATGTTGCAAGAGGTCGGACACTCGTTGGGGCTTCAAAATAATACAAGAAAGCAAATCTGTATTATGTACGTACCGTTGAGTGAAAATCAAGACATCACAAGAATTGATATGATGAATTTATTTAAACTATACGGTTGGGATTGGGCTAAGAGAAGGCTGTAACTCCTTACCATCCGTAAATATCCGCAAGAGTTCTCAAATCAGATTTTGAAATTTCCTGAACATCATCTTCGACAGGGAACATTATACTTGTCGGTACATTTGAATGTTCAAAAATCCCTATCGCATGACCTATTTCATGAAGCATAACGGTATAAACATTGTCGTTACTCAAGACATGCCCGCTTGCTGCTTTATCGGCGATTAGAATTTCCGAAAATACAATAGAATCTCCAATTGTTTTTGTTTTTGTCAAACCTATTTCTCTATCTGCGTTTGGAATTGTTGGAACAAAAGATACAACAACTTGAGCGGTTTTTGGATTTTGTACATATTTAAACACGATTTTATTTTTTGTTAGTAATGACCACTCCGCAAAAGCATGTTTCATCATTGTTGTACGTTTGTGATTTGGCGGAATATAAGTTTTTATCGCAGTAGGGTATTGCCATTTCGCATATTTCGGAGCAACAGTCTTATACTGATTTTGTTGCGTTCTTGCTCTGTTGTTTTGCTGCGGCGCAACTGCATAACTGATTGAATAACTTGCTAAAAGCGCAATTGTGACAACTAAAATTGTAAATAATTTTTTCATATTCATTCTCTCTTTTGAAATACACACATGATACAAATCGGCACATCATTGCAAAAAGTTTAATAAAAAAAGCATATTTGTATCAAAACTTTACAATTAAAGATTGAAAAACATATCAAAAGCGCATATAATTGGCACAGAGGAGGAGATAAATGGGTACGGAAGTTGTTGAACATAACAGTAAAAAACTGCCTGCACGTAAAAAATATGTGCTAAAAAAACGTGCCGCAATCAAAACCGATTACAAAGTTGATTACGAAAAAGACTTAAACGAAGCTCAATTATCTGCCGTAACCTCAAAAGAGGGTGCAATACTTGTTATCGCCGGTGCAGGTTCCGGAAAAACCAAAACTTTGACATACCGTGTTGCAAGACTGATTGAAGACGGTGTGAAACCTGAAAATATACTGCTTTTAACTTTCACGAAAAAAGCTGCAGCCGAAATGCTAAGCCGTGCAACACTTGTTCTTGATAACAGGTGCGAAAAAGTTGCAGGCGGCACATTTCATTCATTTGCAAACATAATCCTGCGTAAATATTCTAAACTTTTAAAGCTCAAAAATAATTTTACAATTTTGGATAAAACCGATTGTGAAGACATCATCAACCATATTACCGGACAACTTTATCCGAAAAAAGAAAAAAGATTTCCTAAAAAAAGCACAATTTTGGAAATTTATTCAAAAAGCATTAACAAAGAAACTCCGACAAAACAAATTATTGAAGATGAATTCCCGCAGTTTGCTCATTGTACGGAAAAAATCATAGAAATTCATAAGGCTTATGTTGCTTATAAGCGTGAAAATTCTGTTTTGGACTATGACGATTTATTGTTATACGTAAAATTATTATTGGAAAATAATGAGAACTTACGTAAAAATCTTTCAAACCAATACAAATATATAATGGTTGATGAATATCAAGATACAAACACGCTTCAGGCAGATGTAATAAAACTTTTGGCATCGGAACACAATAATATTATGGCTGTCGGCGATGATGCACAAAGTATCTATTCTTTTCGCGGGGCAAACTACAGAAACATTTTGGACTTCCCTAAAATTTTTCCAGATACAACAATAATAAAACTTGAGCAAAACTACAGAAGTACCCAAAATATTTTGAAATTAACCAACACAATAATATCAAAAGCAAAAGAAAAATATGCCAAAACACTTTTTTCAGAAATCCAATCCCCTGTTGTACCTGCTTTGATTTGTGCCAAAGATACCCAAATGGAAGCGGATTTTATATGTCAAAGAATTTTAGAACTTCTTGATGAAGATGTAAGTTTGTCTGATATTTGTGTACTGACAAGAAATGCAAGGATGTCGTATTCGCTTGAAATTGAACTTTCAAAACGCGCAATACCGTTTCAAAAATTTGGCGGTCCAAAGTTTATGGAAACCGCGCATATAAAGGATTTAGTGGCACATTTACGTGTAATCATTAATCCTGACGATATTATCAGCCTGAACAGAATTTTATTACTCTTACGCGGGGTTGGAACAGCAACGGTAAACAGTATTTTACCTGTTATAAAAGGGCGGCTTAATCCGGATATAAAACTTTTGCCGCAAAATAAATCCTCCAATATAATACCTCTTTTACAGACTTTGGAAAAATTGAGAAGTAAAATTGCAACAAAAAAAACTGCAGATATTGTTGAGGAAATTATAAATTATTATCGACCAATTTTAAAAGACAAATATGATGATTTTTCTAAACGTGAAAAAGATTTGGAGCATTTTCAATATTTGTCGGGTCAGTATACGAACTTAGAAGATTTTATCAGCGATATGGCACTTGAACCGCCTGATTCAAGCGTTGAGGGCATGTATAAAAACAACAGTTCCGATGAGGCATTAACAATTTCAACAATACATTCGGCAAAGGGCTTAGAATGGGATAGCGTGTTTATAATCGGCGCGGTGGACGGAAGATTTCCGAGCGCATATTCATTTAATTCAGAAGAAGAAATGGATGAAGAACTACGTTTGATGTACGTTGCCGCGACCAGAGCCAAAAATAATTTATACATAACATATCCGGTTGATATGTACGATTATTCAATGAATATGGTGCTGTCAAAACCGTCAAGATTTTTAGACGGAATACCTGATGATATTTTAGAGGTTTGGGACATAACAGAAGAAGGATAAAATATGCTTATAAAAATATATACGGACGGCGCATGCAGCGGTAATCCGGGCAAAGGCGGATACGGAACAATTTTAATTGCCGAAGACGAAAACGGAACAATTCACAAAAAAGAAATTACCGAAGGCTTTAAAGTTACAACAAATAACAGAATGGAACTTTTAGCGGCAATTGTCGGTCTTGAAGCCCTAAAAAAGCCGTGTGAGGTTGAATTAACGTCAGATTCAAAATATCTTGTCGACGCTTTCAACCAAAAATGGGTAGACGGTTGGATTAAAAAAGGTTGGAAAAGTGCAAATAAACAACCCGTAAAAAATCAGGACTTATGGAAAAGACTTTTGAAGGCAAAAGAACCTCACAAAGTAAAATTTATATGGGTAAAAGGACATGCCGGTCACGAATTTAACGAACGCTGTGACGAAATGGCAGTATCATCTTACAATGGGGAAAACTTAAAAGAAGATACCGGATTTTGTGAGTAAACAAATTATTTCCAAATAATAACAGCAGTTAAAGCCGCAAGAATTATCGGAATATTGTAATGTAAAAATGTCGGAACGCAAGTATCCCAAATATGGTTGTGCTGACCGTCTGCATCAAGACCTGCGGTAGGACCGAGCGTTGTATCAGACGCAGGAGAACCCGCATCTCCCAAAGCCGCAGCAGCAGCAATAATTATTATCATAGACGGAATACTAAAACCTAATTTTAAACATATCGGAACATACAAAACTGCTAAAATCGGAATTGTACCGAAAGATGTGCCGATTCCCATTGTTATAAATAATCCGACAAAAAGCATTAGTCCTGCTGCAATAAGTTTACTTGAAAACATATAAGGTGCAATTGTATTAACTAAACCGTCAATGCCGCCGGTTGCTTTCATTACAGAGGCAAACCCCGCAGCAACAAGCATTACAAAGGCAACATACCCCATTAAACCAACACCCTCATTGATAAGTTTATCCATTTTATCGTGGTCAATCGCTTTCAGACCAAAGACCACAGCCAAACCAACCAACGCGCCAAGCGGTAAGGAATTTGTCCACAATTGAACAACAAGCGTCAATACCGCCGCAGCTAAAGTAATATAATGATTTTTGTTGAGTTTTAAATCTTCTCCATTTTCAACAATTTTAACATCGAAATTCTGATATTCTCGCGGTTTTCTGTAAGAAATAAAAATAGCAATCAAATATCCCACAAACATCCACAAACCTATAATCCACGTATAATGCCATACATCATTTTTAACAATTTCAACACCGTTTTGCATCATATTTTCAGCAATCAGCCCTTGAAATATTAAACCAAATCCTGCGGGAACAGTTATATAAGGTGCTTTTAAACCAAATGCCAAAGCACAAGCTACTGCACGTCTGTCAATTTTTAATTTGTTCATAATAACCAATAACGGCGGGATTAAAATAGGAATAAACGCAATATGTACGGGAATTAAATTCTGAGATAATATTGCAATCACAGTTAAAACCAAAATTAACATAAATTTTTTTGACTGAATGGCATTGGCAATTTTTTTTGATAAAAGCGGAGCCAGACCTGTGTGGGTCATTGATGCGGCAAACGCACCAAGCAAAATATAACTGAGCGCGGTTTCTGAATTTCCGCCCATTCCGTGAATAAAAATATCCATTACCTCAGACAAATTCATACCGCCAAAAAGTCCGCCGACAACGGAAGATATAATAAGTGCCAACAAAACATTCACTCTGCACAAACAAAGTACACAAAGCAAAATTACAGCGATAATTATAGGATTTGTCAATAACGTAAGCATAAATTCAGCTTACCATAAAAACAACATCATTTCTTTTTGAACGCAAAATATTTAAATAAAACATAGGTAATAACAGATACCAAAAATATTGAAACAAATTGCGCGATATAAACATTTTTTATAGCGAATTTGACCAACAATTCCAGTATAATAACATTTACGACATAACTTACAGCCCACGTAGAACAGCATTTTAAATATTCGTTTAAATAATTACCTTTTGTACAAAATACAAAAAACTTTTGATTAAAGTATGAAAATACGGATGATAATGTCCACTGTAAAATTACACATGTCTGATAATGTGCTTCACCCAAACACCAAAGGGCAAAAGCAAATATCACATAAGAAACTCCGGCATTAACCCCGCCAATCAATAAAAATCTTATTTTATCAGGAATTTTACACCAACTGTTATACAAAGACTTTAAAACTTCCATATAATAATTTTATCACTAAAAAAGTAAGGCTGCGGGATAAAATCACGCAGCCTTATAAATATTTACTATGGTTTAAAAGGAGATAACAAATCATCTAAAAATCCCAGAGGTTTTTGTATAAAATCGCGTAACTCATCTATTTTTCTCTCACATTCAGACCATAATGCACCATGCGCACTAGCTGTTTGTTTACTACTAAAATCAATTCCCCTTCTTGTTAGTGGAAATATTACCTTCTTAGGTTCTTCAGAAAATCTACTTATGTAATTTACAGCGACATTATCGTCAATTGCACCATTAAAACCTTCGGTTCTTGTTCTGTTCATACCATTACCAATAACAGATTCGGTGGTAAGAGTTTGATCAATACCGTCTTTATATTTTTTAGTACGTTTTGCAATTTCTGTAATACCATCTTTTTCCCTTAGAAGATAGACATCATCACCTACTGTTTTCAAGTAGGTCAAATCGCCGGCACGATTTCCGTATGCCCATTCTTGGTGAAGCAAACCTTTATCTGCTGTTTTTAAAACAATTTTATTATTACCCGGTATTCTGTAGTATCTGATATGTGTACCGTCTTTTGCAATCTCTTGAGATAAGTGCAACTGATCCGAACCATATCCGAATAATTTACCTGTATTTAATTTTGGTCTTGCCGCTGCCAGTTGTTCGGCAGTTGGTGCAGGTAAAGCTAACGGCATAGCATCAGCTTTTGCCTTAATTGTATCAAACATATTCGGTACATTAGCCGGTTTTTGTGCTGTTTTTTGTGCAGCATTTGCTGTATCTTGTACCACGCCGCCACATTTGGCAGCATATCTTTCACATCTTGCAGCTCCTTTTGACAAAAATCTGCTTGCCCCAATAAACATTTTCCCAAAAAATCCCATAACAAAAATTTCCTTCCTTTTACTTTGAACCCTTATATTTATATAAAAGGAAAAGCGCATTACAAATTGCGCCGTTATATCAGATATATTGAGCTGAATTGCACGTTATAAACGGGTTTTGGAAATTTTTAGAATGATATTTATATTTCTTAATATTCTTATAATTCAATATCAGTTTCTTTAATTGGTGCGCCGATTACGCGTTCAACTTCTGCGGCATTGATATTGTATTGCAAAAGCGTTGAATAATAATCAAGCTGTGCATTTAAGTAAGTATTTTCAGAATCTTTAAACTCGATTGCATCACCAAGCCCGACCTGATAACGTCTAAATGCTTGATACTGTTGCTCTTTAGCTTGTTGTAGCGCTAATTTTGAAACCGCAATACTGTCATGAGAGTTCATCAAATTAATATATGCGCTTTTTACGTCCAAATATACGTTTTGACGTTCCTGTTCGTAATCAGCAACATACTTTCTATAAGTTGCCATTGCTTCATCAACTTGTTTTTTCAAAAGCATTAAATTTACATTTGAATAAGTCAACTGAACTCCAACTTGATAACCATAATCAGAGTTAATTTCACGACCGCCGTATGAATATGAACCAAATGCGCCTATATCAGGTGTGAATGCTCGTTTAGAACTTTTTACAACTAATTCCGCCGCATCCATTTTCTTCTTTGCCGATAACAAAGACGGACGTGATGCTTCTGCAACTTGAATTAAATCCGTAAAGTTCACTTCATATTCTTTTGAATTTAGACCGTCTTTTAAAATAACTCCGGCTAATTCAGGAATACCAACAGCATTTGCCAATTGAACAGCAGCAAGCTCAGTTGTATTTTTAGCTTTGATAAGGTTTAATTTTGCTTTACCTAAATTATATTCTGCATAGGTTACGTCAATTTTTGCTTTTTTACCGATGTCAAAATATGCTCTTGCTTGTTTTAGTTGTAATTCATAATCAGAAACCGTATTTTCATACACTTCCTGCTGAATTTTAGCAAAAACCATATTATAATAGGCAACTTTTACATTATAAATAACATTTTCAATACTTGTTTCCGCATCATATCTTGAAGATTCATAAGTTTTCTTTGCAGAATCCGCCGCTGCTTTAGTTTTACCAAAGTCAAACAAAAGCATATTTGCAGACAAAGTAGGAACATAAAACAAATTATATTTTTGAACCATCATTTTTGAAAAATTTCCGCCCATAGTCATAAACATATCATTTCTGGAATAGTTTACTCCTGCGGATATCGTCGGAAAATAATTTGACCACGCCTGTCCAATACGCGATTTGTATATCTCGGAATTGCTGATAGCGGACATAATCGCAGGATGATTTGTAATTGCAAGTTTTATACAGTCATTTAGTGAAACCTCACTTGGAATATCATTATATGTAATTTGACTGTCTATTGTCGGGAATTTTGTTTCATACATTCCTTCTGCCTCTTTTGAGGAGTCTAATTTCTTTCTTGCATTAGATTTTAGTTTCTTAATTTCTTTTTTGTGATTAACTTTGACTTCCTTTTCAGGTTCAATAATGCGGATTTCTTTATCTTTCTTTGCTGCAAGCATAGATTCATCTACGGACTTTGCTTTTTTGGCAAAAGTAATATTTGTACCCGCAGCTATTATTGAAGCTATTAATATCGCATTTAAAATCTTTTTCATGATAATTTATATCTCCAAATCTTTTTCAGTAATTTCTCTTTTCGGGAATTTGTCAACAAATTCCTGAACCAACACGTAAAATGCCGGAGTTAATGCAGCACCCAATGTAGCCGCCGCAACCATACCGCCAAATACGGTCGAACCAACAGATATTCTTGAATTTGCTCCTGCACCTGATGCAAATATCATCGGTAACACCCCGATAATGAAAGCTAATTCTGTCATCATAATCGCTCTAAAGCGAAGTTTTGCAGCTTTTATGGCAGCTTCATGTATTCCAAGTCCGTTTTTCTCGTGTTCTTCTTTTGCAAACTCTACAATCAAAATTGATTGTTTTGCTGCCAAACCGATTAACGTAATCATACCAACTTGAGAATACACGTCAAATGATTGGTTAATCATCATTTGGAATATCAATGCCCCTAATGCGGCAACCGGCGAAATAAGAAGAACCGCAACAGGTATTGTATAACTTTCATACAAAGCAACAAGGAATAAATAAATAAACACAAGTGCAAAAGCAATAATCATAGCAGTTTGACCTGAGGCCTCTCTTTCTTGGGCAGAAGTTCCTGACCAGTCAAATGTCATATCAGAAGGCAAAGTTTTTCTAGCAACTTCTTCCATAGCCGCCATTGCATCTCCGGAACTTTTTCCTGCTGCTTGTTGACCTGATATCTGTACGGATTCATACTGGTTATATCTTGCAATCGCTGCGGTACCAACGGTCTGTTCAAGTGATACTACCGACAAAATAGGAACTTGTACACCGTTTTTGTTCTTTACATATATTCCGTCCAAATCGGTAGCTTTATCTCTAAAGCGACTTTCTGCTTGAATTTGTACCTTAAATACACGTCCGTATTTATTAAAATCGTTTACGTAATATGTCCCGAGCATTGATGATAATGTTGCATATAATTCTTGCAAATCAATATCTTGTGCCATTGCCTTAGCATAATCTATATTAACCACATATTGCGGAACATTAGCCTGAAATGTTGTGTTAACATTTGATAATGTAGGATTTTGGTTCGCAGCCATAATCAGTTTTTGTGCCCAAGATTCCATTTCCTGAGCGGTATATTCACCCTGCGATAACATCTGAAATTCAAAACCGCCTAACATACTCATACCTTGAATTGCAGGAGGAGAAAATACGATAATGGATGCTTCTTTGGTGTTTGCGGTAATTTGTCTTATTCTGCTTAATATTGCAGCATGCGACAAATCGGTAGGTTTACCTTTAATTTTTCTTTCTATCCATGTAAAAATATTATTTTTTCTGTCTGCATAATCCTTCAATGTTATAATTGCAAACGCTGCGTTGACCTGTCTTCCGCCACCAAATACCGTGATTTTCGTATTATCAACACCGTCTAATTTCTTTACTTCATCAACGAATTTGACCGCAACATTTTTTGTTCTTGATAAAGACGCACCGTCAGGCAAAGTTATTTGTGAAATCAAAACCCCCTGATCTTCATCAGGAATGAAACCTGTTGAAATAAATTTGAATGCACCTAATGTCAATGCAACAATAATAAAATATGTTATAATGACAAGTTTTTTATCATAAACGAATTTTGTTACAAATTCCATAAAGAAATCTTCAAGTTTTGAAAATCCGATATTAAAAACTTCAACAATTTTAGCAGTTCTTTTATTCATCCTTTGCCAAATATGTTTAAACCGATTAAATAAAGGATGATTAATATCTTCAGATATAATATTTTGTTTACGACCCAAAAGATGTGAACACATTGCAGGTGACAGAGTTAAGGCACAAATTGCGGAAATTGCGATAGAAACTGCAATACATACCGCAAATTGTTTATACATAACACCTGTCATACCACCCATAAACACAATAGGAACAAATACTGCCATCAAAACCATTGCCATAGCAACTAATGAGGCACCAACTTCCTCCATTGTTATTTGAGTTGCGATAATAGCTGATTTTCCTTCATCTATATGTCGTTTTACGTTTTCAATAACAACAATAGCATCATCGACAACAACCCCAACTGCCAAAACTAAAGCAAATAATGACAAAAGGTTTATTGACATACCTAAAGCCTTTAATGCTGCAAACGTACCGATTAAAGATACCGGAATTGTTGCACATGGGACTAATGTTGCCATTCCGTCGCCCAAGAATAAGAAAATAATCAAGACAACGATAACTGCCGTTAACAGTATTGTAAATTCAACTTCTTTCATTGATTCAATAATGTATTCGGAGTCATCTTTAATTGTCAGAATTTTTATTCCGTTTGTTAATCTTGAGTTTAATTCATCAACTTTTGCATGAACTCCTTTTGCCATATTTATAATATTTGCATCAGGTTGTTGTGAAATTACAATTACGGCAGATGGCTTACCGCCGACTAACCCCAAATTAGAATAGGATTGAGCTCCTAATTCCACGCGAGCAACGTCCTTAATTTTTACGTTTGAACCGTCCATATTTGAACGGATTATAATATTTTCAAATTCTTTCGGATCAAGCAATCTTCCTTTGGTTTTTAGTGTCAATTGCAGCGCTTGCTCATTATCAGTCGGTAATGCACCCAATGCACCGGTTGCGATTTGCGTATTCTGCGCATTGATAGCAGCTCTGACTTCACTTGTAGAAATGTTCAAACCTGCCATTTTTTGCGGGTCAAGCCATATTCTCATTGAATAATCACCGGCACCGTATACATCAACATCGGCAACACCATCTACACGTTTTAATTCATCTTTGATATATATTGACCCATAGTTAGTCAAGTCTAATTGTGACCAATTTCCTTTTTCCGGTACCAGTGTTAATATCAACGCACCGGAACCCGATGTTCTGCTTATTGCTGTTACACCTGTTCTTTGAACATCTTCAGGCAATTGAGATTGTACTTGTTGTATTCTGTTTTGGACATTCATTAAATTGACGTTTTTGTCAGAACCGACTTTGAAATACATATTTAAAATATATGTACCGTCATAAGAGTTTGATGACATATAAGAAAGATTTTCTACACCATTCAACTTATTTTCCAAAACAGTAGCAACCGAAGATTCAATAACTTCGGCTGACGCACCTTGATAATTCGCTGAAACCTGTATCTGTGGCGGAGTAACATCAGGATAACTTTCCTGTTTTAAGCTCAGCATCGAAATTACACCAATAATTACTATACATATTGATATAACAAGAGCAAATCTTGGCTTTTTTATAAAAAAGTACAATTTATCTATATCAAAAATTTTCTTCATTATTTGTTACCTTTTTCTGATTTCTGTTTTTTTGCATATTCTTCATTTGTTAAAATTTTTAAACTTTGTCCGTCTGTATTGATACTTTGAATACCGGCAACAACTATAACGTCATCAGAATTCAAACCTTCTGTAACTATCCAGTTATTATCAATCGCATCGGAAACTTTGATATCTTTTCTGACAGCTTTGTTATCTTTTACTGTCCAAACATAGTACCCGCTCATTGCATCCCCTTTTGTACAAGATTGCGGAACTGTCATATATGTTACTTTCTCGGGAGCGGATAAATACACTTTCATATAATCACCCGGTACTAACCAGCCCTTTGGATTTGAAAAAGTTGCTCTCATTGGGATTGAACCGGAGTTTTGGTCAATTTGGTTATCTACAAAATCAATTGTACCTAACAACGGATATTCTTTACCGCTTTCGCCCTGAATTTTTACGTCAACACCTTTAAATTTATCACTTGCTTTTAGGAGTTTAACAAAATCTTCACTTCTCAAACTGAATGAAACATATACAGGGTCGGTACTGGAAATATTAACTAACGGGCCGGATGTCGCGTTAACATAGTTACCTTCGGTAATTTTAATTTTACCTATTCTTCCGTTAATCGGAGATTTTATTGAGGTATAACTAAGATTAACTAATGCAAGTTCGTATTTTTGTCTTGCGGCGTTCAAAAGTGCCTGATTTGAATCTCTTGCAGCTAAACTGGAATCCACGTCAGAATGGCTTATCAAATCTTCTTTAATAAGTGCATTTGCTCTATTTAATTCCTGTTGAGCATTTTTCAAAAGTGCGCTGTATTGGTTAACCGCAGCACGAGAATTGTTTACTTCCAATTGGTATTCTCTCGGGTCAATTTGAAACAGCATTTGTCCTTCACGTACAAAATCTCCTTCATTAAAATACTTTTTCTGAAGCCAGCCGGAAACCCTTGCTATAACATCAACAGAGTATTTTGCCTCAACTCTGCCTGTTGATTCGGCTGATACATACATACTCATATTATGTGGAGTATCCACAACAACTTCTTTCGGCATTTTCATCGCCTGCATCGCAGCAAAACCGCTAATCGCTGATGCAACTTTGTTATAAATAATTGGAACAACTATAATTAATACTAAAGCTATTGCCATTTGTTTTCTTGTCATCTTAATTTTCATACTGTTCTCCATTCAAAATTTAGGGTAGAATTTTCTACTATCATAATAAATTTAAAATTCTTTGTCAATGAATACTTGCAATAATCCACCAAAAATAGTACAATCTGTTTTATACAAGTAGAAAAGGATACCGGTATGAAAAAAAACGGATATGATTTTGAGGATACACTACCTTACCAAATTGATTATACGGCAAATTTTAACAAGGCATTTCGCCGAGAATTTCAAAATAAGTTTGTAAAAGATGAGTTATCTGCAGATGAGTGTGCAATTCTTATCGGTATTCACAGAAATCCGACAATTACTCAATCGGGACTTGGAAAATTTTTGTTTAAAGGAAAAGCGCATATCGGCAAAATTCTGAATGATATGGAAGAACGCGGACTTGTCAAAAGAATAGCTGACACGCAAGATAATATTATTGTTAAACGCAATATCATTACCCCAAAAGGTCTTGAAATTATCAAAAAAAATATGAGAGAAATTAAACGTGTAGAAACTGTTATGGATAAAGAGTTTACCCATGATGAAATAGAGCAATTTGTAGAGTTTCTAAAAAAATATAGAAAAGTTCTGAGCACCATTGTTGATGTTAAACTCAAATAACGGTTTTATTGTTTGTAATTTGAACTAATCTTCTGATATTTCTTGCGATTTGGAAGATTTTTTAAACCAGTTAAACTTTTTCTTTTCCGGTTTAATTTCGCTGACCTCAACTTCCTCGGTTGTTTCAACTACAGCTTTTTCCATTCGCAATTTTGGCATAGAATCATTGATTGTATCTTGCAATTCCGGTTCAAGTTGTATTATCGGCTCAACTTCAGGTGTTTCTTGAGGTGTTTCTTCGATTTTATTCTTTTTCTTAAACAATCGTTTAAACCACGCAAACCTTTGAGGCTTTTCCGCATTATCCAAATCCTGAGTTTCTGTTTCTGCTTGGATTTCAGGTTCTATAACAGCAGGTTCGTTTGACAAAACATCTTCACTTTCAGCTGCAACATCTTCTGTTTCGGTTGAAATTTCCATATTTGCGTCTGTTTTAGCTCTCTTTTTAAACCAATGACGTTTTTCTTTAACAGGCTTTTCTTCTTCTAAAGGCTGAACTTCATCCAAAACCTCCAAATTTTCATCCTGTTGAACTTCCGGATTATCTGTTTTTGTATCATCATCGCCGTTAAAGACAGACTGAACAATTGAACTTACGGCAACATCGGTTTTGTCAGGCGGTTCAATTTCTTTTGATTCGTTGTCTTGTACGGTTTCCGGAGTTTCTTCTGCCGCAATAATTTCAGGAGCAGGAGTTACAACATCTTGTGATTTTTTCTTTTTCCTAAACAAACCGCGTTTTTCTTTAACAGGTTTTTCTTCATTTTGAATTATATTTATTTCAGGAGTGTACCCTGTTTGTTTTTCAACCTCTGCAAGCTCAGATAGCATTTGCGACAGTTCATCCAAATGATTTTCTGTAACATTGTCTGCCAAAACAGTATCTTCGGCTTTGTTTGGTTTAATTTCATTGTCGTCAGATAACATAGTTGGGGTTTTAATACGATTATCATGAGAGTTTTCAATTTGAACATTCTCAGGCTCTGCAAACTCAACTTCCGGCTGTAGGTCAGATTCTGATGATAACGGCTGAGCGTTAGCCAATTTACTGATTAAACCGTTGTATCCCGTTTCAAAATTTTGTTCTTCTCTAGGGAAAATCGGTTTAGGCTCAAAAACTATAACCTCATCAGTATCCTTAATTTCAGGCATTGCCTTGCGTTTAGGAACTTCAAACTCGCTCAAATCAACATTTGCATGTTTTTCGACAATATTATTAACTGTTTTTGGGTGAGGAGTTTCTTCAATTTTTTGCTCAACTTCAACTTTTACGGTTTCTTCCGTATTCTGTATTTGAGATATCTTTTCATCAATAGCGGTTTCGGATATTTCTTCAACAGTTTCAACCTTTTGAATATCATCTTCTTTTATTTCAGGTAAAATTTCCTGTTCTGTTTCAACAATAATTTGTTCAAGCTTAGGGATTTCATAGCTTATACGAAAATCCTGAGTTTCGCGTTTTTCCGGAGCTTCTATAATGACAGATTTCGGAAGTTCAACCACCGGTTCTTCGCTTACTTCTGTTGCTATAATATCTTCAACCTCAATATCGGAAGACCCTTCCCAATAAGGATTTGTACTGCTTGCTGCAAGAGTGGAAGGCTTCTGTGCGGTTTCCGTTGGTGCTGTTTCAGGAGTATTTTTTAATGCCTCTATAATAATTGATTTCTCATCAGAAGCAGAAATTATTTCTTCGTCTTCTTTTTCTGTTTCTTGTATTTTGTCAGTATTTTCGGTAATTTTTACAACATCATCAATTTCTACTGTTTCCGGTTCTGTACTCGGTTCAGGGTACAAAGAGCGTGATGCCAAAACTTGCGCAAGTGATGGCTGTAATTCTTTTGCTATATCATCATCAGATTGTGCTGTTTCCGATACGGTGTTTTGTACAGGTTTCTTTGTATATGATAATTTATAATCAGGATTTAAATATGTATAATTTAAATCATAATCAATAAATGTTGTTCTTATGAAATCAAACTGATTATCAATTTGAACGGGATTTAAAATCATTTCCGAAGACGAAGATACAAAATTCGCAATTACTGAATTTTCAGTTGCTTTTTGTAAATCGGCTTTTGTCCCAAGTCCTTTAGATTTTAAGATTTCTGATTTTAAATAGTACAAGTAACTTATTAAGGCTTTTTCCTTGTCACTCAAAGGCTTAATATCCGCATTGTAAATATCATTTATATTATTGTGGATTTTTTCAATGTCTGCAAGGGCCTCATCATAATTATTTTGTCTGAATTTTGCCAATGCTCGCAGGTATAATACCGAATTATAGTTTGAAACATGTCTGTATAAAAGTTTTGTTGCGGAGTCTTCGGCAGATTTGTAATCTCCGTTTAGGTATTGTGCTATTGTTTTGTAATAAATACTGTTATAATCATTTGATTTTTCTTTTATAGCCAAACTAAAATTATCAATTGCCGACTGATAATCTTTCATCAACATATCATTCAAACCTATATAGAAATGATAAGTATTACAATTCGGATTGTAGCGCAGAGCTTGTTCAAAATACTCTTTTGATTTGGCAGTATCTTCCTGAGAAAAAGTTTTTTCTGCACGTGAGTAATAAATTTCACCAAGACTTGCATAAGACTCAAAATCATAAGGGTTATATTTTAAAGCTGTTTTAAAGGCATTGATTGCATCTTCCGTTTGCTCCATTCCGGCAAGTGCAATCCCGCTCAAATAATAGCCCAAATAATATTTAGGATAATTTTCGGTAATCGATGGAGTTTTATATAATGCTTCGTGAAATTTTCCTGCCTCAATATCCTCAATTACAGACGCAATCTCAGCATCAACCCCTTGAGGATTTAGCATTTTCCCGTATTTTTGAGGACAATTTATTTTTGTAATATCGTCTTTTTTAGGTTTTGGCAGATATATATGAGAATTATACTTGACCGCTTCATCATAAGACACTTCATAAGCCGGATTATTGAGTGCTTTTTGGGCATACATCAATTCACCATATAAATTCCCAAGCTCAGGATTTTGGAGTTGTTCCTGCTTATCAGCACCCAAAATTACTGCCGTTACGTATTTTGTTCCGGTTAAAAACTTGTCATCATCCGTTTTTAAATCAATAGCGGTTTGGAAATCACTTTGAGCAAGTTTGTACTGACGCAACGCATAAAAACATTCTCCGCGATATTTGTATGCCTCATATCTTTTTGGTCTGGAGTTAATATACGCTGTTAACAATACTATAGCAGATTGATAATCCTTCTCCTTCATTGCTTCTTGGGCAATTTCAAGCGTATCACGATTTACCTTAATATCTTCCTGTTTGGGGACAGAAAACACGGTTTCTTCAAGATACTCGTTTGCGCTTGCAATATTACAGGCGCTAAGTGCCATTATCAGTAGTATTAAGCTTATTTTCTTCTTATTATCAATCATATTTACCCCTTGCATAACAGTTTCCCGTCCGCAATAGGATTATACAAGAGAATTTGCATGATGTAAAGTACAAAAAGAAAAGCCTCCCAAAATGAGAGGCAAGCTGAGCAATCAGAAGAGTTGAGGATTTACACTTATATACTAATGTTTGGTCGAGAAAGTTTCATTAGCTGAAATGTCAATTCTTTACTCAAAAATATTGACTGAAAGTAGCGTTTTTAACCCTGTAATTATTAATTGATTTTATTAAAGATTATGTGCTAAGATGAAAATGTAAGGTTAGGGCAAAATAAGGAGTGTTATGAAAAAATTTGTATTACCGCTTTTACTTATTTCAAGTTTTATTTTCCCGCTTGCAGTTAATGCTGTTCCATACAACTATCTGGAGGCGCCGAACGGAAGTAACAGAAATTTTACAGGGTTGATGCAACGTCAATTTGAAAAGGAAGAAACCTTAGATTTTATTGATAATCCTGAAGATTACAAAACAAAACGCGAACAAAAAGACGTTTATTTGGATTATCAAGAAGGAAAAATTCCATATCCTGCAACAAGAAATATCATACCTGCAGCAAATCAAATGGAATTTACAACGGATGAGAACGGTCAAATTAAGATACAGGGGATAAGATAATAAATGAAAACTTTGATTATTAAATGGGTAATATTTGCGTTAATTATCATGGGAACTTGCTACCTTCCGGGTATTGAAGTTGAAAGTTTTTGGTATGCAATGCTTCTTGCTGCCGTTTTAACGCTGATAAACATTTTTATCAAACCGATAGTCAAATTATTGACATTTCCGGTAAATCTTTTATCATTCGGGCTTTTTAATTTGGTAATAAACTGTGCAATGTTGTATTTGGCGGCGTATTTTATACCTCAATACAAATTAGAAAACGGATTTAGCGCGTTTATCGCCTCGATAATTATAGCGATATCTTTCTGTATTTTGAAAGGTAAAAAATAACGGCAAGCAAATGAAGAAGTTTGATTTTTTTAACCAGTACAGAGATCCGGTTATCGTCGTAAAAGACTACGAACAAGTTGTTTTTAAGAACAACACATTTTGTCGTGTATTCCAAAATTTTGGTGATATCAGAAAATTTGCTCATCAAATAAATTTTGATATGTGTCCTATGGATAGTGAAAATGTTGATTTGTATTCTCCGATATTTCAAGCTATAGTTTCTCCGCAAAACTTTTTTGCAAGAGTGTCTTATACAACAACCGCTAACCAAACAGCTTTTTATGATTTAACAGCAATAAAACGCGGAATATACACGATTATATTTCTCGTTGATGTGAGTTCAGATGTCCTTTTGAAAGATAATGTCAAAGAACGGCAACTTATTCAAGACAAACTTCAAAAACTTGAAGAAGAAAATGAAGAATTACAAAAAATCAGACAAAAAGCTCAATCTCAAGCCATAAGAATTGCCCTCATTAACAAAGTATCAAATATAATAAGAGAATCAATGGATATTTCAGTAATTTTAAATTCCGCATTGAAAGAACTCGGAATAATGTTTGGATGTTTCAGAGCTTATTACGCCTCATCAGAAAATAACCGCTTTTGCATAAAAGAAATCTACGGAGAAACAAATTCAATAAAAAATACACAGATTACATTTGATGACTTTGTTATGAAACAACTAACAAACCGTAAAATCTCAATAAGTTATTCGCTTACGGAATATATAGAGGCAGAACCGTTCCGCCAATCTGTTTTAAGAATAATAGTACCGGTATTTCACCTGCAAAAAATGATAGGAGTTCTCGTACTTTTAAGTTATCAAAAACGCGAACTCAATGAAGAATTGGAAATTCTCGATGCAATATCATCACAGTTAGGCAACGCAATAATAAGAGCCGAACTTTACCAAAAAAATGCCAAAAACGTAAAAGATTTAAAAAATACATTAAATGAGTTAAAAGAAACACAATTGCAATTGATAAATTCCGAAAAAATGGCATCTCTTGGTCAGTTGGTTGCCGGAGTTGCGCACGAAATTAATACCCCAGTTGCCTCTATCAAATCAAATAACTCAATTATTTCTAAAATCATTCCGCAATTGGAACAAGATGATTTACGTGAAATGCTGACAGAAATTAATAAATTAGACAGTGAGGCAATCCAAAGAATCAGCAACATTGTTACATCTCTGAAAAAGTTTGTAAGGCTGGATGAAGCGAAACTTCAAGAAACAGATATAAATAAAGAAATAGATTTAACTCTTGACATAATAAGACATGAAACAAAAAATAAAATCACAATCGAAAAGAATTACGGTGAACTCCCGCTAATAAAATGTTATCCAAGTATGCTAAATCAAGTGTTTACAAATATTTTGGTCAATGCCTGTCAGGCAATTGAAACGCAAGGGATAATAACCATTACAACCGAATACCAAAACGGAATTTTAACCGTAAAATTTAAAGACAACGGCAAAGGTATTCCAAAAGAAAACATTGATAAAATTTTTACCGCAGGATTTACAACAAAAGGTGTAGGAATAGGAACCGGACTTGGGCTTGCTATCAGTCAAAAGATTATTAATAAACATAACGGCAAAATCAAAGTCTTAAGTGAATTGGGTATTGGAACAGAATTTATTATTACTATCAATTGTGAGTAGTATAATGTTAAGAAATATTAAATATTTTTTCTTTATATAATTAAATTGGAAATATCTTTAAAAAAACACTTTAAATTATTATTAAAATATTCAGTATAATTCGGCAATAAATGATAAAAAATATGTTATAATAGTAGTACAGCATTAAATAAGTGTCTGTGTTACCCTTAATAATTCTCGACAGAAAACCGGTAGGTAAAAATAGAATAATATATGGATTGTAAACAAAATTTAACAAAATGATGATATATAAGCAATAATTTGAAACAAAATGACTTTATATAAGAGTAGGTGTGAAAATTATTGTGTAGTGTCGGAGGAAAATAATGACAATTAGTGTAAACAGTAAGAAAAAACAAGTGAAGAAAACATTCGATGAGTTATTGAACGACTTAAGAACAAGCAATTCTGAAAAAGTCAGATATAACGCAGCCCGTATTTTAGGTGAAATGGGTGATTCAAAAGCCGTTGAGCCTTTGATTGATGTTTTAAAACATGACAAAAACGGTTCTGTTAGACTTTATGCAGCAAGAGCTTTAGGTGAATTAGGTGATTCATCGGCAACCGTTCACTTGATTGAGTCTTTACGTGAAGACCGCAATGTTGATGTTAGAGTTCGTGCAGCTCGCGCATTGGGTCGTTTAGGCGGAGCAATCGTTGTTGAACCTTTAGTAGAATCATTAAACGATGAAAATCCGCAAGTTTGCATTACTGCAACAGACGCTTTAATTGAAATCGGTGATGTTGCAACAGATGCTTTAATCGCATCATTAGATCACGAAAAAGTAAACGTAAGATGTGATGCAACAAGAGCTTTAGGTGAAATCGGAAACAAAAAAGCCGTAGATAAAATTATCAATATGCTTTATGACGAATGGGTTAACGTAAGAATTTATGCCGTAACTTCTTTAGGTAAACTTAACGATACAAAAGCAGTTCCTGCATTGATTGATGTTATGAAAAACCATTCGGAAAATGAACTTGTTAGAGCAGGTGCTGCAGCAGCATTAGGTGTTCTAAGAGATCAAAGAGCATTGATGCCGTTAAGAGAATTGATTATGGAAGCTGAAGAATTAGGCGAACTTGAAGATACAGCTTTAAAATCATTCAAAAAAATTATGGCAGCAAATTGGCAGTCAATTCCGGGAGCAACTCCTCAGAAAAAACCTGCCGGAACTTTTTAATCGCTAGTGGTTGATTATGTTCATATAAAACAAAAAGACGGTTGTTCACTCAATAACCGTCTTTTTTAGTGTCTACATGCACAGGAAAAATAAACCCAAAAGAATTTGTATTATTACCAAAACTTTTAGCAATAATTTTTCCGTGATGCAATTCTATTATTTTCTTTGCAAGATACAATCCGGAAACAGCGCCGACTTTACTGTATTTCATAGAGTTAGAAACATATTTACTACAAATTTCACTTAGCTTTTTGGAATCTATATAGCTGTCTAAGTCTGTAACAAGAAGCATAACTTTATTACATTTACACTTAATCATTATGTAAATATCAGAAGTCGGACGAGCAAAAGTTATTGCATTATAAAGAACATTTATAATTACTCGTTTTAGCGCAAAACTGTCAGCAGAAACCATGCCAGCTTCATATTGAGATAAAAAATGAATTTTAATCATATTTTCTTCTATTAAATATGAAAGTTCGGTTATTGCTTCAGCTACCAAAACATTAATATTAAATACTTCATAAGTTAAAGCTGTTTCATCTCCCTCAAATAAATAGGCAGATTGTAAAGTTTTAATCATGCTGTATAAATGATTACATGAATTTTTGGTCAACTCCAAAAGTTCTTTTTGCTCGGTATTAAGCGAACCCAACTTTTCATCCAAAAGTAGCTCTAAAGCCCTTAATTGAGCAAGAGTTGGGATTTGAAGTTCGTGACTTAGAGCGGCCATATAGGTTATGCGTTTATTACTCATCTCGCCAGCCTTTCTGTATTCCCATTAATACATAAGATTGACATAAATTTATATTACCCCGTTCGGCTATTTTAAGCAATTGAAATATCTTATTTTGACTTTTCTAAGCAACTTCTACAGTACAAGTATAATCAGGATTTTCGCCCATTTTGGTTTCAATTTCATCAAATGTTAAAAGTCCTGTTGTCGCTCCAAATTTTGATACAACTCCTGCCGAATTAATAGATGCCGCAACAAGGGATTTTTCAATATTTCGATTGTATCTTGCAAGAGATGCGCAGAAAGTAGATGCAAAAGCATCACCTGCACCGAGCGTTGAAGTTACAGGGCCGTCAAAACACGGACAATAGTAGTATTTTGCCCCATCATAAGCATACGCACCATTGCCGCCATCCGTAATTACGATAATTTGGTATTCCGAAACCTTTAATTTCTTAAACATTTCCTGCAAGTCCGGATGAATTAAATAATGAGAAAATTTCTCATCTTTTGTATCTTGACGCAGCTGAATCCCTGTTGCCATAGAGGCTTCTTCCTTATTCAAAACAACAATTTGAGCATATTCTAAAATACTTTTCAAATAATTAAATCCTTTTTTTATACCCGTTGTACCTGCATTAAAACAAACATAGGTATCATTTTCTTTTGCAAATTTTACTATATCATCCAAAACTTTATTACTGTCACCATTTAGGGGTGCAATATATAAAAGTTTAGCATTTTTTATCGCGTCAAAATCTATTTCTGATTTTTTGATATGGGCGTTAGCTCCTCTATGAGCAAGAACAGTTCTGTCGCCTTCAAAACTTGTCAGAATAATTGAAAAACCTGTTGAATCTTTTTTATCTTGAATTATTGAGGACAGGTTAACATTTTTGGTTTTAAAGAAATTAAAAAGTCCTTCAGAATAGATATCATCTCCGACTTTGAAAATGGCGGAAGTCTCAAGATCAAGATTGGCAAAATTTGTTGCGGTATTAACACCGCCGCCTCCGACTTGAGAATCGAAATCTGTAATTTCCAGTTTTGACCCGTACGGATAACTCATAAATTCCGTACTTTTTTCTTTTCTTCTGACCGAAACCACAGCAGCGTCATCACATTCAACAAAAACATCCATTGTTGCACTGCCGATTGTAATTACATCACTCATTTTTTTCTCCCCCATACTAATTTCATATATTACTGATATTAGCATAAAAAATAAAATATTCGTAACTAATTTTAAGTAGCAAAAAATAATATTGAGAAGTGTTATATATTATTGAAAGGAGTATCAAATGAAAATATCAAATAAACAAACATTTACTATTAATAATTTACAACTTTTACCACAGCAAAAAGACAAACAAAACAAAAATTATAATCAACAAAATAAATATAGCGAAATAACGTCAAAAGATTTCTACGCATACAAAGATTTTAATATATCTTTCACAGGCAGAACCCCTGAAGATTTTTATGCTCAGGATTTTAACAGAGAGAATATGCCACAAACAATGAAAAATTATCTTTATTACGACTATGAACAACGCCAGCATATTCCACCGGAACAAATAATGCAGGAAGTGTTTAAACATCTTAATAAAGCAAAAAATCTTGATGAGGTAAAACTACACTATCCAAATGAACCGCTTTTCCAAAATTTACATGAATTAAGAAAAAACTTTTATACAGGAATACTACCGGAAATAGCATTGGTAAAACAAGAAGAAAATCTACCGTTATTTAATGACGGAAGCGACGATCTTGGTTTATATATTTTAAAAAAAATATATATTGAAGGAAAAACTTTGAAGGAAATCAATAAAGATTTTTACGAAAAAGATCTCAATGAAAAATATAAAGGACTACTTGATAAGCCAATTGATTATTCTGTCACATCAGCATACGGAATAAGATATCCAAAACTTGATTTTTGGCATTCATTTATAGCTACCAGAGAAGAATACAGGAAATTCTTTATTACTTTACCTAAAAACATGGTCGATCCGAATAGAACTACAGCCAAAGTTCCCTCTGAAAGAAAACCTGTAGAGCAGACAGAAAAACCAAAAATTGAAAAACCTAGAAAACGTAAGTATCAAATTAAAGAACACAGGAAAAAAGATATTAAAAATGATATTAAAAATTCTGACGGAAGCGAAGAAGAAATTAAAAAAATAATCAAAAAACGATTTACAAAAAATGATCCGGAAGCATCATTTATTATTAAATACATGAGTCCAATAATGATTTTTGCAACAGATAAAATTCATCTATCTGAAGAATTAAGGTATTTTTGTGAAAATGAAGATGAAAACGAAATAGATGTAAAAAACACAACTATGTTGAAACGTTTTTGGAAAGCTAATCCGGCTTTACGTGAACAATTTTCAACGGCAATAATCGATACAATCGACCTTTTTGAAGAAACCTATGATGCCGGAGGATTACTTCCAATAAATAATAATTTCGAAATCATTGAACAAAATACAGAAAACAAAAAAGCAATTGATTATGTTTCACAGAGATTTGTAGACTTACTTACCCGTTCACAAAATGTCAAACAAAAACGTGAAGAAGAATATGTACGACATGAACAAGAACAAGCCTTATGGGAAGAACATTTTAAACAAAGATATGGGGAAGCAATTAAAGAACAAGACACTACTGAAATTTCAGAAAAAATTGACTCAACAGTTATAGATACCATTAAAAAAACTGCTCTTAAAAATGGAGAAAAAATCTATGAATTTACCCTTGAAAATGGAACAAAAGTTTCAATTAAATTAAACACTCAAGAAATAGTTAAATCTGAAATATCTTCAAGTTTCAATAATATGCCGCAATCTTTTATTAACAAATACACAAATTTCATATTAAAAAATCCGAAAGTAGACGATAATTTTCTTTTTGCGTTTGCTTGCTGCTTTGGCAATATGGATAAATGGAATATAATTTGTACAAATAATGACTATTCGGAGGAAAATAAAACATTAAACAGTAAAGAAATACAAGAAATTAAATCCCAAATAATGAGTAAAGAAGAAGTTATAAAAACAATGACTGAAATCTTCGACGAATTTTGTGAAAAAAATCCGCAATATATAAAACAATTAAAGCAGGCAATTTTAGAATATTTAACACAATTACAAGTTCCGAATAAAGATATTATAAAAAATCTTATTGGTGTACATGTCGACATGATACTAAAAATGGGTTTTCTTCCTGAAGATATAACTCCGGAAGACAAAGAGCGCATATGTATGGACGTATATGACCAAATAGCGGAAAATATGGATTCACTAAAATCTCAAAATATCATATATCTTGATATAGAACAACTTTATCAATTGCTACATTTACTTAAATATAGCAAAAATATACAAAATACTCCAATTGAAATTGATAATATAATGCAGAAATATAAAAATCCGCTGACTAATTCTGAACGAAGTAAAATAACATACAAATTTATAGATATTTTACTCAATATGAAAGCCAAAGAGATGAAAGATTATAAAGATGAAGATTCTGCAGCATTATTCACGGCATGGCAAGAACTACTTAAAAAAGATAATTCTTATAGAAAAATATTACAAAAAATGATAAAAGAATATATAATAAGACCGGATGAAACGACTATGAGATATCTGCTTGATAAAAATGCAGATAATAATTTGGCAGCCGGTATAGTCGAATATATGTATTCATATTTTTATAGTAGAGATATAATAGAGAATAATGTATCAATGGATAAAGAAATAATGCAAAAATACATCGAACCTGTAGATCCGAATTTATATGAAAAATTGTTAAAATTAAGACAAGATAATATATATAAAAGCTTACGTCTAGATTAACACAACAAGAACTCGGAATAATTTCCGAGTTCTTGTTTGTAACAATAAAAATTATTGGACTTTTGTTTTGTCTTCTTCTGAAACACCTTTGATAGTCAAGTTTACTCTGCCTTTTTCGTCAATTTTAATAACTTTGACAATAACTTCTTGACCAATATTCAAATGTGGTTCAATAGTTTCAATTCTTTCGTTGCAAACTTGCGAAATATGAACCATACCGTCTTTGCCACCGCCTAATTCAACGAAAGCTCCGATAGGAATAATTCTTACAACTTTGCCCTTAACAACCATTCCGACTTCCGGTTTAAATGTCAAATCTTTAATCATCTTGATTGCGATTTGAGCACCTTCCTGATCGTTTGAAGTGATTGTTACAACGCCGGAATCTTGGATATCAATTTCGGCACCTGAAGCGTCGATAATAGCTCTGATTTGTTTACCGCCAGGTCCGATAACTGTTCCGATATCTTCTGTCGGAATAGTCATTGTTGTGATACTTGGTGCGAATGGTGACATTGGTCCCGGTTCGGTGATAGCTTCACGCATTTTACCCAAGATATGCAATCTGCCTTCTTTTGCCTGCGCTAAAGCTCTGCGTAAAGTATCGTTTGCAATACCTTTGGCTTTCATATCCATTTGTAAAGCAGTAATACCTGTATCATTACCTGTGACTTTAAAGTCCATATCGCCTAAAAAGTCTTCAATACCTTGAATATCCGTTAAAACGACCGGTTCTTTACCAGCTTCGGTAATCATACCCATAGCAACCCCGCCAATCATACATTTGACAGGAACACCTGCGTTCATTAAAGCCATAGAAGAACCGCAAGTTGAAGCCATTGATGTTGAACCGTTAGATTCCAAAACATCAGACGTTACGCGAATTGTATATCCGAATTCTTCTTGAGAAGGAAGTGCCGGAACATTAGCTCTTTCCGCTAAGTTACCATGACCTACTTCACGTCTGCCCGGACCTCTTAGAGGTTTAACTTCGCCAACTGAAAATCCGGGGAAAATATATTTGTGCATATAAGTTTTTTCTGTTTCAGGGTCAACGCCATCAAGTTCCTGTTTCATTGCAGGGCCTGCAAGAGTTGCAACAGACAACACTTGAGTTTGACCTCTTGTAAATACAGCCGAACCGTGAGCTCTTGGAATTACACCAACTTCGCACCATATAGGGCGAACTTCGGTCGGTTTTCTGCCGTCAGCTCTGACGCCTTCATCCAAAATCATGGTTCTCATTATGTGTTTTTCTGCATTTTTAAATTCTTCTGCCACAAAATCTATTCCTGTTTCTTCAATGATTTGTTTAATATAATCATCATCAGGAAGGGCATCAATTTTTTCTTTAACTAATTTTTTAGCTTCTTCAAGTTTATTTTGTCTGTATTCTCTGTCAAAATTGTGATAAGCATCAAAAATCATGTCGTGAGCGGTATCTTCAATAATTTTTGCAATTCCTGAAGTATCGTAAGGGTTAACAAAAACTTCTTTTTCCACACCGCAAGATTTAGCAAATTCAACTTGAGCATCACATTGTTTTCTGATTTCGCCTTGAGCGAACTCAACGGCAGCCATAATATCGTCTTCTGTAACAAATTTACATCCTGCTTCAACCATGATTACGGAATCATGAGTTCCTGCAACAACGATATCAAGGTCAGAGTCTTTAGCTTGGCGGTGAGTCGGGTTAGCAATCAAGTTTCCTTCGCTGTCGCGAGAAACTCTTACCGCACCGATAGGACCTTCAAACGGAGCACCTGACAGCATTAACGCACAAGACGCACCAAGCATTGCGAGTGTATCCGGTTGATTTTCCTGATCGTAGCTAAATAATTGAGCTACAATTTGAATATCATTTCTATATCCTTTAGGGAAAAGCGGTCTGATTGGTCTGTCAATCAATCTTGAAACAAGGATAGCCTTGTCGCTTGCTTTTCCTTCTGAACGGTTGTATCCGCCCGGTATTCTGCCGATAGCAGACATTCTTTCTTCATAATCAATCAACAGCGGGAAAAAATCTATTCCGACTCTTGGTTCTTTAGATACGCAGCAATGAACGAATAACATTGTATCACCGCATCTTACAGTAACAGAACCGTTTGTAGATTGAGCATACTTTCCTGTTTCAACTGTGACGGTTTTTCCGCCAATTTCTAATTGAAAACTTTTTGTTTCAGGTTTCATAATTACCTTTTCTTTCTGTGCAACACATTTGCACCTTTTAGTTATACACTTCCATTTACAAAACATATTATACTTCAAACAGGTTAAAATGTGATAAAAAATAAATTTACGTGAAAATTTTTAATATAACTCAATATATTAATAAAAGATGTAAATAATTAATATGTTTGTATTATTATGGATTTGTTGAACAATAAAACATTGTTCGGTTGGAATTAGGATTAAATTTAAGGTTGTATAATGAGTGAGAAGCTTAAAAATTACGGAATAATACTGGCATCAGGCACAGGTAGCAGATATAGCAGCGATATTCCAAAGCAGTTTGTAAAAATTGCCGGAAAAACTGTTTTAGAACACACATTGGATGTTTTTGAAAATTCTTTATATATTGATGAAATCATATTAGTAATAACTCCGGATTACAGGCATGTTGCAGAGGGAATATTATTAAAAAACAATTATAAGAAGATTTCAAAGCTGTTAAATGGCGGCGAAACAAGGAAAGAAAGTTCATCAATAGCAATTCATTCGATAGAGGATGAGGAGGCGAATGTACTAATTCACGATTGTGCAAGACCGTTTGTTTCACAGCGTATAATCAAAGATTGCGTTGAGGCACTAAAAACTTATCAAGCAGTAGATGTGGCAATTCCTTGTACTGATACTGTTATTAAAGTTAAGGACGGAATCATTGAAAATATACCAAAACGACAGGAGTTGATGTGTTCACAGACGCCGCAATGTTTTAGGTTGTCATTGATAAAAAAAGTTCACAAATTATCAGAAAAAGATAACACTTTTACGGATGATTGTAGTATAATTATGAAATATAATCCGGCTGATATTTATATTGTCACGGGAGAGGCTGAAAATATAAAGATTACATATCCTGACGATATTTATATTGCGGAAAAAATATTAAAAAATGGAATTAAGAAATAATTAAAATGAGGGAATAAGAATGAATATTGGACTAATTATTGCCGGTGGAGTTGGTTCCAGAATGAAACAAGCTGTACCGAAACAATTTATGACTGTTTTTGATAAGCCGATTATTGCCTATACAATGGAAAAATTTGAAAAACATCCATCAATTGATGTTATTGCAGTTGTATGTTTAGACGGTTGGGATAATATTTTAGCAAGTTACGCAAAACAATATGGAATTACAAAATTGAAGCACATAATTCCAGCGGGTTCTGTCGGACAAGAATCCATTAAAAACGGTATTTTTGAATTGGCAAAACATTACGACAAGGATTCTGTTGTGCTTATTCATGATGGGAATAGACCAAACTTATCCAAAGATGTTATTTCTGACTGTTTAGCCGTAACCAAACAAAAAGGAAACGCTATAACCTGCATTCCTTGTCAGGAAGCAATGCTTGAAACTATCGACCAAGAATCTTCAACAGGTTCTTATCCGCGTGAAAAATTAAAAAGAACGCAAACTCCTCATGGTTTCTACCTTGAAGATATCATAAACGCACATAAAAAAGCTGCCGAACTTGGAATAACAAACTCTGTTGCAAGTTGTACGCTTATGATAGAGATTGGTGAAAAAGTATATTTTTCAACAGGTTCAGAAAAAAATATTAAATTAACAACTCCGGAAGATGTTGAAATATTTAAAGCATTATTAAAAGGTGACAAAAGTGACTGCTAATATTTTAGAAACAGAATATCAAAAAATAATAACAATTCTTGATAAAAGTCTTGAGAAGTTAAACGGAAAATCTATTCTTATTACGGGAGCGAACGGTTTAATTGGTTCTTACATTGTTGATTTTCTTTGTAATGTGAATGAAGCTAAAAATTTAAATATTACAATTTATGCGATGTCACGTTCAAAACAAAAACTTGAAAAACGTTTCGGACAAAATCGTGAAGGTCTTACTCTTGTAGAACAAGATTTAAATAATCCGTTAAAAGACCATTTTCGATATGATTATATAATTCATGCAGCAAGTAATGCTCATCCTTTAGCATATTCAAAAGATCCGGTCGGAACTATGAAAACTAATCTTTTCGGTACAATGAATTTATTAGAAACTGCAAAAGAATATGGCGCAAAGTTTTTATACATCTCAACCGGCGAAATATATGGTAACAATAAAGATAGAGCATTTGTCGAAACTGATTTGGGTGTTGTTGATACAAAACTTGCGCGAAGTTGTTATCCTGAATCAAAACGCGCAGCAGAAACTCTTTGTATGGCATATAACAGCCAATTTGGAATTGATGTAAATATTGCAAGATTATGCTATGTTTACGGACCAACAATAACAGATGACAATTCAAGAGCAGATGCACAATTTTTAAGAAATGCTTTAAACGGTGAAGATATTGTTATGAAAAGCGAAGGCTTGCAGCGAAGAACATATTGTTATGTTGCTGATGCAGTTAGTGCAATTTTAACAATTTTACTTAAAGGTGAAAGTTCGGAAGTTTATAATGTTGCTAACTCTAACTCTATCGTATCAATTAAAGAATACGCCCAGACGCTTTGTGAAATTGCAGGTGTTAAATTAAAATTTGAATTGCCGGACGCCATTGAAGCAAAAGGATACTCCAAACCGGCTGATTCAATTCTTGAGAGTACAAAACTTGAAAAACTTGGCTGGCAAGCCTTTTATGATATTAAAATAGGATTGTTAAACACTGTATTAATTAAAAGGAGTCCAAAATAATAATGCCAAAAGTATCAATAATTGTTCCTGTGTATAACGTGGAAAAATATTTAAGACAATGTTTGGATAGTCTGGTAAATCAAACATTACAGGATATTGAAATTATTTGTATTGACGACAAGTCTACAGATAATAGTTTGAATATTTTAAAAGAATATGCTCAAAATGATAATCGAATTGTAGTTCTTGAACAAGAAATTAATCAAGGGCAAGGGGTTGCAAGAAATAGAGCTTTGGATGTCGCAAAAGGCGATTATATAATGTTTTGCGACCCTGATGATTGGTATGAACTTGAAGCTTGTGAACATGCTTACAATCAAATATCAACTAACAAAAATGATATGGTTATTTTTTCTTTTAGTAAATTTTATGAAGAAACAAGAAAAACGGTATCAGAAAATAGATTAAAAGTTTTATCTGAATATATTGGAGTTCAAAATATTCCATTAAATAATCTTAATGAGAATTATATAAGAGATTTATATAGTGTGTGTCAAATTTATGATAAAAATTTTCTCAATAAAAATAATATTAGATTTGGAACGAGCAGAATGTATGAAGACCAAGTATTTTCGGTATTATGCTATGTATATGCAAATGACATCTCTCTTTTAGATGAATATTTGTATAATTATCGAATACGAAGAACTTCTACAATATTTAATAATACTGAATCCTACAAAGATCTTATGTTGTTAAGTTTATATTTCTTTGATTTAATAAATAATAAAAATAATAAATCTTTGCAAGCTGCATTTTTACATAATAGATTTAATTCAATATTTTATTGGTTTAATTTTTTAACTAAAATTGACCCCTCAATAAAAAAAGATTTTTATAACAAAATTCGTGAATATTTTATTCGTATCAATGAAACTGTAAATATTGCAGAATATAAACAAGCAATCGGTAAAGAAAATTATAAAAAATTTAAAAAAATTATCAAATACAATTATCAGCAATACGTATTATATTTAATAATTCGACAAACATTAAAAAATATCTTTTCTGTTTCAAGCAAACAAAATGGTGATGTTTGTGTGAAAATTTTGGGTGTTAAATTCAGGTTTAAACGATATATATTTCTGAATTATAGACTTATGGGTAATCTTTTGGCTTGGATTTTTCCAACCCACGAATCAAGACGAGATTTTATCAAGTTATGTAGAAATATTGAAGATATAAAATTAGCTGATAAAATCCAAAAATATTATCCGAAATTAGCGAAAAAATTAAGTAAAAAGAAAAAACTAAGAGTGCTATTTTTAGTTAGCGAAAATTCTAAATGGAAAGCTCAAAGTTTGTATGATTTAATGGAAAAATCCGAACATTTTGAGCCGTTTATAGCGTTGACCGTATTGACAGGAGTTCATACCGGTGTTGATACAACAAGAAATGAGCTGGAAGATAATTATAAATTCTTTAAATCTAAAGGTATGAAAGTAGTTAAGGCTTACGAAAATCATGAATATTTAGATTTGAAAATCTTTAAACCTGATATTGTTTTTTATCAACAACCTTGGGCTTTAAGTAAATTGCAAATGCCTGATAATGTGGCAAAGTTTGCCCTAACTTGTTATATACCATATTTTGTGGCAAATTATGGTATATTGCGCCTTGATACCGGTTTAAGGTTGCATAAATTCTTGTTTAGGCATTATGTCTTAAATAAAAATTGGGTAAGAGAATATCAAGAATATTCCGGGCTGAATAATTATGTCGCAGCAGGTCATACTATTTTGGATAATTTTTATTTGAACCAAAATGTACAACCTAAAAATAATTATGTAATATATGCTCCTCATTATTCTGTACCTCACAAATTAAACAAAAATCCGGTGAATTACGGAACATTTTTAGAGAATGGAAGGTTTATTTTACAATTTGCCCAAAATCATCCGGAAATAAATTGGGTATTCAAGCCACACCCTCAATTAAGGTTTGCTTTATATAATATTTGGGGCGAAGAAAAAACCGAAAAATATTACAAAGAGTGGGAATCTTTTGCAAAATGTTGTTATAATGCTGAATACATAGATTTATTTTTAGATTCCAAGGCATTGATTACAGACTGTGCATCATTTTTAACCGAATATTTTTGTACTGAAAAACCAATATTACATTTGATTTCTGCAAAATGTATTATTGAACCGCTCAGACCGTTCCAAAACATAATAGATACATTTTATAAAGTCCATAATCAGAATGATTTGTTGGCACATTTGGATGAAGTTATTATAAAAGGAAATGATTATAAAAAGGACGAGCGTTTAAGTGTATTAAAACAAGCAAAATTATTAAATAATTATGCGGCAGCAAATATTATGAAAGATTTGGAAGAAACAATTTGGGGCAAATAATCTAGTCGATAGTTTGGATTGATACTGGACTATATAGAAAAGTTGTGATAGATTGGAAACAAAAAGGCTTCGTAGCTCAGCAGGATAGAGCAGTGGTTTCCTAAACCAAAGATCGCGCGTTCGAATCGCGCCGGGGCCAATTTTGTAATTATTTTTTGGATTGAAATCGGCGAGATGAGAACGCACAAGGCAAAAGCCTTGTCAGTCGTTCGAGCGGGAGCGAGCAGAGGGCGCAGGGAAAAGCGTTGAGCTTTGCCCGAAGACCCGTTTAAAGCGAGCGACTAAGCCAATCGCGCCGGGGCCATTTTTGTAATTATTTTTTGGATTGAAAACGGCAAGATAAGAACGCACAAGGCAAAAGCCTTATGCAACATTGAACTTTTTATGCGACTTTTAAATTATAGCCTAAAGTTTTTAAAATTTTTGCCAAAGTATCAACTCTTGGCACTCTTTCTCCATTGAATATTTGATAAAGCATAGCCCTGTCAATTCCTGCTTTTTCACAGAAGCCTGATATACTATCTCTTGATTTTATAACTAATTCCAATGAACGGAAGAAAGCATTAAAATCACCGTCATTAATATACTCTGCAAGACTTTCATTCATATATTCTTTTTGAAATTCTTCATCTTTTAGTTGTTCTATAATAAATTCATTTAATTCAGTCATTTTTATTTTCCTTTATGTTATTTAAATAATTTTTTGCAATTTCTATATCTTTCTTTTGATCTGATTTATCGCCCGCATATAATAAAATTACAACTGTATCACCTTGTATTGTGTAATAAATCCTATATCCGCTTCCGAAAAAAAATCTTAATTCGTATAAATTTGGAGCTATTTGCTTATAATCTCCAAAATTATCATCATAAATTCGTTCCAGCCTTTTGATGATTTTTACCCTTGTTGATAAATCAAGCGATAAAAGCCATTCTTTAACAGGTTCTTTTTCGTTTTCAAGTTTATAGAATTTAACTTCTTTCATATTTATATTGTAGCGAAAACACTACAACTTGTCAAGATTGTTTGTGACAATATAGAAAAAAGAGTGTTCAAATGGATGTCTGTAGTCTCAAAGATGTCATCAAGGGATGATAAAAAAGTTTGAAAATTGTACCTTAAAGCCCATTTTTATTGATTTTGGAGTTGGAAAACGGCGAGATGAGAACGCACAAAAAGATTATCCTTGAATATCCAGTTTGTTACCTTGATGTTTTGCTTTAAACGCTTGAGCTTGCATTTTAATTTGTTGCGCTTTTGCGGCAACCTTGTAATCTTGCGCAGAAGGGTCACTTGGAGCAAGAGCTGCGCGGATAACCGTGTTAGCATGCTCAATTGTTTTTTGCGGATTATTTTTATCTAGTGTTGGCATCTGAATAGGCACATGACCGGAAACAGGTATACCTTGTGCATTTCGTTCAATAGAAATTGCACCGGCATAGACCCCGCCTGCAGTTTTATGCGCCATTTCGTGCGCATAAATATGATTATAATTCCGATTTATCACATCCTGTTTAGTTAAACAATTAACAACCATACTACACACTCCTGCTATATTTGTAGCACAAAAATACAATTTTGTCAAGTGTAGGTGAATATTCTGTAAAAACTAAATTATTTATAAGAGCCGACTTTGCGACCGTATCTGTCGTATTCGGTTGTTCTGCCGTATGAGTCGGTTTTGAATGAACCCGTTTTTCGTCCGTATCTGTCGTATTTTGTGGTCGTTCCGTTAGAATCAGTCCTGAAAGTGCCGACTTTTTGCCCATATTGATTATACTCTGTTGTGGTGTCGCCAAATTGCTTGAACGAACCCGCTTTTAGCCCATTACGATCATATACGTCTGTGGTGTTCCCGTGCGTTCTGTATGTTGCTTGCTTTTGCCCATATCTGTCATACTCGGTTGTCGTGTTCCCGTTTTTCCTATACGAGCCGGTTTTCATTCCGTATTGGTCATAACTGTTAACATTCGATGCCATACTCATTCCTGAAAATATAAATAATGTCAGTAAAATCCCGAGTAACTTTTTCATAATGCCTCCTATATATTTTAAAACGAAAAATATAAATTTTTGTTCAAAATTTTTGCAAGATTTCTTATTATGATAACATTTTTTGGGAAAATATTCAAAATTTTAATAACTCTTATGGCACAAGGGGTAAAATTAAAAAGTTTTTATCTGATTGTCTTATGAAAAATTTAGTGATATAATTGTGATGTAGACGATACCTGCGGGCATAGTTCAGTGGTAGAATGTCTCCTTCCCAAGGAGAAGATCGCGAGTTCGAGTCTCGTTGCCCGCTTATTTTGATGTTTCACTACTGTAGTGTGTTTATTATATTTAAAAAGTATGGTGCAATTTTTTACACCTTGACTGTGTAACATTTTCCCCTCTCCTAAGATAGGAGAGGGGTGGGGTGAGGTCTGGTCAAAGGATGTACACAAAGGTCAGAGTGACATAAACAGAATGTCCTACGGTATAACAAATCTGTCACCCTGAACTCGTTTCAGGGTCTTGCCGTTGGCGGACTTTGCGATGGCTTAAGATCCTGAAATAAATTCAGGATGACATATTTGCAAAATTCTTCCCTCTCCTAAGGTAGGAGAGGGGGGTAGGGTGAGGTCTGGTCAAAGGATGTACACAAAGGTCAGAGTGACATAAACAGAATGTCCTACGGTATAACAAATCTGTCACCCTGAACTCGTTTCAGGGTCTTGCCGTTGGCGGACTTTGCGATGGTTTAAGATCCTGAAATAAATTCAGGATGACACACGCGTTATACCCTTGCGTATCCCCTTTTTACCACCAATTACTCCCACTTTTGTCATGCTGAACTTGTTTCAGCATCTAGCCATTGAGGAATAATTGTATATTTTGTAGAAAAGATCCTGAAATAAATTCAGGATGACATACGCGTTCAACCCGCGCACGAACTACGCCCCCATGTTATGTGTTCAACCCACGCGCCTATAAGATCCTGAAACGAGTTCAGAATGACACACGCGTTATACCCTTGCGTATCCTTTTTTTTACCACCAATTACTCCCACTTTTGTCATGCTGAACTTGTTTCAGCATCTAGCCATTGAGGAATAATTGTATATTTTGTAGAAAAGATCCTGAAATAAGTTCAGGATGACAGGTGTGTTAAATTCTTCCCGCTCCTACCTAAAACAAATTAAATTATCACAAAAAAAAGACTGTAGGTTATACAGTCGTTGGAAAATCAATAGGAAAAAGGGAAAGGAAATCTTTGTTTTCTGCGTCTTGAATATCTAAGCGTTGAATGTCTTGAATGAACTGTCAACATTCTTAGAAATTACTTTCTTAACAGATTCTAATTCTGTTGATATCGCAGATTCTTCTGTGTCCAATTGTTTCAATCTTAATTCCAAATCCTTATCCTGCGCTTGGATAATTTCAATTTTTGCATTTATTGATTGAATATTTTGGTTATATACGGTCTTATCATAATTGTATTGGTTTACTGCATCATTATACGCATTATCATCACATTCTGTCTTTGCTTTTAATGTGTATTCCGTTCCGATTTCGTTACCGTTATCATCAGTTTTAATCGTTCCGTCTGCGTTTGTTTCATATATAACTACGCTTACATATCTGCCGGATGTGTCTTGTTGTACTCGTGCCGGAGCATTCCTTACCTCTCTTGATTCGGTCGCTTTACCATATACGTATGATTTAATGCCTGACAATGAGGTGTCTGTTTTGTCTGAATATGATGCGTTTACTACTTGATCTCTGTTATAAAATACAGGTTCATAAGAACCGGTTGATGAATTTTTTTGGTATTTCACAAACCATTCGCTCATTCCGTATTTTTCGCTCAACATATTTATATATTGGTTTTCTAACTGCAATATGTTTTCAACTTCTGCTTGTTCTAAGGTAGATAAATACGGATCGTTTTTTACATCTTCATAAGTAGCTCCGGGTTGCATTTGTCTTAACGGTGTTGCGCCTACGTAGTATACCCAGTTGCCGCTTGCATCTTTTTTTCTCGTTGTTACTACAGAACCGTTTGATACAACTGCTTCCGTTTCATAAGATTGTGTATAGTTTAAAATATAGTAACCGTTTTTCTGTGCGATTAGTGAATTTATTGTATTGGTTTCCGAGCCGTCAACAAAAGAATAAGTTGTTTTAGTAAAATCTTCTGATGATGGTGGGGTTGGCACGGTCATATTACATAACTGTGAATAGTAGTTAGAAGATTCGTTAGATAATGTTGTACGCTGTTGGTTTATTTGCTGACCTTCGAATTCGACGTTGGTCTTTCTGGCTGTTAAACTCAAAAAGCGAGCTTGTGATGCTGCCATTCCCATAACGGTTTCCTTTCATCTTGTGTTTCCTATATCTCTTTTATCGGCACATTCTTCTTTTTTCTTTAATTTTTTTTGTTTATTTTGTAATATTTTGTTACATTTC
>JBJEGJ010000006.1:0-80608 GCA_051874955.1 Candidatus Gastranaerophilaceae bacterium
GAATTTCAAAAAGATATAATGATTGAGGCGGTTGAAAATCATACTCCTGAAGTTATTGTTGTTGATGAAATCGGAACTGAGGCAGAGGCTCAGGCAGCAAGAACGATTGCTGAACGCGGTGTTATGCTTATTGCAACGGCTCATGGTAACAGTTTGGAAAGTTTAATAAAAAACCCTACATTATCGGATTTGGTTGGGGGTATTCAATCTGTTACGTTAGGTGATGATGAAGCAAAACGCAGATCTTCGCAAAAGACAGTTCTTGAACGTGAAAAACAACCGACTTTTGATATCGTAATCGAGATTTTGGACAGAAATACTCTTGCCGTTTATAAGAACACTTCTGAGGCGGTTGATTATATTCTTCGCGGTTGGCCAATAAGACCTGAAATCAGAAAAGTGGATAAAGTTTACAGCTTTAGTAATACCGAAAATGTCACGGAGAAAACTCCTACCGTTATTGATAAAATCAACGAGTTGGATGAAAAAATCGAACATCCGGAAAGCTTAAAATTCAGCTTTTCAAGACAAAAATATGTTGAAGAAATTAAAAAATTCAAAAAGATATATTTGTATGCGGTATCAAGGAGCATTGCGGAAAAAGTTATCGAGCGGCTTGATTTGAATGCTGAAATTACGAGAAACCTCGACGATGCGGATATTGTAATTGCGCATAAAAACTTCATCAAAGGCGGAGCAAAGGTTCTTTCAACCGCAGAAGAAAACCGATTACAAATTTTCTATGTCAAAACAAATTCAATGGCTCAAATTCAAAAAGTTATAAAAGAGGCACTTGATATTGCACAGGTTAATGATCGTCAAACATTCTATGATATAACCGAAAAAGCTCTTGATGAAGCGAAAATGGCGATTGATAAAATTCTTGCGGGGGCAACCGATATTGAATTAACTCCGCAAAACCAGCAGATAAGAAAATTACAACATGAACTTGTTGAACAACATAATTTGGAAAGTAAATCTATCGGCGAGGGCGAAAGCAGACACTTGCGTATTGTCGGCGGTCAAGATTATAAAGAAAAATTAGGTTAATTCGACAAATGTTGTAAAAGGTTTGAGCCCCTTTGGAAGTTCTTGGAAACTACGTCATTCCGTAACACTTTCTTAGGGGTTCTTGGTATGTGATTAAATCTGATAAAATTACTTGCCATTCAATAGTGACTATAATAAAATATTACTGTAATAGTGAGGAAGATATGACAAAACATAATATAAAAGTTTGTATGGGTAGTTCATGTTTTGCACGCGGAAACATGGATAATTTAAATTTTTTAGAAAATTATATAAAAGAAAATAGTTTGGAAGCAAATGTTGAGCTTGTTGGCGGCTTATGTCAGGAAAAATGTTCAACGGGTCCGAATATTTACGTTGATGAAGTCTTGTATAGCGAAGTCAATGAAGACAAATTGAAAGAAATTTTAAAAGAATTAGTGTAATAAAAATGAAATTTTTAACGGTGTATTTAATACAAAAGTTGAAAATTTTACAAATTTAGGGGTTAAAAAATGAATAATCAAAATCCGGTTTATACCTTAATTAACGAATGTCATGACTGTTACAGATGTGTAAGGGACTGTCCGGTGAAGGCTATTAAAATAGAAAATAATCATGCATCCGTTATTCCTGAAAAATGTATTTCGTGCGGAACTTGTGTGAAAGTTTGTCCCGCCAATGCAAAATGTGTAAGGAGTGATTTGGAACGAGTTAAAAATCTGATTATCAGCGGTAAAGATGTTTATGTATCGTTGGCACCGTCTTGGCGCGGTGTGTTTGAGATGTTTGCTCCGAAGATGATTGCGATATTAAAAAAACTCGGCTTTAAGGATGTTTCGGAAACTGCATTAGGAGCTCAGGAAGTTTCAATTAGAACTGCCCAAATGTTGAATGAAATGGAAAGAGGATTGTGGATTTCTAGCGCTTGTCCTGTAATCGTCAATTATATACGGCTTTACAAACCGGAGTTTTCTAAATATATTACTCCGATTGGTTCTCCTGCAAGAACTCATGCGAGGATGTTAAAAGAACATTATGGTAATGATATCGCTGTCGTATTTATCGGTCCGTGTATCGGGAAGAAAAATGAGGCGGATGCTCCTGATGGATTGATTGATTTGTCAATAACTTTTGAAGAATTAAAGATATGGATAAATGACAGCATTTCAGATATTTCGGAAATTCAGACAGATGAAAGTTTTGAGTTTGTTCCGACAAGTGCGCATGAAGGCACTCTATATCCGATTGATGGCGGAATGAATGAAACAATAAGAAAAATCGGCGTAAAAGACAGCGTTCAGTTGCTTGAAATTTGTTCTATTCCTGCATTTGAAAGAGCTTTGAATAATCTTGAAGCGGAAAAACTTAATCGCCCGATTTTTGTTGAGGCGCTTGCCTGTGAGGGAGGTTGTATCGGAGGACCTTGCATATCTACGGATAAGGCAAGTATAAGTGTAATTTCTGATGTACTTACGAAAGTGAAAAAACGTGATGAAATTCCGCAAACTCCTGCCTGTGTTGTAAATTACGACTATTCTCCAAACGCAGTTGAAGAATCCAGCTATTCTTTGGAAGAAATCACACAAACTTTGAAAAAAATAGGTAAACATAGTGCTGAAGATGAACTAAATTGCGGCGGCTGCGGATATACAACATGTCGAGAATTAGCTGTTGCGCTGTTGGACGGAGTTGCGGAGCCGTCAATGTGTGTTTCTTATATGAGAAAAATTGCAATGCGTAAAGCTGCAGCGATGTTGCGTTGTATGCCTGCTGCTATTGTTATGGTTGATAATAATATGAACATTTTGGAAGCTAATGACAGCTTTATGAAGATGTTTACAGGTGATATGTACGAAATTTTTAAAGCACGACCTGACGGAATGACAGGGGCTGCAATTGATAGAATTGTAGAATTTTCGGATATTTTCAGGACTATTTTGAAAACCGGAAAAGACTTACATAAGGAACATTACAACCTTAAGGACAGATTGTATGATATCAACGCATTTACAATTGAACCGAACGAAATTGTCGGCGCAATTATTACTGATGTGACTCAAACAGAAACCACAAGAGAAAAAATTTCCGAAAAGGCAAAAGAGGTCATTTCAAAGAATATTTCTATTGTTCAGGAGATAGCTTGTTTGTTGGGTGAACACATGGTTGAAACGGAAACATTGTTAAATTCCATAGCAAATGATTATGATGACAAACCTGATGGGGAGAAAAAATAATGTTTATTGATATAGACTGTTGTCAGGTAAAAAAATATAATCAGAATGCTTTTGGTGATTATTTTGTTTCAAAAAGATATCCTGATGAAGCGAAGCTGATAGCGGTGTTATCTGACGGACTTGGCAGCGGAATTAAGGCAAATATATTATCCTGTATGACTGCGACTATGCTTTTGCGATTTGTTGAAAATCAACAAATTCCTATTCGTCAGGCGGCAGAAATCGTTATGAACTCACTTCCGGTCTGTAAAATAAGGAAAATAAGCTATTCTACTTTTTCAATAATTGATGTAAATGATGAAGGTCAAGCAAAGATTATTGAGGAAGGTAATCCTGAATTTTTGTGGATACGTAACAATGAGATTATGACTCCGTCTTATGAAACAATCCCGTCAAAAACATTCAAAAACAGATGTTTAAAGAGTTACAAGATAAATTTGCAACTTGGCGACAGATTAATTTTCTGTTCTGATGGTGTAACTCAGTGCGGACTGGGAAACGGAAGATTAAAACTGGGCTTGCGCCGTGAAGGGCTGATAAATTTAGTTCTTGCAAAATTACATGAAGAACCTGAAATTTCAAGTTCAGAGTTGTCGGCATATATTATAAGACAGGCTAAAAACATTGAAACAGACAGACTTCCGAAGGATGATATTTCCGCGTGTGTTTTATATTTCAGAGAACCGAGAACTTCGCTTGTATTTACCGGCCCGCCGTTTAATCAGAAAAAAGATGCTGAATATGCAAAAATATTCAAAAATTTTAACGGGAAAAAAGCAATTTGCGGCGGGACAACTGCCAATTTGATTTCGCGAGAATTGAATATTCCGATAACTATGGATAAGACAATAAGTGTAGGAAAACTTCCGAGTTGTTCTTATATGGAAGGTGTTGATCTTGTTACGGAAGGCATTTTAACATTGACGCAAGCTCAAGAATACCTTGAGAACGGGGAATTAGGGGTTGACAATGCAGCCGGAAAGCTGATAAAATTCTTGTTAGATAGTGATTGCATAAACTTTATGGTCGGTGCAAAACTCAATCAGGCGCATTACAATCCGGCATTACCGATTGAAATCGAGATAAGAAAAAATATTATCAAAAAAATGTCATCTGTCTTGCAGGATAAGTATTTTAAAAAAGTTAGTGTACAGTATATGTAACAGGCATATAAGGAAGGTGAAAATGGAAAAAGTTAGTGTAAAAGTTTGTTTAGGAACAACTTGTTTTGTAATGGGTTCGGCAAATCTTCAGGAATTGATTGATATTGTCCCTGCAAAATATGGTGATAAAGTTGATGTATCAGGTGTTCCGTGTTTAGGTTTATGTTCGGTTGATTGGGAATTTTCCAAAGCACCTTATGTAAAAGTTAATAATGAAGTTATAAAAGAAGCTACTGTTGAAAAAGTTTTGAGCGAAATAGATAAACAGTTGGCAAAGTAATAATATAAGTTTTTATAGGACGAAAGTATAATTTTATGCGATATGGTAGAAGAAATACTGCAGATAGTATAGTTGGTATGGGAGTGGTGTTTTTGGTATACGCCGTATTTGCCATGCTTGAAGCTCATCCGCAAATTATTACTATGTTTCTTCCTTGCGGTATTGGCGGTTTTATAACTTTTGCAATTTTATATTGGCTGTTTTACGATACGCTTTATGAAAAATTTGCTGTCAGTTTAGCGCCAAAACAATTTGTCATAAATAATTTGACGTTGCGAAATGACAAATGCTCCGTAATTCTAACTCCGAAGCAAAAAATTGTAGTAATGGAAAACAATTATAATTTTAACAATACAAAAAGGATGTTTTCCGTAACTAAAAAAGATATCAAAGTTTCGCAAATGTGGTGTAAAGTTTGCAGAATCTTTAATGAAACGACCAGTTTGGAAATTTTGGAAACATATTTTAGTATGGATTCTTTTGTAAATGTTGTGGTATATGATACTAAACCTGTAAAAAAAGATAAGGCAGCGCCTTCTGAAGATACTTCCAAACAACCTGTAAAGAATGTTGAAGAAACTAAACCCGTCCAAGAAGTTCAATCTTCGGTTGTTGATTTGTCAGAGCGCATTGATGTAAATTCTGCAACTGCGGATGAGATAGCTTCTTTGCCCGGAATAAATGTAATTATGGCAAAGAAAATAGTAGAATACAGAAGTTTGAACGGTTCGTTTAAATCTGAGGATGAGTTTTTGAAGATTGCAGGGGTAAAAAATATTTTTGTAAATAAAATTAAATCAATGATTATAATTAAAGAAACAGAACGTACAGTAGAAACAGATACAGATAGCCATGATAGAATTATAGATTTTTAATCAGAGATTTTAAACATTGTCCAGTAAATCTCGCAGAATTTTGTAAACTTTTTCAAGCATAATACGGTCATCTTTGATTAAATCAATATAGAAATTTATACATTCGACAAGTTCTGAATTTGATTTTATGTGGTCATTTGCAAAAAGTTCTTCGACTGAAATATCTAATGCGACAAGTAATTTTTCTAAAGTTTCGGCTTTGACAAAACAATTACCAACCTCAATTTTACTTAAATTTCTTGGAGAAATATCAATTTTTTCTGCAAGTTGTTCTTGAGTTAGTTTTCTTTTTTGTCTTAATCTTTTAACTTTTTCACCAAACGCCTTTTTTATATCCATGCAAACCTATAGATTGAATTTTTCGTTAAACCTGATATCAGATATCATGATATATTAATTTTTGTAAACCTAGAATGGCTTTATATATCTGTATTTCTGAATTTTTTTATATATTATATATAAAATTTGCGCAATTTTTATAAACAAAAATTTTTTATAGAAATACGGGGATAAAAAGGGAAATATAAAGGAGATAAACATGGCAAAAATTGATTTTAATTTTGATCAATCATTAGTTATTGCACGAAATCTTGATGCAAAGGATGGTAAACAAGATGGCAAAATTAGTGCATCTGTTTGGAATGAGTTTGTAAAAGACAAGGGCGGAAAAACGATTAAATATTCAATTACGGTTGAAGACGCACAAAGGTCAATTGCGACTTACCTTGCCCGAAACAGTAAAGAATCCGGCAAGTCAAAAGTGGAACTTGGTTTTGATTGGATTATGAAAGAATTATATAAAGGCGGGAAAAATCGATTAGACGAAAACGGAATAGATCCAAACTTTCTAAAAAATTTAACCAATTTGAAAGATCCAAAAGTTATAAATGAAACTGCAGACAGTGTAATAAAATTTATTTCCGGAAAATCTGAACAAATGCCGATGTCTAATAAGGCAAATGCGGCACAAGTGTTTGATAAAGTTGTAAAAAGTTTTGACGGGAAAATGCCATTGACTTTAGCAACACATTTATATCTTGCACAACTTTATCCTGCACTTCTTAAACAGGCAGCGGATTTGGGTATTAAAACAGGATATGACAAAGATACAAACTTCGGACATGATATGTTAGAAATTTGTAAAAATAAATTGAGCGCTTGTATTGCATTAACAAATCAAATACTTGCCGCAGAAAAAGCAAAACAAACCGATACAAAAGAGGATAAATAATTGTAATTCAAGAGAAAATAAAAAGGGGCTATGAGTAAATAGCCTCTTTTTTTGAAAAATTTTATTTTTATGCAATAATGATATCAGTGTGGAAGTAAATAAGGAAGTAAAAATATGAGTATAAATACCCCTAAACAAACATCTCACTTAAAAAGAGAAATTTTAGTAAGATTGATAAGAGCGTATTTGAGTGACAATTTTGAAGAAAATACAAGAAAAATCCCTTACGATATGCGTCCGAAAGGTAGTGAAGTTCCTTTCAGATGTTGTATTCATAAGGAACGTGCAATTTTGAGGGATAGGGTTATTGCAGGGCTTGGTTTATCTATCGAAGAAGCTGATGACAGCGAGTTATTATCTTCGTTGGCAAAAAAAGCATTGCAAAGAAAAGAACCTGAAGCTACTCCGTTGACGGTTTTACATACTGCTTGTCAGGGTTGTGTACCGTCAAGAATATATGTTACGGATTTGTGTCAGGGTTGTGTTGCAAGACCGTGTGAGTCAACTTGTAAATTTGGTGCTATAAAAGTTGAGAACGGAAAATCAAAAATTGATCCTTCAAAATGTAAAAATTGCGGAATGTGCGCTCAAGTTTGTCCGTACCAAGCAATTGCAAAGATTATTGTTCCATGTGAAAATGCGTGTCCTGTCGGAGCTATCGCAAAAGATGATGACGGGCATGCGCAGATTGATTATGAAAAATGTATTTCTTGCGGAAAATGCGTAAGTGCTTGTCCGTTTGGAGCGGTACATAAAAAAAGCCAAATTATTGATATTTTAAAATCAATGAAAGAGGGTAAAAAAGTTATTGCAATGGTTGCTCCGGCTATTATGGGGCAATTGCCTTGTACTCCAAAACAGCTAAAAAGCGCTATTAAAAAGATAGGATTTTATGATGTTGTTGAAGTTGCAAAAGGTGCAGATATTACAACAAAAAATGAGGCGGCGGAATTTGTTGAAAGAATGGAAAAAGGTGATAAATTTATGACAACATCTTGTTGTGCTGCGTACAATGAGCTTGTTGAAAAACATATTCCGGAAATCAAGCCTTTCCGTTCGGAAACAAAAACTCCTGCATATTATACGGCAGAAATCGTTAAAAAAGAAAATCCGCAAGCTGTAACGGTATTTTTCAGCCCTTGTGTTGCAAAACGTCGTGAAGCTATGCAAAATCCTAATATAGATTATGTTCTTAATTTTGAGGAATTAGGGGCTTGGTTTATTGCGATGAATGTTCAAGTTGCTGAGTGTGACGAAACTAATTTTGATGTTGAATCTTCTGCTCAGGCTCGTAATTTTGCTGTAACAGGTGGGGTTGCCGGTGCTGTTAATTCGCTTCTTGATGAAAGTGAACAGGCAAAACCTTACATTGTTGACGGACTTAATAAACAATCAATCAGAGATTTGAAAAAATTTGCTAAAAACGGGGTTTGCGAACTTGGCAACTTGATTGAGGTTATGGCATGTCCGGGTGGATGTTTGGGCGGTTCAAGTACAATTAATGCCTATAAACCGGCTCTAAAACAGTTGACAAATTATGTTAACGAATCCCCTGAGATTAAAACTGTTATAAAAAAATAGTAAGGTATATTTAAATCGTAAAAAATGCTATACATTATTTGTATAGCATTTTTTGTTATATATGTATTAAAAATTTTATATCAGCATCTTTCCGTTTTCATAAATCAGAGTTCCGTCAGCGTATATTTTGCCGCCGTTTTTCATATTTTTAATCATATCCCAATGCAATCCTGAAACATTTTTTCCTCCGGTTTCAGGGTAAGATGCTCCGACTGCCATGTGGATTGCTCCGCCGATTTTTTCATCAAACAGAATATTGCCGGTTATTTCTTGGATTTCATCATTCGTACCGATTGCGATTTCTCCTATTCCGTGAGAACCTTCATCCATATTTATCATTGCATTCAAAAATTCTTCGCCTTGCTCGGCTTCTGCTTTTACAACAAGTCCGTTCTCTATCCAAAGATGAACACCATGTGCTGAGTTTCCTCGATAATTTTGCGGATAATCAAAATAAATTTCTCCGTTAATTCCGTCTTCAACCGGTGATGTGAAAACTTCCCCGTCTGGATAATTATTTAATCCCGAACAGCTAATCCATTTTCTTCCCTCGACATTAAATGTTATATCTGTTTTTTCTCCGATAATATGGAGTTGTTTAATTTCGTTAAGATAATTTGCCCAGCGGGTTTGTTTTTCATCAAGTTCTCTTAATTTTGCAACAGGGTCTTCCAAATCAAGATAGCAGGATTTGAATAAAAATTCAGAATATTCATCCAATGACATTTTTGCTTCTTGAGCTAGAGCTTGTGTCGGAACATCTGCAATTACCCATTTTGCCGTGCCATCTGCGGAGCGTTTCATCAATTTTTCGGAAAGATGTTTGGTTGCTTTTCCGCGTCTTGCAAGTCGTGATAAATCTGCGCGAGCCATGTTTTTTGTGTTTAGCGGTGCGTCAATTGAGATATATTTGTCTACTTTGTCGTATTCCAATTCGGTTATCGGGTCAATATAATCCAATTGTTCATCTGATGCGTTTTTCAAAAATACTTCTGCCAAACCGCCTATTGCTACTCTGACAATTGGGTTTCCGCCACGTTCGATTACACGTTTATAAACGGCTTTGACTAAATCACGAGCCTCAAAACTTTCTGCTCGGATTAGAACTAAATCTCCCTTTTGTACATCTGTTGAATAATCTACCAATACTTGTGCATATTTATCCCAAATTGTTTTTTGCATAATTCATTTCTCCTTTTTATTCAAGTTTTTTTAGTGCGCTAAGCGGAACGGATAGGGTTTTATGATGTTTTGTTGCCTCTTGAATATATTGTGAGCATTTTTCATCGTAGCCTGCCGTTTTATAAACAAATGCGGCGAAATAATCCAAATCTCCGTTAGCTTCACAATTTGTCAACGCAGCTTCTATTGTTTGAACTGCATTGTCATAATCACCTTGCTTAAGTTCAATTTTGGCAAGAATTTTATAAGCCTCAAAATCTGCAGGATTTAATTCGACCGTATTTCTCAAATTTGTTTCTGCGTCAATTAAATTTCCTTCTTCATAATCAATAACCGCAAGGTTGTAGTATGCCCAGCTATAATCCGGCGATAAAGCAAGCACTTTTTCAAACTGTTCTCTTGCCGCGTCTAAATCTCCCAGTTCTTTAAAAATGTTTCCTATATAAAAATGTGCATATAAATCATCGTCGTTTATATCTATTGTGCGTTGGAAATTCTCCATTGCTTTAATAAAATTTTTTTGTTTGAAATAAGCAAGACCCATATTGAAATAAGTGTTTGAATCCTCTTTATCATAATCTAAAATAACTTGGAAACATTCGATTGCCCGTTTGTATTCTCCAAGCTCTGTGTAGACAAGTCCGAGATTGTACATTGCATCCGTTGATTCGGGATTTATATCAAGAGCTTTAAGATAAGCCTCTTTTGCTTTATCAAATTTTTTTAGTTTTTCGTACACAATTCCCAGATTGTAAAAAATTCCGTCATCATTATTAAAAATTTTTGATAAATATAAAAAATGAGATAGTGCTTCCTCGTTAAATCCGCAATCTATCAGCAAAACAGCGAGTTGGCGTCTTGCTTGCATATTCTCGCTGTCTTGTTTAAGTATATTTTGAAGTTCTTCTATTTTATCAAGTTTTGACATTTGTATAAGACTCTATATTACCGGAACGTCAATAGGTTCTGTAAGAATTACGTTAAGAGTTTCCCCGTTATCAATTCTGACGTGTTTTCCTTTTTTAATCATGTCAGCAATACTTCCGTACACAAAGTATCCGGCAGTTCCTGCAACTCCTCCGAAAGCCGCAAATGGTACGATAACATATTGCCAGCCGGTATCTGTAACATTTTCACCCCAAGAAATTGCATCTTTTGTAATTTGTCCTGATTTGGAGCATGTTTGTCGCCAAGCATCGTAATAGCCTTTTGTTGTTGTTATGCCGCCATCCGGTGTCATATCTGTTCTGCCCACTACGTTTAGTGATAACGGTAATTGTCTGCCGTTTGGTGTAACTACGTGGTCAAAGTTGAGGTATAAAACAGCACCTTTTGACATTCTGCGCGGTTGTGCAACTCCTTTAATGTCACCTCTTACCATTGAGCCGGATGGCAAGATTACATCATCATCAGCGGTTTGGTCTGACATTAATATTGCGGAAAAACTTGTACCTTCCGGATTAACTGATGTGTCAATTGTGTTCAACATTTTCAAATCAAATTTTGTACCGGCAGGTATTCTTTTAGTTTTTGCATTACCGCTAAACGGTGCTGCAAAAGTTGTTTGCATTGCTAAAATCATTACTAATATTATTCCAAAAATTTTTGCTCTCATAATTCACTCCTTTTTATATGTTGATTTTACCATATTAATCAAATTTTGTTAAGAGGTAAAAAAAAAGAGGACTTTCGTCCTCGTTTGAATTAAGAATAGCTGGAAGTATGAAAAAGATTAATTATATTAAACTTAATGCAAACTGATTTGTACATTGTCTGTGTGATTATTGTTTGTTAGACATCTTACTTAGTATGGTTTGGCAGTAAAAAGCACAGATAATTCTATCTGTGCTCAAATACTTGTTTATTTCAAACATCTTATTACGCGGTGATGTGGCTAAGTAGAGTTCTTACCCCTACACCTGTTGCGCCTTTAGAAAATTCTTTGAACGGTTTATCTAAAAATGCCGTTCCTGCAACATCAAGGTGTGCCCATTTTACATTTTCAGTTACAAATTCTTTTAAGAACATTCCGGCTGCAGATGCTCCGCCATAACGTGTTCCGGTATTTTTCATATCGGCAATATCGCTGTTCATATTATCTCTGTATTCCTGCCACATTGGCATTTCCCAATATTTTTCTCCGACATAAGCACCTGTTTTGATGATATCTTTCACGAAGTCTTCATCATTACCCATTATTCCTGATGCGGCATTTCCAAGTGCAACCATGCAAGCTCCCGTTAAAGTCGCAATATCAATTACTTCATCAACGCCAAGCTCACAAGCGTAGCAAAGTGCGTCAGCTAAAGTTAATCTGCCTTCAGCATCGGTATTATCAACTTCAATTGTTTTTCCGTTTTTAGCCGTTACAATATCACCCGGTTTGTAAGAACTTCCTGACGGCATATTTTCGCAAGCTGCAATAATTCCGTGAACTTCAATATCAGGTTTTAATTTTCCAAGAGCCTTCATAACACCTAAAACACAGGCTGCACCTGACATGTCATCTCTCATTGTCAGCATAGATGAGGCAGGTTTGATGTCAAGTCCGCCACTGTCAAAACATAAACCTTTACCGATTATTGCAACACGTTTTTTAGGATTTTCAGGAATGTATTTCATGTGAATAAATTTTGGCGGTTGTACGCTTCCTTGTGCAACCGCTAAATATGCACCCATGCCCATTTCTCTGATTTTTGCTTCGTCATAGACAACTGTGTTTATTCCGTCTAAACTTTGTGCAATTTCTGCCAATTTCGCAGGAGTTGCAAATTGCGCAGGTTCGTTTGCCAAATTCCTTGCTAATTTCACTGCATCTGCAACAGTTTTTGCATATTCAATCCCTTCTGATAATACATTTGATAAATATATTTCCGCAATGCGGTGTTCTTTTTTGGTTTTATATTTGTCAAAATGGTAATTTACAAGAGAAGTACCGATTACGGCGGAAATTCCGTATGCCAAATCAGTTTCAATATCAAAAGCAATTGTCTTAGCTTTTAATTCAATACATTTTTTGACTGCTTTGGCTATATTCTCTCTTAATACGTTATTATCCAAGTTCTGTTCTTCGCCTAAGCCAATTCCTAAAATATATGTTGACGGGTATTCCTTTTGTGTGTGAATTGAAAAAGTTTCCCCTTTTTTGCCCGTGAAACTTTCCGGTGCAAATCTGTTTAATAAAGCGTTAGAAGTTTGTTTGTTGATAAATTTGCCAACTACAAGCACATCACAAACAACCTCTTTTGTGTTTTCTACAATTTTTATTTCCATAATTAACTCTCCTTCTGATGTTCATTATAGCACCAAGTGTGAGTTTTAATAAATCATTCATACAAATTAAAAACAGACGGCATGTTTAATACCGTCTGTCTTGTGCATATTTGTCAAATTTAATTATTTTGATTTTTTTGCTGCCGGATAATAATCTCTCACAACACCTTCAAATGCGTCGATATAGATTTGTCTCATATCTGACATAATCGGGTATGCAGGGTTTGCACCGGTACATTGATCGTCAAATGCCAATTCAACCATTTCATCCAATTTAGCATAGAATTGTTCTTCTGTAATACCAAAATCTTTGATTGAATTTGGAAGATTAACAGCTTTCATTAATCTGTCAACTTCATTGATAAGCAATTCAACTTTTTCATCATCGTTTTTACCGCCCAAACCAAGTTCATCAGCGATTTGACCGTATTTAGTCTTAGCGTTAGGGAACTTGTATTGAGGGAAGATTGCTTGTTTTTTCGGACAATCAACAGCATTGTATTTGATAACTTGTCTGATTAAAAGTGCGTTAGCAACACCGTGAGGTACATTAAACATAGCACCTAACTTGTGAGCCATAGAGTGGCATAATCCCAAGAATGAGTTTGCAAAAGCCATACCTGCAATAGTTGCTGCATAGTGCATTTTTTCTCTTGCGATAGGGTCATTAGCACCTTCAGTCCAAGATCTTTCAAGATATCTGAATACAAGTTTCGATGCTTCCAAAGCGTTAGAATTAGTGAAGTTAGTAGCCATACAAGATACGTAAGCTTCGATTGCGTGAACTAAAGCATCAATACCGGATGCCGCAGTTAAACCTTTTGGCATGCCGTCAACAAAGTTAGGGTCAACGATTGCCATATTCGGAGTTAATGCGTAATCTGCAATTGCGTATTTTACGTGTGTTTCATCGTCTGTAATGATTGCAAACGGTGTAACTTCCGAACCCGTACCTGATGTTGTAGGGATTGCAACCATTGTTGCTTTTTTGCCTAAATCAGGGATTCTGCAAATTCTTTTTCTGATATCCATAAATCTCATTGCGATATCTTCAAAGTTTGTATCAGGTTGTTCGTATAATAACCACATGATTTTTGCTGCGTCCATTGGAGAACCGCCACCTAATGAAATGATTACATCAGGTTCATAAGGTCTTATGATTTCCATAGCTTGATTGATTGTAGAAAGTGTCGGATCAGGTTTTACATCAAAGAAAATTTGGTGATCGATACCGACTTCATCTAATACGTTTACAATACTGTCTACAGCGCCTGAGTTGAATAAGAATCTGTCTGTAACAATAAATGCACGTTTTTTACCTTGAAGTTCGCGAAGTGCAAGGTCAACAGCACCTCTTTTGAAGTAAACTTTAGGTGGAACTTTGAACCAGAGCATATTTTCTCTCCTTTCAGCAACTGTTTTGTAATTCAATAAGTTTTCAACTCCAATGTTACCTGAAACTGCGTTTTTACCCCAAGAACCGCAACCTAATGATAATGACGGTTCTAATTTGAAGTTGAATAAGTCACCAATACCGCCTTGTGCAGATGGTGAGTTGATTAAAACACGGCATGCAGGCATTTTTTCTGCAAATTTGTCAACTCTTTCCTGACTGCGTGTATCTGTATAAAGGTCTGCAGAGTGACCTGCTCCGCCTTTTGATACCAATTCAAAAGTCATTTCGGTTGCTTCTTCGAAATCTTTTGCTCTGTACATTGTTAAGATTGGAGATAATTTTTCTCTTGAGAACGGATCTTCCCAATCAACAGCCGGTCTTTCTGCTAATAAAATTTTAGCAGTTTCAGGAACTTCAAATCCTGATAATTCAGCAATTCTGTGTGCGCTTTGACCAACAATGTCAGGATGTGCAGTACCACGTTTCGGATCGATGAACGGAAGATCTATCATTTTCTTTTCTTCTTCTGCACTTATTAAGTATGCACCACGATAGATAAATTCTTTTTTAACTTCTTCATAAACTTTATCAACAACGACAACAGATTGTTCAGAAGCACAAATCATACCGTTATCAAAAGTTTTTGACATAAGTATTGAGGAAACTGCCATTTTAATATCTGCTGTTTCATCAATAACTGCAGCAGCATTACCTGGTCCTACACCTAATGCAGGGTTTCCTGATGAATAAGCTGCCTTAACCATTCCCGGACCACCTGTAGCTAAAATGCAAGCAATTGACGGGTGTTTCATCAATTGGTTTGAAGTTTCAATTGAAGGAACATCAATCCAACCGATAATATCTTCCGGCGCACCTGCTTTAACAGCTGCGTCTAAAACTATTCTTGCAGCTTCTATAGTTGATTTTGTTGCTCTTGGGTGTGGTGAAAAGATAATTGCATTTCTGGTTTTTAACGCAATTAGTGATTTGAAAATTGCTGTTGATGTAGGGTTTGTTGTCGGAACGATACCCGCTAAAATACCCAAAGGTTCAGCAACTACTTTAATACCGTTTGCTTTGTCTTCTTTAATGATGCCGCAAGTTTTTGCATTTTTATGTTTGTTGTAAATGTATTCTGATGCAAAATGGTTTTTGATAATTTTATCTTCTAAAATACCCATACCTGTTTCTTCAACAGCCATTCTTGCAAGAGGAATACGAGCTTTATCCGCAGCAGTTGCTGCAGCTTTGAAAATAGCATCAACTTTTTCTTGAGAAAAAGTTGCATAAAGTTTTTGAGCTTTCTTAACTCTTTCAATCAAAAGCTCCAATTGTTCGGCAGTTTCAACAAGGTTTGTCTTTGTATTCAAAGCCTTTTCCAAGTTTTCAACCGTCTTTTTGCTTTTTGTTGTCATATTATTTCTCCTTTTTATATCACAGTATTCTTAATTCTTATTAAATTTAGAATTTGTGATTTTTATCACAATTACATTTTACAATTAATATATGCAGAAATCAAGTGTAAATTTTACAATCTTTATAATTTCTTTATGTACTTGTTTTTGCCTAAAAAAATGAGCCTGATGCACAAGCTCATTGAAATTAAGAATAGCTGGAAGTATGAAAAAGATTTAATACAATAATTAAAGCCCATTTTTTATTTCTCGACAATTACCCACGTAGGCACTTCTATACACCATTAGGGGGATTTTTGTTAATTGAAAAATTATCCGGTTGGGTAATTTGTAAAAAACTCCCAAAACACAAAAACCTAGTAATAAGTGTATTTTTGCCACTTTATCCTTAAAATATTATAAATATTGATTTTTAGGCTTCTTAATAAAATTTAACAAGAGGGGTTGACAAAAAAATAAATATAGTTTATAGTGAAAATGTTAGATGAAGTGTTAAATGAACACTTAATAACAAAGGAGGTCATTATGATAACTATAAATCCTGTTAACTTTAATAAAAATACAAAAAAATATATATCTTTTACAGAAAAGAATATTGATAGAAATGCAAATAACAATTCTAAAGTTGGTTTGATGTCATTGGATAAAAGACCAAGTAACAGAATTAACTTTGAGAAAGATTTACATGATACAAAGAAAGCTGATATGGTTCAATCAAATCCTATTAAGGCTATCGGCTACAACTTTGTAAAGGCTTATAATATACTATGCACTCCAAAAAGACGTGCAACCCAAACCGAATCAAATTATGTTCATATCCCATATATGTATATGGCATAATAATATAATGAAAGACTTAACTCTTTTCATTTACCCCGAAACGCAAAAGTGACTGTACAGGTTACGGATGCAAAAATACTTAATTAATAATATCCTTTCTTTGAAAAAAGAAAGGATAAATTTTTATGAGAGAAGAAATTAAAGATATGAGAAAAAATCTTCAAAATGCCAAAGACTTTTTTATGAGGAGGCTTGCCTATACGCTTGGGCCGGTTGAACTGAAAAATTTTATGGATAAAGGCGGAGTTCGGGTTGTTGATGTGCGAAATGAGGCTGATTATGCCGTAAGTCACATCCCCGGTGCGATATCTATACCAAAGGACGAACTTGATAAGCATCTTGATAAACTTTCAAAAGATGAGATAACAATTGTTTACTGTTATAATCAGCAATGTCATTTAGGAGATAATGCGTGTTTAATTTTGGCGGATTACGGTTATCCTGTCATGTTATTAGAGGGAGGTTTTGATGTGTGGGTAAATGATTTTAGATTTGCGACGGCATAAAATTATAGTCGGAGGCAGAAATATTCTGTCTCCTATTATTTTTTGTCAAAAGCATTGTTAAACTTTGATTTTTGACATTTTGGTATGTTTGTAATATCCTATCTTATATTGCTTATGTTTTCTTGGCAATTTGGATTATGTTATGAAAAAGAAAATTACAACAAGCCTTATAATTATCGGACTTTTAGTATCAAATAGTGTTGTCTTTGCTAAGGACAATGCTGTGAAACTAACGAAAAAACAGAAAAAAGAGATAGAGTATATTAATATTGCAAAGGTCGGATTTGAGCATAAGCATTATGATATTGCTATTGAATATTATACAAAGGCAATTGAGCTTAATCCCGAAAATGCAGAGTCTTTTGCAAAACGCGGGAATGCGAGATTTCTGTCGGGGAAATATGAAGCTGCCGTCAATGATTATAGCAAGGCATTAGAGCTTGACCCTAATCGTGAAAATATATATTATAATCGTGCAATTGCAAAGTCAAATTTGAAATCTTACGATGAAGTTGTTGAGGATTATACAAAAGAACTTGAAAATCATCCTGAAAATGTCAATGCCTATCTTAATCGTGGAACTACAGAGGTTTATCTAAAGCAATATGACAAGGCGATAGAAGATTTTTCAAAAGTTATTGAATTAAATTCTGAAAATGAATTGGCATATTATAATCGTGGAATTGCGAAACGTAATAGTGGTGATTATGCCGGTGCAATTGATGATTATTCTAAAGTTATAGAACTGGATTCTGCTAATATTGATGCTTACAACAATCGAGGTGCCGCGAAGTTTTATCTGAAAGATTATAACGGGGCAATTGAAGATTATTCAAAAGTTGTTGAACTGGATAAAAATTTTAAACAGGTATATTATAATCGCGGGATTGCAAAGTTGGGATTGCAAAAGTATGAAGATGCAATTTTAGATTTTACTAAAGAGATTGAAGTAAATCCTAAAAATGATTTGGCATATTATGAAAGGGCTATTGCCCAATCTCGTTTGGAACATTTTACAGGTGCGATAGATGATTATACAAAGGCAATAGAAATTAATCCGAATAATGCGGAATATTATTCACAACGCGGAGCTTTAATCAGCAAAAGTGACGGTGATTTAGAAAAAGCACGTAAAGATTTGGATAAAGCAATAGAGCTTGACGGTGAGGATTCGGAAAAATATTTAACGCGAGCTATAATTTATTGCAAATTAAAATTATACTTGGCTGCGGTTGAGGATTTGAATATAGTTTTAAAATTTGATGACAGTAATACGCAAGCCTATGATTTACGTTCTTACGCAATAAAATCCATGAACGTAAATAATAAGTAATTTAACCTCTTGCAGATGCTTTGACAGCTTGTACTTTTCTTAATTTCTTTTTAGATTCAATGATACTGTCTGAATTAAATCTGGTAAGTTTTTTATCCGCTTTATCATCAGTTTCGTTATTGCCTGTGATATTACCGTTTGTTGATGCTGAGCCTGCAAGCAGCGTTTCATCAGGTTCACTTGGTGCGAAATCAGGTTCTTCTTCCGGCGGAATGGTAGTATTTGCTTGATTGTTATTGTTAGCTTCTACGTTTTTTACGTTATTTTGAATGTCTTTACTTGAGCTTTTGTGTTTTGCATCAGCCTCTTTTTTTGCAGCTGCAGCCTCTTTTGCAGTTTCTTTGGCATCTGAATTTGCTGCTAATCCTGTAATACCTGTAACAGATGCGGTTGTTCCCGCTGCTATTTCACTAACTCCTTGTGCAAGTTGTATCCCGCCAAGTATTGACAATGTGATTCCTGCGGAATAAGTAAACGGACTTGCCATAAGTGCTATACTTTCAGCTATATTTGTGTTTCCGAGTATGGTGTTTCTTACTCCGATAAGATTTGTGCCGATACCGACGGCGAGTGTTTTGCTTGAAACTTTGTTTTGGTTGGATATGATTGATTCTAAGGATGCGTTATTGCCTCCAAGATTTTGGGTATTATTTTTTAATTGAAGAAGTTGTTTTAATCCGTTTGCAACAGACTTATCCAAAATATTTTGACCGTCTTCGGTTGTGTTTTGAAGTTCTGCAGATAGTGTGTTAACTTTATCTTGTGCATTTTGGACTTCTTCGTTAGTTGTTGCATTGTTAATAGTGGCTTTTGTTGTTGAAATTTCCTCAAGAATTCTCATTGATTGAGTATTGTTTTCTTCTTGTTTTTGGATTGTTGATTGTGCATTTTTGTCAACTTCTTTAGTTAAATCGTTACTTTTCTTGATTTGTTGAACTACTGTCGTTCTTGATTGGTCAACTCCTCTTGCTGCAAGTTTCATTGCAGAAGTTGCTTGCAGAGTTGTTTGTGTTGCAGATATTGCATTAGACGCAGTAAATAAAAGTGATACTCCCGAATTAGTGTTATCTTGCGTGTTGGTATTTTCTTGATTTTCAGTTTCTTCGGTTGGGTTTGCGGTTTCTGTAGTGTCGCCGTTTTCGGTTGTATCTGTTGGGTTTGCGGTTTCTGTAGTGTTGCCGTTTTCAGTTGTATCTGTTGGATTTGCGCTTTCTGTAGTGTCGCCGTTTTTAGTTGTATCTGTTGGGCTTGCGGTTTCTGTAGTGTTGCCGTTTTCAGTTGTATCTGTTGGACTTGCAGTTTCTGTAGTGTCACCGTTTTCAGTTGTATCTGTTGGATTTGCGGTTTCTGTAGTGTTGCCGTTTTTAGTTGTATCTGTTGGATTTGCGGTTTCTGTAGTGTTGCCGTTTTCAGTTGTATCTGTTGGGTTTGTAGTTTCTGTAGTGTTACCGTTTTCTGTGCCGTTAGTGGCTGTTACATCTTGAATAGCTTGATTGCCTGATTTAATTGTTGCATTAAAACTTTTAAGTATTGCATTGGCATCTTTTGAATTGCTGTCTGCTGCAGAACTTGCAACAACTCCGACTGTACCTGTAGCGCCTGCAATTGAGCCGTATATAATTTCATTTTTACCTTGAGTAATTAAATCTACCCCTATTCCGGCAAGGTACATACCTTGAGAGTACGTAAACGGATTTGACATCATTGCTGTTCCGCTTGCAAACATATAATTCCCTAATGAGAATGTAACAGCACCTTTTGCCGCAGTTCCAAAACCTACAATCATGGTATCTGCTGATACTTTGTTCAGATTGTTTGCTCGTTGGTTAAGTTCATTGTTTTGAGTTTTTAATAACTTGGATGTTTTTTGATATTTTGCATTTGATGCAGCATTTTTAGAGGCAATAGCTGCAACTACACCTGTATTTTGTTGATTTTCGGTTTCTAACTTTTCAATTTCTGCTATTTTTGTTTCTTTTTCTCCTGTTGTATCTTGTGGAGCTTGCGAAGCTTCAGGTTTTGTCGGTTTTTCTTGATTAATGTTATTTGGTTCAATAATTTCTGTAGGAATTGCATTTTCTTGAGGGGTTTCGGCTTCAAGTTTTTCTAATTCCAGTATTATATTTGTTTCTTGTTGAATGTTAAGTTCTTGCTTTTGTTGTGCTTTTTGACTTTCTTTGTTTAGAGTTAATATTTCTTTTGCTGCTGTTTTTAACTCTTTTTGGGCTTTTTTGCCTGTAGTATTTACTTCGGATTGTTGGCTAAAGGTTTGTAACATTGTTTTTAATGTTATTCCTGTTGCAACTTTAGCGTTAAATTCCGAGAAGGATTTGCTTATTGATGCTTCTTTTATTTTTTTACTATCTTCTTTTTCTTCATCATTTTTATCATTTTGATTTTCATCTGGGTTTCCTTCAACCAGATTGATGTTTTCTTGTGCAAGGTTTGAATAATCCTGTGCAAATTCACTCAGTTTCATAGTTCTGTCTGAGTTTAAATCTTTTGATATGTTGTCTGAAAAAGCCTCAAGATCTTTACCTGTGTTGACTGCAATTGTTGCAATTTCTTCTTCTGAGATGTTATTCAGGATTTCACTTGTTGTTAAACCCTGATTATTATTGACGACACCTCTTGTCTGGTGTGTTTTATGGAAAAATGTTCTGTCATAACCGCTCAAATCAGTACCTGATTTGATTGTATCTTGAGCAAGTGTTATATTAGTGTTTGTTTGTATATTCAAGTTGTCTAATGATTCAAGATATGTGTCTAAATTTTCTTGTGCAGCTTGAACTTCTTTAAATACTTTTCCGTTATCTGAATTAAGCATTTTTGAAAGTTCTCTATAACGCATTTTTTCTGTTAAAGAAAGCTTACCTTGTGCTTTTTTATTTTCAAGTTCTTTTAATTCTTTTACGCCATTATTGAATTTTTCCATTTCCTTTTTATAGGATTTTTCTTTTTTGCGTTTAATATCGTTTGCGTTTTTGGCAACTTCTTTGTATTCGTTGTATTGAATTTCAGCTTCTTTTTGAGCGTTTTCGGCTTGAATAATATATTGTTTAGCTTTTTTTTGTAGAGAATTTAAATCGTTATTATTTGTAGATTCTTCTGATGATGCAGCTATATCATCACCGCTTGCGCTTTCTGATATCATAATATAATCTGTGATGTCCGCTTCTTGTTGAGCGTGTGCCCACTGACGAACTTCTTCAGGGATAGTTATTCCGTTATTTTCCATTTCAAGGATTTCACTATAAGAATAGCCTGCCCATTTCGGATCTTGCACAGGACAACCAAGTATACTTTTATCATAAATTGCTTTGCTGCGTCCGATTAAATATTTAAGCTTTAGGCTTTTTGCCATATCAAGGTAATATTCATCAGTGAATAACTCTATTTTGTGACCTTCTTTAGCTGCTCTTTCTTGTTCTGATATGTGTTTAGCTTTGACTTGCTTTGCTTTTTCAATTTCTTCTTCCGTGTAGTTTTCTGTTAAGGCAGGGTCAAATGTAATACCGGCGGTATTATATATTTCATTCATTCTTGGTTTTATGGAAATCTTGAATTTTGACATATTACCTTAATCCTATATTTTTATACACATGTATTGTCGGCATTTTAGGATTATAACTTTAGATAATATGTGGTTTTTACGGTTAAATTTTACAAAGCTTAACAATTAAAAATTTGCTAAAAACATTGCAATAATGGCAGCCGCAATCATTGCAGGTCCAAATGGTAAATAAAGTCCGTTTGCAGCATTATTTGATTTTATTCCGCAAATTAGTTCTCTGCATGTCCATAGTCCGAGTGCAACTAAAACAACCGTACTTGTCCAATATCCTGCGGGATGTGTCAGCCATTGAGCGTTTTGCGCAAATAAATAAGCGATTGTATAAATTAAAAATATACTGAGTGTGCCAAGTGTTACCCAATTTTTGTTAGTAATAAGTTTTTTTATAAAAATCGGAAGGGTGATAATGATTTGTATAACTCCGCTTAGTAAAAGGATTACAAGTAAGAGTTGAAATACCGGTAAGAAACTGCCGTACAAGCCTGAGCCGCCAATCAATGCTCCGAATACCGCACCAATTCCTGCAGCAATATAGGAGTCACCTTCTCCGAATGTTCTTGCTCCTACAATTACTAAACCTAATCGTGAAATTGCTTCCATTATTAAAAATCCGAAAATCGCAGCCGCAAGTGAATAAATAATAGGGCAAGTCGCTATAAAATGTAAGTCAATTTTTGGCATTCCGACAGCTTTAGTGTATGCGATAAATGATAAGACCGAATAAATTATGCTATACAATACTCCAAGTACAATTACGGGAATTGTATGAGCGTCCGAAACTTTTTTTTCAATGATATCTGTTCCTGCAATTGCAATAAATAAACTTACGATAATAAGAGAAAATACGTATACAATTACTTGTGCCCAGCCAATCGGGTTCATTGATGACAGCCCGAAAAATTCGTCAAACGGTTGGCAAAATCTTATAAATAATCCGACAAACAAACATCCTGTAAGTAATTCCACAATAGGATATTGAATACTGATGTGTTCTTTACAGAACGCGCATTTCCCTCTCAAAAACAGATACGATAACACCGGAATATTATGATACCATTTCAAAGGTGTTTGACATTTTGGACATTTTGATGCCGGAAAAACAATGGATTCTTCTGACACGGTTCTTAAAATTACTACGTTCAGGAAGCTTCCTATACAAAGTCCTATTATAAAAATAAATGCTAAAACGATTAACGAAAATGCCATTTTTTTTCTCCTTTATTTATAAATTTTGATTATTATCATCTAAGTCTTTTTGAATAATATTGTACAATTTATTCAATGCTCTTTTTAATATCCTTGAAACTTGCGTTACGGAAACTTGCAGTTTTTCTGCAATTTCTTTTCTTGAAGCTCCTTCAATATAATACATGCAAATTGCTGTTTTGTCGGAGCTTGGAAGTTTATTGATTGCATATTCAATAATTTTTTTATTTTCATATACTTCTTCAAAACTTTTGTCATCATCTGCTTGAATCCTGTCAAGTAGTGTTTCTCCGCCTTCTGTTGTGTATATGTTTTGATCCAGTGAAATCATATTTTTTATAATTTCAATGTTCATAATTTCTTCCACTTTTTCAAACGGAAGATTTGTATATCTTGAAACTTCTTCAATAGTTGGAATTTTGGTATTATTTTCCGATAATTCGTTCATTGCGCTGCGAACTTTTGACAGGTTTGCAAGGGTTTCGCGCGGAGTTCTTACTAAATTGGCTTTGTCACGCAGATAGTGAAGGATTTTTCCTTTGATGACCTTACTTACATAAGTTTTAAAACTTCCTCGTTCTTCTATTTCGTATGTGTCTATTGCTTTTAATACTCCGACAGCGCCGACTTGTATTAAATCATCTTTAGAAATACTACCCGGAAGCGGATAAAATGTCATAACTATTTTTTTGACAAGTTTTAGTGTTTCTTCAACTAATCTCAAGTAAACGACATGTTTTTTCTTGATGTCGTTTTCTTTGCGATATTCACTCATCAATTCTTCCAGTTTTTCTAAATCGGATGTCTTTGTTTCTGCCATATTAACCCTATTTTTCTACTATTATAGCACAACTTTGCAGGAAATTGAAATTTTAAACTTATTTAATAATAGTTATGGCTGTGTAAATGTTTGTGTTATTATTAAATTATGAACAGATTTGTTAAAGGAGCTTGAAAATGATTACTGTTAAAGATGTTGAACACGTTGCGAAATTGGCAAGACTTGAATTGACCGAAGAAGAAAAAACTCTTTATACAAAACAACTTGGTGATGTGTTAAAGTACGTTGACCAAATGAATGAAGTTGACACCTCAAATGTAAAACCTATGACTCAGGTAATTGATTTTGTCAATGTTATGCGTGAAGATGTTCCAAATCAGGAAATTTCAAAAGAAGCATTGATGTCAAACGCACCGGATGAAGAAAACGGATTTTTCAAAGTCCCTAAAATCGGGGGGTAAAATTTTTGGTAAATTATTCTGATGCCTTAAACCTGCTTACATCAGCAGGAAAGTTTCGTATATCTTTGGGGTTGGATAGAATAACAGCAATTCTTGCTCTTTTAAATAATCCGCAGGATAAGCTAAGTTGTATCCATGTCGCAGGTACCAACGGTAAAGGCTCGGTTTGTGCGATTTTATCGTCGATATTGACAAGTGCCGGCAAAAAAACGGGTTTATATACCAGCCCGCATATTTTTACTTATACCGAACGAATAAAGATTAATGGAAATCCGATATCTGAAGATGATTTTTGCCGTGATGTATTTTCCGTAACAGAACTTGCCGAAAAAAACGGAATTGATTTGACCGAATTTGAAATATTAACAGCCGTTATGTTTAAGTATTTTGCTGATAATGAGGTTGATGTAGTAGTTTTGGAAACCGGACTTGGCGGTCGTTTTGATGCAACAAATGTAATTAAAAAAAATTTATGTTCAATAATTACTCACGTAGATTTGGATCATACGGAAAGGCTCGGTGATACAAAGGATAAAATTGCTTTTGAAAAAGCCGGGATAATCAAAGAGGGTTGTCCGTGTATTATTTTTGAGGGTTTTGAGGTTTATAAAGATGTTGCTGATGAATTAGATGCCCCGCTAATAATGATTGCTCCGTTTGCGGATACCGAAAAACTTGCCTTGAAAGGTATTTATCAACAAGAAAATTTATCACTTGCTCTTGCTGCAATCAGAGAGGTTTTTCCTGATATTTCGCAAGATATTATTGATGTGGGATTACAAAATGTAAAACACATTTGCAGATTTCAGTTTATTGAAGATAAAAATTTAATAATCGACGGGGCGCATAATCCGAACGGTATAAACGCATTACGTTCAAGTTTGGATATGTATTATCCGAATTCGCGGCGTCGGTTTATATTTGGTTGTTTAAATAATAAAGATTATTCAAAAATGGTTAGTGAGCTGTTTGAAGAAGGGGATGAAATTTATTTTTATCATTTTAATCACAAAAATTCCTGCAAAGTTTCTGATTTACAAAAGGTTTGCAGATATTCTTCAAATGAGTTTGATAAAAATACCAAATTGAATTTATCTGACGGCAAACTGAATATTATTTGCGGCTCCTTTTATATGATAGCGGAACTTGCAGGAATTTTGGGTTTTAATTGTAATAAGTAACACCTCTGCGAGTGTATTTTTTAGGCGCTTTATTATTTTCGTTGGAGGTTGATACTTCTTCATCTGTAGAAAGCGTATCGTTAGCCTCATTCGCAGGAGCATTGTCTTTAGCTTGAGGTTGTTCTTGTTTAATTTCATCAGATGAAGCGGTATTATTAGTTATTCCTGTATTTGAAATATTATAACGTCTGTATCTCGGCATTGGCGGATTAACAGGGGCTACTGTCTCTGTTTTGTTTGCGTTTGCGCAGTTCTTGCAACGTCTTGATTTGCGGTCGGATGTCTTTTTTGAATTTAATTCCGAAAGTTTTTCAATCGGAACATATATTCCGGGAGCTTGCGGTTGTCCAAATTCCGTTGCCGAGCGTGGTGCGTTTGCTCCATATTGGATTGTTGATCTTGAGCCTGCATTGTTGTATTTTACTTCAACTGTTCCTGCAAGTGCTTCGCTTACACAAAATACTAAGACAAATAATGCTGATAATACTTTTTTCATAATACTGGTATCCTTTTTTGTTATGCTTTTCGTATAATAAAACGATTTAAAAAACATATTGTGCAATTTTTTTATAATAGTTTTACATATCTTAATGTTTTATTCGTTAAAGTCACTTTCGGCAACAACTGAAGCAATCTGTTCTCCGTAACTGTTGACTGTTCCGTTAGTTTCTTCAACTATGTATCTTAATCCTTTTTTGCCTTCAATTGCTTGTTCTGCGCAGTCCATTGCGTCATCCCAGTCTTTAAATTCTCCGACTAAGTTTTTTGATAATTCAGATTTATCTGTTGATGTGTATACTTGAAACATATTATTTCTCCTTTTGATTTTATTTTAGCACAAAATTATTCATATAAATTTTCTAAATGTGTTTGGATTATTGCATCATGAATTGCGGTATTTTCATCTGTGTACAGTGAATTTTTCCCGATTTGTGAAATAACATCAAGTGATTTAATTTGGTTATAAACTTTTTCATTAGGTATAACTAAAAATAATTTAATTTTTTGTGATGAAAGACGTATAATAATATCTTCTAAGGCAAATATAGCAGACATATCAAGTTCGGTATTTGAAGAATAATTTAAAATAATATATTCGGTTTCAAGTAATTCATCAAAATGTGAAACGATTTGAGTGATTGAGCCAAAGAAAAATTGTCCGTCAATATGTAAAATCCTAATTTTATAGTGCGATTCCCGTTCAATTTTTGTTTCAAACTGAGTATAGCCTGTCGGATTGTAGATATTTTCTTTTATGTTTGTGTTATCTGCAATTCTTTTTGCGTATAAAATTGCGGATAGTACAATCCCTACACCGAGCGCGAATACCAAATTATAAAATACTGTCAGTAATAAAACCCCCATTAATACGTATAAATCATCTTTCGGTGCATATTTCAAGACTTTTATTACTTTTAAATCCAAAATATCATAACCGATTTTTATCAAAATAGCTGCAAGTACGCAAATTGGGATTTGAGAAATAAATCCTGTTAATTTTAGCATTACAAAAACAAGGATTAGTAAACACAAAATCGCCGAAAGTCTGGTTGTTGCCCCTGTTTTTACCGCCGCAACACTTCTCATTGTGGCTGCCGAACCGTACATTGAACCCGTGATTGCACAAAAAATATTCCCTATACCTTGCGAGGCAACCAATCTTTTGGAATTATGTTTGATTTTTGTTAGTGAATCCATAATTATTCCTGTTAAAAGGCTTTCGCTTGTTGCAATGAATGCAAGTGTCAGGGCTGTAGGAAGATATTTTGTAATTATTTCATAGGAAAATTCCGGAAAATATGCATGTGGCAGAGAAAAACTTACTCCGTTGATTTTTTCAACTTCAAGCCCCATGTAGTAAGCTATTCCTGTCATGATTATAAGTGCCAAAAGCTGGACGGGGATATATTTAGATATAATTTTTGGGGTGCAGAAAAGTATGATTAATGTTATTATCCCAAGAATTGCCGAATGCGGATTGATGTTCAAAATTAAATTCGGATAAGATGCAAGAGCCTGAATTGTTGAAGAATAAGTTGTTCCGCCCAATAGTGGTGATATTTGCAGAATGATTATAATTAACCCGATTCCGGTTAAAAACCCCGAAATGACAGGGTATGGCACATATTTTATCATTCGCGGAATTTCAGTCATAGAAATCAATATTTGAAAAATCGCAGCCATTAAAAGAATTGGGATTACAAGACTTATGTTTCCCGCGACAGATGCGACAATTACAGCCGTAATTATTGCACAAGGTCCGGTAGGTCCTGAAATTAGCGGCAGGTTGCAACCCAAAATTCCTGCTACAAATGATAAGATTACAGCACCCCAAAGACCTGCTCCGGCCCCCATTCCTGAGGCTACCCCAAATGCCAAAGCTTGCGGAAACGCAATGATTGCCGCGATTATTGCACCGTAGATATCACCTTTGATTGTGCTTATGTTTTTGTTCAAGTTAAAATCCTCTTATTTAGAAATTTCAGCTTTTATTTTTTCAATTTTTTCAGTGGTATCACTTTCAATATAAATTCTCAAAAGCGGTTCGGTACCGGATGGTCGAACTAAAATCCAACTTGATTTATCTTCCGTATAAAGTTTTACACCGTCTTTAAAATCTTTTTTAATTATTTTTTGTCCTGCAATTTCTTCCAGTTTGCTGAATTTTTCAAGTACCGGTTTGATTTCTTCGGTGTTATTTAATTTTTTATCTACACGTGTATTGTGGAATTTGCAGCCTGTAAATTTTTCCAAATCTTTTTGTAATTGGACTAATGTTTTATTTTCGTAAGCCATTGCTTCAAGTATTAATAAATTTGCCAAAATACCGTCTTTTTCCGGTATGTGTCCTTGAATACTTAATCCGCCTGATTCTTCACCCGCAATTATCGGATTATATTTCCTCATAGCTTCGCCAACATGTTTAAATCCGACAGGAGTTTCAATCACTTCAACCCCGAGTTTTTCTGCGGCAATATCAAGCATAAGACTTGCTCCGACTGTTTTTACCAAAACTCCGGTATATCCTTTATGTTTTTTTAGGTGCATAAGAAGAATTGCGATAATTTCGTTTGGCGTAATGTATTCACCGTTTTCGTTTATTACTCCGAATCTGTCGGAATCTCCGTCATTTGCAAAGCCGACGTATAAATCTTCGGAGTGTTCGGATGAAACTTTTTTATTTTGAGTTTTTATGTAATCAATCATTTCCGTAAGATACTGTGGTTTTGGCTCAGGCATTCCGCCTCCGAAATTTATATCGTGATACATGTGTACGCTGTCGTATTCAATTCCTTTATCTGAAAGAAGTTTGTCAAAATAACCGATACTTGCGGCATACAATCCGTCAAAGATTATATGTTTTTTTAAATCTTTTATCTTTGTAAAATCAATTATATTTTTTATATGTTTAAAATACGCATTTGAAAAGTCTGTAACTATGAGTTTACCTTTGACACATCCGATAGGTTTTTTGCCAAAATTGGAAACAATTTCGTCAGTAATTTCACTTGTTGCAGGGCCTGCATAATCAGGAATGAATTTTATTCCGAGATATTCCGGTGGGTTGTGTGATGCGGTAAACATTATTGCGCAAGCGTCAAGGTGTTTTGCATTGAATGCCAAAACCGGTGTCGGTATAACTTTATCGCTATACAGAACTTTGAACCCGCTATCAGAAAGAATTTCTGCACATTGCAGCGAAAATTCCCGAGCCATATTTCTCGGGTCATAGCCAATTATGATTGTTTTGTATATCCCATAATTGTCAAAAACATATTTACCTATGGCATTTGTTACGATTTCAACATTTTCTTTGTTGAAATCTTTTCCTACAATTGCTCTCCATCCGTCTGTTCCAAATTTTATATTTGTCATAATTACCTCGTTATGTCATTCTTAGTGACTTAATTTGATATTTCTGATATAATTTTAATTGAAATATGGAGTTAAGTAAATGTCAAATTTTGAAAATATAAGAAATGTCGTTTTTTTGGAGCCTGAATGTTCGTTTTCTGAAATGGCAAAAGATGAGTTTTGTCGAAAATATAATCTCCAATGCAATTCAATGGCTTTAAAAACTGTTAAACAAATTGTAGAATACGTTGCACAAAATTCCGGAGATACTTTGGGAGTTTTACCTGTTGAAAATACTTTAGACGGTACTGTGCGTGAATCTTTGGATTGCTTAATGAAATGTCAAAATCCTAATGTACGAATAATTTCCGAGATAGTTCAACCTATTGAATATTGTCTTTTGTCTAAAACGACGGAATTTTACAGTATAACCAGTTTGATTGGAACTCCCCGACTTTTTGCAAAATGTCAAGGGTTTATTGATAATGAACTTCCGCGAAATTTAAATATTATTGAAACTCCGTCTATGCTTGAGGCGGCATTTGATTTGAGAAATCATAATTTGACTTATGCAAGTGTCGGAAATCGCAAAATTGCGGAAAATTATATGCTCAATGTTTTAAAAGAAAACATTAACGATAACAAAAATAATTACACAAGGTATATATTAATAGGCGATATTGAAACAAAGCCGACGGGAAAAGACCATACGTCTATTGCATTCCGAACTAATAATACTCCGGGTGCTCTGTTGGAAATTCTAAAAATATTTCTTGAAAATAATATAAACCTTACCTATATTTCTTCCCGACCTTCCAGAATTGATCCGAACGAGTATATTTTTATAATAAATTTTGACGGGCATATTAAAAACAAAAATATGCTCAAAGTTATAAATGATATTAAACCAAAAACTTCGTTCTTACGTTATTTGGGTTCTTACAAACGCGGAGAAATTGAACAAGTTATATAAGTTCTCCATTTAAGTACCAAGTTTTTACGCCCGTGATTTTTGCGTTAACAAATTCTCCTGTTAAGTCCTTGTCGTAAGGAATATGGACAATTTTGTTGTTTCTGGTTCTTCCGGTTATAACATTTTTTCCTTTGTGGTTTTCAAAATTTTCGATTAATACTTCCATTTCTCGTCCGATGAATTTTTTATTTGATGCAAGACAGCATTTTCTGTTTTGTTCGTTTAATCTTGCAAGGCGTTCAAACTTTGTATCTTCATCAATATATTTATCAACCCATTTTGCCGCAATAGTTTTTTCTCGAGGAGAATATGCTGCTGTATTGGAATAGTCAAGTCCGAGTTCTTCCATTGCCGTAAGTGTTTCGACAAATTGTTCTTCGGTTTCTCCCGGAAATCCTGCAATAAAATCGCTTGTTATGGTTACGTCAGGTACCATTTTGCGGATTTTTTCGGCAATTTTGAAATAAGTTTCTCTGTCATATCTTCGGTTCATTTTTTTCAAAACTTCGCTGCTGCCTGATTGCATCGGAATATGAAAATACTCACAAACTTTATCAAGTTCAAGCGTGGTTTGGATTAGTTCGTCAGTAATATCTGTCGGGTATGATGTAACAAAACGAATTCTAAATTGTCCTTCTATTGCGTTAACTTCTTTTAGCAAATCTGCAAGGCGGTATTTTCTGTCTTTAAAATCCTTTCCATAGCTGTCAACATTCTGTCCTAACAATGTGATTTCTTTAAAACCTGCTTGAAGTGCATCTTTTACTTCTTTCAAAATCGTTTCCGGCAATCTTGAGCGTTCACGACCTCTTGTATATGGAACTATGCAGTATGTGCAAAAATTATTACACCCTTCTGTTATCGGAATCCAAGCATTAACGGATTTAACACGATTGATGTCATATTTTATTGCTTTATCGTCTTCTGTTTGGTTTGTTTCTTCACACTCACAAACTTTTTCGCCTTTTTCTACTGCTTTTATTATCTCAGGCAGAGAATAAATTTTATGTGTTCCGAGTACAAAATCCACATAATGCGCACGTTTAAAGATTTGTTGTGCTTTTTGTTGTGCGACGCAACCGCAAAATCCGATTTTGATTTCAGGTCTTGATTTTTTCCATTTTCCCCAAGTTCCGATTAAGCTGAATGCTTTATCTTCACTAAGTTGCCTGATAGAACAGGTATTAACCATTAAAAGGTCTGCTTCTTTGGGTATCTGGGTTTCTTCATACCCAAAATTTGATAACATTCCAAACATTCTCTCGGTGTCTGATTTGTTCATCTGACAACCCATTGTTTCTATATAGACCTTTTTCATTGATTATTTCCTCTTATATTTCGTTGTGTATATGTTTATATATTATCCGAAAAATATCTTATGTAAAATAGTTGTTAGTTTTGAAAATAATATAAGAGTTTATTTTTACGAAAGGTGTTATATTCTTGTAAGGTGTTTTCATCTATTTGGTTTTTATAATCCTGTAGGGCATCTTTTTGCTCACTAATTTCAAAAATTTTGTTATAAAAATCAATTACGTACCTATGTTTGTCCTCAGGTAAATACTGAGGTGAAAGTGTAAGGTTTATAATTTCCGGTCTGATATTCTTTTCTTTTATTGTTTTTATCATCGAAAATAGTGCATAATCAAGTTGTTTTTGGTTTTTTGTATTTTTATAGTTTATAATTGTATCAAATCCTGAATTACTTATATAATCAGCATCTATACTCAGGAATACTTCTTTATCTTTAAAATCGGGTAAAGTATTTTCCGTACAGGTAATGATTTTTATTTTACGCAGTGATGAATTTTGATTGTCAAAATTAATTTTTGCGTGTTTGTAGGTTTTGTTGTCGGCATATTCGTTCATTTTTCCAAAAGGATTAATCAGAAATATTTGAGTGTAGGCTTCTTTAGTGAGTGGTGTCATTATAAATTTAAACAGGGAAATATTTTGTAGAGAATTTCCATACAAAACTGTTGGTCCAAATATTGGAAATACAATTTTGTCTGATAATGCGAATAAAATACGCAATCCGATATGTTGAGCTTCTTCTTTTGGCATAACCCAATATATCTCAGTAATTTGAGGATTTTTTACAAGAAGTTCATTTATCCAGTTCGAAATTTTAATTCCCATTTTTACAGAACTTATATTTAAATAAATGTCTGAATGAGTGTCAAAATTAATCAATACGGAAGGAACTTCTATATTATTGTTTTTTGCAAATTCCGCAACATCAAGTGCTTGATTATGATTTAAATTGGCATCTATAATTTTTGTATTTAAAGTTATATCTTTTATGTTTTGATTTAACTCATTCGGGTTGTATTTGGGAATATAATTACTTTCTGCAATTTTAATTATCCAAAGTACAAAGATTAATAATAAAATTGTTGCCAATACTATATATAAATGCTTTTTGTTCATAATTTAGTCTTCGATTAAAACTCTGTCAAGGCAGGCTTGTTTTGAGTATTGCCATTCTCTATATGTAATTCTGCGAACTTTCATTCCGCATCTTTCAAGAATTGCTTGTTTTTTCATATTAGAAATATGCGCTTTTTTGTTGTCTTCAACTCCGTCAATTTCTACTATGAATTTGTCGTCAACAACCAAATCTGCACTTAATCCTGCAATTTCTGCACCGGCAACGACTTGATGACCCTGTTCTCTAAGGTTTTGTGCTACTTCACGCTCAAGTGAATTTTTATAAATATTTTCATCAATCTCATTGTTTAACAGCGCAATTTTACGTTCTTTATACTGTTTTAAGTATGATACATAGTGCCTGAAATGTCCGTCCGGCATGGTTTCAAGATCGTGTGATACAAAATTTATACATTTATTTTTTGCACGAGTAATTGCTACATTGAAAAGATTTGGCTTTTGCAGGAAAGTAATGCTTTGCGGATATGAATTATTTGCAAAAGCCCAAGACATAAGTATAATATCTCTTTCATCACCTTGAAATGTATGTGCCGTACCGATTTCAATTTGGTGTTTCTTAATCATATAGTCTGATAAAACTTTTGGTACTGATATTTTCAACTGCTCAACCTGAGCTCTGAACGGCGAAATTATACCAATAGATACAGGATTATCAGGGTTTTTACGTTCATCTTCAATAATGATTTCGTGTAATGTTTTTACAAGCGCTTCAATTTCAGGAAGGTTTCTTGTTGCGTCCAAATCGACTTTTCCGTCTTCGACTTTGATTATGTCTATTGCGCTGTCTGATGTTTTGTCTGTACGCATTATTCTTATTCTGCCATTGTAAAATTCCTGATTTGAAAATTCAATGATTGGCGGAAGACTTCTGAAATGTTCATCCAACATAACCGAATTCATTGAGTAATAGTCTGCAAGGTCAAACATGGAATTTGTCCTAAATCTCCACATAAGTTGATATTTATCAGGTATTCCGTATTGGCTCAGGAACGATTGTTCTTTTGCTTTTTCTAAGAACGATAAATGCGGTAACTGCTTATCATCACCGACAACAACCGTTTTTTTAGCTCGATACATAATAGGGAAACAACTTGCAATATCGCATTGAGAAGCTTCATCAATAATCGCTACGTCAAACATTCCGGGTTTTAAAGGCAGCGAATCTGATACGGCATAAGTTGTCACGCACCAGCAAGGAAAAGCATCCAATAACGGTTTAAAATCTTCTGACTCGAGAATACTGTCATTGCTTTTTTTCTTTCTGCTTATCAAGGCTCTTGCGTGAATTTTAATTCTGCCAACCTTTTTTACATCTCTCAATAGTGCTTTTAGTGCTTCTCTGCGTGTACTTTTTAGGATGTTTACCGCCAAAGTCTTTTGCTTACGTTTCATTTGACGTATTTGTTCCATCATTACGTGGAGATTACCTGTTTTTTGTATATCGGTTTCAATTTTTCTTAATCTCCATTTTTGAGTTACAAAATCAAGCTCTACTTTTAACCTGTCGAGGTTTTCCGGTTCCACCTCAAAATCTTTTATATCAAGAATTTTTCTTAATTGCCTTTGAGATGACATATTTGCAAAAGATGCAAAAAAGCCTGATTTTTCAAGATTTTCGGAGAGTGACTTGATAACGTCATTGATATTATCAATTTCAGATTTTTTTAACGGTCTTTTTATATATTGAAGTTCTCCGACAACGGTTGATTGTTGTTTAATTTCATCTTTTAAATCGTGCCATTCTTTTTCGTATTTGAGGATTTTTTCGCATTTAGCTTCGGTTTCTCGCATAACATCAAGATGTTGTTTCATATCTTTTACGTCTGCAAAGATGTAATCATCAACATTTTCATCTAATAAATCTCTGTTTTTTACAAGTTCGTTAAGCTGCTCGCTAAGTTGTTTTTGATAGTTCATTCTTCCTGCTCGAAGTGCAAGATATGGTGCTCCGAGTTCGTTAAGTCTGTCGGCGACTACATCAACAGCTTTATCCATTCTTGAAGCTACAAGGACGGTTTTTCCGTTTGCGATTAGGTGTGCAACCATATTAACAATAGTTTGGGACTTTCCTGTTCCCGGAGGACCTTGAACTGCAACGAGTTTTGCTGTTTCTACATTTTTTATAACTTTTTCTTGAGAATCGCTGAGTGATAAAGGCGTAATCGGATAAAAATTATCATCCCCGTCTTTAAGCGGAAAAATCTTATCACCCGATTGTGTGTACTCATCATTGATTACGCTTAGTGTAGTTTCTCTGAATACACCGCTCGGCTTTTCTGCGATTTGTAAAAGTTCATGCAATACCCCTGCTGTTACTGCAGGTCTTTTTGTTAAGATTATGGCGCTTTGATATGTTACGCTTAATTTTTTTATATCTCCTACTGCTGCTTTTTGTTTTTGTTCTTGGATTTCATCATCAATGATTTCATCATAATTTTCGCCTGTAATTTGTGTATCGGATAAGTCTTTTGATGTGATTTCGTCTTTTGTTACGTTATCTTCTTCGTCGTTCAAAGACGGATCGGAGCTTATTTCAATATCAGGAATAAGTGATTTTAATGTGGTCAGGAAAATATCCATTTTTTCTTTTGTAATAGGAACTTCCGGCACTACATCCAAAATCCCTTCCAAAAATAAATCTACTTCGTCATCATCTTCGCCTTTTTTTAACAATGCGGCTAAAGCCCCTGTATTTAAAGACAGTACATCATCTTGTAAAATACAGTTAATATTAACTCCGTTACGTTCAAGTTTACAAGGAACGTACAAAAGCGGTGTTAAAAATTCGTTTCCTTTTCTGGATTTACCGCTTTTTCCGACTAAAAACATGTAGCCGTAAATTAAATATTTATCACGAGCACTTGAAACTCCTTGCAACATAAGTTCTGTCAGATTTGGGTTAGAACCGTCGAGTTTTAAATATTCAAGCCCTTGAGTTAAAAGTGTTTCCTGCTCTTTTAAAAATATCCACTTGTTTTCTTTATCACCTTTCAGGTTACGAAAAGTAGAACTTTTTACTTCTTCTCTTACGCAATCGTGCAGATATTGGCTTAATTTTTTTATAAAACTGTTATTAAATGCTGAATTTAGAGCCTTTGTTGCTTCTTGTAACATAAATTGTCAAACCTTTTTTAACTTTCATAATACATCTTTTATTTTAAACCATTTTACGTTAAAATCAATGTATGAACATCGTCAATTTACACGATAAAAATCTGTATTATATAGGTGGTGTGGTTCGAGATGAACTTTTAGGTAAAGAAAGTTTTGATATTGATGTCACCTATGTCGGTAATGCGTCGGATTATGCTAAAACTATTGATAATGCAGAGATTATACAGGTCAATGATGCTTTTGGGACTGTGCGAATTTTACTTGAAGGGCAAGAGGTTGATATTGCCTCAACCCGAAGTGAAATATACCCGCAAAAAGGACATCTGCCTGTGGTTGAAAATATCGGTTGTTCATTGAAAGATGATGTTTTACGACGTGACTTTACGATAAATGCTCTTGCAAAATCTACTTTGACCGGTGAAATTACGGATTACGTCGGAGGATTGCAAGATATTGAAAATAAAGTGTTGCGGGTTTTGCATGATGAAAGTTTTATAGATGACCCGACAAGAATTGTCAGAGGGTTAAAATTTTCTGTTCGATTTGGTTTTGATTATGATGAACATACAAAAAAACTTCAACAGGATTATCTTAAAAATATAAATTATGATATGTCATATAAACGACTTAAGAAAGAATTGGAAGAAACTTTTAATCTTAATTCGGATAAGGCTTTTGAAATATTTATAAATGACGGGATTTATAAACTTATTACGCAGCAGAATTTTGTTTTGCCAAAAATTAGAATTTCTGAAATTATTGATGAATATAAACCTTCATGTGTTTGGATAATATATGTCGGATTGCTTTTTGGTGTTGAAGTTCTTCCTTTGACCAAACGTGAAAAAAAGATTGTAGCTGATTATAGGATGATAAAAGATAAGACCTTTGTGTCGGATATGGAAATTTATCAAGCATTTTGCGGTATAAATCTTGAATCAATTTTGATGTATGCTTTTGCAAATGATAAAGTTCAAGTTGCAAAAAGATATTTGGATTACTTAAGTAAGATAAAACTTTCGGTAAACGGTCAGGATATATGTTCGCTTGGCATTGAACCTTCCGAAAAATATCAGGAATGTTTTGATTTTATATTGCGTGAAAAATTTAAAAATCCTGCACTTGATAAAATGCAGGAAATTGAACTTGTAAAGAAATTTTTTGAAATTATTTAATACCGAAACTGTTTCGTATTTTTCTTAGATTTCCGTTTTTGGTTTCTATTTCGATTACTTTGTTAACGGCTTTTATAAGCTCTTTTGATTCGTCCCCTTTTCGGAAAGCTACCGCATAAAGTTCTTTTGTATAACGCTTAGGCAACAATTTTACACTGTCATCTTTCAATGCAAGTCCAAGCAGAATTGTATCATCAGATACGATTGCATCCGCTTTACCTGCTTTTAATGCTTTGTAGGCGTCTGTGTAAGTTTTGTAGCCGATTATTCCTACATTGGGCACGGCTGAGCGTAAACTGCTTTCGCTTGTTGAACCAAAAACTATTATTGCCCGTTTCCCGTTTAATTCTTTTAATGTTTTGATGTTGCTGTCACTTCTTACTAAAATTGCCTGTCCTGCGGTATAGTATGATGCGGAAAAATCCAGTATTTCTTGACGTTTTGGGGTTACGGACATTGTTGCAATAATCATATCTATATCTCCGGAATACAGTTTCATCATTCTGTCTGACGCTGTAACCGGAACAAATTTAACTTTTTTATCACTTCCTAATATTCCGCGTGCGATAAGTCTTGCCAGAGTTGCATCATATCCTGCAAAATGACCTTTTTCATCATAATATCCGAACGGATATGTATCTGTTTTTACTCCGACTATAATCTCGTCACGTTTTGTTATTTCATTCAAGGTGTTTACTTTTATTTCGTCCGTTTTTTTACCGCATCCGCAGCAAGTTAACACTACAAAACATAACAACAATAATATTTTTTTTAACATAATTTTATCCCTCAAGTTTACATTTATCATACCTTAATCACATAACAAGTCAAAAAAGTTAAGTATGTTTATTTTTTTATCTTTTTAAGTTATTATAATTTTATGAAAACTATTGTCCTTACAGGAATGATGGGTAGCGGAAAAACTTCTGTCGGAAAACTTTTGGCAGAGAAGATTTCTTCAAATTTTACGGATATTGATTTGGAAATTGAAAAAAAATATGGTATTACAATTTCTGAAATATTTGCAAAATTCGGAGAAAAATATTTTCGCAAAATTGAAAGTGAAATGATTTCAGATGTTTTCAAGTCTGAAAATACTGTAATTTCACTTGGCGGAGGTGCTTTTCAGAATGATAAAATTCGTGAGTTTTTGCTAAACAATTCTGATGTTTTTTATTTGAAAACTTCGGCGCAGGTAATTTTTGAAAGAATAAAAAATGACAAATCTCGTCCGCTTCTTTGTGATAATATGAATGCAGATAAGATAAATGAATTGATTGAAATAAGAAAGACTAATTATGAAAGTGCGCCTTATACGGTCGATACGGATAATTTGTCGCAGCAAAAAGTGGTAGAAAGTATTTTAGGAATTTTGGGAAATGGTTAGTTTATCAGTAAAAATTAAGGAAGAAGAAATAAGTTATCCTATATATATTAATAACAGCGATATTTGTAATCTCAAAAAATCAATAATGGATGAGATAGAATATAAAAATTTTATTGTTGTAATAAGTAAAAAAGTTTACAAAATTTACGGAAAAATTTTGGATTTTCCAAAGGATAAAATACTTGTACTGCCTGATGGAGAAAGAGAAAAGAATTTTAAAAATTATCGAAAAATTTTAAATTTTGCACTTTTAAAAAAGTTAAAACGAGAGGATGCAATAATTGCGATTGGCGGAGGTGTAGTCGGCGATATTGCAGGTTTTGCGGCATCAAGTTACATGAGGGGCATAAATTTTATACAGGTTCCGACCACTCTGCTTGCTGATGTGGATAGTTCTGTCGGGGGTAAAACTGCGATAAATACTCCGAGCGGGAAAAATTTAATTGGTGCGTTTTATCAACCAAAGGCTGTTTTTATCAATGTTAATTTTTTGAAAACGCTTGATGATAAACAATTTAAAAGCGGTTTGGGTGAGGTTATCAAATACGGTTTTATCGAAAAAAGTTGTAATCCTGATTGTGAAGCAGGTTTTATCAGTTTTTTATCGGAATATCGTGAAAAAATTTTAGATAGAGATGTTTTGACATTAAAAACTTTGATAAAAATGTGTGTAGAATTAAAGATTGCGGTTGTACAAAAAGATGAAAAAGAATCAGGCTTACGTAAGATTTTAAATTATGGTCATACCTACGGGCATGTTGTGGAAACCCTAACGAATTATAAAAAATACACACATGGAGAATGTGTTGTTGACGGAATTTGTTTTGCTTTAGATTTGGCATTGAACAGAAATTTGATAGATAAAGAATACAAATTTTTGTGTGAGGATTTAGTCAAAAATTTTGGTTATAAACCTTTGTTAAAATTTCGCAGAGAAAAAGTTTTGAATACTATGACAAATGATAAAAAATCACTCAATGGGGTTATAAAGTTTATTCTTCCTGTTTCTTATGCTCAAGTCGGAGAATTTGATTTTTCTGAGGAAGAAGTTTTGGAGTATCTTCCGGCTTAATATTTTGCCAAAAGGGTTCTCTTGTGATATTTTAATACTCGCGGAGGAGAAATGAATTCAAAAGATTTACCAAAGTGTCCGGTAGAAACAGCATTTATGATGATTGGTTGTAAGTGGAAGGTTCTTATTGTAAAAGTTCTGCTTGGCGGTACTATGCGTTTTTGTGAATTAAAAAAGGCTCTTGGCGGAATAACTCAAAAAGTTTTAACATCAAATCTTCGTGAAATGGAAAGTTTGGGGCTAATAACCCGAAAGGTCTATGAACAAAACCCTCCAAAAGTTGAATATTCTTTAACGGATATTGGCTATAGTTTGATGCCGGTTATTGATTCTTTGAGAGCTTGGGGTAAGGACTATAAGAAATATATGCGTTTGTTGGAAAAAATGAAATAATAAGTTTTGTAAATATAAATTTACCGTTATTAGCAATAAAAATTTTTAGCTGTTTTAAACACACTAAATACACAAAAGAAAGGTAGTGAAAATATGGAAATTAGAAATGTTACCCCAAATTATACAAACCGTCAGCCTGCGTTTGGTATGGCGTTACGTGCTCCAAAAGATATGGGCGAATTTACGGATTATGTAACTAAAAAAGGTCGTGTTCCTTTGAGAATGGCAAAACGCGGACTTGAAAGAATAAAAAATGCCGGCGGTAATCATTATGATATAGAATATGCAGGTGGAAAAGAGTTTAATATTATTCCTGTGTCAGATAAAGCAAAGGCAATGGAACTTCCTCTCCCTGAAGTAGAACCGGATTACATAGAAAAACTTAATAGAACATATTTCAGTAATCCTGAAGCGTTAGAAGATGCAAAAGGTATGAAAGCTGCTTGGTTAGTTACAAAGAAATTTGCGGCAGCAGTTCGAGGAATATTTTATGGGGCTGTAAAACCTGAAAGTTTATTCTCTAGTAATTTGAAAAAAGCTGTTGCACAAGCAGATGCTATGGAAAAAATGGTAGAAAAACAAATTGCTGCTGATGCGAAAGCTGCAGCGAAGAAAGAAAAAGCTGTACAAGTTTTATCTTCAGTTTTTGATGATGCTGATGAAGTGTCTGTTATCGGACAAAAATCTCAAAGCATCGGCAAAGATATCGCTGATGTTGAAATGAAATCGGCTGAAAAAGTGTCGGAAAAGTCAAATGATATCAATAAAAACAAAAATGGTAAAATCGTAATCAATTTTGATGAGGATTAATAGAATGAAAGAGATTGGTTTATTCCAATCTCTTTTTATTTGAAAAATTCTTTGTAACAAAACTAAACAAACATGAAAAAACACGGTTGACAGTGAGTTTTGTTTATCTTAGAATAAATATGCTTGAAGTATGGTAGCCGAAATATATAGCGAAAACTTTGAGCGGGCAAGGTGAAAACTTTGCCGAGTGTAGTACATAGAAAAAAGAAAAAGGAATGCAAATGGCAAGCAGCACAAAGAAAAACAGAATCAGAGTTTGTTTAAAAGCTTATGATTACAAACTAATTGATGTATCTGCTGAAAAAATCGTAGAAACAGCAAAAAGAACAGACGCTAAAGTAGCCGGACCTATTCCTTTACCTACAAAAAGACGTATATATTGTGTATTGCGTTCACCACACGTAGATAAAAAATCTCGTGAACACTTCGAAATGAGAACACACAAACGCATTATCGATATTTGCGAACCAACTCAACAGACAACTGAAGAGTTAAGTAGATTAGATTTGCCGGCTGGTGTTGATATTGAAATTAAACTGTAATTTCAATCACTGGCAAAGTTGAAAATTGAATAAGCATTATGCATAGATAATGTGATCTACTACCGTCCGGATGATATGGAAGTTCGTAAAAGCGAGGACGAATGAAAGTTTATCAGGCGACGGAAAGGTGAAAGTCCTTAAAAGGTAAAGATTAGTAAGCAAAAGTAGCGCTCGCAAGAGGAAATGCAAATTCGGCATGGGTTTTACCGTGCTGATGAGCTAGAAAGGTAAAATATGACACTAGGTGTAATAGGAAAAAAAGTCGGAATGACACAAATCTTTGACGAACAAGGTTTGGCAATTCCTGTAACTGTTATCAAAGTTGACGAAACTGTAGTTACTCAGATTAAAACTGTAGAAACTGACGGTTATAACGCAATTCAAGTAGGTACTGTTGCAGCAAAAGAAAAACACTTGACAAAAGCTCAATTGGGTCATTTCAAGAAAAATAACTTGTCAAACTACAGACATCTTCAAGAGTTCAGAGTAGATAACCCTCAAGATTACAAAGTAGGTGACAAGGTTGAACTTTCAGTATTAGATAATGTTGAAAAAGTAGACGTAACAGGTAAATCAATAGGTAAAGGTTTTCAAGGTACCGTTAAAAGATGGAACTTTGGCAGAGGACCTATGGCTCACGGTTCTAAAAACCACAGAGAACCTGGTTCAATCGGTGCAGGTACAACTCCTTCACGTGTTATCAAAGGCAAAAGAATGGCTGGTAACATGGGTAATGAAAGAGTTACCATTACTAAGTTGAAATTAGTGAAAGTTGATTCAGCTAACGGATTAGTTTTGGTAAAAGGTTCAGTACCGGGATGCGAAGGAAGATTGGTAACTATCGTTCCTACAAGAACTAAATGGAACTAATCAAAGTGGTCTGTAATTCTACAGGCAAAATAAGTTAAATTGAACAGAAAAGTTTTAAAAATCCCGAGTTGCCATATAAAACGGATTCCCCGAAAGAGGTAACAGGCAGTCAGATAAAATAAAGGAAAACAAAAATGTCAAAAGAAATATTAAGTACAAACGGAGAAAAATTAGGCGAAATCACATTAGAAAAAAGCGTTTTCGGTGTTGAACCTAATTTACATGTAATGCACTTAGCATTAAGAAGACAATTAAATAATGCTCGTCAAGGTAATGCCTGCACAAAAACAAGAGCAGAAGTTGCCGGCGGCGGAAGAAAACCTTGGAAACAAAAAGGTACCGGTCGTGCAAGAGCAGGTTCATTACGTTCCCCATTGTTTGCAGGTGGTGGCGTAATCTTTGGACCAAAACCAAGAAGTTACTCTTTCAATATGCCTCAAAAAGCAAGACAATTAGCTTTGAAATCGGCATTATCAGCAAGAGAAGCACAATTGGTTATTGTAAAGGATTTCTCTGCAATAGCTGAACCAAAAACAAAATTGATGGTTAGTGCGTTAAAATCATTGAATGTAAGCGGTAAAGTTTTAGTTGTAGCTGATACAAAAGCGGAAGAAAACAAAAATCTTGAACTTTCAGCAAGAAATATTCCGAGCGTAAAACTTTTATTGCCTACAAACTTAAATGTGAAAGATTTATTGGAAGCGGATTTCGTTGTTATGACTGAATCTGCTGTAAATGAAATTACCCAAAGGCTTTCATAGCCTTTCCCCTCTACCTTTGGGAGAGGGTAGAATTTCAACTTGATATAATGAAAGTTAGAAGTTCGGCTAAGGGTAACAAACGACTCCCTACAAATAAAAAGGAAATTTAAAATGAGTGAAACAGAAAAACTATATGACATAATTAAAAAGTCATTAATTACAGAAAAATCAGTAACAGCAACAGAGAATGCTCAATATACTTTTGAAGTTAAAAAAGATGCAACAAAAATCGAAATTGCTAAAGCTGTAGAATTAGCTTTTCCTGGAAGAAAAGTTAAGAAAGTAAGAACAGTTTATATGCCATCTCATGAAAAGAGAAGGGGATATAAATTCGGAAGAACTGATTCTTCTAAAAAAGCCATCGTTACAATCGAAGGCGAACCAATAGAATTTTTGAACGTATAGTTTAAAATTCAAAAAACGGGGCGCGTATGGCGTAAGTCCCAAAGTAGAAAGCCAATTAAAAGGAGAAAATAAAATGGCAATCAGAAAAATTAATCCGACGTCTCCGGGACAAAGAGGCATGACAAAAAGTGATTACCAAGAAATCACAACATCAACTCCTGAAAAATCACTGTTAAGATCATTAAAGAAAACAGCAGGAAGAAATAATACCGGTAGAATTACTTGCCGTCACAAAGGTGGTGGAGTAAAAAGAGCATACCGTGTAATTGATTTCAAAAGAGATAAATTCGGCGTACCTGCAACAGTTAAAACTATTGAGTACGATCCGAACAGAAATGTAAGAATTTCATTATGTTTCTACGCAGACGGTGAAAAAAGATATATTTTGACACCGGAAGGTTTAAGCGTAGGTGACGTAATTGTGAGCGGTCCTGAAGCTCCTGTACAGAACGGAAACGCATTACCGTTAGAACTTATCCCGTTAGGTTCAGTTGTTCATAATATTGAAATGATACCTGGCAGAGGCGGTGTAATGGTAAGAGCGGCAGGTAACTCAGCTCAGGTTATGGCAAAAGAAGGTAACTATGTAACAGTTAAATTACCTTCAGGCGAAATGAGAATGGTAAGAAAAGAATGTATGGCTACAATAGGTACGCTTGGAAATTCTGAATTTAAAAACTTATCTATCGGTAAAGCCGGAAGAAAACGCTACATGGGTATCAGACCGACAGTACGTGGTGTTACTATGAACCCTTGCGATCACCCTCACGGTGGTGGTGAAGGTAAAACAGGTCCCGGCGGACACCCTAAAACACCTTGGGGTAAACCGGCACTTGGTTATAAGACCCGTAAAAAAGGTAAAGCTTCTGATAAACTTATCGTTAGAAGAAGAAAATCTAAATAATAGCATGTTGAATGTATGTGCAGCATAGCTGCACAGCATTCAGAAAAATAAATAAAACTCAAACAAAACAAAAGGAGAAATAAATGGCACGTTCATTAAAAAAAGGTGCATATGTAGAAGAATCTCTACAAAAGAAAATAGACAAGATGAATGCTAACTCAGAAAAGAAAGTTATCAAGACTTGGTCAAGAGCATCTATGATTGTACCTGATATGTTAAACCACACCATTGCTGTACATAACGGGAAGACTCACGTTCCTGTATATATCACAGAACAAATGGTAGGTCACAAATTAGGTGAATTTGCACCTACAAGACTATTCAAAGGGCACGCAGGTGCTGATAAAGCAAAAAGAGGTTAGTACAAATAATCCAAAGTGATATTTATATTAAATAAAGGATAAAAAAATGGAAGCAAAAGCAAAACAAACAGACATAAAAATGACAGCCAGAAAACTTCGTAGAGTAATCAATGAAGTAAGAGGTAAAGCTGTTATTGAAGCTCAAGATATGTTACGTTTTATGCCTTATTTTGCGGCAAGAGTTGTAGAAAAGAACTTGAAAGCTGCAGTTGCAAACGCTCGTGAGCAATATGGCGTAGCTCCGGAATCATTGAAGATTTCACAAATCTTTGCTGATGAAAGTGTTACATATAAACGTGCAAGAACAAGAGCACAAGGTCGTATGTATTCAAGAATGAAACGTACATCACACCTTACATTAGTAGTTAGTGACAGCGCAAGCAAATAATCGCTAACATATAGTTACAATAATAAGTAGTAAAAATAAAGGTAATTAAAATGGGACAAAAAACACATCCAACCGGATTTAGAGTAGGCATCATCCAACCTTGGGCAAGCACATGGTTTGCTAAAGTTAGGGATTACGCAACATTTGTTGCTGAAGATGCTAAAATCAGAAAATTCGTAAAGAAAAAATTATATGCAGCTGGTGTTTCAAGAATCTTGATTGCCAGAAAAGCACAAAATACAACAATCACAGTTGTAACAGCTAAACCGGGTATTGTTGTTGGTCGTGGCGGACAAGGTATTGATGAACTTCGTCAAGACGTAACAAAATATATCGGAAAGCCTGTTATAATCAACGTTGTTGAAGTTGCAAGAATTGATGCAGATGCACAATTAGTTGCAGAAAATATTGCACAACAGCTTGAAAAGCGTATCGCGTTCAGACGCGCTATGAAACAAGCAATGCAAAGAACCATGAGATCAGGCGTTCAAGGTATCAAAGTTATGGTATCAGGACGTTTGGGTGGTGCTGAAATCGCTCGTTCTGAGTGGGCAAAAGAAGGAAGAATTCCTCTACAAACTCTAAGAGCAGACGTAGATTACGGTTTCACCGAAGCTGATACAATCATGGGTAAAATCGGTGTTAAGGTATGGATTTTCAAAGGCAACTTGATGCCTGGCGAAATGGCAGACCAAAACATTAAAGTTAAGAGTGGTAAAGACGGTGCCGACAAAGGCGGAAGACGTCCAAGACGCTCAAGAAACGTAGAAACAGCTGAAAGCTAATTAAGGTATAAAATAATAGGAGCAAAATATAATGTTACAGCCTAAAAAGACTAAATACCGCAAAATGATGAAAGGCAGAATGAAAGGTACTGAAACCAGAGGTACAAAACTTGAATTCGGTCAATACGCTCTGCAAGCTGTAGAGCCGGGTTGGATTACCAGCCGTCAAATCGAGGCTGCACGTCGTGCAATGACTCGTGAAATCAAACGTGGCGGTAACGTTTGGATAAAAATATTCCCGGATAAACCGATTACTGCAAAACCTGCAGAAACTCGTATGGGTTCAGGTAAAGGTAATGTGGAATACTGGGTTGCAGTTGTAAAACCAAACAGATTATTGTTTGAACTTGACTATTTTGACAGAAGTGTTGCAGTACATGCTTTAGAATTGGCTGCACAAAAACTTCCTATCAAAGTTAAAATAGTTGAACAACCAAGAGAACAAGCATAGAAAACAATCTGCGCCTTATCGGGAAGCAAGTCTTCCGGTCGGCATAGGGTGTAGAACAAGATAAAGGAAAAATAAAATGAAATTAAGTGAAATGCGTGAAAAAACAGTAGATGAGTTACAAAATGCTATTGTTGATTGGAAAAAACAATTGCTTGAATCAAGATTGCAATTGTCCTCTCACAAATTGGAAAATACATCAAGTATTTCCAAAACAAAAAGACTTATCGCTCAAGCAAAAACAATAATAACAGAAAAAGCGGCTGTAAGCAGCCAGGCGGAGGTATAAGATGCCTAAGAAAGAAAAACAAGGTGTAGTAGTAAGTAATAAAATGGATAAAACAGTAGTTGTAAAAGTTGCTGACTATGAACCACATCCAAAATACAAAAAGATTATCGAATCAAACAAGCACTACAAAGCACACGATGCTGAAAATGCTTGCAGCGAAGGCGATATCGTACGAATTGTTGAATCAAGACCAATTTCTTCTGATAAACGCTGGACAGTTGCTGAAATTGTTGAAAAAGCAAGATAATTGATTTTGTATAATATTAAAAATGCAGCATTACCAAAGAGTAATGAGAGGCAAAAGTAGTAGATAATACTAAAAGGAAAGAAAAATGATACAACAAGAAACAAGACTAGAAGTAGCAGATAACACAGGTGCAAAACAGTTGTTATGTATCCGTGTTATGGGCAGCTCAAATAAGAAATTTGCAGCAGTAGGTGACGAGATTGTGGCTTCTGTAAAAGATGCAACTCCGAATATGGCTGTAAAAAAAGGTGAAGTTGTACGTGCAGTTATTGTAAGAACTAAAGCAGATATCAAACGTAATGACGGTTCTGTTATCAGATTTGATGAGAATGCTGCAGTTATTATCAATAAAGACGGCAACCCTAGAGGAACTCGTGTTTTTGGACCTGTAGCTCGTGAGTTAAGAGATAAAGGTTATATGAAGATAGTTTCTCTTGCACCGGAAGTAATTTAGTTCTTAACAAGCATTTGTGAGTTTAGAAGTAAATTATCCTGAACTTGTTTCAGGATCCCCACCTAAGGGGTAAAACCATGTAATAGACCAATCATGGTCAGTCCATGTAAGGAAAACCAGGAGAAAAAAATGACTAACAAAGATAAGAAAGATTTACATGTAAAAACAGGCGACAGAGTCGTAGTTATTGCAGGTAAAGACAAAGGAAAAATCGGTAACGTAAAAAAAGTTGACCGTACTACAGGCAGAGTTGTGGTAGAAGGTGCAAACATGATTACAAAAGCACAAAAACCTCAACCGGCGGCAGGAATTCAAGGCGGACTTATCAAAATGGAAGCTCCGATTGATTCTTCAAATGTTATGATTGTATGTCCGGCTTGCGAAAAAGCTTCAAGACCGGCAACTAAAGTTATCGACGGTAAAAAAGTACGCGTTTGTAAAAAATGCGGTGAACAGCTAGATGCTTAATGTGTAATTAATTACGACATTAATACCAATAGTAAAGGAATAGAAAAATGACAGTAACAAAAAATTTAAAAGCAAAATATCAAGAAGATGTTATTCCGGCTATGAAAGAAAAGTTCGGATACACCAATGATCACCAAGTTCCGAAACTTGTAAAAATTGTTTTGAATATGGGTGTAGGTGAAGCATCTCACAACTCTAAAATTGCAGAGGCAATTGAAGCTCAGTTAACAAAGATTGCAGGACAAAAAGCAGTTGTAACAAAGGCTAAAAAATCAATCGCTTCATACAAATTAAGAGAAGGAATGCCGGTTGGAGCAATGGCAACATTGCGTGGCGAAAGAATGTATGATTTCTTACAAAAACTTATTTGTGTAGTTCTTCCGAGAATTCGTGACTTCAGAGGTATCAGCGCAAAGAGTTTTGACGGTCGTGGAAACTATACATTGGGCTTGAAAGAACAAGCTTTGTTCCCTGAAATCACTTACGAAGAAGTTGATTTAGTTAAGGGTATGAACGTTTCAGTTATCACAACTGCTGAAACAGATGATGAGGCAAGAGAATTGTTAAGACTTCTCGGAATGCCTTTCAAAGGTAGTAATAAATAAGTACAAGATAGGAGAAATTCATGGCTAAGAAAGCGATGATTAACAAAGAACTTAGACGCGAAAAACTTGCTGCTGCCGGCAAATACCCAACAGTAAGACTTCACAACAGATGTTCAATCTGCGGCAGACCTCACGGTTTCCATAGAGATTTCGGGTTGTGCAGAATTTGTCTGAGAAAAATGGCTCATCAAGGTTTATTGCCTGGTGTTACAAAAGCAAGCTGGTAGTTTGCAGCCATATAGGTTAATATTATTAAAGAGCGGTTTCGTGCCGCTCTTTTTAAGTGTTTGAGTTTAAAAAATCCTATTTCAAACTTGTATAAATTTAACTGTTGTTAGAAATTCGGACCTTCGTATTCAATATAGAAAATTCCGCCGTCAGGTGTTTCTTCTATTACGTTTAAGTCTGTACGGGAATTTTTTGTGCGTTGATTTACTAACGACCATATTAAATCGTTGTTATAACTATCAGGGAAGTAAAGTGGTTGTGCTAACGGAAATATTGAGTATACTTTTTGAGTAGCAGCGCCCCACTGATCGCGAGAGCGAACTGTCATCATAAATTCATCTGAAGTCCCATCTTTTTTTAATGTACAACTAAAGTATGTATATAACGGGTTATCACCATCATTAGTTATGCTGGTTCCCAGACACCTTAACTTAACTTTAATCCAAGTACAGTATCCGGGATAAGCTTTTTTAATTTCATCATGAACACAGCAATAACTATATTCCTCAAAATATTGGTAGGATTCTGGTGGTTGCTTATTACAGCATGCTAAACTTTTTTTGTCAATTTCACACGGGTCAGGCGGTGGTGGCGGGTCTGCTTTGCAGTTTGAATTTCCTCCAAGTTCAAGATGATTACAACAAGCACTGTTTTCGTTTTTGTAAGTCGAAGGATCTTTAGTTAAGCAACATTCCAATCCAAACGGTGCCTTGTCGCATGGATCTTCTTTTTCTTTAATATCAACTAAAAAATTTGTATCATTTATCTCGCCCGTAGCTTTTGATAGCTCAGTACGGGTCATATAATCAAATCTGATTTCTCTTAAATCTTTATCTATAACATTTGGACCTTTTGGACCATTTATATCAAGTATTAAAGAAACACCAATGTTATTAATTTGTGGCGTTATACAAATTGATGAACCGTTTTTTAAAATGGCGCAAGAACCTTTGTAAGCAGGTTTGTAGACGATTTTATCACCGCCTTTATATTCATAGTACGTTTTTGCAAAACAATCACCGTTATTATCTCCGCAGAGTTTTGAAACTCGCATGTATTTTTTCAAGAATTTTTCAGAAGAATCGGCATAGCTTTGAGGTTCAGCATCAACGTACATCATAGTTTCAAAAAATGAGCCTTTATTTTCTGCTGCAGCCAGTCCGTCAATTGTATTTTTGATTGTTTGTGTTTCTCTGGTATATTTTTGAGAAAACGACTTATCTTGATAGTTGGTTATCAAAGTTGGCAGTACAAGTGCTGCAATTATACCGACGATTACTACGGCTAACAGAACTTCCGTTAAGGTAAATCCTTTATAATTTTTCATCTTTCTCTCCTGCTTTTGTACATTATAAGATTACAAATATTTTAGTTATTTGTCAATATATAATACTCCATTAAGATACTTAAATATTGTTATAAATCCTAATATAAGTAGGCATAATAATATAATGGACGAAACGGAAATTTTAAAGAAAATAGCTTTTAATATAAAGGTTGAGCGTATGCGTATCGGCTTAACTCAGTTTCAGTTGGCTGAGATGATAGATGTACACGAAAAATATATAGGTAGGGTTGAATCAGGCAGACAAAACATGACGCTCAAGACCTTAATAAAGTTGTCTAAGGCTTTGAATGTTGATTTGGTGAAGTTGTTGGAAATCAAGTAATATTAGTCGCGGTGACCTGTTTTTAATTGGTGATCAATATCCGCTGTTCTTTGATTGGCTCTAAGTTTGCCGACAACAAGATGATAACCGAGAACTGCAAATCCCGCAATTCCTGCAATAACTTTTCCTGCTTTTGGTATATGTTTAAGTGGTTGTTTAATAATTTCCATAAATTTAGGACCTTCTTTTGCAAAGGTTTTTGGTAATGCACTAATTAACCATGAACCGCTCAAGAATGCTATAGCAGCCATTGTTCCTTCAAATAAACCTTTAAATGTTGCCTGCATCATTTGGTTTGTGGATGCGAAAAATTTCCAAACATTTGCAATTCTGTCTTTAAATGTTTTTGGATTACTTTTTTTATCAAAAAGTTTTTTTGCATCTTCATCTTGGACTGCAATAATTTCAGGTTTAATTTCCGAGCCGAATTTTGTAACTGTCCCGTCTGCGGAGATTAAATAAGCAACGCTGTTTTCGTCTTTTTTGTTTCTTATTGTAAGGGTATTGCTTTCTTTTTTATATTCTTTAGACCATTTTTTATCTTTAAAAGTTGATTTAAAATCAGCTATTTCTTTAGCGAAGTCATCTTTTTTAACGGGTTGTTCTGCCGGTTTTTGTACAACCGGATTGCCGACACCGTTTTCAATTGCCTGTTGAATTAAATTTGCTCTAAAGTTAACATTACTTACAGATCCTATTTGCATACAACACACTCCTTATTGTCCTATAAAAACACTAAAATCAAATTTTTTGTCAGTTGTTTACAAATTTTTACATTCCAAACAATGACAATTGCGGAACACCATCTTCACCATTATTATTTACCATTTTCTTGCGGGATGCAAGGTTGTTTGAAAAATCTTTTTGCATTTTTAACATTAAATCTTCAGAGCGTTTGATAACAGAGGTCGGTAAACCTGCCATTTTTGCAACTTGAATACCGTAACTTTTACTTGCTCCGCCTTGAACGATTTTTCTTAAAAATTCTATTTCTCCGTTATTTTCTGCAATTGTAATTCTGTAATTTTTTATTTGCGGATATGTTTTTGTCATTACGTTAAGTTCGTGGTAATGGGTTGCAAATATACATCTGGCTTTGATTTTGGTTGCAATGTATTCCGCAACTGACCACGCTATTGCCACTCCGTCGTAAGTGCTTGTTCCACGACCTATTTCATCCAGTAAAATGAAACTTTTGTCGGTCGCAGAATTTAAAATAAATGATGTTTCAATCATTTCAACCATAAAAGTAGATTGTCCCAATGTTAAATCATCACTTGCTCCAACCCTTGTGAATACTTTGTCAACAATTCCTATTTTTGCAGCATCCGCCGGTACCCAAGACCCGATTTGAGCAAGAATTATAATCAGAGCATTTTGACGCATATATGTTGATTTACCTGCCATGTTCGGACCTGTTAAAATCATAAATTGTGTGGTATCCGACGAATTTGATTTTAGTTCCAAATCGTTTGGTACATATTCGCCAAGCGGAAGGATTTTTTCCAAAACTGCGTGTCTTCCGTTTTTAATTAATAAATCGTCGGAATTATCAATTTCCGGTCTGCAATAGTTATTTTCAACCGCAATTTGAGCTAAGGAATTTATAACATCGGCTGTTGCGATACAATCCGCAATCAGTCGAATTTTTGAAACAAATTCTTTTGTATATTCTCTGAAATCGTTAAATAATTTATATTCAAGCTCAGTTGATTTGAATTTTGCCGATAATACGTCGTCTTCGTGTTTTTTTAATTCATCCGTGATAAATCTTTCTGCGTTAGTCAGAGTTTGTCTTCGAATGTAATTAGACGGAACCTGATTAAGAAAAGATTTAGTAATTTCAATATAATAACCAAATACTTTGTTATAATTAACTCTAAGGTTTTTTATTCCGGTTGATTCTTTTTCTTTTTCTTCACAATCAGCCAGCCATTTTTCTCCGCCTGACAGCAGGTCGCGGAAATAATCAAGTTCACCGCTTACACCTTCTTTTATAATTCCGCCTTCTTTAATCAGCATTGGCGGATTATCTACGATTGTGTTGTCAATCATTGTAACCAAATCGGAAATTTCATCCCTAAATTCCCGAATTTGTGCAAATGTGTCATTTTCAAGATTTTCTGTAGCATCAAGAAGTTCAGGCAGAATAGAAAGAGATAACTTAAGACTTACAAAATCCTTAGGGCCTGCCGAGTCGTTACTCATTCTTGTTGCAAGTCTTTGGATATCATAAATTTTCTCTAAACATTCTTCTAATTGAAACCGTACATCATTTTTCCCGACAAGCTCCGTTACGGCATTTTGACGTTTTAGGATATCTTGCGGATTTTTAAGAGGTTGACATATCCAGTTTTTTAGAAGTCTTGCCCCCATATTGGTTTTTGTTTTATCAATTGCCCATAACAGGGAACCGTATTTATTTTTTTCTCGTAAAGTTTCGGTCAATTCAAGATTTTTTCTTGTTGCTGCATCCAAAATCATATATTCTGACAGCTCGTAAGGTTCAATCCTTTCAAACTTTGGCATGTTGTCTTTCAAAGTTTCCCAAACGTAAGCTAAAAGAGCGCCCGCTGCCCGAAATCCAAGTTTGTATCTTGAATAGCCAAAACTTTCAAGGCTTTTTGTTTTAAAGACCGCTTTCAAATTGTTTTCCGCAAATTGCGGTTCAAAAACAGATGCCGGAATTTTTGAGCAGTTGTATTTCTTTGTTATTTCATCAGGAAGATTAATCACTTCGTCAGGAACAATTTGGAAAGGTTTAATATCTTGTTTTAATCCTGCCGCGACAATTTCGGAAGGATTTAATCTGGCAAGTTCTGCCATAATTAAATTTAAAGGTGCTTGTGTAGTTTTAAATTCACCTGTTGAAATATCGGTGTATGAAAATCCGTACAAATCACTTTTTTCATCTTTGTGAACTGCGCAAATATAGTTGTTTGAATTTTGTTGTAAAAGGTTTGCCTCCGTTAATGTTCCTGCCGTAATAACTCTTACAACTCCTCGTTTAACTAGTGTTTTTGTGAATTTTGGATCTTCCAATTGCTCACAAATTGCAACTTTATAATTTTTATGAACAAGTTTTTCAAGATAACCCTCTGCCGCTTTAATCGGGATTCCTGCAAGAGGAATTCTTCCGATAGCTCCCGCATCACGACCGGTCAGGGTCAGCTCCAATTCTTTAGACATAACAAGAGCGTCTTCAAAGAATGTTTCATAAAAATCCCCTAAACGATACCACAATAAAATGTCAGGATTTTGTTTTTTTATTTCCAGATACTGTCGCATAACTGCAGTTGTTTCATCCGGATTAACTTCCCAACTGTTTATATATTTGATTTCAGGTTTGCTCATATTATAATAATATTATTAAAAAAAGAGGATTTCAACATGGGTTGTTTAAAAAACGTAACACGGGCGATTTTCCTGACAGTTGTGGTTGTCGGGTTTATGGCATTAGGCGGACAAAAGTATCTTAAACAGCAAATACAGAATATTATTTCTCCAAGTAAAGATACCGTTATGGAACGCGCGCAAAAAGTCGGTGATTTTTCTAAGATAAATAAGGAATTTGAAATAGAAAAAGCTGCAGGAATATTGGGATACAATGCTGTTTTAGCCGAGCACAAGGCTTCCGGTCAAAAAATGGTTGTCGTTGATTCGGGTAAAAAACAAATCTTGACCCCTGAGGATATCAAAGCTGCCGATGCGGAAAACCGTATCAAAGCTGCGATTAATAAAGTCAAATATCAAGCTGCAGCATTGGAAGAATTTACGGTTACCGAGAAAGGTACAATGAATTCTTACGGTCAGGAAATTCCTTATGTGAAATTCAGAGCGAGAATAAAAAAGTTTCCGGCAGGCGATATCGCAGGTATAATTTCTGTTGTGAAAGATGAAAACGGGAACGATAAAATTCTTGTTTCCGCGAATGATAAAGACCGTTATTCGCAATTGATTTCAAATGAATTTTTTAAAAATATAAAATAAATTAGATTGCGTAAAACTTTTTTTTAGATTAGAATTTGCTTATGTTGAAAAATTTTATTTCGGGATTGGTAGAAAAATACAATAATACAAAAATATTAGACAGATACCTTTTAAAACAAGTTATTGAAATGTTTTTGATGGGGGTATTTGTTTTTACGACGATTATATTTGCGTCTGATACGTTTATTACCTTGATAAAGCAAATTGCAAAATTCGGAATACCGTTTAAGGTAGCGTTTATCATGATATTGTTGAATTTGCCTGCGGTTATTGTTATGACAATCCCTATGGGTGTATTGTTATCGACCGTTATGACTTTAAACAAGTTAAGTTTATCTTCTGAAATAACTGTAATGCGCTCATGCGGAATAAGTTTGAACAGAATAGCAAAGCCGATTTTTGCGTTTGCGATAGTTATGGCATTATTCAGTTTTGTTATTAATGAAACTGTTGTTCCCGTAATGACAAAACAATCTCAGGATTTGGCATTGTGGGCATTGGGTCAAAAAAATATTCCTGACGGAAAGCAAAATTTTGTATTCAAAGAAACCGGTGATGCCGGAGTATTGAAACGATTATTTTATGTGGGTTTGTGTGATAAAAAAACTTTGTATAATGTAACGGTTTTGGATAACTCAAAAGATGGCACTATTCAAGTATTACAAGCGCGAGAGGGTAAAACTTCTCCAAAAGGTTGGCAGTTTGAAAAAGGTGCTGCATATACAATCGCTGATGATGGGCAGGTATTAAATACAACTTTATTTGAAACCTCAGTTGTACAGTTTGGTCTTGATTTATCAAAAGAATTGAATAAGAAAACCGCAAAAGAAATGAATTTTATGAAACTTTCAAAATATCTTGCAAGTACCGAGCTTGAGGCGCGTGACAGACAGATTTATACAATCGAACTTTTTGATAAAATTGCGTTACCTGTTACAACGATTGTTTTTGTGTTGCTTGGCGTTCCGCTTGCAATTACACCGCCAAGAGTGAGATATAACAGGGGATTTCTATTCAGTATTCTGATTATATTTGCATATTATGTTGTCCGAGCATTAGCGATATCGTTTGGTGAAGCAGGTTCGTTGAACGCTTTTATTGCAGCATGGCTTCCTAATATAATTTTAACCGTATGGGGAGTATGGTTGTATTATAAAAAAGTTTATACAATTTCATAAAGTTTTTGTAAAATCATACTTTTAATGGTAAAAAATTTTATTTTCTTGTTTTAAAATGGTTGTATGGATAACAGTAACAATCAAAAGGTAAACGGAAATATTTTTAGTCGGGATTTTAATTTTTCTTCCGGCAATCCTTTTAATGGTGACTTTAATACGCAAAATTCACCCCAATCTTTGCCTGTCAAAAATGTAACTAATCCGGTAAAGCGTTTGAACGGATATGATTCTACAATTTTAAATCAAACAAATTTTGAGGGTGCGGAAGCGGAAGAACTCAGTATTGAATATAGAATAAAAGAAAAAGAAGCGATAGTAAAAGATTTGGATGCAAAAATAAAAGTTGCTGATAATTATGGAACTCAAAACGAGGCATTGGGGCTAAAGGCTAAAAAGAACAGAATTTTACAAGAACTGGATGTTTTGAGAAAACAACAGTTATATGGCGGGAGAGTTTTGGGTGAAAAAAATACATTTTCTCATCAGGAATTTAAAAAGAAGATGCCTGTTATTTACAAAATTCAAGAATTTATATCAAGACAAATTCTTGCAAGGCTTTCAAAAAAGATTAACTCGGTTGTTACCTTGACCGATTCTTTGGAACAGCTTTCGGAAATTAGTAAAAGTGTTGATGAACTTGTAGGGATGAATGTTCCTTATGGTGAAAAAGTACAAAATTATGAAAAGTTGACTGAATATTTAAATCAGGCAAATATTATTCATTCAAAAATTTCAAAATCTATGGGCAAAAAAATCTAAAAGTTACAGATAGTTTTCTTGAATGTCAAAAATTTTTATGTTTATTTTTAATAAAAGTATTAAAGATTAGGAATTTTAATGCCGATTTATAATAAAATTTCTCCGCAACGTATTTATTCTGCCGGTTTTAGGCTTGTTAATCGGGTCAGAAGGACGTGCGGACGACAACAACTTACAGATTTCAGGCTAACGACAAAATCTGAGAATTTGCCGGTTAGTGAGTCTATGAATAAGGCAATTGGAATTTTTCTTCCAAATGTTACTGCCGATACTTTTAGTTATGTTTCTATCGGTAAACATTCTGATTTATCATATCGGCATGAAATAATGACTTTTTATGACAAGTGTAAACGGGTTATTTTGCGCACATTCAAAAAAGACGATAATTTATATAAAATGCGTTGCTATAGATACGGCTTGGATAATGATGCTATTATCGCAACATATAAATCTATTCCTGAAAAAGCAAATTCTTCTAGCGATGATTTACAAATGGTTTCTGTAGAATACCGACGAGTTACTTCTATTAAATCAAATACATTTTCTGAAAATAACCCGTCTCCACAGCGTGTGTCAATAAAAAAAGTTGAAATGTCTGATTTTAACGGAAAGGCAAATGAAGAAATTACTTTTTTATATACTCCATTTAACAGAGGTGTCGGAAAACCTTCTGATAGAAAGTTTTTAAAAGGAACAGTTGTTTTTGAAAATGATAATGTTTCATTGAATAATATTGAGAAAAGTGATAATGTGAAATTAGATTTTGATGATAAATATTTGACTGTCAGGTTCTTAGATCCAAGAACCGAAGCCGGTATAAAGGTTTTAACAGGTCAATTATTAAAAGAAAAATCTTTGGATAAATTAAAACTTAAAATAGTTGCAAATTGTGAATTGGATGAAGGCGTTGAGGGTTCTTTTTCTTCTGATTTAAGAACTATTTTCCTGAAAAATTTTACGGAATACTGTTTTCATGAAGATGCTGTGAATTGTTCTGCTCATGAAGTAGAGCATGCGTATCAATACTCGTTAATAGGACGCTTGGGAAAAGGCAACACTTCGTATGAAACAGATGCAATGAATATTAATGGCGAGTTGACGGATATAAATGAAATTAATGAGGCAGTCAGATATTCAATTGCGGATACGAATTACCCCTCAACTGGTAGAACAAATGACAATCCTTTATATAAATATAATTATCTTGAAGTGAAAGCTCGTCAGTTCGGTGAAAAGATTGCGGACGAATATGAAAATTCTCTGAATTATGACTTTTTTGAGGAGTTTAAGCCGATAGAAATTTAAGTTTAATAAGGAAAAGATATATAGATTTTAATTTTTCTTGCTAACAATACATGTTTGTCATACAATCATTTTGAGAATAGGCTTTTAAGGAGAAATTATGAACGAGCTTCTAAAAAAATCTGCAGCAGAGCAAAGTAAGGCTTTGAAAAATAAAGAAATTTCAGCCGTTGAACTTACAAAGGCTGCATTTGACAGAATAAATTCAATTGAGGGAAAAATAGGAGCATTTAATTCTTTGACTGAAGAAATTGCTCTTGAAACCGCAAAAAAAGTTGACGAAAAAATATCTAAGGGTGAAGAATTACCGCTTTTGGCAGGTATTCCGCTTGCTTTAAAAGATAATATGAATTTAATCGGTTCTCGCACAACCGCATCAAGCAAGATTTTGGAAAATTTTGTTTCACCGTTTAATGCAACTATTACGGAAAAGTTATTGAATAATCTTGTTCCTATAGTTGGAAAAGCTAATATGGATGAATTTGCTATGGGTTCATCCAATGAAAATTCAGCTTTTAATAAAGTTCATAACCCTTGGGATTTAAATAAAGTTCCGGGCGGATCATCCGGCGGTTCGGCGGCGAGTGTTGCCTCATGTGAAGCAACATTGGCATTAGGGTCTGATACGGGTGGCTCAATCCGTCTTCCTGCAAGTTTTTGCGGTATTGTCGGGATGAAACCGACTTACGGCAGAGTTTCAAGATACGGTTTAATTGCGTTTGCATCATCGCTAGACCAAATAGGACCTTTTTCAAGAACTGTTGAAGATGCTGCGAATTTGCTTGAAGTTATTTCAGGGCATGACCCTAAGGATTCAACTTCGCTTGATATGCCGGTTGAACACTATGCAGCAAGTTTGAATAATGATATTCGCGGTAAGAAGGTCGGTGTAATAAAAGAATTGATGAGCGAAGGTTTGATGCCGGAAGTTCAAAAGGCACTTCAAAATGCGATTGAAACGTACAAAAAATTGGGTTGTGAAATTGTAGAAATTTCGTTGTCTAAATTAAAATATTCAATTGGAATTTATTACATTTTGGCAACGGCGGAGTGTTCATCCAACCTTGCAAGATTTGACGGTGTGAAATACGGTTATAGAACAGCAAATCCTGAAAATCTTATGGAAATGTACACAAAAACCAGAGCGGAAGGTTTCGGAGCAGAAGTAAAACGTCGTATAATGCTTGGTACTTATGCGCTATCTTCAGGTTATTATGATGCGTATTATAAAAAAGCGCAACAAATGAGAGCATTGGTAACTGAGGAATTTAAGGAAGCGTTTAAACAGGTTGATGTTTTGATTTCACCAACTTGCCCTAATACGGCTTTTGAATTGGGCGCAAAGGCTTCTGACCCGCTTGCAATGTATTTAACTGATATTGCGACAATTAGTTGTAACCTTGCGGGATTGCCGGGAATTAGCGTTCCTGCAGGTTTTGATAATTCCGGTATGCCAATCGGTTTGCAAATCCTTGCACCTCAAATGCAAGAGGCAAAATTGTTCAACTTTGCTTATAAATTTGAACAGGAAAATGATTTTTATAAAAAATTGGCAAATATATAATTTTGTAAAAGGCGGTTTTAGTGTTATTATTTACTTTTAATCTATTTATAGTATAATTGTTTCATTAAGAAGGATAGTTTATTTAGAGGGATATGAAGATGACAAAGAAAATAGCTTTTGTTTTTCCGGGTCAAGGTTCTCAGTCTGTTGGCATGGGAAAAGATTTGTATGATAATTTTGAGTCTGCAAAAAATGTTTTTGATACCGCAGATAAAGTTTTAGGTAAAAGCATAACAACATTATGTTTTGACGGGCCTGAAGATAGTTTAAAACAAACGGTTAATACTCAGCCGTGTATTGTTACGATGTCTATTGCCGCGTTAGAGGCTTTCAAGTCTGAATTAGGTATTGAGCCTTATGCAACAGCAGGTCACTCTTTGGGTGAATACTGTGCGATGTATTGTTCAGGTGTTATGGATTTGACCTCAACTCTAAAAGCTATTCAAAAAAGAGCTGATTTGATGGGACAAACAAAAGGCGGAGCGATGGCAGCCATTTTAAATGCGCCGGAAGGCAGTATGGAAAAAGCGCTGGAAGAAGCTTCAAGTGTGGGTTATGTTGATGTTGCAAATTATAACTCCCCTGCACAAATTGTTATAACAGGTGATGAGGCTGCTGTTTCAAAAGCCGGCGAATTATTGTCTGCGGCGGGAGCAAGAAGGGTTGTTCCTTTGGCTGTATCAGGAGCTTTCCATTCAAAATTTATGGAAAACGCAGGGCATGAATTTGAAAGTTTTGTGTCTGAATTAGAGTTGAATAATGCGTCAATTCCTGTATTTACCAATGTTGATGCTCAGGCAACGGTTTTAGCATCAGAATTTAGAAATAAAATGCCGAAACAGATTTATTCATCGGTTCATTGGACACAAACAATTCAGAATTTAGTATCTGAAGGTGTTGATACGTTTATCGAAATCGGACCGGGAAAAGTTTTATCAGGGTTGATTAAGAAAATAAATCCTGAAGTTGTGACATATAATGTTTTTGATAAAGCGTCACTTGAGGCAACAATTCAAGTATTAAAGGAACAATTAGCCGGAGTGTAAAATCGGAAATGTAGAATTTTCGTACCGGCAGAGAATAAGAAGAAGTAAAAATTGTAGGTTGGAATTTATATTTCAACAAAAGAGAATAAGGAGAAAATTAATGACAGAAAGAAAAATTGCATTGATTACAGGCGGTTCACGCGGTATAGGTTTGGCATGTGCTTTAGAACTTGCTAAAGCCGGATGCGACATTATTATCAACGATATTTGTGATGCTGAAAAAGCTCAACCTGCGTTAGATGAAATCAAGGCTTGCGGAGCAAACGCTTATTTCTATCAGTTTGATGTTTCAAATGCTGAAGCTGCTCAGGAAAATGTTGATAAAATGATTGCTGAACACGGTAAAATTGATATTTTACTTAACAATGCAGGTATTACAAAAGACGGTTTGTTCTTACGTATGGATATGGAGCAATGGGAAAGAGTTATTAAAATCAATTTGACAAGTGCATATTGCGTTACACATGCGGTAATCAAATACATGATGAAAGCTCGTCAAGGTTCTATTATTAATATGTCAAGTATTGTAGGTCGTCATGGTAATGCAGGTCAGGCAAATTATTCCGCATCAAAAGCAGGTTTAATCGGTTTGACACAAACTCTTGCTAAAGAATTTGGTTCAAGAAATATTAGAGTAAATGCGGTATGTCCGGGATTTATTCAAACTGCAATGACTGAAAATCTTGCAAATATTGATGAATACAAAAAAGCAATTCCGATGAACAGACTTGGAACTCCTGAGGATATTGCAAAAGTTGTTAAATTCTTAGCTTTGGATACTGATTATGTAACAGGTCAGGCAATCGAAGTTGCAGGCGGCTTGATGTTATAAATTTAAAGTAAAGATTTTTAACAAATTTCTTTATAAAATTTAAAATTCTTGCAAAAAAATATTTAACAAGTTATAATGCAAGGAGAAACGTATTAGTAATACACAAATAATAAGAGGAAAAAAAGATGAGTACATTAGACACAGTAAAAAAAGTTGTAGTAGATCAATTAAGTGTTGACGAAAAATTAGTTACACCTGAAGCACGTTTTACAGATGATTTGGGTGCTGATTCATTAGACACAGTTGAATTAGTTATGGCTTTAGAAGAAGAATTCAAATGCGAAATTCCTGATGAAGACGCAGAAAAAATTCAAACAGTTCAAGATGCTGTTTCATACATCGACAGCAAATTAGGTAAGTAATTATCTCACTAATTGAATTTTGAAGAATTTTTCAAACTGGATTTTATATTTGCGAGAGTGAGATACTTGTGTTTCATTCTCGCATTATTTATTTTTAAAGGGGATATCTTAAATGGATAAAAGAAGAGTAGTGATTACGGGAATGGGAGCTGTAACACCTTGCGGTATTGGTATCAAAGAATTTTGGGATTCAATGCTGAAAGGTAAAAGTGGTGTTTCCCTAATTGAACGAATTGACACAGAAAAACAAGCGGTAAAAATAGCTGCGGAGATTAAGGATGACAACTTTAAACCTGAAGATTATATAGATCCGAAGGAAGCAAAAAGAATGGACAGATACACTCAGTTTGCAATGGTTGCGGCTGATGAAGCAATTGCTGATTCCGGTATTGATGAGGCTGACATTGACCCGTATAGAATTGGTGTTATCGTAAGTTCGGCAGCAGGCGGTTTTCACACATTTGAAAAAAACCACGTTGCTATGATTGAAAAAGGACCTACCAAAGCCTCACCGTTTACTGTTCCTATGTTGATTGTAGATATGGCATCAGGTCGTATTTCAATGAAACATGGTTACAAAGGTATAAATAAAGTTGTAGTTTCAGCTTGTGCAACAGGTACACATTCAATCGGTGATGCGTTCAGAAGTATTCAGTACGGTGATGCGGATGTTGTTGTAGCCGGCGGTTGTGAAGCTACGATTACGACTTTAGGTATTGGTGCATTCACGGCATGCAGAGCATTATCAAAGAGAAATGATGAACCGCAAAAAGCATCACGTCCTTATGACAAAGACAGAGATGGTTTTGTAATGGGCGAGGGTGCAGGCGTTATGGTTCTTGAAGATTATGAACATGCTAAAAAACGCGGTGCAAAAATTTATGCTGAAATTGTAGGTTACGGACAAACAGCGGATGCTCATGATATGGTAGCACCCGATCCTGAAGGAAACGGCGCATATATGGCTATGAAACTCGCTATGGATGATGCTGATTTGAAACCTGAAGAAGTTGACTATATCAATCCGCATGGTACAAGTACAGGATTGGGCGATATTGCTGAATCTCAAGCTATTGCAAAGATTTTTGGCGACAAAGATGCAAATTCAAACTTGTTGGTAAGTTCAACAAAGAGTATGCACGGACACATGTTGGGTGCAACTGGTGCTGTTGAAGCTATTGTTTGCGTAAAAACAATTACTGATGGCAAAGTTCCTCCGACAATAAATCTTGATAATCAAGATGAACATGTTGCAAAACTGGATTATGTTCCGCACAAAGCAAGAGATAAGAAAGTTCAAGTGGCTTTGTCTAACTCATTCGGGTTTGGCGGACATAATGCGACTTTGGTGTTCCGAGCTGTTTAGTATAATTAAACAAATATTCAAAAAAGACTTAGTGCAAAAAGTGCTAAGTCTTTTTTAGTGTTAAATTTTGTAACAAATTGGTGTTGTAAATTAAAGAAATTTTAGATTTTGCCGAGATTAATTGTAAATGATAGGAGATAAGTATGACAGATAGAGTTGATAATTTTAATCCGGTTCAATTAACACAACAGCTAAGGGATGCAGGTTTTAATGCCGAACTTGTCAATCCGGCTAAAAAGTTTGATATAGGTACGGCTTTGAATGCTGCTGCTCACCGTATTGATACGTCAAAAACTAATCTCGTATCGCAAGAAAAGTTCACTTATGACAATATGCAGGGTGTTTTGATAAAGTATGATGACGGTACTGTTGAATTTGTTACAATAAAAAATAACAATGGTAATAAAATCAAATATTGTTTGAAGTTTAAGAATGAAAAAGATGTTCAAAAGAAACAACCGTCAAGTGAAATTTACAATTCCGGTGAAAAAAATCAAATTACAGCAAATTATGAATATCATCGTAACGGAAAAGTTAAAAACAAAGAAACCTTTAATGCCGATAATAAATTGATAAAAAAAGAGGTTTATGACAAAGAGGGGCTGATTGAAAACAGAAAAATTTTTGATAATAACGGTGAATTAATAAATGATATAAGAGTCAAACAGCGTGATAAAAAGAATCATACCGTTGTTGTTGAATGTTATGATAAAGATAATAAACTTAAAGAAACCGCATATAGCAGATACCAAGCTGATAACAAAACTCTTGTATCACAGGAGATTAAATACCCGAGCGGCGCAATTAAATCTAAGATAGATTGTTATGATAACGGAAAAGTTCATAATACCGTTGCATATTATGAAAATGGAGATGTAAAATCCGAAACTTCATATTGGGATAATGGTGTTATAAAAGAACAAAAGAAATATGACGAACAAGGCAATGTCACCCAAAAAATATCTGCCGAAATAGACGGAGATTTTGGTTTATCCCGACAAGTCAGTGAAGGTGATTGTTACCTAATGGCGACGATTAATAGTATTCGTGAACTTGATAACGGGCAGGAAATGTTAAAAAATCTTGTAAAGATTGAAACAAATTCTAACGGCGAAAAAGTTTATACGGTCACTTTTCCCGGAGCACAGGTTGCTGCGGAAGGTTTAAAAACAGACAGTAAAGTTGACCCGAATAAAATGTATATTACGGGAACTTATACATTTACCGAATCTGAAATGGAAGAAATTTTAAAGCAAGCAGGACAACGCTATTCTATTGGCGACGGTGATGTTATTTTACTAGAAGCTGCCTTTGAAAAATACCGTAATGAAGTTGCACAAACTTTGGATGCAAATCCTTCTTTGAAACAGACGATGGGATTGGCAGGAACTCAAACCGGAACTGATAGGCAGAATATACTTGTCGGCGGCTTCTCGGAAGATCCGACATTTATCTTAACAGGCAGACAGTCTGGTGTATATTCAATACATAAGGATAATCCTCCTTTCGGTCTTTCTTATGAAGATTTACAACAAGGTCAAATATCTGTTTTGCCTACGCATAAGCCGACAGGTGAACTCTCTAAAGCTGCAGTTTCAGAGGTAGATGGTAAAATTACCAAAGATAAAGAAAAATTAAATGAAATGCTGGATAGTATTATGAATGATGCTAAGGATGGGCGTATTGATAATATTGCAATTGCATCATTTAAAACTGTACATGCGGACGGAAAACTGGGTGGACATGCACTTACTATTAAATCGGTAACTGCAGATACTGTAACTTTGGTTAACCCTTGGCATCCTGATAAAGAAGTTACCATGTCAAGAGAAGATTTTATTAAATCAGTGAGCCATGTAACCGTTGCAGATACAACAAAACCTGCAATTACGGTTGATGATGTACATAACAATCCTGATAGCCAAAATCCACATATTCCAAATCCAAACAATCCAAATCCAAATAATCCGGTTAATCCGAATAATCCGACACAACCTGAAACTAATTCATACACGGTAGTTCGTGGTGATAATTTGTGGAAAATTGCAAAACGACATCTGGGTGAAGGGGCAACTTCAACACAGATTGCAAATTACGTTAACAAAATTATGAAAGCAAATCCGTCTTTAAAATGGAATAGTGCTCATACACATGTAATGATACATCCGGGAGATAATATTATTCTTCCGTAACAAAAGCCGGCGACGCTGAAAGTTCGCGGCGCCATTTTGAACTTTTGTTGTATAAAATCGTTAATTATAATAGAATAATTAAAAAGGGGAATTTATGAAAAGGATTTTGACAATAGCTGCGGCAGTAGTATTTTTCACAAATTTAAATGTGTATGCCGTACCTCAAGACTATGTTTTTTTAGATGCAGAGAAAGCTCCTGAATACATGCAGAGTATTCAGATAACAAATCTTCCTTATGGTGTGTATTTGAAATTTTATAATATTAATACACAAAAAATTGCTGCAGGTTTTGTAAATTTATCCAAAATGGAAGAAGATCGATTTTTAAAAACATTATCAAAAGAAGATAAAAATAATTATAAATACGTGAAAAAAATTCAAAAAATAATTTCAGAAGGTGATTGGAACAAAGTTTTTACAAAGTATCCTAATTATCTTCCGGCGTATCTTCAATATTATGATATGGTCTATCAAAAAGGTAATTATAATGAAGCGTTAAGGATTTTGCAGAAAATAAAAACGCTTGACAGAAATTCTCAAATTTTTGGTCCGCAGCTTGTTAACCAGTCATTCGGGATTTTGTATTTTGTCACCGGACAGTATACAACAGCACTTAACTATTTTAAATTATATGAAAATACGAATGATGAATTTATAATTTCTTCTATCGCAAATTGTTATTATGCGCTAGGGAATTACGTTGAAGCAATTAATTATGCAAAAAAACTGACAAATCCGCAGTATCAGGATACGGAACTTCTTTTTGGTGCATATTATAGAATTAAAGATTATCAGGTGGCAAACAAATATGCCAATGAGCTTCTAAAACAGAATTATTCATTTGAAAATTTAATGCGCGTTCAGCAAACAACATCAGATGATGTTAAGCGTCTTGAATATTGCTATAAAGCCCGTTCACTTGCTCAAAATGATACCAAAATTTATGATGTAAATTTTGATATTGCAGAATTGGAGCAAAAAAAACTTGATAAAGCTGCATCAAAATTCGCACAGTTTATAAAGGTTCCAAAATGGTCGGATTTTGAAAAACAAATTCCTGAAAATGTTTCTGAATCTGAAGTTAGTCAAAAACAGGATGAATTTTTCAAAAACGCAAATATGTATTTAACTAAATACACTGGCCAACAGTTAACAAATGCGTTTAATTCTCTAAATCAGGATTATAATAATTATATTCAGAATAAAAAGACCGAATATTATCAGGAAAAACAATTACAGGCGCAAAAAGCACTTATAATAGAGCAGCAACGCAATAACTGGCTGCAGCAGCAGATGCTTTACGAGCAACAGATAAGAAATTATTTGGAGCGTCAGTATTATTTAATGCGTCCTTATTATGTTCATCCGCGGATGTATGGCTGGTGGTAGGGTAAATAGGATTTTATAGATTAGTGAAAAATCAATAATTTTTCAATATTAACTCCTAAAGCTTTGGATAGTTCAAGAATTTTACCAAGAGACATATTTTGCCGCCCGTTTTCGATGCAAGCAATGTAATGCGGACTAACCCCCATTCTTTCTGCAAATTTCTCTTGAGTTAAATCTTTTTTTATTCGCTCAATTTTAACATTTTTCCCGAATTTTTTGAGTATTTGTTGCTTATCCATTAATAATAATTTTAAATTAATTGAGTTATAACTTACATTATGTTATTATTTATAAAATTATAAGTTATAACATATCACTAAAAGGCTTTTAGAATGGAAAAGATAAAGAATATTGAAGTTTTGCGTATTATTGGATGTATAGCTGTTGTTATGTTTCATTTATCAAGATATTTACATAAATTGCCGGATGTATATTTGTATGACAAATTGTATGGCATGCTTAGCAACGGTCAAAAAGCTGTTGATTTATTTTTTATTCTTTCCGGCTTTTTCTTTGCATACACATTAAAGCTTGATTTCACCTGTTGGGAATTTATTAAACGCAAATTAATAAGGCTTTACCCGGTAATGATTTTTACATATTTAACTTCGTTTCTGATTTCTCTTACCGGAGTATTTAAATTTGGCGGATATGACGATTTTTTAGCTTTATTATGTTTAAACGGAATAGGGTTGGCTTTAAAATTAGGTACATGTGGGCATTTTTGGTATATATCCGCGATGTTATGGACATTGTTGCTATTTTACTTTTTGAGAAAAAATTATAATAAGCGAGACGTTAATTTGTTTATTATATTATTAGTTTTCTTTTCTTATTCTTTTATAATTCATGCTAAAAATGGTATGATAAACGCTCATACGCAGACATTTGATAACTTTATTAATATTGGATTATTAAGAGGTTTTGGTGGTATCGGAGTCGGCTATCTAATCGGGGAATGGTACAAAGCAAATCGCGAAATTTTAAAATATAAAGTTACTGAATTACAAAAATTATTTTATACAGGACTTGAATTTGTTTGTTTATTTTTTATAGTAAATAATTTACTGCTGCATAATTTACATTATAAGAACCATATTATTTTTATTTTGGTATTTGCTTTTACGAGTATTTTATTTATCTTGAAAAAGGGTTGTATTTCAAAAATTTTAGATAAAAATATATTTGTATCATTATCTAAATATACATTTTCGATTTATATGACACATCTTATTGTAATAAGGACATTGGCAGGTACTTTGTGGAAGCAAAGTGATGGTCTTGCATATATTTATCCGGTGTTTAATGTAGTCTTAACACTTTTATTGATATTGTTTTTTGGAGTTTTCACATATCATTTTGTTGAAAAATCTACCGCAAAATATTTAAAAGATGTAATAAAATAGTTTTTATATAGCAAAAAATAAGATTTTAATATTTAATATAAGTATGAATTTGATAAATGCAACATTAGTTCAGAATTTTTCAAACTGGGTTGATTCTACGCCTATAACTCAGGTGATAGATACTGTGACTTATGATGTGTATGAATCCGATAATCCGTTTAGAAGAACTTTTGACAAAAATGATATCAAAGATGACAAACTGCGTTTGGCTGCGAATACAACCACAACGGTAAGTGCCGAAGTGTTTTCCGCTTTTTCAAATCCGTATTACCTGACGCATAAAATAACTCAAATTCCGTTAGCATATAAATCAGTTGCGGATGTTTATAAGAAATACTCTCAAAACAAACAGGGCTAGTGTTTTAAAAAATTTCCCATTGAAAAATAAATGTGTTCCTGATAAAATTTTTTGGTATATAAACATTAAAAGAAGGGATACAAAATGACTAAAAGAGTTTTGTTATGTATAATGGACGGTTGGGGAATTTCAACAGGTTCGGAAAAATATGATGCAACTAAACTTGCACATCCTGTGAATGTCCCAAAATTAGAAAAAGAAGAAAAATTTATCAAGATTAAAGCTGATGGCGAAAACGTAGGGCTTCCGCAAGGTCAAATGGGAAATTCGGAAGTCGGTCACCTGAATTTGGGCGCAGGAAGAATTGTTTATCAGGATTTATCAAAGATAAATAATGCAATAAAAGACGGTTCATTTTTCAAAAATGAAAGATTTTTAAATGCAATAGAGCACGCAAAGAAAAATAATTCCGCTTTGCATATTTACGGCTTGGTATCTACGGGTGGTGTTCATTCATCATTGGATCATTTACTTGCGCTAATTAAAATGGCATCAGACAACGGTTTGACTAAAGTGTATGTTCACGCTTTTTTAGATGGTCGTGATACCCCTCCGGCAAGTGCTTGTGAATATTTGCAAGTTGTAGAAGATGAATTGAAAAAATACAATCTTCCGCCTGTAGCAACTGTTATCGGACGTTATTATATTATGGATAGAGATAACCGTTGGGATAGAGTTGAAAAAGGTTATAACGCTTTGTTGTTAGGTGAAGGCGAACACGCAGAAACCGCAATAGAAGGTGTTAAAGCATCTTATGCTAAGGGCGAAACTGATGAGTTTGTTCTTCCGACTGTTATTGGCGGAGAAGAATCAAGAATACACGATAATGATTCTATAATATTCTTTAATTACCGCCCTGATAGAGCAAGAGAAATAACAAAGGCTATTAATTTTGCTGATTTTGACGGTTTTGCAAGAAAGAAAGTTCTTAAAAATATTTTATATACAACAATGACCAGTTATGAGGCAACTTTCACATATCCTGTTGCGTTCCCGAAAGAAAAACTTGTGAATATATTGGGTGATGTTTTGGAATCTAACGGAATTAACCAATTCAGAACAGCTGAAACAGAAAAATATGCTCACGTAACATTTTTCTTCAACGGAGGTATTGATGAACCTCAACCTCATGAAACAAGAGTTCTTGTGGCATCTCCGAAAGTTGCAACTTATGATATGCAACCGGAAATGAGTGCTTACGAGGTTTGTGAGAATGTATTAAAGGCAGTAAAAGATCCGAAGTATCAGTTTATTTTGGTGAACTTTGCAAATCCTGATATGGTTGGTCATACGGGAGTTATTGAAGCTGCGACAAAGGCTTGTAAGGTTGTTGATGAATGTGTCGGCAAGATTGCGGATGCTTGTAAGGCGAATGATATTGTAATGTTATTGACTGCTGATCATGGTAATTCAGAAGTTATGGTTGATGAATCTACCGGAAAACCGCAAACTGCACATACAACTAACGAAGTTCCGTTTGTGATAGTTAATGCCCCGGCGGGTACTGAATTACGTGAAACCGGAGCGTTATGTGATGTTGCTCCAACGGTGTTGCAGTTGTTGGGAATTGACCAACCTGCGGAAATGACGGGTAAATCATTGATTAAGTAATTGTATCAGATTGTCATTCCGATTATTTTCGGAATGACAAAATTTTATAAGGTAAAAATATGGCAAATAAGATTGAAGATTTAGATATTGATTTTTCGTTTAAAAAGAATAATGTTGATGAGTTATTTTACAACTTGAGTGAAAATCCTGAAAATTTTAAAAATAAAGATTTTCGCTACACATTGAGTATGATTTATCAGACGATAGAAGATGAATTTGCCGGAGTTTTTCTGAGCCCTAACGCTCCGACAAGAAATACTAATTTTTACCTTATCAACAAGTCCGGTAAGTTATCGTTTTTTGTCACCCCGACCAATAATTTTCAGTATTATTTGAAATCAAAAGGTTCGCTGTTCCGTTTTAAATCTGATGTTTTAGGTGATAAAGTCGGATATTTTATGAGTTGGGATTTGGTAATGGATTATTTTGGCGGGTTTGGTAATGTCGTTGATATTGCTGACTTAACTCCGACTTTTGTATATCTGAACAAGTTAACATATTTTGTTATGAAACTTATCGAAAAACTTTATTTTATTCCGACGGTAAAGCGTTACAATAATATGTTTAGAATTGTTTATGAACCGATTATTAATAATCAAAAAATGGCAAGAATTGTCAATATGTTTGAAGAATGTTTGCCGGAAGATTTATTCATAGAAGGTGAAAAACCTAAGAATTTTGTTTATGAATTTATTTATACCTATTTGAATTATGTTATTTATAAATTTTTAGGCATAAAAATGTACAGGTTTAAGGATGTAAAATCTGGTACTTATTTGTTGAAAGATTTGGAGCAACGTGCGGTATTAAAAGGGAAAGATATTGCGGAAAGTTTTGCTCAATGGTTTGATGAATTGTATTTAGGCAAGTATGATGTAATTCCGTATTTTAAAATAGAAAAACTTGAAGATGAACTTTTTAGGTTAAAAGTTTATATCAAAGACAGAAAAAATAATGAGAGTGTTTTAATAGATAAACTTTATACGGATGATGATGTATTTGGAGCAAAAGCAAGTGATATTGCAAGAATTGTTGAAAAACAACTTAATTACGCGCTTCGCTATATGCCTGAACTTGAATTACTATTTGAAGATGAGGACAAATTGTATCTTGATTTGAATTTGAATGAGGTTTATAAAATAATAACTCAAACAGCTTATTATCTTCAAAAAGCTCAAATTGAAGTTATATTGCCGGATGAACTTAATAATATTGTAATCCCGAGAGCCTCAATCAATGCAAAAGTAAAAGCCTCCAGAAGCGGAGATTTGTCTGATTTAATTAACAACAATGTCCCTACTTCAAAAATTTCTTTGGATGATATTTTGGAATTTACTTATGAAATTTCTATTGGAAACGAGAAAATTTCACTTGAGGAATATCAAAAGTTATTGGAAGAAAATAACGGATTGATTAAATATAAGAACAAATACGTACTTATTGATAAAGAAGAAAGTAAGAAGATTTTTGAACAGATTGCGAAATCCAACTTGAAATCAATGTCTAGAATGGAGCTTATACATGCTTCTTTATCAGGTCAAATTGCTGAGTACGATTTTGATTATGATGCAGCATTTGCAAGGGTATTATCCGATTTTACAAAACCTGTAGATGTCAGCGTTCCTGAAAGTTTGCATGGTGAGTTAAGACCTTATCAGCAGATTGGTTTGAAATGGTTATGGACAAATATTTCAAAAGGATTTGGCGCTTGTATGGCAGATGATATGGGGTTAGGTAAAACCATTCAGGTAATAAGTTTGATTTTGAAAATGAAAGAAGAAGGCAAACTTAAAAAACCTGTGCTTGTTATTTGCCCAACGACTTTAATGGGTAACTGGATGAAAGAATTACAGCTTTTTGCTCCGGATATTGATGCTGCAATATATCACGGTGCGGATAGGCAACTGGATGTTAATCATGAAGTGATTTTAACAACTTATGCAATAATGAGGATAGATGTTGAAGAACTTAAAAAGCATAATTGGAGTGTAATTGTAGTAGATGAAGCGCAAAACATAAAAAATCCTGATACTGCGCAAACTCTTGCTATCAAGATGTTAAAATCAGATGTTAAAATTGCAATGACAGGTACGCCTGTAGAAAACAGGTTGACTGAATTGTGGAGTATTTTTGATTTTATTAACAAGGGTTATCTTGGTTCATTGAGGGAATTTCAAAAAAGTTATGCTATTCCTATTGAACGCTTTAAGGAAAATACAAGGGCTAATAAACTCAGAATGTCTATTTCTCCGTTTGTTTTAAGACGTTTGAAAACCGATAAGAATGTAATTTCAGATTTACCTGAAAAAATGGTATTGAATGAATACTGTTATTTGTCAAAGGCACAAGCTGTTTTATATGAAAAAACGCTTAACGAAATGATGACGAAAATTAGCGGATTTACGGGTGTTAACAGACGCGGTAATATCTTTAAATTGATAACTGCATTAAAACAAATTTGTAACCATCCTTATCAATTCTTAAAATCAGGTGAAATGGGTCGGGAACTGTCAGGAAAAATGGAAAAATGTTTGGACTTGGTTCAATCAATATTGGATAACGGTGAAAAAACTCTTATTTTTACACAATACAAAGAAATGGGTGATATTTTGTGTAAAATTATTTCTCAGGAGTGTAACACGGAACCGCTGTTCTTTCACGGCAGTTTAACAGTTTCTCAGCGTGAAGAATTGATTGAGAGATTTCAGACTAATGATGATGCAAGAGTTATGATTTTGTCATTAAAAGCCGGTGGTACAGGTTTGAACCTGACAAGTGCGACAAACGTAATTCACTACGATCTGTGGTGGAATCCTGCCGTTGAAGATCAGGCAACAGACAGAACTTATCGTATAGGTCAAGATAAAAATGTAATGGTTCACCGAATGATAACACTCGGTACGTTTGAAGAAAAAATTGATGAAATGTTAAAATCCAAAAAAGAATTGGCCGATCTTGCCGTATATGAGGGTGAAAAGATTATTACAGAATTGTCAGATGAGGAAATTTACGAGATATTTACTCTTTCTGCGTAATGTAAATGCCGGTTGCATTTTTATGTGAATGATATTATAATTGAATTTGTAATCATAGAGGAAAAAATAAAGAATGAGTGAGTCAGGTTTGGGAATAATTTTCACCAATTGGCTGATAGTTTTTATATTATTACTGGTAAACGCATTTTTTGTAGCTGCAGAATTTGCGATTGTTAGAGCCAGAAGAACAAGGATTGAACAACTTACAAAAGACGGCAATGTTGATGCAAAACTTGCTTTAAAGGCATTGGAAGATATGAACTTCTTTATCGCTGCGGTGCAAGTCGGAGTGACAATTGCAAGTATCGGTATAGGTTGGTTTGGTTCGCCTACTATTGAAAAGATGCTTGCTCCGATTTTGGCTGAACTTCCGGCAAGTTATGCTTATTTAACTCACGGAATTACTGCGGTTGTTGCATTTTTGGTAATAACTTTTTTACATGTTGTTATAGGCGAACAAGTGCCGAAATGTATTGCACTTCAGTATCCTGAAAGAATTTCTTTGTATGTTGCAAAGCCGATGGATTTGTTTATGACGATTTCAAAACCTTTTGTTTGGATTTTGAATGTGGCTTGTAACAGTATTTTAAAATTATTCAGAGTGCCGGTTCATTCCGTAAAAATGGTTCATACTATTGAGGATTTGGATTTACTTGTTGATACGAGTTATGATGAGGGTGTTCTGAATGAAACCGAAAAAGATATGCTTCACAATGTGTTCAAATTTTCGGATTTGACTGCGCGTGAAGTTATGATACCAAGAACGGATATGATATGTGTTCCAAAAGATATTTCATTTGAAGAATTAAACAAAGTTGCAATGGAAAATCAATATACAAGATATCCTGTTTATGAGGGTGATATTGATCATATCACAGGACTAATTCACGTAAAAGACTTGTATTCTCTGGCAATAAAGGATGAAGTTTGTCCGGTTGAACAAATACAACGCAATGTTATGTTAGTTCCCGAAACCATTACGATGGATAATTTGGTGCGTGAATTTAAGAAAAATAAAGGTCAAATGGCAGTTGTTGTGGACGAATTTGGCGGAACATCGGGAATTATTACGTTGGAAGATGTCTTGGAAGAAATTTTTGGCGATGTTCAAGATGAATTTGACGAAGAAGTTGAAATTGATATCAAGGAAATTAAGCCAAATCATTATCTTGCAAACGGTATGATGCGTCTTGACGAGTTGGCTGAATATTTTGATATTCCTGATGAAAAAATGGAAGATGAAGATGTTGATACAATTGCAGGACTTGTTGTAAAAGAACTTGGAAGAATTGCTCAACTTGATGATATTGTAAAATATAACGGTTTTACTTTTACGGTTAAAGAGGTTGACGGTGCAAGGATTACAAAATTATTGATTGTTAAGGAAGAACAGGCAACTGAAGAAATTTCTGCGGAATAGTATTTTCATATAAATGTCGGGTTTACTTTCCGTAAAAATTCATTATTATTATGGTATGAAAAAATTTCTTATAATTTTGTTATCTTTAGGTTTGTTATCTGTTCCCGTGTATGCAGACAGCGATATAGATTTGCCTGCAACTGATGATTTGTGGGATGATTGGAACGGTACAAATCAAGATGGTCGAGAAGTCAAGCCCGTTAGCGATGAGGATTTTGACAAGGCTGTTGAACAGCTTGATAAAAAGATTAATAAACGCAAATATAAGCAGATGAAAAAACAAATTCCGAAAGGAGAGGAATTTCATCAGAGTAATGAAACAGAAATTATCAATGAACAATCAGATAAGGGAACTTTGCCTGTTTTGAGTATTCCCGTTGAGCTTGAAGTCGGAGAGGGTAATTTTTTACCTGTCGGACACTATCAAATAAAGGGTGAAAAAGATGAAGAAGGTAATGTATATATAAACTTTTTTCAATCCCAATATTTGTTAGCAAAATTTCCGGCGACAGAAACTGAAGATGATTTTAATCAAGATACAATTGTTTTTGGCGAGTGGTTTCCGGAAGGCGATGATAAAATAAAAGTAATATTTGGCTCAATGGATTTTAACGCTTATACGTATATTAAATTAAAAATTCCGACAGGTGAAACTACAAATTGGTAATGACAGTTCCGACGGTTTCGTGGTGGTTAGTTTCTATATTATGTGAGATTTGTATATTTGCCCAGTGAAGATTGTTTATTAAATCAATTGTAACAAATTCACGCGCACTCATATCGGCATCGCAAATTTTTACTATAAATGCTTCTTCCAGTTTCGTATTTACAACAACGCATAGCCCGCCTGCTCCGACTTTTGCAATCAATCCTTTTGAGTTTTCTATAATTTTTGTGTCGGTTCGGTTTTCTCCGCCTATTGTGTAAGAGTGATTAAGAAACGCATTTTTAATTTTTTCATATTTTGGATTGCAAAATAAATTCAGATAGCCTTTGACTATATTTTCCAAAGGCATTGAAGGTACGGGAACTCCGCAGCCGTCTTTTGTCACAGGATATTCTCGAGTTTTAACTTCGCAAAGTTGGTATATTTTTTTAAGAATAGCCTGTTGCAGCGGATGATTGATATTGTCGTAATTATCCATATCCCAATCGTTAAGTTTGCACAAGCCAAGCATCATTGCGTGTTTTCCAGAACAATTGTTATGAATTGCACTTGATTTTTCTCCGTGTAACAACAGTTCATCTTGAGCGGAACGTGATATTGGAGCGTGGTTTCCGCATTTCAATCTTTCTTCTGAAATTTCAAATTTATTAAGAATATTTTTAACGATGTCAATGTGGACTTTTTCACCGGCATGGGAAGCTGCACAAAGGGCAATTTCTTCTTCCGTTAAATTGTATTTTTTATCTAATTCGTAATCAATAATCAATGCTGCTTGCAGGGGTTTTGCACAGGAGCGCAGGTAAAACGGGTAATTTTTATCGTCCCCGATTTTTTCAATTATATGATTTTTTCCGTATCTGACAACATATCCGAAATGTTCTTTTTCAATAAGTCCGTCACGCACGTACGTTACAAGTTTTGCAGGTTCAGTATTTTTATGATTCATTTTTTTTCACCATAGTTAAAAGTTGTTCAAGTTTTGTTTTTAGCAGTATATTTTCATTTTGTAATTTGCTGATTTGTTCTTTGTAAATATCTGCTTGATTTGTATATTCCGGTTGAATTTTCGGAACTTCATTATGATCCAGAATAAATCTTTTTTTTGCCTCATTTTTTATTGAAAGAAGTTTATCAAGTTGTTTTTTTGAAATTAGCCCAAAGTCAATCAACACTTGACCGAATTTTTTTGTATTTTTTTGAGTTTCAAATTGTTTAATTGCATCATTTAATTCTGTTTTTGAAATTGAACCGTTTTCTACAAAATATTCTCCGGTTTTTAATTTTCCGGTTAAAAATCCCGCGATATTAAGAATTTCAGAATTGTCAGGAAGCTCAAAATAACCTTCATCTACGCAGAAAAGAAAATAACCTGCGATTTCTTCCAATGACAAGTACGTGTTTAATATTATTTCAGATATGCTAAAATCGTTATCTGCTGATTCTAAAATGTTGTATATATTTGTATCAAATCCGGATTTTTTGAAGTCTAATTCACATTTGCCTTTATATGTCAATATAGGTTTGTATGCAGTGAAAACGTAAGTAAGACTTGTATCTTCGTCAATTTCTTCCCCGAGTTTGTTATATATAATTTCTTTAACCCAAAGTGGAAAATTTGAAATCTTATTTAAAAATTGTGTCAGAAATTTTCTGTTCATATTTACTCCGAATACCAATAAGTCTAGCATTAATTAGAAATTAGTTCAAGGGATATTGATATTAAGCAGGTTGATTAATTGTCTTTAAATATGTATGATAAAATGTATAATAGTAGGAAAAAGGGAGAAGAATATGGAAAATGAAAATAGAGAATTACAGAAGACCATTATTATCGGGATACTTATTTTAATAGGTTTTGTGGTAACAGTTGATTTGGCGCACATATATTATCAGGCAAATTTTAATCAATATGCTTTGCCGAGTTTTTGCTCCGTGAATGATTTTATTGATTGTGATAGTGTTGCAAGAACAACCGAATCTCAATTCTTGGGTGTTCCTCTTGCTTATTGGGGAATGTTTTTGTATTCATTTATACTAATGCTTTTGTTGGTTGATCTATTAAAAAAGATGCCGTTTTTAAAATTTTTAGAAGTCTTTAAAAATAAATTTCATTATATTGCATCATTGGGATTGATTTCTTTTACTATTTCAATGATATTACTTTGTATCAGTTTATTCAGCATAAAAAAATTATGTATAATGTGTGCGGTAACTTATGTTATTGACTTAGGAATTGCAATAATTGCGGTTATGGGAATAAAAGGTCATTTTATTACGGCAATAAAACAGAGTTGGCTGGATTTTGTTGATGCCCTAAAACCAATACCGTACAGGGTTGCATTTATCGTTGTTATGCTTTGTGCATGCGGATTTTTGGGCTGGACTTATACAAGTGCAAAATTTTCTCCGTCATTAAAGTTTAACAGAGAATACGGTGAATTTACCCGAGCAACAAATAACAAATACGCCGTTAAGGGTAATGTGTTAGGATCGGAAGAAAAAGATGCTGTGGTTTTGAGTGTTTATTCCGATTATATGTGCCCGATGTGTTATGCTTGCAACATTATGGTTCACAAATTGGTAACCGAATTTAAAAATTTGCGTGTAGAACATCACAGTATGCCTTTGGATACGGAATGTAACAGACATTTAAAACAAGAATTTCATAAGGGTTCCTGCACAATGGCAAAATATGCCGAAGCGGCACAAATTCAAGGTAAATTCTGGGAAGTTAATTCATTATTTTTTGAGAAAAAACCTGCAACAGAAGATGAAGTTATTGAAGTGTTGAAAAATTCAGGCTTTAATCTTGATATGGAAAAACTTCAAAAAGACGCTCACAGTAAGAAAGTTGCAAAAATTATTTCTGATGACATAGATTATGCGGTTGCGAATAAGCAAATAGGTACTCCTTCAATGAAAATGGGTGAAGATTTTCAAATGGGCGTTAAGGGTTACCACGAATTGAAAAAATGGGCAATAGAACATGGCGCAAAACCAAAATCAATCTTCTAAAAAAATTCTGCTGCACGCGTGTTGCGGTATTTGTTCAGGTTATCCCATATCTTTATTAAAGGATATGGGATATTCTGTTGTCGTTTATTTTTACAACCCGAATATTTTTCCGAAAGAAGAATATGATAAACGACTTGAGGCAGAAAAGAAGCTTTGCGAAACCTTAGATTGTGAATTGATTGTCGGGGAATATGAGCCGGATGTTTATTATAACTGCGTGAAAGGTTTGGAAAATGAACCCGAAAAAGGGTTAAGATGTGATAAATGTTTTGCTTTGAGATTGGAAAACAGTGCAAAATTAGCAAAAAAACTCGCAATATATGAATTTACCACTTCAATGGTAATCAGCCCGCACAAAAATTATGAAAAATTAACCGCAATTGGTGTTGAAATCGCCAAAAAATATGGTTTATCATATCTGTCAACAAATTTTAGAAAAAATGACGGATTTTTAAAAACCAATAAAATTTCAAAAGAATTAAATTTGTACCGACAGAATTATTGCGGTTGTAAATTTGCAATGAAAACTTCATAATATCATCCGTTTGTATTATGACTTGAACTCCATAATATCATATAATATCCTTGAAAAAGAAGAATTTTTACAAAAGAGGATAAGATAATGAAGAAGAATTTAGGCTTTATACTGGCAGCGGTTTTGGTATTGAATACAGTATCTTCAGCGGCGTTTGCATTTACAAATCCGTTGAAAAGCTATAATTTATATGAAGATACACACCCTGTAGATAGTGACTATTCAGATAGAGAAACTGTAGTTAATGATATTCTGCCAAGTGCTAATTATTCTTCTTCCAAGCCTGCAGCAAAGGCTTATTCTGATTTACCTCCGCTTCCGAGTGAAGCAGATTACAACTCAAATATAACAGATGCCGTAAAAACAAGAAATCAAACTTTAAGGGAATCTTCTACAAGACACTATTCAAGTATGACTGAAGAACCGGCATGGATGGTTGGTCCTTCATATTATGAAAATCCGACATTAGAAAGTATTATTGAAAAATATCGTAAAAGTGATTTTGCCGGTTGTATGCAGGAATGTGTATCTTATGTAAGATTGCATCCTCATGATACTTTGGGATTTTACTATTTGGCAATGGCTTATACAAAAGTAAGCGATAAGGATAATGCAATCAGGGCTTATGAAAGAGTTATTGAATTGAATGATAATCCTATGATTGTTAAATATGCAACAAACGGACGTAATTGCGTAATGGGTAATTCTAATGAAGAATGTTATCCTAACGTAAATGAGCCTGAACTTGTATATCCTTATGCTGATTACGTAAATGCTCATGCAGCAGAACTTGTTCCTGTTGATCCACAAACACTTGTCAACAGAAATCTCAATACTCTTAAAGAAAAACTCAGTCCGCAGGAGGATGAAAAAGACAAACAAAATGACAGCGGAAAAGATGCTAAAAATAAAGATAAAGATGAAATTAAATTACCGTTTGGTCAGCAGAATAAAGAACTTGATGACTTTATCAATGCTCCGTACGGAAACGGTTTATCTCCTGAGTTGAATAATGAGTACAAAAAAATTCAGTTGAAGAAAATTCAAAGTACGATTAACAACAATAAGGATGATGAAGATAAAGATATATACAATTTGAAAAATATACAGGATTTTGATAAACATAAATCTGATTTAGGTACAGTAAAATTGGCTTATGAACAGCCGTCATTTGCAAGTGAATGGGAAAGTTTGCAAAAAGATCCCGAATTTGTAAAAAATCAACAGGAGCTTGAGCAGATAACTCAAATGTTGGGAACATCCGATAAAAAAAAAGATGATATTTCTGAAATAATTCCTTATATGACGGAAGACGGAATGAAAAAGATGTCACCGGAAGCTATTCAAATGATGATGATGCAGACTATGATGGGTGATTTAACCTTGTAAAATCTGGTTTGGTATTTTCTATGGCAAACAGTGACTATGAAAGAACAAAAAAAGATTTCCTATCCGGCAGATTGAAAGGCTGTAAAACTTTTTTTGAATTAAATCATAATTACGTTGAAGCTGCTTATTGTTGTATTGTTCTTGACAAGTTGGATAAAGCCAAAGAGTTTTTTCAAATGGAAAAAGACCGTGACATTCGTGCTCATTGGGGTTTGTTTTTGATACAACTTTTGCAGGATGATATAAAATCTTATCCGACATACTTTGAATTGAGAAATTTTTTGGAGTTGGATTTAAATATTTTAATACTTTATTGTAAGGAAAATTATGTCGAGAAAATAATTCGATATGCGGATTTTATGGCATATTACAATCCCGAGTGTTATAAGTTTATCGGTCGTGCTTTGTGGGCGAATAACTTGATGCCAGCCTCGATGTTTTTTTTAAGACGTGCAAAAGATAAATTTTATCATGATCCGGAATTGCATTATTTATTAGCTTATATCTATTATTATGGTGAGAAAGATATTGATAAGTCTTTAAAATCTTGTCAAGCCTGCCTTGATATTTTACCTGATTATTTCCCTGCTAATAATCTTTTGCGCATAATCGGTAAATAAATTATTTGTGTTTTTCAATAAATTTATCTGTTTTTTCTGACATATAGGTTGAAAATATCGGTAAAATCCCGTAGTAAATTGCTGCAAATATAATCGCAGGACGGACAATGTTAATACCTTCTATGTATTTATGCAGTTTAGGGTCAGTTGCATTAATGAGTTTAAATTTATCAACAAAACCTCCCATAGCTTTTTTAATGAGATTATCTATCCCGTATCCAAAACCAAGAGTTATTCCTGTTGAAATTATGTTATTGTATATCAAGGCTTTTTTGCGGTTTTCTTTAATTCTGTCACTTTTGATTGTTTGATAGGCAGAGGTTGAGGTGAGCAAAATATCAGTTGCTGCGGTTATATGTTTTGCGATGTCTTTATCTTTGTCTTGATGTTTT
>JBJEGJ010000007.1:0-4554 GCA_051874955.1 Candidatus Gastranaerophilaceae bacterium
ACGGACCAAAAGGCCAGGGGTTCGAATCCCTTAAGGTACGCCACATCAGACCGACATATTTTGTCGGTCTTTTGTTTTCCTTAAGGGTTTTGCACGCCTTGCGTGCTTGTTGCTTTGCAACCGAACCCCGGCGGGCTGGCATTGTATAAAAAAAATTATAAAAAAGACTCGCTATTGCGAGTCTTTTTTGTTTTTTCGGAAATTTATATCTTGCAAACGTCAATCCACTCGACAAAGTTTGAGTACTTTTCAAGTTCGGGAATCGTGAGTTCGATTGCGCTGTTACTGCTGCCGCAGGCGGGGAAAACCGTCCCGAATCTTTTCAGCGATTCGTCAAGGTATACCGTGACGCCGTCGTTGATACCGAAAGGGCAAACGCCGCCGATACCGTGTCCGATAAGGTCGTTCACTTCCTCGGGTTTCAGCATTTTGGCTTTCGCGCCGAAGAAGGATTTATATTTGTGATTGTCGATTTTCGCGTCGCCCGCCGTAACGATTAAAATCGCTTTGTCGCCCAGCATAAAGGACAACGTTTTCGCAATGCGGCATGGCTCTGTACAAAGGGCGTGCGCGGCAAGCTCGACGGTTGCGCTCGACTCGTGAAATTCCTTGATTCTATCGGCGATTCCGAATTGTTCAAAATATGCTCTTACTTTCTCAATTTCCATTTTACACACCTGTTCTGACGACGTAAACTCTTTTTTGCGAAGCGATGGGGTTTTTCTTTCAATCCGCTTTGTTCCGCTGTTTGCCGGTATTACTATCTATTGGTGTACCACATTTTATTATTATTTGCAATTAAAAAGATATTGCCGCATAAAAATAAACCCCGTCGCATACGTTTACGCGACGGGGAAAAGAACGGTTAGTCTAACAATCCGTTCGACACAAAGTTTTTAAGTGTCTGATTAATCTCATCGATTGTCATGTGAGCAAACGGGATTCCGCGATTTCTGCCCCAAATCAAAGTGGTTTTTCCTTTTTTATACGTTCTGATATAAGCATGTTTTTTATGGTCTTCAAATTGAAGGCTTCTTTTGTTTGGGATATACTTTGAAAAGAAAGTTTGATTAAACATTTCTTCGCTTGCAGAGAATAAAATTATGTCCGGATCCAGGTAATCAACCAGTTTATTAAACAAATCAACCCGAATAATTTTTTGTTTTTGGATGTCGGATAATTTGCCCCAGGGCAGATTCGTTGCAATTGCCGAGCAACAATCTATATGTATTGCAGTGTTATTAACAAAAGCGTCGTATGCTTGCAACTGACCGCCATAACTACAATCAAAACTTCCTTCCAGGATTTTTTCGTATTGTGTAAACCAGCCCCTGTAAGGGTTTGCAACAAAGTAATTATTAAGAGTGTCGTATATTTTCTCCTCGTTCTCGGGAAGAAGAGAGGGAACGTCAAAGCGTGGTTTTGTGCCAAAAGGAAACTCCTGATTGCTTGGATTTATGCCGACCGTGATGATTTTTTGTTTGGACGCTTTATATTTTTCTAAATTGCCAAACCAGATAACGGGAAGAGCATTTTTCACTACAAAATCAAAAGGTTCTTTTTGCATATAATCCGCAACATAATCATTCATTAAGCTTTTCAATTGAATATCCATTTTATTCTCCTAAAATTTTTTGTTTTTTCGTTTAGTATTTATCGGCGAAGTCGACCTGATTATTCTTATTGATTCTAATATTTTACAGGGCTGGTGCGGAGCATCAACTTGTCGAGGTTGCTTTCCGGCATTACTTCAAAAGTATCGTCGCTCGTCAGTTTTGAAAAACGCACAACGACTGCAGGAGTATACGCTTCTAAAAGTCCGAAAAAACGGTCGCCGTCGCCAAATAGTGTTTTGACCAAACCTAAATACAAAGCTCTCTCTTCTTGCGGCAGTTCGCCGGTATATAAAACTTCGAGATAAGGCGTGTTGACAAAAAAGTTTGTGTCGTTGTCTCCAAAACTTGATGTAAAAACCATTTTCCTATTGTGCTCTTTGGCTAAAGAATCAAGGTTATGTATGATATCCTCAAATATATCGACAACTGGGAAAGTCTGGTCGTTAGGGCGGCGATGTGCTTGTTGAGTAAAAAAAGACCAGAGTGAATTTCTGTAAAGCTTAAAAATAATGTAATTTGGTTGATCGTTCATTTTTTCTCCTTTTTCATTGTAAGGGAAACAAAGGCAATCTTTTCGATTATGGTAAATATTCCAATAAAAACAATAGCCTATTATAGGCTATTGTTTATCGATTGCCGATGTTTTAGGCAGTGGGAAGTAGTTGAAACATTTCAGCAAAGATTAAAATTCATCGGAAACTTTCAGCCAATAACGAACGCCGTCGCAACGGCTTCTTTCCTTGTCGTATTTATAAATGCCCTTAAAAACGAAAAAGCCGTTTTCTTTTGCAAAAACAATGCGCTCGGCATCTGGGCGGATGTCTGTTCTTACGCCGGACGTGTCGTAACGATCAAGGTTTTCTTCTACAATAGTATCGCCGGACTCATAATTTCTCCAGTTGTTACGAGGTTGATTGTCAAGGTGAATCATCCAAATCCTGTTGTCTTCCGTGTCGTAATACGATTTCATCCAACCCGTGTAGTCTGTTCCTAATAATTCGTTTAATAATTCGGAATTGGTTTTTACGTTAATTACATCGTTTGATTTCATAATATTATCTCCTTGAATAATTTTTATTCTCTTACGATTTGTTCGATTTTATATCCCAGTTGCTCCGCGCGTTTAATAAAATTGGATATGTTTAAAATCCCCCATTGAGAGCACACCAGCATATTTCCATCAATCAAATGTAAGATATCATTGTCTTTTATAAAAAATCTGACTTGATAATCTCTGCGCTGTTCTGCGACGTTTTCGTTTTCCACGACGCCGATTGAGCCTTGCAGCGATTTATCGAAAACGGTTTTTAATTCATTACAAGTTATTGAACGGTTGTTTGCAACGTAATCCTTGATGACAGCCAGGACGAGTTTGTTTTTCAGATAAACGTTACCGTTAAACAAATATCGTGTTTTATCTCGTTGAGAAGGGCAGTCGGGAGGCAAAATATTTTGCGTGCGGGAACGGGGCGCTTCTTCAAAGGACGCTCCTCGTTCCTTTTTCAATTGTTCAACTTCCTTTTCAAGTTTTACTATGCGATTAAGCATATCTAAAATCAAATCATTGTATTCCATTTTTTAGACTCCTAAGCGAAAGTATATAACAAGCAAAAACAAAACGCAAGTATTTTTATGATATTTTTTGATATTTTATGTTTTTTAATATTATTTTTTCTTAATATAACTTTCAATAAGCGGAAAATAATATTTGGTTTCTTTATTCAAATCTAATACCTCATCCAAAAAAGTCACCCATCCAAACAGACCAACAACAGAAAACAGTTTACTAAATTCTTCTTTGCCTAAATCATAACCGTTATCCTTAAAAAACGCTAATATTTCTTTTCTCCACTCAACATACTTTTCTTGTATTTCCAAAATCTCTTTATCTGTGGTATTTTTATTGATATGGTTATTATATAGATTTATATGCCCATAATGATTGCTTGTTGCAGGATTGAATCCAATCAACTTAATTAAGCGCTTATCCATTTCCTCCCATTCCCTACATGCTTCCATAAACTGTTTGTGGTTCAAGCTCATTTTTCTCTCCTATATTGTTTTTTAAGAACATCTGCAACCTTATCTGCCAACTGTCTTTTTTCTTCATCAGACTTTCCGTCTGCCGAAAGAACTGCCGTCTTAACAAAATCAACATCTTCTACCGAAAACTGTTTATCAAAATAAAATCCTCGATTTGTTTTCTTTATAGGATAGCCCATTTCTTGCAGAAATTTAATATTTCTGCACACTGTTTTTCTGTCACAAGGATATACTTCGGATATTACATCTGCAATTTTGGTTTGAGTGATTGGACGACTTTCATCACTTTCACTGTTCAAAATATTAAGAACCCATAGAATCAGTTGTTTTTTAGATTGCATATTGACCTTCTCAATTTAATTATATCATATTCATTGTACTAAAAACCGCCCTACAAGTCCAGAAAACCCATTTTTTCAAAATTATTTTTCTCCACCACACAATTTCTAAAATACTCATTCAAAAAATGGTCATAGATGTATATTCTATTTTGCAAATCGGTTGAGTTTTGTAATGTCGCAGTCGCAGGTTCAAAACCTATTAGTACCAAAACCAGAGAAAATACAGCTGTAAATTTACTATCTTTTGACCACTTTTTCTCTGCATATTTTTTTGTTAAAATTGCATATTATTCATAAAATGGCAACAAAAAAGCGAATATTGCATAATTAATCGCTTTTTTAAAAAAACAGCTTTTTTGTCTGTCCAATATGGCTCCCCCTGTCTAGTTCGAACTCTCGGGGCAAATGCCCGTTGCTATCGCTAAAACAGCGCACTGTGCTGTTTCTTAACGCGGCAACCCCTGCGGGCTGACGCTTCTCTTTCGAGAGGGTCCTCTCCCGTTTCGCTATTTTACGAATCCCTTAAGGTACGCCACATCAGACCGACGTATTCT
>JBJEGJ010000008.1:0-4489 GCA_051874955.1 Candidatus Gastranaerophilaceae bacterium
TTCAGAATTTTCACCGCCGAATACTCCGCCAAGACAAACTCCTTCTTTTTCTGTAGCAATGAGTACGCTGTCTGTGGTTAGAGTTCTTTCAACACCGTCCAAAGTTACGAGTTTTTCACCGTTTTGAGCGCGTCTGACACACAGGTAACCGTTTAATTTATCGGCATCAAATGCGTGTAGCGGACAACCGTATTCAAGCATAACGTAATTTGTGATGTCGACCACGTTGTTAATAGCTCTAACGCCTGATGCCAGTAATCTTTTTTGCATCCAATCAGGAGAAGGCTTGATTTTAATATTTTTTAATAGTGCGATTGAGTAGTATTTACAAACATCTTTGTCTTTTATTTCTACTTTGAATTCATTTGTAGTCAAATCGTTAGTGTATTCAATTTTGTTGAATTTTAACGGAGTATTAAAAAGGGAACTTAATTCTCTGGCAACGCCGATAACAGACATTTGGTCGCCTCTGTTTGCGGTAGGTGCAACGTGGATTACTGTATCTTTTTCAAATCCGAGAACATCTTTAACATCTTGTCCTATTTGAACATCAGGGAAAATTCTGTTTAAAATCAGTATACCGTCTTCTTTTTGGTAATTGCGTTCGGCAACCCCCAATTCATCAGCGGAACAAAGCATACCTTGAGATTCAACTCCTCGAATAACTGCAGGTGTGAGCGTAAACATTTCACCTGTTTTTCGGTCAAGAACTTGAGAACCTACGCTTGCGTAAGGTACAATTTGATTTTCCTGAATGTTTTGCGCTCCGCAAACAACGGTTTTCAAACCAGAGCCGGTGTTGACCGTAACAAGATGAAGCCTGTCGGAATTTGGGTGGGCATCAATTTTTTCTATTTTAACCGTTATTATATTAGTAAAACTCGGTTTTACGTCTTCAACAGCTTCAACTTCCAAACCGCTCATAGTCAGTTCGTGTGCGATTTGAGATGTTTCAATATTTGATAAGTCGACAAATTCATTTAACCAATTTAAAGATACTTGCATTTAATACTTCCCTCATAAAATCTAATCTGTATAATTCTATTTTATAACAAATAAAAACCCTTGTAAACTCGGATATTAAGTTCTGTTTTAATATCTAATTCTGACGGATTAATACATTTCTTAATATAACACTTTAATTATTATAAAAACAAGTGTATAATAATATATATACAAGATATCTAATGTATCGAATTGTAAAAATTCGAACAAAAATATTAAAGTTAATACAAACCTATGCCGATATTACATTCGGTAGAAATATTCTAAGTAATGAAATCTATACAGATTGAATGAAGTTGAAAATCTATTGAATTGTGAAACTAAAAACATGAGGATTTTATTATGAAACATCAAAATAAATTTTCAAAAAACTTGCAGATGTCAAAAAACAATGGTGAAATAGCGCTTAAGGCTTTGTCTGTAGCTGCTTTAGCGGGTTGTGCTATTTTAGGAGCTCCGACGGCTCAGGCAACAGATGTTGTGCTGGGAAGTGACGAGGCTAACGCACTTTTGCAGCAAAAGCCTATGGACGAGCCAACTTTGGATTATTTGTATCAAAATAACGTCCTCATACCACAAAAAACTATTGATGAAAGCGGTAACCTTGTCGATGGTGGTACTCCGATTTCAGCGCCTGAGAGCGGATATTCGCTAATCGAAGTTGATGCAGAAAGCGATGATACAATCACAAAATACGAAGTAAGAGATGTAACAAGATATTACGACAAAGCGACCGGCGAACTTGTAGAAACGCCTGTTGCGGGTGTTGAATATAAAGTTGTGCAGGAAAAAGAACTTGTACCGCATTATTATAATTTGGAAGTTAAGGCGTCCTCTTACTCAGTACCGTCAGATTATGACTCAACAACCTACACCAATCAGACAAAAGATTTAGGAACAATTAATCCGGTGGGTACAAGTTTGGATCACAGTATTTATGGTGGTAAAGTTTTTAGCAACCCTGCCGGAACAACAACGAGTTTAGACGGCTACCTGTTTAAAGATAATAAAACTTCCGCAAAATTTTTATCCACTGAATCCTCTTATGTATATGCAGATTTGCTAGGTGGAGCAGTCTATAATGCAGGAGATATGACAAATATAACTTCAGATTTCGTCGGTAATAGTTTAGATCTTACAGTAAACAATTCTTCATACTATGCAATATTTGCTTATGCAAAAGGTGGTGCGATAGCGAACCTTGGAACAATTGGGGATATTGCAGGTAATTTTACAAACAATTCTATTACTACTCAACGTTTAACGACAACATCTTGTTATGATGAAGCTTATGGTGGTGCAATTTCAAACGAGGGGCTCATCGGAAATATCACCGGAGATTTTATTGGTAACAATGTTCAAAGCTCTTATTACGCCTATGGTGGAGCTATTTCTAACGATGCATATAATTCAGGTTTTGCAACAATCGGAAATATAACAGGAAATTTTGTAGGCAACTCTGTTCAAGGTTCTTCTTATGGGTATGGCGGAGCAATTTATAATTACAGAGGTAGTGCAATAGGGAATATCGTTGGAGATTTTATTGCTAATTCCGTTAGTGATTCTTATTATGCTGATGGCGGAGCGATTTATAACGGCGGAACAATTGGCGATATAACAGGTGATTTTATCGGCAACTACGCTCAATCAACATCTTCTTCCTATGGTGGAGCGATTTATAATGGCGGAACAGTAGGTAATATAACTGGTGATTTTATCTCAAACTACGCAGGTTTTGGTGGGTCAATTTATAATAATAAAGGAATAATAGGCAAGATAAATGGTGATTTTATCTCAAATCACGCAGGTAATGGCGGAGCGATTTATAATGATAGAGGGTCTATTGATGATATCAATGGCGATTTTATCTCAAACTATGCAGGTAATGGCGGAGCGATTTATAATGATGAAGGGACTATTGGTGATATAAATGGTGATTTTATCTCAAATCACGCAAGTAACGGTGGGGCGATTTATAACGAGGCAACAATCGGCGATATAACAGGTGATTTTATTGGTAACTTGGCTTCAGAGTTAGGTGGCGCAATATATAATGAAGGAGCAATCGATAATATAATCGGTGATTTTGAAGGAAACCATACTGCAGATTTGGGTTGGGGCGGTGCAATTTGTAATGGCGGAACGATCGGTGATATTATCGGAAACTTTTCAAATAATTATAGTGGCTACTATGGCGGTGCAATTTATAACTTTGGAGAAATTGGCGATATCACAGGTAATTTTGTCAATAACTACGCAGAAGCTGTAGCTCGTACAGTTGAAGGTGGCGCAATTTGTAATGATAGAGGAACAATCGGAGAAATTACGGGTGATATTGTCGGCAACCATTTAAGTGTTACCGGAATGAGTAATTTTGGTGGAAGTGCCTACGGTGGTGCTATTTATAATGAACAATATTCTCCAAATAATACAGCCATCGATCCAAATACTAGTTATGATTTAGTATATGATGAATTTCAAATCTTAAACGATGACGGAACTGTTTATAAATCATTTTATATGATTGAGAATGATGAACTCGGTCAATTATCGCAGGAAGATTTTCAAGAGTTATTAGACAATAATCAGGTTGCAAGCCTTGGAAATGCAGGTTCTGAACCTGTTATGACTAAATCCGAGTTTGAGTCAATGCTTGTAGAACAAGGATGGACTGAAGCTGAATACGAAACAATGCTTATCAATGACTGGGGTGGGTTATTGGTAAATCCTGAAACCCTGCAACCTGGTAATGCTCGACATTTGACATTTGCAGATGTTAGAAGCTATATAAGCGATATTTCTCTCAGAAACAGTAATATAATCGGAAACTACGCAGAGTCCGCTGATGGCGAGGCAAAAGGCGGTGCGATTTATAACAAAAAAGGCACAATAAAAATCGCTGCAGATAATGGCGAAACAAATTACATTAGCGGAAACTACACCAAAAACGGTGACGTGATTGACGACAACGCTATCTATATGAATCGTGGACGCTTAATCTTTGACGTCACAAACGGTTCAACTATCCAAGTTGACGATAATATCGACGGTGAAAAATATTCAACCTACATAGTTGGTGATGCGCAATCGAAATTCGTATTGAACAACAAAATCAAAAACTCATCAACACACTTGATTGATACAAACCTTTATTTAACGCAAGAAACACACCTTGACGGCAATGATTTGTTCTTACATTCAGGTACTTTGTCTATGGTCAACAACCAAGCAGGTGTATCATCTCTAAACAGTTTGACAATCACAGGTGACACAAATTTTGTTGCGGATGTTGACCTTGAAAATTCCACTATGGATAGGTTTGAGGCGGCAACGTATGGCACTCATCAAGGCAATTTGAACGTCGTCGGCATGAATTTGTTATCCGACGCAAAAGAAGATGTAACATCGGTTTATTTCGCGCAAAACGGTTTGAAAGACAATGTAGCAAACAAAATTACAAATCCAATTCCAGACAGTAAATACC
>JBJEGJ010000009.1:0-22893 GCA_051874955.1 Candidatus Gastranaerophilaceae bacterium
CGGAAGCTATATTTTGAGTTGATTCTTCAAGCATAATGTCATATCCGACAAGTCCACCCGATTTCCAATCAAGAAAACCAATCAATGTTGCTCTTGAAGGTCTGCCTGTGAACGGATTTATTACTTGGAAGTTTAAAGTATGCCCATCAGCAATCAGAACTTGTCCAACTTCAAGCATACTTACATCTCTCACAATATATGGTTCAACCTTATCTTTTAATGCTTTCATACCATCACGAGCAAGAGTCCATTTATCTAAATTATTTGCTTTGTACCATTTGGCATATCTTCTAAATGTAACTTCTGTCGGAATATTTTCAGCATTCTTTTCTTTTAGAATATATTGTGTTAATGATATTGCTCTGCCGATTGAGAATTTATTCGGAGATAAAAGTATATTTAAAAATATTTTAATCTCATTTTCATTAAGGCTTGTTCTATAACAACCGTTTGCTGTGTAGTTATAGTTTCCGACTAATGTTGTCCAATCGGGATTTTTATCTAATAACATTTTCCAACGATACAATGCTCCGATGCTGATACCTCCTAAAACATTGAATATTTTTGAATACAACAAGCCGGTATTATATGTTGTTAGAAATTCTCTATCAGCAAGTTTTTTGGGAATCTTTTTCTCTTTTTGCTCTAACCTGTAATTCTCCCAAATTTTGACTAAGTCATACTTTGCAAGAGCAAGCTCACGTTGTTTAAATGAAATAATTTTTTCAGCTTTTGGTTTAAAATAGTGTAGTTCAATAATATTATTAGTAGTTGAAAGAGTATCGTAATATTCGTGGATATACTTTATTTGTAAATCCTCTTCAATACTTGATAATCTTATTTTATACAGTTTTCCACCTTTGCCATTTTCAATTTTGGTTTCATAATTTGAATTTTTACTGTTAAAACTTAACCTGATTGCTCGCTTTGAAACTCCTTTCAGGTTGGCTAAAGTTTCAACATCTATCCACGTTTCGGTGGTATTAAATTTTTTGAGCATATCTTTCATACTTCCATCTATCACTCTAAATGGTTATTTATACGCTATTGAGAAATTTGATAAACAATCCAACAGAATATCGGGACAGTATTACAAAGATAATAATCTGAAATCATTATTACTTAATATGAAATATAAATACAAATATGATGGAAGTTATTTAAAATATTTTGTTTTTAAGGAACCCAATAAATATGGAGATCTTAGTGCGATAGAATTTTATAACAAAAATCATTCTTTTATATTAAGTAAACATTTCTATGATTGCAATTTTAAACAACTAAAAAAAATTTTTAAAATAATCCAACATAATAATGGTAGTCGCACAGTACTAACACAATTTTTTGCTCGTAAAAAAATAGTTGTTATAAGAAAATAGAAAAATATAATAAATACGAAAATTTGATATACACAAAGCGATACAAATTTAAAGGGATATTAGCACAAATAAACTTTTGGTTTACCAGTTACGTAGGTTGGATTTACTAATCCGACAATAAATTCCCACTACTCGGAAGTTTTTATCCTTTTTCTATCCTTGCAAAAATTCAAACCCTGCCGGAGTTTGAGGATAATTTACCGAAATAAACAGGAAAAAAGGATAATTCTGAGGATAAGAAAAGGATAAAAAGGATAATTCTGACACTACATTTCTTTAGACATGGGAATAGGCAACAAACCCCAATAAAACTAAACACTTTCCCGATTGCTTAAGATTCACTATTTATAAAACTATCTTTCTAATTATACTTTGTCATCCTGAATTTATTTCAGGATCTTTAAAACTTGGCAAAGTAGACCAACAGCAAGACACAGAAACGCGTTCATATATTGTCGGATTAGTAAATCTGACCTGCTGAACTATTTTTATCCTTGCAGTAAGTTAGTAAACTCTTCTGCAATAGCCTGCTTCTACGTGTTTTTTAACTTTATCAAAAGTAGAAAAATCCTGCATTTTGAATTCTGATTTTGATTTTGAACAAAAATTTTCTGAGCTGCCATCTTCATGTTCTTCATATGTGCAAGTTGCATCCGCGTATTCGCAAATAAATTTTCTATTCTTATGAACTTGGAATCCTTGATTTGAAATACATATATCATCATAATATTCGTACATTAGTTTATCATAGGAGCCCATTTTATCCTTATCAAAAATTTTTGTATTGGCTATGGTTTCATATTTGTCGTCGTGTTTATAATAAGCCGCTATCAATTTATCTCGTTCTGATTTGGAAAACTTACAAGTCGTTATATTAGGTTCCGCATATTTTACTTCAAAAGAATTTTTTAAATTACCTGAAAAATTTTTTAAAATACCTAAAATTTCATCCGCATTTTCGGTTTCAATAATCTTAACTTCACATTTTCCATTCGGTAACAATCCTTTTATTTCAAACTGATAAGTGACTCCATTGGAACCCTGTGTTTTGGCAGTTGATGGTGTACAATTTTTTAAATTCTGAATGTACGAGGGAGGTGATTCAATACCAATAATTATTGCAATTGCGCTTGTTGTTGAGGTTAATAATATTAATAAAAACAAAAGTACTTTTTTCATTTTATAAGATCCTTATGTTAATGTTAATTTTATCATATATTTATTATTAAATCAATTTTATAAAGAGGGTAGTTTGTACAAATTCGACAGGATTTAAAAGCGAACAGAAGTGTTCTGCATACCAGAAAAACCCAAGACAAATTTAGAATCTGTTTGAATGTAGCAATAATTCCCCGATTGTAAGATGCTGAAACGCGCCTCGCATTAAACGGATATCGCTAACGCTTACATCTTCTGCTCGGCTTGTTCAGCATGACAATGTAAGGGAAATAAGGCTCTAACGCGTATGTCATCCTGAATTACATCATTCCCTCTCCTGCGATATGAGAGGGTGAGCTCTAGTCAGGGTTTTGCATTGAGGTCGTGGTGGCAAGCAACGAGTTGTACTAAGGTATAACAGATATGTCATCCTGAATTTATTTCAGGATCTAAACCCATAGCAAAGTCCATCGACGGCAAGACCCTGAAACAAGTTCAGGGTGACACATGTGCTTGGCTTTTTGTATTCTGCTCGACTTGTTTAGGGTGACAATTACAGTATATCTACAAATATCCCAAATGTAACGAAATGTAAAAATGAGTTTCAAATAGGCTGAAATCCAGCTATAATGCCCTATATGATATGATATGATATGATATGATAGGTGTAATGCAATTAATTCCCCGTCATATTTTTTATTAAATTGTAAAGGAATTTATGAAAGGGGAAAGGTAATGGGAATTATTTCAAAGACATTAGGTTTGGGTGCAAAGGTTGTGCGACCTGTTGCTGATGAGGCTGTTCAACAAGCTGGAAAAGTAGTTAATCCAATATTGGAAAAAGCACAAGAAACTTTTGGAAGCGTCCTATTAAAAGGTGTAAGAGGTGATATTGCAGTTATTAGCAGGGGAGTGTCATCTGATGCTCCGACAATATTTGCAAGAATAGGAAAAGATGGTTCATTGCAGCCTTTAAAAACAAGAGTATTGTGTAAACCGGTTGAATTAGGGGATGGAACTCTGTTGCGCAGACGTTTAGATTACTCTATGACGAAAACTTTGGATGGACAACAGGTACAAAAAACTATATTTAGCGACCGTTTGTATAATAGAGGGGAACTTGCAAAGAAATCAAGAAGAGTTGTATATGATGCTCCAAATGCTTGTAACGGACACTATACAAACACGCTTCCGTATGGCAGTAATACTGAATATGATATTGCAAATGGGAAATTCTATAAAACGATAGAATCAACATCAAGACCAACTCGTAAGGGAGGAGTATCAGGTACTTTAACATATGAAAACGGACATCTTACACCTCAAATAACAGAACGTTGGTCTTTTAATCCATATCCTCAAGGTGATGACATAAGAAGAAAAGTTGGTACTGCAGGTTTTTTAAATCCTAAATTCATGTAATTTATAAAATAATGGTGGCTTTATTTAAGGCCACCATTATTTTTATAGTATGCAGGTTTTGTTTTTAGCCCTAATAAACCGTTTATATTGTAAATAGTTCTGTTGGTCAGTATGTCGGGTTTAGTTAATCCGACAAAAAACTTGCTAAATGATAGCAACCTTGCTAATTAGTAAGATTCTGAAACAAGTTCAGAATGACATGAAAAGAGGTGACACTATGGTCATACGCGTATGTCATCCTGAATTACATCAAACTCTCTCCTAAGATAGGAGAGGGTTAGGGTGAGGTTTGGTCAAGGTTGGACACTTTGTCATCCTGAACAAAACAAAATCTACGCAGTTTCGTCGCTTGATTTTAAGTTTTTTCAGGATGACATGTGAGTTAAACAATTTTGTCATCCTGAACTTGTTTCAGGATTTTTAGAAAAGTCATTGTAAGGTCTAAAGTGTTCTGCACACCCGAATAATCCAAGACAATTTCAGGATTTTTTATTTGAAATTTTTAATCCTCACCTTTGCTGTTAGAACCCTCGTATTTTTTATAACAAAATTCGGTTTACGGGTCTCAAAGTTTTCTATAACCCTTCTTTTTGTTGTTTCTTCCTTTTCCATTCTAAAATCTTATCAAAGTCAGGAGCGAAAGATATTTCAAAACTAAATCTAGGTCGTCTGACCGTTTTTTCGTTATTATTGTGCATTAATGGATACCCCCAATATAGCCGTGCTGATGCATCTCCCGGTAAGTTTATTTTTAATCCGACACCCATACTCAGCATATAATCATCTTTGGTATAACTTCCTGCTCCGGGACCTTCGCCTTTAAACGGATAAATTCCTGCGTGATCAATAAACGCTATACCTTTTACAAAGCGTCCTAAAAATGCCCGTTTCCCTTTTGTTCCGTTATTTTTTACTGTTATATTTTGAGGTAGAATAGGAAACATTAATTCCGCACTTAAAATATAGCCGGAACGTCCTATTAATAAGCCTTCAGAGTAACCTCTGACTGTTGCAATACCTCCGGCTTGGAATTGGTCAATATAAGGCATTAAATCGTCGGGTGAAAATTGGTACATTGCTCTGAATTGTCCGACAATGCCATGTCCAAAGTCGTGCAATCTTAATAAACTTCCGGTGTATTTGAAATATTTTGATTTGTCGTCAAAAATCGGGACGGCTTGATATACCCCTTGTGTTGCATACCAAATACCGCGTTTTGTATCAAATCTGGCATTAAGTGATGTTTCAAAGCTGGAAACTTTATCCGTATTGATTTTATACCCGCCAAAAGATGTTGAACCCTCTTTATAGTTTGCTGCCGTGTGGCTGGTTAATTCAAATTTCGGTTTTCTTATTAATGGATGCGTATAGTATAAAGAATAGTTGAAAGAACGGCTGCTGATGTCAAATATTTCGTAAGGACCGTTTGCAATTTCTGAATAGCTTGTGCTAAATGTAAAACCTACTCTCCCGTCTTTTTTGTTAACAGGAATGTTGTAATCTGCAAACGGAGTATTTGAATGTCTGCTGGCATAGGAGCCTATAGTTAATCTGTCACGCTGCTTGAACAGGCTGTCAGAATACATCATTAAGCCGCCTCTTAATTCTCCGATGGTGCTTCTTCCTGCGTTATCCATTAAGCCGACAACATGGAACGGGAACTTTTCTTTTGCGACAATGTTAACATCTGTTGTTCCCTCTTTTTGTCCCTTTTTTAAATTCGCACTCAGCGTTACTCCCGGATTGTAGTGATTGAATTTTACAATATCTTTTTCCAAATCTATAATTTCAAAAAGTTTACCTTCTTTTATGGAAAGTCGTTTTTCAATATAGGATTTATCGGTATATTTGTTATTTGTAATTGATAAGTGTCCGACTCGACCCTCTACCAGCGCAATTCTTACTGTATTATTTTTAATTGTTTGAGGAGGAATAAAGGCTTTTGCCGTAACATAACCTTGCGAGGCATAAGAGTAGTTAATATTATTTACAACTTCTTCAAGGTCGCCAAATGTAATATATTTATCAATAATCGGATTAACAAAATCCTGAATTTCTTTATCTGAGAATATTCTGGAGTATGTCACTCTGACAGCTTTAATATAAATTTTACCGTCTATGTTGAATGTTTCGGGAACTTTTACATCATCATCTTCTGTTAAATCTGGGTAATATTTTTGGTAAAAGGATTTATATTTTTTTTTTAAGAAAGGTGATTTTTTTTCTTTTTTTAACTGTTCTTCTTCTTCCAGTTGTTTGTTTATTCTTATCTCGCTGTTTTTATCAAAAAGTTTTTCAAAAGTTGTAGTTTGAGTTGGTGTTGTAATACCTGATGTATCTATTACGTTTTCTTTTTGAATATTGTTTTTGTTTGAAAAATTGTCGATATCAATTTTTTCTTCCTGCCACCTTTGCTTATCTCTAAGCATCATCATATCGTGGCTGTTAATCATACTGCCAAAATCAATATTCGTAGGAACATCAGCTGCCAAAACTTCTTTTGGACACATTACGGTAAAAAGCAGTAAGGCAAAAAGGTATTTAATCTTTATTTTTGTCATTTAGATTTTTCCTGATAAGTTCCACATTTTTATGAATATTCTATTATGCAAAGATGTCTATGAATAGTGATTGTAAAGAAGTTTTAATAATTATAAATTTATCGTAATATTATAATTTTTTTTAATGAAAAAATATTTCTCCCTTTATATAATCATGGAAAGTACAATCTAAATATTAGAACGGAATTATATGCGAAAAAATAATAATACTAATATTTTTACATCATTAATGATTTTGTCTCTTTTATCGCAGCAAGCTTTAATATTTCCTGTTTGTGCAAATGCTTCAAATATCACAGGCGTTACTCCCGCAGGCGGTGCAAACGGAGAGTTCAACATAAAGCCTGATGTAATAAAGGATGATTTGGGGTTTAGGCATTATAATGATTTTAACTTGTCGGAAGGTGATATTGTAAATCTTATTTTTACCAAAAATAACAATATCGATATGACAAAGTTTATAAACCTTGTAGATAACCGTATTAATATTAATGGGATTGTAAATACTTTAAATCAGCAGGGCAGTTTTTATAACGGAAATGCGGTTTTTGTATCACCTAACGGTATGGTGGTAGGGGCTTCCGGAGTCTTAAATGTCGGTTCGTTAACAGCAATTGCTCCTGCGCCGTTGGATTATTTAAAATATACCGGTCATTATATGGGACGTAGTGTCTTAGATAATGCGGGAAGTGTTCTTAGAATTGATACAAGTGATATTGATATAACAAATGATAGTGTTAATCTTAAATTGTTAAAAGAGTCGGATCCTGTGTCTGATATCACGGTTCAAGGTAAAATCTTTGCCAGAGATTCTGTTGAATTGATAGGTAAACACGTAAATATCGGAAATACCTCAGATGTAAGAGCAGGTATTTTTGCCGGACTTCCGACAGAACATGATGTAAAAATGCAAACTATCAATCAAGCGAATGAATTGTTTAATACGTTGGTTACAACAAATATTAAACAGGGTACGGGTTTTGATAGAGATGCTTTGGGTAATATTATTATTAAGGCGCAATCAAACAAAGTTGCTCAATTAGCAGATACCGATACTTTAATTGTTAAAGGGATGGAATATGCAATTGATGAATTATTTAAAGTTGTTGATTCAAAAATTGTAGTAAAAGATGATTCGGAGTTAAGTGCGTACGGTTTAGCCTCTGAAGATGTCTTGAATGCTTGGTCATTAGCTTTGCAAAACTGTATTCCGTCAGATGCTTCCGATCCTGAGATGATAAATACAAAAAATGCGGCTACCGTAACGATTAATAATGCTGTTTTGGGTGGTAAAAATGTCGATGTGAACGCGATTAGTAAGGTTACATATACCGCACAAAAAGGAAGTTCTCTGTTTGACAGGATGGTTAATACCATAATAGATGAAACAGGAAGCACTACTGCAGATATTTTGTTAGATAGCATCACACTTACAGATTCCCGTTTGGATACTTTTGAAGGTTCACGAGCAAAGGCTGCGGTTGAAATTGGTGAAAATGCCACGTTATTTGCAACGAAAGATGTAGATGTAAAATCTTTGGCTATGGCAGAAACAGCAATTAAAGTAAAATCCTTAGGTTCTCCGCTTATGGATACAACTGAAAGTTTTTATTTTCTCGGAACAAAAACTGATTCAAGCGTAATAGTACAAGATAAAGCAGAACTGATAGCAGGCGAAGATGTCAATGTTCTTGCAGCATCAAAAAATGTAATGAACCTGAAAATAAAAAATCCTACGTCAAAACTGGATTTGGCAGGAGCGAAAGTTGCGAATGTACCAAGTCTGCAGGTATCATTCTTACAGGCTGTAAATGAAGCTGATACCGTTGCCGAAGTGCAAAAGGGTGCAACAATAAACGCAGGTCAAGATGTAAATGTTACAGCTTCTAATTTTACAAGTGATCAAAGTGTACTACAAGCGGTTGCTAATGTTAATTCTCCTGCAGGGGGAACTTCTAATGCCGGTCTTGCGGTTGCCGTAACTTTAAAAGATACTGATATAAATACTTCCGCTATTTTAGATAATGCTGTTGAGGCTGGAAATGATGTAAATGTCAACGCTCAAAACATGCATGTTTCTTATACGAGCTCTGAAACAAAAGTCGGCAAATCTAATCCTGTTACAAATTTAATAGCAGGAAAAATTGCAGATAAGGTAACTAATGTAATCGGTAAAAAGGTTTCAGGTATTCAAGAAGGTTTGAACAGTCTGGCTGCAGCGGGGTCTATGTTGCCATCTGCGAGTGTCTCTTTGGTCGTTAATGATTCAGATGTAAATGCAACTGCTAAAATCGGTAAAAATGCAGATATTGACGCAGGTAATGATGTAAATGTTAATTCCGTAATTGTCGATACGGTTGTCAATACGTCTTCCGCAAAATCAGAAATTGAGCCGGATACAACAGGAACTACTTCATATATCCCAACCGGCGGTGTAAGTGTTATTGTTAATAACCAAAACAACAACGCAGTTGCGCTTATTGAAGACGGAATATTTCAAAATCATGCTAAAATTGTAGCCGGTAATGATATTAGCGTTAATGCTACAACCGAACAACCAATGAATGATGCTACATTTGCTTTGGGTTTAAATTTACTTCAAACTTTTGAAGATACTAAAGATATGTTTGAGGAATCCTCTGATATAGCAACTCATACTTTTGACTATGATAATCCTGATTGGGATTTCAGAGTTGTTATGGAAGAATTAAAGTCCGTAACCGGTGAAGAAATGTATGACATTAAATCGATAATGTTTGGGGTGAAAAATGCAGGGATTACGACACTCGGACTAAAAGGATTTTTTAACAATTGGGCAGAATCAAAAGCCAAAGATCCGAATGCAATAGGACTGGCTGCATCTGTTGTTGTGTCTGATGTTTTGAATAATACAAATGCAAGAATTGGTAATTATGCCGAATTAGACAGTAAAAATACGCTGGTAAATGCGGCAAACAGCGTTGTCCAATTTAATGCGGCAGGAGATATTTCTTCTCTTTGGAGTATAATCGGTGATACTCAAGGACAAAGCGGTATGGGCGGAACTGTTATTGTAGAAAGTGTTGACAGCCGTGCGATATCAGAGATTGAAGATAATGCAACGATTACCGCTTCAGACGATGTAAGTGTTACGTCAGCTAATGACCAAGATTTCTTGACTGTTGCAATGACAGGCAGTAAAGCAACAAGTAATATGGGGATTTCAATTTCCGGTTCAACTATAGTTCAGGATGTAAAAGGGAAAACAGAATCTTCTGTCGGCAGCTCAACAATTAATGCTAAAAAATTAGACGTAGTTGCCGGCTCTGCCAAAATCAGTAAAGTCCCTACCGCATTAGAACAATTGCAAAATAATCCTTTTGAAAATTTGGATTCCGATCATTTTGAAGTCGGACTTGAAGATGGTATGGAAGCCGCAGAAATAAGAAGATTTACCGATACTGACACAAGTGTCGGTATTGATACGGAATTGGGTTACGATGCGCAGGATATTACAAATCCGAGTGTAATTTCAGGTACAGGTTTGGCTCCGCTAAATCCTGCGGTGACAATTTCTGACAGTATTTCAAATATAATGATATCAGGCGCATTATCAACTCAAAAGAGTTCAGTTCCGTCAAGTTCTTCCGGAGTTGCATTTGGCGCATCCGTTAATGTTAGTGAATTTGCGCGTGAAGTGAATGCTTTAATTAACGACGGGGCAACTATAGAACTTTCCGATAGCTTAAACGTTTTAGCAGATTCAAAAACTCAGTCTTTAAATTTGGCTTTGGCGGGTGCTTTTGCCGGCGGAATTTCGTTAAAACCTGCAACTTCAGGTAGCGGAGGCTCAGGTGGCGGAAGTACAAGTAACAAAGTTGACAGTTTTCTGTCAAAAATAACAAATTCTTTAAGTAAAACAGATAAGGTTCTCGGTGATAGTGAAGATTCTCCGACAGATTCCGGTAAGTTAGATTCAAACGGCAATCCTATACTGACTTATAAAGGGGAAGAATATAAAACGTCAGAAGGATCTTCCGTATACAAAACCAAAGACAATAAAATATTAACGGACAGCTCGGGAAATGCAATAAAGGCTAATAGTACACTGGGTTCCAATAGTTTATCAAATACGAAATTAACAAATCAAGGAAGCTCTAAAACAACTTCGACTAAAAACCTCTCGGCTGCTATGGCAGGCTCGGTTAATGCTCAAATTAATAAATCTACCGTTAAAGCCGAAGTCGGCGCTGCGACAATTACTGTCAGCAAGGATGTAAATGTAAAAGCAATTCAAAAAACAGGAGCATTAAATATTGGCGGAGGTGTTGCAAAGGCTTCTACTGTCGGCGCGGGTGCTGCCGTAAACGTGATTGAAAATTCAAATGAAACGGTTGCAAGGGTAACCGGTGCTAATGTTGATTTTAAAAATAATAGCAATGCTTTGAATGTTTTTGCTCAAGAAAACAACGATAATGTTCAGGTTGCAATCGGTGTGGGTGCTACAAAAAATAATCCACCTGCAAATTCTTCTGCTTCCGTAGCTTTGGGCGGTTCATTTAATACTGACGTGTTAACCAATTCAGTAACAGCCGAGATTGTAGGTTCCACAATAGAAAATATTGAGGGCTTAAATTCAATCCTTGTAGATGTTAATGCTGAAAATCACTCTACATCATATAAAGGTGCAGGCGGAATGAGCCTGAATATTTCGGGTAATAACTCTATTGGCGGTTCTATTGCGGGAAATATTAATGCTATTCAAAAAACAACAACTTCCAAGATAGATTCTACAACAATAACAAATGCTAAAAATGTTACTGTAATATCAAATAAGGATAAATCAATTCCGACAGAAAATATTATAGATGTTGGAGTTTCGGGTTCTGTTGTTGCAGGTATAACTCAATCAAGTTATACATTTACGGGCGCAATGTCAACAAATGTAATCTCAAATGAAATCTACGCTCAGATTATGAATGGTTCTGTCATCACGGCAACAGGTGACATTGACGTAATTGCAAACAGTCATTATAAAAATTGGAGTGCTGCGGGAGCTTTAGGCTTTTCTAGTGCGTCAAAAGGTGCAGGTGTCGGTGCGGGTTCTATTGTTAATGTCATAAACAGTAATATAAAAGCTGAAATTTTAAGTTCAACAATCAATAATTCAAATTCGGCAGATGTTCTTTCATACCATTATGACGATTTGAATTTTGTAGCCATAAATATGGGGATACAAACAGCAGGTGGTTCAACCGTCAATGCAAACGGAATTGTCAATGTTGTAAATAGTAAAATATATTCTGATATTATTGGCTCTACTTTGCAGACTAATTCTGACTTGAGTGTTTTGTCTGACTATCATGCAAGTATCTTTGGGGTTACAAATGTCGGTTCAGGTTCAAGGAGCGGTTGGGCAGTAGGTGCAAATATATTATCAAATACCTTGTTAGCTGATAATACTTCTCAAATAAATAATTCAAATATTACAAGTTCAGGAAAAACAACGGTCAAGGCAACATCTAATGAAAAAATAGATGTCACCCCTGTTGCAGTTGCTGTTACGGTTACAGGTACGGCAGCGGCGGCGGCTAATGTCGGCGTAAATGTCGTAAATAATACAACTCAAGCCTATATTGATAATTCTGCGATTTCTTCAGCAGGTATTGAAGTAACAGCAAGTGATGATACTCAAGCACAAACAAGAGGCGGTACATTAGGTGTTACACAAGGTACTGTTGCGCTGGCAGGTTCTATACTTTCGGATACTTATGTGAAAAATGTTAAAGCATACATTGATAATACTGTTATTTCCAAAGGAGGGGATATTGATGTATCTGCGACAGCTAAGAACATCTTTGGTATGGAAAATCCCGGTTCCATAACAATGAGTGCCTTAGCAGATGATATAAATGACGGCGATTATGATGTATCAAATGATTTAAGATTTGATAAGTGGGATATAAATTTTGATGTTTCAGCGTCTTCAAATGTCGGTGTTTCCGGTTCAATTATTTCTAAAGTAGTTACAAATGATATTGATGCTTACATAGGTTCAGGGACGACAATTCAAAAGGCAACTACGCTTGACGTTGATGCCTCAAATTCAACAAGTGTGGCTTCTGTCATTGGTAATGTATCCGCAGCAGGCGGAGAGGCGATTGGTGCAACTATATTTTCAAATGTCAATACTTCTGCAGTAAACGCAGGAATAAAAGAAGGCGCAAAAATATTGAATGTTGGAGATATAAATATTGACGCATCTTCAACGCAAGATTATCACGCGCTAAATTTTGTTGTCGGTGCAGCTTCAACTGCAGCCGTAACTGGTGCGGTAAATACAAATATTATAGTAAATGAAACTAATGCTTATATCGGCAAAGGTGCTAATATCACTTCAACCGGTGCTCTGACAATTAGTGCTGATGATTCTGTAGATATACAAGCGTTACAAGTTGCTGTTGAAGCATCATCTACAGCGTCAGTCGGTGCAATTTCAAATGTAAACGTATTTAATAATAATGTTAATGCAATAGTCGGTAAAAATTCCGATACATCTGTTGATAAAGTCGGTACTGTTTCAGCCTCAGGCGATATCAATATAAAAGCCACATCAGAAGAAAATTACCAAGCAAATGTTACGATGGTTTCAGCAAGCGGTGTGGCTGCAGTCAGCGGGGTTGTTGTTTCAAATACAATGGCGTCAGATATTGCTGCAGGTATTGAAGAAATGACTGTTACATCTTCCGCAGGTTCAATTACTTTAAATGCTGAAAATTCATTTAATGAAAAGAACAAAAACCAAACCTCAGGAGTAAGAGATTTATTATCAAATAACTCAGAATTAGATACCGATGATTTAGAAGCAGTAAATGTCATTCCGTTAGTTTCCATACTCAATATCGCGGCTTCCGGCTCGGCGTCAGTTTCGGGTACTGTTGTAAACAGCAATGTTATCTCGGAAGTTGAAGCTTATGTGAGAAATGCAGAAGTCAAATCTGATAGCGGACTAAATGTCAATGCCCTTTCTCAAATGACAACTTATGATGCTGTTATGGGCATTTCAGCTTCCGCATACGCAGCTGTTCCTGTGACAGGAGTTGTTAATGTCTATTCCGGTACAACAAAGGCTGAAATTCTAAATTCTACAATTGAAGGTTCAGTTTTAGCAGATGCAAAAGACATATTTAATTTAAATACAATATTCTTTACGGCAGGAGTGGCAGCTATGGGTGCATCGGTTGTCCCTGTTATAAATACTAATACTATTGCGAATGATGTGTTTGCGGATATTATCAATTCAAATATAAGTGGTGCTTCAACAATAAGTGTTTCTGCCGATAATAAAATTAATATTACGGACGGCGTTGTTGCAGCTGCGATTACGGGTGTTGGTGCTGCGGTAACTGTTATACCAATCACAAATGTATTTGCAGGAAATACTCGTGCATCATTACAGGATACGTCGGTTACCGGCACAAGTGTGGATGTTGATATTACAGCAAAAAATACAATAAATAATTCATCTGTAATTCTGGGGGCTGCAGGTGCGGGCATTGGCGCTTCCGTATCGGGTTATGCTATGGTGAATGTATTTGATAATGATTTAGATGCTTACATTAAAAATTCAACAATATCAAAGGCTGCATCTGTAGATACCGTTGCAAATTCTGATTTGGATATGGCAGGAATTATGGCTTCTGATGGTGTAAACGGTGTCGGAACAAGCGTCATTGTAAATACAACTACAAATGTTATTCAAAATCGAGTTAATTCTTATATAGATTCTTCAACAATAACGAATGGAAGTATCTTAACAAAAGCAATTCAAAATGCTAATGTTTTAAGCAATAATTCAAGTGTTGGAGTTAATGGTATTGGTAATTCTACGGTTGTAAATTCATTAGTAAATGTATTTACTAATGATTTGAACGCATATATTTCAAATACAGTAACAAATAATGTATCTGAAATTACCGTTTCTACGGATGCGGATGAAGTTCTTAACAACTCAAATATTGGGATTGCAGGCTCCGGAACTGTTGCAAATGTTGCAAATTCCATTGTAAATGTTTTGGAAAATAAATCTTGGGCATATATTGATGCAAAAGATAAAACAATGAATGTTACAGGCGAAATTAAAGTATCCTCAGAGGATGATTTATCATTAACAAACTCGATGGGAATGGCTGTAGGTTCAGGTTTAGTTGCCGCAGGTGCAAATATAAATGTCAATGTGTTGAACAATGCGGTTAAAGCTGAGGTGTTGAGTTCTTCAGGCTCAATTACTGCTGGAAATCTTGATATTGATGCAACTTCCAATATGTATCTGAATGAGGGCTTTGTTAGTGCTGCTGCAGGCTTGGTTGGTATTGCAGGTAATGTGATTATCAATTCTATAGGCTCAAAAGTTAATCAAGATAATGATGCTTTAAAAGTTGCCAATATCTCAGGTACTATCACAAGTGCAAACCAAAATTATAAGAAAAATGTACAAGGTATAAATTATGAAAAAGGCGGACAACAAAAAAATATAGATAACGCATATTCTTTAACAGGTACATCTTCAAATGCGACAGGCACAATTGCTAATTTGAACGCAAACATAACGACATCTAATTCAAAAGGTATTGATATAGATGCGAAAAATGTTGTAAAAGGTAACGGCGCAGGAGGTGCGTTGAGTTTAACCAATGTTACGACTGCTGCCGGACAATATGCTGTTGGAGCTTCTGTTTTGTTCAATGATATGAATTACAATACCTCTGCAAAAATTTCAGGCGGGGATGTTGATGTTCAAAACGCTGATATTGACATAAATGCAAATTCAGGATTGAAAGCTGCTATTTACAGTAAACAAGCAACCGTCGGGGTAAAAGGTATTGCGGGTAATGTCGGCTATACTAATAATGAAGCTGTTACTCAAGCTATTATTGAAAATGCAACGGTTAGTGCAAACGACATAAATATAAACGCTAAATCAAGTGATAATATAGATGTCAATGTTCAATCGGCTACGGTTTCAGGTGCTTCTGCAAAAGTTTCCGTTGGTATTGCGGAAACTAATAACCAAGTAAATGCAAAAATTTCAGGTACAAACGGTGTTGATATCAATGCTAAAAATATAAATATAAATGCAGATAATACAAGTTCTATAAGTTCAAAACTGGAATCTATTGAGGTTTCGGGAGTGTCATTTACAACGGCTGTTAATAGGACGACTTCAAATGCCTTGACGCAAGCCTTGATTGATGCTTCAGGAACGGTTGATGCAGATAATGATATAAATATAATTGCTCAATCTAACGGTATTAGTGCCACAACAACCATGAAACTCGGTAGTGTATCTCTTGCAGGCGTTGGGTTTAATCAACAAGGTGCTTATGTAAAATCGGAATTTAAAGCCGGTGTTGATAATGACAATTTGGAAATTACATCAAAATCAACCAATATTAAATCAGGGGTAAATTCTTTAAATAACAACAACGCCGCAGAGATGAAAGCGGAAGTATTATCGGAAAAAGCATCAGTATCGTTGGCAGAAGCATCTGTTACGAATTTGACCGCAGAAGTAAATGCAAAAACTACGGCTGTTTCTAATGCAAAATTGCATAAATCGGATAATATTTCACTAATTTCAAAACTAAAACGTGTTGCAAATGTTGGTTCTTCGACTAAAGCATTAGGTGCAATTTCACTTGGCTCAATTAACTTATCAGCAAAGGCAACAGGGGATAATAATATTGAAGTAGACGGAAATCATCAGGTTACAAATAATTTTGATATAGATTTAAGTGACGTCGCAAACACAAATACCAAAATGATAAATGCTGATGTTACTTTGGCTGAGGCATCTTTCAATAGTGCGGATTCTCTTATTCAGAATACTGCAACCATTAATTTTGGCGGTAATGTCGCAGCAAAAAATGTTAATATAAATAATAATATTGAAAAATCTTCATTTAATACAGCAGATTCTGACAGTAAAGGTTTGGTACAGGCAGGTGTGTATAAATTTACAACTCAATCATCAGGAGATTCTAACGTCAATATTACAGCCAATATGACAGATACAAATTATGCTAATAATTTATCCGTAACATCAACGGCTAAAAATAATGCCGAATCTATATTAAGTGATAAAAAAGTTGCATTGATAGCGATTGCAAAAGATACTTCTAAAAATGAATTATCAGCAAACAACTATATAAATATAACCGATGCAAATATAAAATCAAAAGGAACAGTAAAACTTGCAACTTCTGCAGATAATAATGCGTTGATGAAGAAGAAATCAACGGGAGGAGGATTAGTTATATTCTCCGGTGGAGAGTTGCAAAATAACGTATTGGCAAATGCAAAAATTACAACTCAAAATTCTTCCGTAACAGCAAAAAATATTTATTTGGAAACCCTTTCAAATATAGGGTCCGCAGATGCTGATAGTTCAAAAACCATATATACTGTTGATTATAGTGGTTCAGGTATAAGATTTGACAATGCAACGATTAATAATACCGTTAACCAATCAAGTATAATTGATATCAATTCTTCGGATTTCTTGGCAACCGATACTATGAATGTTAATGCAAAAACAACAAGTAACTATATTCAAGGAATTGAATCAGATGGGCAAGGGTTTGTTGCAAAAAATACGGCAACTTCTACCTTGACTGTTGGAAATCGTAATGAGGTAAATATTGATTCTGCGTCAACATTATTTGCCAATGATATGAAGATATCTCTTGATTCATCTAATACTTTAAAATCTTATGTTGATATTGATGTAAGTCACTTTGGCGGCAGAGATCCTATAGGTAAATCTTATTTAACCCTTAGGGTTGATAATGATGTGATAAATTATGGTTCTATAAAAGGCGGAAATTCTGTTGAAATTGACTTTATGAAGAACTCTTATAACAATCTCACTCAAGAGTCAACGGTTGTTGTAGAGGCGGCAGTTGCAACGGGAGATTCTAAAGGCTCATTGACTTACGTTACGGATAATAATTTAACCGTTGCGCAAGGAGCTGATATTACCGCTTCAAAAGATGTAATTGCAAATTATACCTCCGGTACAAACAGTTTGTCTTCAAAAATTTATATGAAAAAAATAAGCAGATTGTTGTTTGGTATCCCGATTACTAAGACTACCCAATCAAGTCATATTACCCAAGCTCGTGCAAATACGATGAAGTTAGACGGTGAAGTCGTTGCAGGTAACGGTGCAAGACGATATATGCTCATAAAAAATGACGGAACTGTTGATATGTCAACATTGGAAGGCTTTATTGATTCTGAATATAAAGTCATTGATGCTGTAGAAATTGACGGTGCAACATTGACCGCTGAAACAATAGCTTCTTTAAGAGAGCAAATTTCTTTACTTGAGGCTAAAAAAGCAGAGCTTACGGCGGATAGTGATAAAATTGAAGCCGAAAAAACAAGCTATCAAACTCGTATTGATGAATTAAAAAATCTTTATGATTTGCTGTCCGCACAATCTTACATTTTAGAAGAAACTGTAGTTTCAACGATTGAAAGTAATGTAAAAAGCGCAGTTGTTTTGGGAACAAATGAGCAAAATTCAAGTAAAATTTCTCAAACCGTATATAATTCTATTATGAGCGGATATAAGACTTATGTTGAACAGCAATATGAAAGTGATGATGCCGAATTTGATGATATGACTTCAATGGAGGCATATTTAAGAAACTTTAAATATAATGTTCAAGATGGAAACGGCAATGATGTTGAAACTACATTATCAGAAACTCAAATAACAAATCTTTTGACAAGTTTTAACAACGAATATGCAAAAATGTCAGTAAATGATGATGCAAATATATCTACCTATGACGGAAAAGTAATTGTTGTATCAGCTGATGATTATACTACAATTCAGGACAATCTATCGTCTGTCATCACGGATTTGACTGCCTATAAAGCTGAAATAGAAAATATACAAAATACTATTGATGAACAGATAACTTCAATTACAACGCAAATTACTCAAAATAATAATCAAATTTCATACTTAAATGATAATCCTTTAAAAGATTTGAATATTGAAAAGTCTGCAATTGAATTTGATAATTTATTTGTTCAGCCTTCAAAAATAGAATTAGTCGGACTCCAAAATGACAAGATTGAGGGTAACGGTAATTTTAAAATTTATGCTCCAAATCTTGTTATTGATAATTATTCAAACAGAGATTTGATATTCAAAAATATTGATTTGGGTATTTCTGAAGGCACAGGTTTAATTATAAACGGTAAAAATTATGAACAATATAAAAATACCTTAAAGCCCGTAAATACTCCTTTACCATTTTCTTGGATTCCTGAAGCCCCGATTGGTACCTATGTTCATTATATAGGAGATAACGGTCGGAGTTTTGCTAATACAAATAATATTATTATAAATAATTATTTTGACCATTCAAATCCTGCATTATCTGTTGAAAAGGCAATAGCTTCGGATATAAGGATTTCGGGTTATATTCATACTCCGAATAAGTTTGAAATTTTCAATGATAGTGGCGATATATCTTTATTGAATTATATAACCTCCGACAGTAAAAATATTATAGCTACTCAAGGTAGTGTAACCTATGATGCTGAGAAAACTGCGTTGGATATAAAAGAAAATGACCAAATTATAGCAGGTGAAGATGTAAATATTAAGGCAAAAACCCTAACCTTAAACGGAAAAGTTCAAGCAGGATACGGCGACAGAACAATAACGATTACAGAAGATATGTTATCTGATTTGGTAGTTGATCCGACAACAGGTATTTGTAATATGATTAATTTAGGCGGTAGCAATATATCCGCTTACTTAAACGAAACAAATAATATCAAGGCTCTTTATCAAGACGGGAAAATCGTATTATTTAATACAAAACAAGAGGGTGGCAGCGTTAATTTAAGCGGCAGTACTGTTTCAGGTAGCGGCGCAATTGTTTATACAAACGGATTTGCAAACGTAAAAATTGATAATCAAACTTCTAAAACCTTAGTTGTTAATAATCTTGAAAACAACAGGATGGTTGGCTTGGTTTCTAATGCCGGAACAATTACCGATATAACAAATCAAGGACATACTTCTTCCTTAACGGATGTAAAATCAAAAGGTCTGCTTGATATTATAGGAGCTTTAACTGTCGGTAAAAATCAAAAAACGACAGATGATGTTACTGTAAATATAAATACGGAAAACGGTCTTAAAATAAATGAAAAAATTTCAACACTTGGTGATGTTATTTCAACCATTGATGTTGTCGGGGATTTAAATATCAATAATGCGGCTTCTTCAATTATTGTAGATGGTATCGTAAATATTTCAGACGGTGATTTGGTAATTAAAAATGAAGGAACTGATTTAACAGTTAATAATACTATAACAAGTGAAAACGGAGATATTTCTCTGTTAAATAAAAACGGCAAACTTTTAATTTCGCAAGATGCTTCAATCAATAATAAAAACGGCGACACGACACTTTCAAATGCCGGAATTGCCGGTTTGAATGTTTCAGGAGAAATCAAAGCTCAGACAGGAAATATAAATCTTGAAAATACCGCAGGAGAGTTGGTTGTTAATTCAAGTGTTACGGGTGAAAATGGCAATGTTTCAATAAATAACAGCGGCGAACAGGGAACAAGTTTAACCGAAAACGCACAAATAATTGCTCAAGGTTCATCAAGTAAAATTGAAGTTACAAATACAAACGGCGGAATTACAGTTTCAGACGGTGCAACAATATCAAATACATCAGGCACGGATGAAGATAACTTAAAGATTTCAAATTCAGGTAGCGGTTTGTTGTCAATGCTTGGTTCAATCTTTAATAAAAAGGGTAATGCAATCGTAGAAAACACAAATACAAATAGCGGCGTACTTATTTCAACTACAGGAAATGTAGCAGTTGAAGACGGCGATATAACTCTTGCTAATTCTGCATCGCAGGGTATTGATATTGAAGGCAAAATTACTGATGAAAATGGTAATATTCTTATTCTAAACAGAAATTCAAATATAGAAATCGGTGAGTATGCAAGTGACAATGATAACTACATCTATGCAAACAATGGTAATGTCGTTATAAGCCAGCAAAATGGTGATATTCTAAATGGTATTGTTGATGAGGGTAATGTCGAAAATAACAGAAATCATGACTTAGCAAATCCTGATAGAGCATATAAAACATTAATCAATGCAAACGGAAACTTAGAATTATATGTAGAAAACGGTAATGTTGGTAATGACACTCATTTTCTTGACGGTAAAGATTCAGGATTTGGTATAAATGCTTCAACAAGAGATTATACTGAATCAATCAATGTAAACGTCTCAGGAACGATTACTGCAGATAATCGCGATAACGGATTGTTTAATTTGAGAGCAAAAGAGTCAGATTTGAATATTGATAAAATAAATACTGATGGTAATGTAATGATTACTGCTGCGGATTGGAAACAATCTGACCAAAATCCGACACCATCGGAAGAAGATTATTATCATGGTTATTCTGTGTTAAATGCTTCAGCCGATAATACAATTCCAAATATCACAGGGAAAAATATTTCTATAATTTCAAGTGATAATATTGGTTTATCATCAAATCATTTGACCTACAACCAGTTAGACGGCGGCTCAGTCAGTGCAATGGCAGAAAATAATTTATATATATCCGGAGTTGGTGATGATAGTACAATTTGGCAAATAATTGCAAAACGCGGTGACTTAGCTTTAACATTAGATGGCGATGCGGCGATTAGAGAAATTACCGGCAACGGCAAACTTACACTGATATCTAAAGGGCAGAATTTGACGGTATATGATTTAGGTAAAATTTCTTCATTGAACTCTGATGATGATATTTTATATCCTCATGACGGTTTGGCTTTTGAAAGCGGAGATGTAATTCCTGAACAAATAGAATTGCAGGTTTTGGATTTAAAACAGGCAAATCCTGCGGATGCAAATTCAACATTAAATATATTTAATGCTTATGTAAAAGGTAGTGATAGCGACAGCGCAGATGTCATATTAAAAGCAGATAATATCATAGCACATGCTTACGGCGCTCCAAGTTCTGTTGTTTCAACAAACCAAAATCCAAACGGCTTTGATGCAAATATCGGCAGAACTTATGCAAATGATATAACGGAGCCAAATGCGATTGGAGATTTAAAGGCTTCCGGTATAAATACTGTGGGGGATGGCAATGCTTTAGTATTCGATATACAGGGAGTTTCGGAATCTGATGTTGTTGCAATCGGTGCTAATCCGTTGTTAAGAAAATATAATATGCAAACACCTGTTATCAGCCCTAAGCCGGAGTTTGAAAATCCAAACGCGTTCACTTCTCCTGTTGCAAAAGCTGTAAATGTTTCTATCTCATTAAATTCAGGCGAAAATTCCACAACAGAAAACAGAGGAATGCTTATAACTAATTTGTATGCGGATAACGCATATATTGATACTAAGGATTTGAACTTGGATGCTGTGGATACTTTTATTACTAATTATGCAGAGTTCAGAAACGGTAATCGCGGAGCCACCCAAAACGGATATCCGATAAGTGAGGATTACAGGTGGTTGAATATTGTAGATAATGATTATAGGCGAAATATTGCAAATATATACGGTATTCCGTTAACTTCTCAAATGTATACCGCAAAAACAGGTTCGTTCTATTTGAATATGGGAGATAGCGTTTCTCAAAATACCAAAGCTCCTATTGTTGTATATAATCCTTATAATGTTGTTCTTCTTCCAGATACTGAAAATAGTTTCTATCGCTTGACATATAAGGATAACAAAATTCAATACACGACAACTACTAAAGATTTTGCAGAAATAGACAAATCTACTCATTTGCCGACGAAACGTGAATTTATAAGATTTACTGTTGATAAAAATGACGGAATTGTACAGGCTTCTGATAAATCTAAAAATGGCACACAAAGGATTATTTCGGTAAAAGATATTTCACGTGGCGGATTGCTTGTTGTTCATGACGGATCTTTAAAATTGAACGAAAAATTCTTCATTGATTTATCATATAATGATATTTCTACAAGGGTTGAAATAGAAGTTGTGCGGGTGAATGCAGATGATATGGCAGGCTTGAAATTTATAAATATGGATAAAGTGACAGCCAATAAGATTTTACATATGAATATGAGCTTACAAGCAACAAAAGACGTCAGGGTAAAGGTTTCCGGTATATAGTAATTACTCAGATAATACGCACTCGTTCAATTAAGATAGAACTCAAAAAATGTATCCCTCTTTTAAGGTATAACACAAAAAATTCCCCCTCTCCTATGATAGGAGAGGGGGTGGGGGTGAGGTCAGGTCAGGGTTTAGCAAGTATGTTAGGGTG
>JBJEGJ010000010.1:0-75511 GCA_051874955.1 Candidatus Gastranaerophilaceae bacterium
AAACCCTAGCAAACCTCACCAACAGCAAGACCCTGAAACAAGTTCAGGGTGACACTATTGTTCGAGTTCTCATCCACTGCTCGGCTTGTTCAGGGTGACACTTTTGTTTGAGTTTTATCCACTGCTTGGCTTGTTTAGGGTTTTAATTTTCTAATTATTTACCATATTCTAAATGCGAAAATTCAAACGTGTAAATTCCCTATATTCTAAATGTAACGAATTGTAAAATATCCTGTAAATCGCCTAAAATACACTTATAATGCACATTATGGTGTAATATGATATGATTTGCTATGGCAATTTTCTGCATAATTTATATTTTATATATATACATGAGATAAATTAAGTTAATAAGTACAAAGTGTTGCTAATGAAAGGAGTTTTACATGGGTATCGAATTTAATCCTGAGTCACGTTCTAATCCACTTACTAATCTGGATAATCTGCATCGAACACTTGGTGCGCAAAAGTTTAATATAGGTGAAGACCTTAAAAATTATTCAAAAAAAATCCGTATCAACTTCTGCAGCTGATAAGAAAGATAGGGATTATTTGGATGGTCTAAAAAAAATAATGATAAATTTTATGGTGGTCTAATGAAGGCGTTAGGAGTAAAGGATACAGGTACACAAATGCCTATGGATGTTGTAGAGGCAAAATATAAAGGTATGTCTCCTGAAGAAGCCGCTAAAAAAGCTGAACGTGATGCAAAAGCTGAACAAAAAGAGGCTAAAACCAGACAAAAAGAACTTGAAGAGAAAAGAAAAACCGGAAAGTTATCTATTGAAGAATCTGTAGAATATATGCATGTAGTTGCTAAACAAAAGCCGGAGTATGTTAAACAGCAAAAACAACAGGCGTTGTATGTTACTGCAAGGGCAAGTAACGGAATGACAATGAAAGAAATTGATGAAGCAATAGGGGTAATATATGCCTCTGTATTATGTGACCCTTTAGCTAATAGGTTTGACGTTATTGCAGAAAAATATCCTGAAAAACAAGCAGTATTAGACAGATTAAATGGATATAAAGCAGAATTGATTAAAAAATATCCGATTTTGGGTCAAAATTTTACTTCCGTTGACGGGTTTACAAGAGCTGCAGACGGAGTGACGATAATTATGGACTAGTTTTTCGGTTTTTATAATTGTCTTAATGTAAAAATAATAAATGTCATTGGATATCTTACTTGCTAATCCTTTCCTTTCTTAGGAGAGGATTAGGTTTTGCTCACTAAACCGGAACTTCCCTTAATAATCTTTGTCAACATATTCCGTAGGATTTTATTATTGCTATTTTAGTATTTTTTACATATAATTCAGGTATGGATATTATAAAGAGAATTAAATTAAGGGATTTTGAGATTGGCGGAGATAAATTAACAGTCTTAGCCGGTCCGTGCGTTATTGAAAGTCAGGAAATTCTTGACATTACGGCAAAAGGATTAAAAGAAATTACAAAAGAGCTTGGTATAAATTTTGTATTCAAGTCTTCTTTTGACAAGGCAAACAGGTCATCAATCACCTCTTTTAGAGGACCCGGAATTGAAAAAGGACTTGCAATGCTCCAAGCAATTAAGGAAAAATATAATGTTCCTATTGTAACTGACATTCATACTCCTGAGCAGGCGGCAATCGCGGCAGAAGTGGCTGATATCATACAAATTCCTGCATTTTTGTGCAGACAAACTGATTTACTTGTAGCTGCCGCAAAAACAGGCAAAATTGTTAATATCAAAAAAGGTCAATTTTTATCGCCGGAGCAAATGGGAACTTTGGTAAAAAAAGTTGAAGATGCCGGAAACAACAATATACTGTTAACAGATAGAGGTTCGTCTTTTGGATATAACAATTTGGTAGTTGATTACAGAGGAATACCTATTATGCAATCGTTTGGGTATCCTGTTGTGTTTGACGCAACTCACAGCGTTCAATTACCAGGAGCTAACGGTAACTGTTCCGGCGGTGACAGAAAATTTGTTCCGACTTTGGCAAAAGCAGCAATGGCAGCGGGTGCAAACTCGTTGTTCTTTGAAGTCCATCCTGATCCTGATAAAGGGCTGTGTGACGGGCCGAACATGATTGCTCTGAAAGATGCAAAAGAACTTTTCTCTGTATGTAAAACTTTATTTGAGGTTGTAAGAAGTTGATAGATATAAAAACTTTTGTAGAAGGTCCGATTGACGCAAATAATTATCTTGTAACGGATGTTGACTCAAAAGAAGCAGTCTTAATTGATTGCTCGTCAAGCAGACTTGAGTTTTTAACGGCAATAAAAAATTCTCAAGCAAAACTCAAATATATTCTTTTAACACATGGGCATTTTGATCATATTCTAGGGGTAGATACCTTTAAAAACGAATTTGGAGTTGATACATATATTTCAAAAGATGATTTATCTCAAGTGGATTTAGCTCCGCAAATGCTACAAATGTTTGCGGGCTTGATGCCTGTTGAAATAAAAGGAATTAACAAGTTTATTCAAGATGGGGATGAATTGAAAATCGGAGAAACAATAATAAAAGCAATCGCAACTCCGGGACATACAAAAGGCGGTATGTGTTACCTGATTGACGGGAAATTGTTTTCCGGAGATACGTTGTTTCAAGGCAGCGTCGGACGTTGTGATTTGCCGGAAGGCAATCTAAATTCAATAGCATCAAGCATAAAAGAAAAATTATTCACGTTGCCTGAAGATACGGAAGTCTTTCCGGGACACGGCGACAAAACCACGATAGGTTATGAAAAAAGATTTAATGAAATTGTAAATTATTAAGTAGGGGAATTATGAAAGAACAATTAGAAAAAATATATTCTGATGCGGTTAAAGATATAGAAAACGCATCAACGGTAAAAGACTTAGAAGATGTAAAAGGTAAATATTTAAGCCGAAAAGGTGAATTTAACGAGATAAAAAAGGGGCTAAAAGATTTATCCCCGGAAGATAAACGTATTGTCGGCTCGTTGGCAAATGAAATCACACAAAAACTTGAAAGTTCTATTTCAGAGAAATTTCACACGCTTTATGAAGCCGAGCTTAACAAAAAACTTGAAAGAGAAAGAATTGACGTAACATTACCCGGACAATTTATACCAAAAGGTCACGTTCATCCGCTTACGTCAACCACAAACGAGATTGTTTCAATCTTTCAGAGTTTGGGGTTTTCTGTTGCTCCGTTTTCAGATTCCCCTGAGGTTGAAACAGAGTATTTCAATTTTGATATGTTGAATGTTCCAAAAGACCATCCGGCAAGAGATATGCAGGATACTTTCTACACAAACGCAGGGGAAAATGTTGTTTTGAGAAGTCAAACATCAGGAGCGCAAATTCACGTTATGGAAAATCAAAAACCTCCAATAAGAATAATTGCTCCCGGTAGAGTTTACAGAAATGAAAATATAAACTCCAGAAAAAACAACTTTTTCCATCAAATTGAAGGGCTTTATGTGGATAAAGATATTACTTTCGGAGATTTAAAAGGCGTATTGAACGAATTTATCAGAATTTATTTCGGCGCAAGTCGCCCTACAAGATTTAGAAACAGCTTTTTCCCATTTACGGAACCATCTGCGGAAGTTGATGTTCAATGTATAATGTGCGAAGGCAAAGGCTGTCGTACATGCTCAGGTACGGGTTGGTTGGAAGTTCTTGGCTGCGGCATGGTAGATCCGAACGTATTAAAAGGCGTTGGTATCGACCCTGATGTATATTCAGGTTTTGCTTTCGGAATGGGAGTTGAGCGTTTGGCAATGCTAAAATATGCGGTTGATGATATCAGATTGTTCTTTAACAATGATGTCAGATTTTTAGAACAATTCAAATAATAAACGCTGCAATTAACGATTACTATATAAGATAAGAGGTTTTTTATGTCTATTGTTATAATGATATTACTACTCAGTTTTCTTGTTCTTGTGCACGAAGCAGGACACTTTTATGCTGCAAGAGCTTTAGGTATTAAGGTTTCAAAATTCGGATTCGGATTACCTATCGGCCCGACTTTGTGGAGCAAAAAAGTCGGAGATGTAGAGATCTTAATTCACGCATTTTTACTGGGCGGATATGTGTCATTTCCTGATGATGAAAAAGATTCAAAACTTCCTCCTGACTCAAAAGACCGATTTGTTAACCGTCCGGTATGGCAGAGAATGATTGTCATCTCGGCAGGTGTGATTGCTAATTTAATTACGGCATTTGTGCTTGTACTTATTACAGCATTTGTCTGGGGAAAACTTCCTTCAGGTCAGCACGAAATTTATGCAGATAAAATTGTAGCACCAAAAGGCGCATCCATTTGGGATAGCGGGATTAAAAAAGGTGACAGAATAATTAAAATCAACGGTTCTGATATCTATTCGGGTTATTCTATGACACTTTACTCTCAAAAAAGTAAAGCTAACGACGGAAAAGTTGATAAAGCGAGAGTGTTGGACACTTTAGAAAAATTAAAACAACTAAATCCCAATATTTCTGAGAACGAAACCATACCAAACAAAACAGAAATAATTTTGCCTCCTCGCACAGATGAAGCGGAATTGCATATAGATAAGGAAATTTTAAAAGGATATGCGCTATATCACGATAAACAACTTTCTTTATCCGAAAAACAAATCCAATTAAGAGATTTATTAGCCGATAAAAAAGCATATAAAACAGACGATGACACTTATACGTTGGAAGATTTTGCCTATGCAATTTCGGATACAAAACACCCGCTAAATTATACAGTCTTAAGAAACGGGAAAACTATAGAATTAAAAACAATTTATTCGGATGAAAAAGGAGTTGCCGGAATTTCTTATGCGGAAAAACAGGTTTTAGTTCCGACAAAAACCATACCTGCTGCAATAAAAGGTTCATTTGATTACTTATGGGAACAAACTTATATGTTAGTTTATGGATTGTGGCAGCTTTTCAGCGGGAAAATTCCGGTTAAAGATTTGCACGGAATAGTTGTGATTACAAAAATCGGCGGTGATGTAATTCAAAATAACGGATTTTTCTCAGGGCTATTACTTACGGCAATGATTTCACTTGATTTGGCGCTTGTAAATTTCTTACCGATACCGGCATTAGACGGCGGACACTTTATGTTTCTTGTAATTGAAAAAATCAGAAGAAAACCTCTGGATGAAGAAACCGTAAATAAAATAAGTTCGGTATTTTTCTTGTTACTGATTATATTTATGGTATTTATCGTATTTAATGATATTTATGCACTTGTAAAACATAAATTTTAACGGTTCAAATAAATTAATATTCTATAAACTTCAAAACACATTAATGATACACTAAAACTATGGCTGATGTAGAACAACAATATGTACCTCTCCACCTGCACACTGAGTATTCGTTGCTGGATGGAGCGATAAGAATAGGGGATTTATTAAATTTCTGTAAGGAAAACAATTTTCCGGCGGTTGCTGTGACTGATCACGGTGTCATGTACGGAGATATGGAGCTTTACGAACTTGCTCGGGATTCGGGTGTTAAACCGATTATGGGGTGCGAATTTTATGTTCATAACGGCGATATAGAAGAACGTGACAGGAACAACAACCCTTGTTATCACCTTGTATTGTTGGTTAAGGACAAAATAGGATACCAAAACTTAATCAAATTAACATCAGTCGCTTGGTGTAAGGGGCGTTATGTACATCCCAGAATAAATTGGGAACTCTTACAGGAACATCACGAAGGTTTGATATGCTGTTCTGCGTGTTTGGGCGGAGAAGTTTTGCAAAACTTACTAAAAGGTAATTATGAGGACGCAAAAGCTGTTGCAAAAAGGTATAAAGACCTATTTGGTGATGATTACTATATAGAACTTCAAGATCACGGCTTAGATGAACAAAAGCGCACTAATCCGGATTTAATAAAAATAGCCAAAGAGCTTGATTTGAAAATGGTAATTACAAACGACTCTCACTATTTGCGATTAGAAGATGCCGACATGCACGATACTCTTTTATGTATGCAAACAAATAGTGATAAAGATGATCCGAACCGTTTTCATTTCCCAAACAACGAATTTTATGTAAAAACGCCATCTCAACTTAGAGATTCTTTTAAGTGGATGGATAGCGATATGTTTGATGAATGTATCAAAAACACAGTAGAAATCGCAGACAAATGCCATTTGATGCTTGAATTGGGAAAAAGTCCGCTACCTGATTATCAAGTACCGTCAGGGTATACGATTGAAACATATCTTGAATACCTTGTTCATTGCGGATTAAAGAAAAGATACGGTGAAGTTTCAGAAGATATCAAAAAAAGGGTTGAATATGAACTCGGCGTAATTGAACAAATGGGGTTTGCCGCATACTTTTTAATCACTTGGGACTTTATCAACTATGCAAAAACTCACGGAATACCTGTCGGACCGGGCAGAGGATCAGCAGCAGGTTCTGTTGTTGCTTATGCCCTTGAAATTACAGACCTTGACCCTATAAAACATAAACTTTTGTTTGAAAGATTTTTGAACCCTGAGCGATTTACAATGCCCGATATTGATATCGACTTTTGTATTGAACGTCGTGGTGAAGTTATTGACTATGTAACTCAAAAATACGGTGAAGATAAAGTTTGCCAAATTATAACTTTTGGTACTTATGCCGCAAAAGCCGCATTTAAAGGTGTTGCAAGGATTTTAAAAGTGCCGTTCTCCGAAGCAAACAAACTTGCAGGTTTGATTGACCCTGCTATTGAACTTGCAATGAGTATTAATGACAAAGCGAAAACTCTCGGAAAAGCGATGGAGTACGACGGCTCGGAATTAAAAGCTCTGTATGATAAAGACGAACAGATTATGATTGACCCGACAGAAGGAAAAACCGTCGGGATGAAAAAACTTATTGATTTGGCAATAGGGATTGAAGGTCTAAAAAACAATACAGGAACACACGCGGCAGGTGTCATAATTGCGCCGAAGCCATTAGATGAAATATTACCTGTTCAACCGTCAAAGGACGGCATTATTCAAACAGGATATCCGCCGCATGCTGTAACAGAAGTTCTAAGTTTGTTAAAAATGGACTTTTTGGGGTTACGAAACCTCACAACAATATATAAAACCGTTGACATGATTAAAGCTCGTCAAGGTATTGAGCTTGCTATAAATGATATTCCGCTTGACGACAAACCGACTTACGACATGTTAATGGTTGGAGATACAGACGGAGTATTCCAGTTAGAATCTCAAGGGATGAAAAACCTCGTAAAACGTCTAAAACCTGACGTATTTGAAGATTTAGGTGCGTTGGTTGCGCTATTCCGTCCGGGACCTTTAGATTCCGGCATGGTAGATGACTTTGTAGAGAGAAAACACGGCAGACAGGAGATTTCTTATGCTCATCCTCTGTTGGAACCTGTCTTAAAAGATACCTACGGAACGATTGTGTATCAAGAACAGATTATGCAAGTCTTTCAGGTTTTGGCAGACTACTCATTGGGACAAGCGGATATGGTTCGCCGAATGATGGGTAAGAAAAAAGTCGACGAAATGGAAAAGCAAAAAGGTAAGTTCATTGAAGCCTCCGCAAAACACGGAATGACCTCAGATGCGGCAACTGCTCTGTTTAACCAAATATTAAGTTTTGCCTCATACTGTTTTAACCGATCTCACTCTGCTGCGTACGCATTTGTAGCTTATCAAACAGCTTATCTGAAATGTCATTATCCTATCGAATACTTGTCTGCACTTTTATCAAGTGTTGCGGGAGAAGCAGAGAAAACTCAATTATACATAGAAGAAGCCCTCAAAAAGGGAATAAAGGTTTTGCCGCCTGATATTAACCACTCACTGGCAACCTTTACACCGGATGGTGAGAATATAAGATTTGGACTGGCTTCAATCAAACAAGTCGGAGAAGGTGTAATTGAAGATATTATTAAGGAACGAGAAGCTAACGGGGATTTTAAATCTATCTATGACTATATAAAAAGAGTTGACCCAAAATGCACTAACAAAAGGACATTAGAAGGATTAATAAAAGCCGGAGCTTTCGCTAACATAGAAAAAAGCCGAAAACAATTAATGGAAAACTTGGATTATATTACTGCAACAGCTTCAAAAGAAGCGAAAGCAAAAGAATCAGGTCAAGGAAGTCTTTTTGATATGCTCGGAGATACGGCGGCAATAGATAATGCGAAATTCACCCTTGCCGGTTCTGATGAAGAATATGATGCAAGACAAATTCAATTATTTGAAAAAGAGTTTTTGGGATTTTATGTCACAAGCCACCCGCTATCAACTATTCGGGATAAATTACCGTTTTTGATGACACATAAAATATCAGAAATCCCAAATGTTGCAAATGAAAAAGTTGTAACAATTTGCGGACTTGTAACCGGAACAAAACAAATCCCTACAAAAAACGACCCGACAAAGTTTGTAAGATTTGTCACAATTGAAGATTTAACAGGGAGAATAGATACACTTGCTTTTAACTCCAAAATTGCAGAATACAATGATTTCTTGCAAAATGAACAACGTATAATTGTTTCGGGTAAAGTTAGCCGCAGAGGGGATGACGATCCGCCTATAATTCTTATTGATACGGTCAAACCTGTTGATAACTCAAATATTATGACACTTGAACTCAAAGATAAAATAAAATTTGAGGAACTGGTAATGCTGAAACAGATTTTATGTCAGTATTCGGGTGCAGATCCTGTTATGCTGAAATTAAAGGATTTAACCGGTCCGATAAAAGTCTTGACATCTTCCATGTTTTGGGTCAATTCATCAAATGATCTTGTGAACGCTCTGCATAAAGGCTTTGGAGACAGAATTGAAGTGGGAATAAAATCTATGGATACGGATTTAAAAGAAGCAGTTTAATAAAACTGCTTCTTTATTATTTAGCTAATTTATTTTATAAACTAACCTACTAAATTGACGTTATTGAGAAGAAATCCCGAAGCATCAATGTTTTTGCCTTCACGTTCCGCATCTTTTAACACTTCAGGAAGGACTTTCAGATTTTCTCTGATTTTTTCGGTATCTCCGAGTCTGAGATCATCAAGATTAATGGCAGGTTCTGTTTTTTTGCAAATGTTATCAATATTTTGCATCAACTCATCCAGTAATTTTATATTTTCAGGTTTAGAATCTCCTAAACACAAATGACGGATATAGCTTAAAAATACATTTTCTTTGCAATCCTTGCCTAAGTTCATAGACGGCATACCATTCAAGACGTCTTTAGCAATACTTGGGACTAGCTTTTCCGTTAATTCGGTTTGCTCCGGAGTGATTGGTGCGGTTTCAAGAAAACGCGATAAGAAGAATCTGGAGTTTGAATCATCGGTATGAGTGAGGACTGTATCTGCCAAATTTAAAGCTTTCGGATTTTCTTTACTTAGTTTTGGTAACATATTCAGCAGATATCCCATAAGAGTAGTTTCTTTATTCGTACCTGCAAGGGTTCCGATATCGTTGAAGTTAACGCTTGGAAAAATTTCAGGATTTATTAGTGCGTTTGTGTTAGATAAATCAACCACGTCATGAGCCAAACTTAAATGGCGTTGAGGCATATCCCCTACAAGTTTTAAGAACTCAGGAATTTCTTTCGCTTTTAATTCGGAGGCTTTTATAAATTGAGCAAGATTAGCTATTCTTAATAATTTTTCATAATTCTGTCTTTGTACACCTGATATTGCTCCTCCTTGCGCAATAATTTTATTTAAAGCCTCAACATTTTGTTGATGCAAACTTAAAGCAACATCAACAATATCTCTGGAACTATTCTTAGCTTGGTTTTCAATGTTATAGCCGCCTTTTTCCGAAAGCTCCAACAGATATTTACGTCCGCTTTTGGCTTTTTCTATTTCTTTTTTTGCCAGTAATTTTAAGGATTCGATAATTTCTTCAGCGGAATTTGTACGAGGCGCATGGTATGTTGCACCCATTTTCCTCCATCCGCCATCTATAAAACGGTTGGCTAAAATTTCTGCTTTGGGAGCTACGGTACTTTGAATGTTTCCTGTTACTTTAGATATAAATGACATACTTATTTGTACTCCTTTAATTTCTACACATACTTTGCTATATAAAGTAAAAACATATAAAAAAATGCTTAATATTTAAAATATATAAAGAAAAGTTTACAAAAAAATAAAAAACATCAAAAAAAGTGCTTGATATTTTTTTTTTAGCAAGTACAATAAGGTAGTAACTCAAATATGCGGGGGTAATTCAGTGGTAGAATGCCTCCTTGCCAAGGAGGATGTCGCGAGTTCGAGCCTCGTCTCCCGCTCCATTTAAAACATAATAATAGCAAGGCTTTCAGACCTTGCTTTTTTAATGCGAATTTTTAAAATTTAGGTTTTATGTAATATTTATGGACTGAGGGGTTTTGTATAATCTGTAAAATTCAGTAAAAGTATGCAAGGTTGAAGTTTTGTAAATGCTAATAAAAATAAATACATGGGCAAATATTATAAACTTGCCCATGTATAAGAGAACAATTAGGAAACAGTTTTTATAAATTATTTAAGCTGTTTACAGCATTTAATTTTTGTTCAAAAGTATTGTGAACATATCTCATGGTTGTTCGAATGTTTTTGTGGTTTAAAATTTCTTGCAAAACTGGTACAGGAACATTATTTTTGATTGAACGACTTGCAAAAGTATGTCTTGTGTCGTGAAATCTAAAATTTGGTACATTTGCCATTTTACAAGCAGTCATAAATGCTTTGTGTATGTTACCATATTTTGTACCTGTTTCAGGATTTGTAAATACATAAACATTATCCCCTTTAGAATTGTATCTTGTAAGCAAAATGTTTTTAACGATATTGTTCATAGGAACATCATTTTTTAAACCATTTTTTGTATTCAAAGCACAAAGCATATTTGCTGAAAAATCAATACAATTCCAAGTAAGATTTAATATTTCACCTCTACGCATTCCAGTATTTAAGCATATTAAAGCAATATCCCTAACATGGTCGTACGAATAATTACAATATTTTTTAGTTATTTTTTCTAATTCATCGACTGTAACATCCATGTAGGAATAGTCGTGATTACAGAATTTTATAAATCTTTCTTGTTCTTCTGCTGTCATGTGTCTTTCAAGTTTGTTTGCAACTTTCAATTTTTTAACATTTACAATAGGATTTTCTTTTGCTTTTTTGTTATCTATTGCAATGCTGAAAATTTTAGACAAAACACCTAATTCTCGATTAACTGTTGCAGGAGATATGCGTTTAACAATTTTCTTACCCTCAACAATTTTTTCATAATATATTTGTCCATTACGGTCTGACTTGTATTTTTCTATAAGATTTGGTGTAATATCTTTGATTAATTTCTTTCCCCAAAGGTTGTTAAAATTTTTTGCAATAGGGATTACTGTGTCAGTTGATTTAAGGTTATTTTCTGCATATCTGATATAATCAGCAACAATTACTTCAAATTTCTCCATGCCATAATCTTCAATTAAATCAAGCCTGCCACGCAATAAATCAGTCTTAAAGGCTTGCATGTATGCAATTGCTTCTTTTTCATTGTTTGCTTCTGAAATAGCACGACAGTAACGCTTTTTGCGTACCATCATTTCAAAATACCAATGATTATTTTTTTCATATACTCGCATTAGATTGCATTACCTTTTAATTAATGTATCTTATATTTTTATTATCACTTCAAATCTGCTAAAAGGCAACGGGGGAAAGAGTTTTAGGGTGCAAGATTAGTACAATTTATACTAAATAAGTATAAATAAATTTTAAGAAGTAAAATATAGTAAAAATCTTGTAATTGTTACATTCTGAAATAATTAGACACGTTATGATATATTATACTTATGAAAAGAGATAGTAAATTATTTAGATTTATAATTTTATTAATACAATATGCCGATGATAGAGATGTTGGGCAATTTTTATTAAACTTTTTACCTAAAATTATAGAAGATAACAGAAAACATCAAGGAATGAGCTATAAGGAAATATTACTGCATTCTTTATTGTGTCCGAGCTTAAGACAGTATCAAAAGATTATTTTACACTTAAAAGCACTAACCTGTAATTTTTATAGTTATAATTTTTATTCAATGCATAACAGAAAGAAGAATCTTGCCAAACTTGGAGTATATGAAAAAAGTTTTTTACCCATAGATACTCCTGATAAGTTAGGGAAAATAATAAATAATTATGAGGGTAGTATTGAAGATGTTAATAATATCAGTAGAATTGATAAAAAATCATTAGAAAAGTGTTTAAGCATATTAATTAATAACTATACAAAACATGGTTTTTATTATGAAATCTATGGCGATACAATAACTAAAATAACAATTACGAATACAGTGAAAGAAGAATGCTATAAATTATTAAATATGCCAACGGCAACTTATATTTTAAATATGCAAACAATGTTAAAAATAAATTTGCATCAGCATATTAAAGATACATACTGTTTTGAACTTGATAGAGAAAATGAACCACAAAATATTAAATACTTTATTTCTATAAATGAAAAAATTATTAACGCATTAACCTCAATTAATAAACCCTGTAAATTATGTCTACCGATTGAAAATCAAATAAAAATGCGAGCATTATGTCCTCATTGTAAGAATTTGTTGATAGCATTAAAACAATTAAAACGATTAACAGAAAGCCGCATTTATAAGGCATGTAATTTTGAAAAAGATATTTCAGCAATAAAATTAAAAGATAATGATTATGTACAATTAAGGCAAGCTAGAAGGAAATATATATATAAATTATTAAGAATAGCAAAAAAAGACATTTTACAAGAAAATAAAACTACGGTTGACGATTTAATAAAAACAATTAAAATACAAGCTGATTATATATTTCAAACATAACACATCAAAAATTTTATAATGTTTTGTAAAATTTATTTTCTATTACATGCAAATAGTCATGCGTAAAATTTGTCTAAATATTAGATATCAAATTAATACCACTAATATTTTTAATCAGTGTGTATATTGAATAATAAGTGTTATAAGTAAAAAAAATAGATTTATTTTTTAATCTATTTTTTTGTTTTTTTAATCGCTAAATTAGAAATATTGGCATGAACATGTTTTTATATATATGAATAACATTAAAAACAAAAATTCAAAAGAACAACAGATTACCTTAATGACTTGTGCAGAAGTTGCAGAGTTATTGAGGGTAAAAATTGGAACGGTATATTCTTGGATAAGCTATAAACAGTTGGAGCCAAATTTATATCGAAAACTTGGTCGAAAACCAATTTTTATAAAAGAGAATGTGATGTCATGGTTTTTAGCAGGTGCTGAACTAAAGCCAAGACGAAAAATGGAGATAAATAATGGATAAAAAACATTTTACATTAAAAATCAAACCAAAAGACAGCAGAATTGCTACATGGTTGATGAACATGTTATGTAGCACTCCCAAAAAGGAAAAACCAAAATGACAAGGATACGATGAAATGCTAAAAAAATAACGCAAATTAACAACTGAATAATAACGGCAATTACTTACATAAGTGGTTACAATTAATCGGTACGCAATAATGTATGATTGTATTGTATAAGTTTATATAAGATAAACGTATAAAGGAATGTATATCGTTATTAGTAATAATAATTTTAGGAAAGCATTTTTTTTATTTTTTTTAAGCTCCGCTTCCTGCGGAAGCTCCGCCCAACTTGAGAGATACAGGTAATTGCCAATGCTGAACCACCTTAAACTTATTGTTTTCGCAGCACAATCTCTCTCATACAATTTAAAACGTAAAGGAAATAATTATGACAAAAATAAAAGCTGATTTTGACAGTTTTAGTTCTGTTGCCAATTTATTAAATTTATTGGGCACGACTCAAAACAAGTTAGAACAAATAATAAAAGGTGGATACAGGCACTTTGATAAAATAAAAGACGGAAAGGCTCGTAAAATCGAAGCCCCAAATCCGCAGTTAAAATTAATACAGCAAAAATTATTAAAATATTTGCAAGAGCGATTGACTTGCCCTCAATACTGTATGGCAGGATTTAAAGGGCAAAATAACATAAAAAATGCACAAAAACATAGATTCAAACGTGAGGTCTGGACAATAGATATTATTCATTATTACCTAAATACCAGGGAAAAATATATCAGACAATTTTTTGAGAAAAAATTAGGTGTTAAAAAAGAGGTTGCAGATATTCTTGTTAAGCTAACAACCCACAAAAATCATTTACCTACGGGTGCTCCTACAAGTACATTGTTATCCTGCTTTGTACATCAAGAAATTTTTGACAGCATTTACAAAAAAATGCAATCTTTGGAGATTGATATGACTGTATATATTGATGACATTACACTTTCAACGCACAAACACATTGAGCATTGGGTAATTAAATACATTAATAATGCCTTAAAAACTCATGGTTTACATCTCAAAAAATCAAAAACTAAACAATACGGATACAAACATGCTGTTGTTACAGGGGTACATATTAATCAATGCGGAAAAATGACCCCTCCGTTTGCAATCGGGCATTCGGTAGTAGAAACATTAAGAAACAAAGAAATTAAAGATATGACTATGACTGAATTACGAGCTTTTATTGCAAAAATAAGCTATATACAACAGTTCAAACCTAAAAATTTGATTGTGAGCAAAAATAAAGCAATCAAGCAATTAAAAAAATTATACAAGGAAAATAATAAGTAAAATTAAAAACAAAAAAAATTGCCCTTTAAAGTGGCAAGGAAAAGATGTCGGTCCTCTCTAAATATGCTCCTAACATTCCGACATCTTTTCTTTTGCCCAAATAAACACATACAAGCGATTTGTATCGATTTTAACAAGCGGTAAGCGGTAATTCAATATAAATCTGTGTTTTGGGGTAAAAACGCATGATTTTGCTATCTTTATGCTTGGCATTTGTGTTAGAGTAATATTATTTAAAAATAATGTAAGTAGTAATAGCAAAAATAATAATTGTTATAGCATTTTGAACAACAGAAATTTTGCTTATTTTATCAATAATTTTATTTTGTTTATAAATTTCTAAACTAACAATATTACCTGTTCTACCATTATAAGCGTATTCAAAGGTGCTTATAAAATTTTGCAGATTCTTTTTTTGACTGTATTTTTTTAGATTTATAACATTTTTTGCCATGGCTAAATTATAAAAGGAAACCGAATGATTATCACGATAAAAAAGACTCCCTAAATTTCCATATTTAACAAAAATTAAAATTTTATAATATACATTAAACTTCTTTATATTATGTACATGTAAGAACATAAACAACAGCAAAATAATAAAAATTTTATTATTAAGGATGGCTTTATATTATCAACAAATATTAAGCATTTTATGTTATAATCAACTCAAATCATAGGAGAATTAGGTGTGACAAAACAAAGATTTTATAATTTTTTAGGGTCTTATAATAAAGCATACAAAAGCAAAAATATTGATGAAAAAGATTTTAATACTTTTTTAAAAAATTTGCGTGATTTTTTTGCAGAATTGGAAACTATTGATAAAACAAATGAAGAATTACTAAAAAATATATTCAACCGGCATTTACTAAAAAATTATACCACTTTGCTCAATGAAAATCGTATTGACTTATCAATTAAGAAAGATAACAAAACACAAGTTATATTTGAATTTAAAGCTCCAAATAACAAATCTGAAATGTTGCAGTTGGATAATGAAAATATTAACAAAAAAGCTTTACAAGAAGCTATTTGGTATTTTTATAATCAAGATAGTAAAGAAATTAGTTATAATATCAAAAATATTGTTATTACAGATACTGAACACTTGTTTTTCTTTAATCCAAAACATTTTTGCAATAATGATTTAGAAAAAATATGTTTGCAATTTAGAAATAATCAAGTTGCATACAATGATACTAAAACACTATATGAACAAATTGGAGCAAAGATTAAAGAAAAAAATTTACAATTTGATTATGCAGAATTTGATTTACAAAAATATAAAATAAAAATACTTGCTAATACATTAAACGAACATGATATAAGACAATTAAAATACTTATACAAAGCATTGCATACAGATTTTTTATTGAGAGAATATTCGCCAAAAGATTCTAACGAATTAAATTCAAAATTTTATAATGAGCTACTTTATATATTAGGTTTAAAAGAAGAAGGTAAAAATCAAAAGAAAATTATTGCGTCTGATACAAAAGGAACTTTGCGAGATAGAATTTCTTATGATTTGAACTGTAACAGATTTGATGATGTTATTAATTTAATTATAGTTTGGCTTAATCGTCTGCTATTTTTAAAATTATTTGAAAGTCAGTTAATTTCGTTTAATGATAACAATAAAGTCTTTGCGTTTCTAAATTTTGAAAAAATTCCGAATTTTGCAAAATTAAACAGATTATTTTTCAATGTTTTAGGTAAACCTTTAAGCGAAAGAGGTGAACATGAAATTCCATATTTAAATAGTTCACTTTTTGAAAGGTCAGAACTTGAAGCAAGGTATGGCAATATTGCTAACCTTGATAGTGAAACCACTTTACAACTATGTAAGGGCAGTATTTTATTAAAAGTAAAAAATTACCCTAAAAACCCAACACTATTAAAATATTTACTTGATTTTCTTGAAGCATATAGTTTTAGCTCAAATATAGCTGAAAATGATGATAAAAAAGACATTATTAATTCTTCTGTATTAGGTTTGATATTTGAGAAATTGAATGGTTATAAAGATGGTTCATTCTTTACACCTGCTTATATTACAGAATACATGGCAGAAACATCAATAAATAATATCGTTTTGCAAAAATTTAATAATGTTTTTGGCGAAGAAAAAGCACCATGTACAACTATTGATGATTTAAAATATTTAATTTCTTATGATGTACATATAAAAGAACGCAGGGATTTTTATAACGAAATTATAGATAGTTTAAAAATTTGTGACCCTGCTGTTGGGTCAGGACACTTTTTAGTATCAGTTTTGAATTACATCGTCGCTTTGAAAAGTGAATTAGGCTTATTATCTATACGAAATAGAGTTGAAATACAAAATGATTAACTTGTAATATATGAACAAGACGGGGAATCACAATTTGAATACAAACGTAATGACCAAGAATCACTAATAATACAAAAAACGATATTTGATGAGAAACGAAAGATTATTGAAAATTGTTTATTTGGTGTCGATATTAACCCAAATTCTGTTCAAATCTGCTGTTTAAGATTGTGGATAGAATTACTCAAAAATACATATTATATCGGTAATTCTGACGAAATGCAGATATTACCAAATATTGATATAAATATCAAATGTGGTAACTCACTTGTGTCTGCTTATGATGTAAAAGTCGGACATTGTGCATTAGAAACACTTGATGGCAGAACGGCAGAAGCAAAAAGCATAAAAGAATACAAAAATCTTGTTGCGGAATACAAAAATACTGAAAGCAAAATTTCAAAATCTGAATTAAAAGAACAAATAAAAACGATTAAAAATAAGATTTTTCCAACTCGTCAGTTAAAAATATTTGAAAATGTAGCAACACAAGGTGTATTTGCTAATTCTATGGAATGGATGATAGAATTTCCTGAACTTCTTGATGAAAAAGGTGTGTTTGAAGGTTTTGACATAATTATTGCAAATCCACCTTATGGATTACTTAATAAAAAACAAAATCAAAAAATCTCGATAGAAACTGATTCTGATTTTATTGATTATTTAAAAGATAGTATTGAATATAAATCAGCAATAACAGGAATGCTGAATATATACAAATTTTTCATATTAAGAGGTTTTAAACTTTTAAAACCAAAGGGATTTTTTATACAAATATTTCCATTAGCATTTGCATGTGATTCCTCTTTAAAAGAACTTAGAAAGTTTGTTTTTGATAATTATTCTGTTGTTGATATAGAAGCATTCCCAGAACGAGATAGTACAAAACGTAGGGTATTTGAACATGCAAAAGTATCTGTTTGTATAGTAAGTGCTTTAAGACAAACAAATAAGAATAATTCATTTAATTTAAGAAAAAATAACCATAAATTTGTTGATGAAACAATACCTATGACAAAATTAGATTTGTGTATTATAAATGAACTTGATGAAAATTTAACAATACCTCTTGCTAATATTTCTGACATAGAGTTAATAAGAAAAATAAGAAAAATTTCAATGCCATTAAGTAATATAGCACATTGTTATACAGGGGAAATAGATATATCAATTAATGCAAAATACATCACAAATAACCCTCAAGATAGTGAAATGATAAAGGGTGCAATAATTGACAGATATTTAAAAAGAAATGAAATGAGCCAAGGCGAAATTCAGTTTTTAAACTCATCAAAATATTTATCAGAAATAAAAGCAGAGAAAGCTCAACATCATAATTATGAAAGAATTGTTATGCAAGGTTTAACAGGAGTTAATGAACGACACCGACTCAAAATGACAATTATTCCTGCTGGTATTTATTGTGCCAATTCTGTAAATTACCTTAATTTTAGTGAGCCTGTTAATAAAAAATATATTTTAGGTTTACTTAATAGTTCATTATTAGATTATATCTTTAAAATTTCAAGCACAAATAGCAATGTAAACGGATATGAAGTTGATAATTTGCCTATAATTATTGCCAATGATGACATACAAAAAGATATAGAAAATCTTGTAAACAAACTGTTAGAAGAAAAACAAAAACAAGATTATAACAACAATTTTTGTGAACAATGTGAAAATAAAATAAATAATATAGTATATAAATTGTATAATTTAACAGAAGAAGAAATAAATTGCATTGAAAATTTATAATAATACGGAGTAAGAATGACTGATAAAAAATATCAAATATTTGTAAGTTCAACATATAAAGATTTAAAAGAAGAACGTAAGACTGTAATTGAGCAAATATTGAATATGGGACATTTACCAGTAGGCATGGAATTGTTTGTTGCTTCTGATGATGAACAATTTGAATATATTAAGCGAATTATAAATAATTGTGACTACTATGTTCTAATTCTCGGTGGCTGCTATGGAACAATTAGTAAAAATACAGGTATTAGTTATACAGAAATGGAATATAATTATGCGATAGAAAAGAATATACCGATTTTAATTTTTCCTTATGAAAATATAAAAAAATTACAAAAAACAAAAAAAGATGAAGATTTATCTAATATACAAAATTTTGTCAATAAAGTATCTGAAAATCGACTACATAAGACTTGGAAAAATAAAGATGACTTATGTTTAAAAGTAATAAATAGCTTGTACAATGCCTTTGAAGAAAAACCCCAACAGGGCTGGATAAGACCAGATGAATATGACAATTCTGTACTTCTGCATGAAATAAATGAATTACGCAAATGTAACTCAGAATTAGAGAAAAAAGTATCTGAATACAAAAAACAATTAGTCCCTAAGGTTTCTGATATTGCAGATATGGATGAACTTTTTCCTTTGCATTACAGTTATACAATGCGAGAGTCATCAAGCTCTTATTCAAATTCTTTAGTAGATGTAACATGGAATCAATTATTTTCGTATATCGGACCCAAATTAATAAGTCCTATATCAGCAGGAATGTTACAATATATGTATGATACTAAATTTATAAATAAAATCACTTCAAAATATCATTCTAAGACATATATAGATGAAGATGATGCAAATATCATTAAAGTTCAATTTATTGCACAAGGTCTAATTAATGCGTATTCAAGTCAAAGTACAAAGGGCGGATTAAGTGAATTTATACAGCTTACACAAAAAGGTAAAAGTTATTTACAACAAATAAAAACCATTAAAACAAAAAATAAATAAGTATAACTAAAAAAATTGATTTTAAAATCCTAAATAAATGTTTTTGGCAATAGAAAATTATCCTTGAAAATATAAAAATACTATAAATAGAGGTTCTTAAATAAAATTAATGATATACTATAAAAGTAAAAGGAATTTATGAGTGTTATATTACAGACAAAAAGTTTTGCTTGCTTTACTTGAAAAATTTAATGGTGTATTAAGTAAAACTGACATGCAAAAATATTTATTGATATTTACAGAAAAGCAAATTGAAAGAAGTTTTGATTTTGTTCCATATCACTATGGCTGTTTTTCCTTTCAGGCAACAAAAGATTTAGAGTATCTAAAAGAGAAAAAATATTTAAAACAACAAAATACGTGGGAATTAGAACCGCATGAGAAATCATATATTGATTTATTAAATGATAATGACCGGATTATATTATTTAATTTATACAAGAATTTTAAAAATATAAATAATGATAATCTTATAAAATATGTATATCTAAATTATCCTTACTACACAATAAAAAGTACGATTAAAGATAGAGTTTTAAATAAAAAAGAAATTGAACAAATTGACAATATCATAAAAGTTAATTTTGATTTAAACAATGAAGAAAAAACTTTATTTACAATAGGTTATGAAGGAATTAGTTTAGAGGAATATGTCAATAGACTGATAAAAAACAATATTAAAGTTTTAGTTGATGTAAGGCGAAATCCTTTAAGCAGAAAATATGGTTTTTCAAAATTACAATTGAAATCTACTGTTGAAAAATTTGGAATAGAATATTTACATATGCCAACATTGGGAATTGAATCAGAACAAAGGGAAGATTTAAAAACATTAGATGATTATAATAAATTATTTGAGAAATACGAAGAAACTTTATCATCAAAAATTGATGAGTTAAATATTCTGAATAAATTAATCAAATCTAAAAAACGCATAGCTTTAACCTGTTTTGAAAGTGATACAAGAATGTGTCATAGAACAAGAATTAAAAATAAGCTAGTAGAACTTTCTGATAAAAAATATAAAGTTGTGGAGTTGTAAATGACTGTAGAGAAAATATTAATTACAGTAAAAACTTATCCCTCTTTATCCAAAAAATATGGGGAATTAGTTTGCACAGCAGGTATCAAAGAAAATGGAGAGTGGATAAGAATATATCCTATTCCATATAGAAAACTATATGTTAATAATAGCCAATATGAAAAATATCGTTGGGTAGAATGTGAAGTCAGTAGAAATTATGCAGACCCACGAAAAGAAAGCCATAAAGTAAATTATAAAGAAATTAAACTGCTTGACTTTATTGATACAAAACCGAATTGGAATAAACGTAGAAATATTGTTTTGAAAAATGGTTATTGTACAAATCTAAGAAAATTAGTAGAAAGCTATAAGGAAGAAGATATTTCCCTTGTTACATACAAACCTACAATTATAGACGATTTTATATGGAAAGAAGTTGAAAGAGAATATAAAAAAGATGTGTTAGATAAATTAGAAGCTGACAAAATGCAATTAAAACTTTTTTCAGACCCTATTGACGATGTTCCTAATTTTAAGGAAATCCCCAAATTACCATATGAATTTTCTTATGTATTTAAAGATGATGACGGTACCTCTCATACTATTATGATTGAAGATTGGGAAGTAGGTGCTGCATATTGGAATTTTTTACAACATTACGGAAATGAACAAACTGCATTAGAAAAAGTAAAAGATAAATTTTTAAATAAACTTGCAAAACAAAGAGATTTATACTTTTTCATGGGTACAACAAGAAGATATCATGGTTGGTCAAGAAATCCATTTATTATAATAGGTTTATTTTATCCCGAGTTAAATGTACAAACATCATTATTTTGATAGTAGTAACTCTTTTAATAGATTATTTAATGCTAGATAAATACTTTCATTAGTATTTTGATTTGTAGCTTGTTCTTTTTGTTTTTGTAAATCTGACAATCTGCGTTGGTGTCTTTGTTTTAAAGTTAATAATTTTTGCTGTAATCGGTTTTTATCCCTATTGTAACTGTCCTTTTCAGTTTGTATTTGTTTGTTAATGCTTTCAATATCCATTGTTTTTTCTCCTTTATTTTAATAAAAACAGTTAAAGCTGTATTTCAAGCAGGAACTTAAAAACGACCGTTTAAACTTTCTTCATCAGTAAACTAAAAACGGGTGAATTTTAGTTTATGGGGTTGGATAATAAAAATATAAAAGATAGGTTTTTACGATACGGTACAAAATTTAACCAAGAAAGGCAGGTAAAACATGACAACTTACAGTTATTTAAGAGTGAGTACAATTGACCAAAACACAGAGAAAAACAAACTTGATGTTTTAAAGTTTGCAAATGAAAAGAAATTAGGCAATGTTGAATTTGTTGAAGAACAGATTAGCGGAAAATCAAACTTCAAAAATAGACAACTTGGAATGCTTTTAGAAAAAATGGAGCAAGGAGATATTTTAATTGTTCCTGAACTTTCAAGAATTGCACGCTCAATTACACAAATTTTTGAGGTAATAGACATTACAAAACAAAAAGGAATAACACTTTACTCAATAAAAGAAGATTTTTCAAACAATGACAAAAGTATAACTTCAACTGTAACGACCACAATATTTGCACTTGTAGCACAAATCGAAAGAGATTTGATAAGTTTGAGAACAATTGAAGCATTACAAGCAAAAAAAATTAATGGAACAAAATTAGGCAGACCAAATGGCAGAGGGAAATCAAAACTTGATGAACATGCAGAAGAAATCTTAAAATTGGTTGATTTGCAAGTCCCTAAAACAATTATTGCAAGACAATATAATACATCTGTTGCAAATTTACATAGATTTTTAAAATCTGTATAAATATATCAAACATATACATGGCAGGACACAACAAATCCTGCCATTTTTTTATGTAATATTTATGGACTAACAGCAGATTTTACTAAGTTTTTTGCTTTTGTATCAATCTTGCAGAGGTGTTTCAAATGCAAGAATAATAATACTTTATACAGATTAGTCAAGCTGTTGCCTTGTGTTGCCAAGGAGGATGTCGCGAGTTCGAGCCTCGTCTCCCGCTAATTAAAAAGACTCACCATTTGGTGGGTCTTTTTAATGTTGCAATAAACTGCACCCCTGCGTGCCAGTCGAGATTTTACGCGTATGTCATCCTGAATTTATTTCAGGATCTTTAAAATTAACCAAGACAATTTCAGTATCTTTAAAAACTTAGTTTCTTGTCGGTTTAAACTGACCTACAAACTGTTTATTGTAAAAATTCAAGACATAGCTTTGAGAAATCTTCTTCAAAATGTAAAAATAAATCTTCTGCGTGGCAGCCGTTTTTGTATTCTTTGTACTTTTTGGGGCAAACGGCTTTTTCGTAAAGCTCTTTTGTGTGCCAAGCATGAACTGTTGGATCGTTTTCTCCCGCAACAAAAAGGGTTGGGGCTTTGATTTTATTCACAACATCAATCGGTTTAATTTTTTTTAGAAAAATCGGATAAGGACGAATTGATGCAAATCGTTCCAATTCAAATTTTTTGAAAGTTTCGCCCCACGCTTCTTTTCTCCACATTTCATTTTCAATTTTATCAAAATCCACAGGTGCTGATACTGCGATTACCTTATCAATAAAACGACTTTTGGATGAGTAAATGACAGAAATTGCAGCACCTAAAGAAAAACCGGCAAGGTATATTTTTTTATAATTATTTTTTCTGGCAAACCTCACAACACAATCCATATCCATTATTTCTTTTGAGGTGAAAGTATAAAATCCTCCGCTTTTTCCATGCCCTCGAAAATCAAATGAAATAACATCATAAGCGGTTGCAAACATCTCGGAAATTTTGCAAAAAGCCTCCGAATCTTTTGTCATACACCAACCCGGAGCAACAATAACTACTTCATCATGGTTGTTTTTATAGTAGTTTATTGCGATATCAATATTATCTTTTGTTTGTAGTTCTATATTTTGCATGTACAGTTTTCGTACCACTCTTTTAAATCCTTTCTTTTAACTTTTCTTGTTGATGTTTTCGGAAGTTCATCTCTATGTAAAACTACAACAGTCGGAGCTTTGTATGGTGCAAGATTTGCATCTGCTAATTTTTTAACTTCCGATTCAAGTAATTCTTGAATTTCCTCATCAGTTTTAGTTTGTAAGTCATCCGATGGGGTAATAATTGCCCCGACTTCTTCTGTTCCGGCTTTATTTCCTGACTTGATAGTCAAAGACATTACGCAAACTTCTTTGATAAGTCCTGAATTTTCCAAAACCGCCTCAACTTCCTCAGGGAAAATCTTTTTGCCACCGCCTAAGACAATCATATTTTTAATTCTGCCCGTAATCTTAATAAACCCTTGTTTATCAATTTCACCGATGTCACCGGTGTGGAACCAGCCATTCTCATCTATTACTTCTTTAGTCATGTCAGGTTTGTTGTAGTATCCTTGCATAACATTAGGACCCGTTGCAAGGATTTCACCGTTATCTGCTATTTTAACCATTACAGACGGCAATGCTTGACCGACTGTACCGATTTTTGAATGTCCGTAGCGGTTTGTTGAAATTGTAGGTGATGTTTCCGTCAAGCCATAACCTTGGAATATCGGGATACCTATTCTTTCAAAAAATTCCGCAACGCTGTCTTCTAATGGAGCTCCGCCACAGATAAAACATTCCAATTTCCCGCCCAAGCCGTCAATTACGGATTTAAACATTAGTCTGCGAAGTTTGCGAGGTGCAAATTTTGCCAATCCGTAAAGAAATTTAAACGCTTTTTGTGCAGTTTCCGGTTGTTTCTTTATTTGCTTATCAATACTGTTTTTGAGCATTTTTGCAACAAGCGGAACGACAATCATGTTTGTAATTCCTTTTTCTTTCATCGTTGTTGTTAATTCTTTCGGATTTAAAGATTTAATGTAAACAATTTTGGCTCCCATATAAAGCATCCCGAAAAATCCGCAATCAAGTTCTAATAAATGATTTAGAGGTAAAATCGACAGTAAAGTATGTTCGTTTGTTAATTTAAACATCACTTCAAAATCGCGAAGTTGAGAATAAATATTCCCAAAACTAATCATAACCCCTTTAGGATTACCTGTTGTACCTGATGTGTATACAATTAGTGCTGTTTCATCCAATGTTCTCGGTCTACCCAAGTCTTTTTCTATATCAGCATCTAATGACGACACTAATGGGCAATCCCCGTTAGCAAATTCTCCTTCATCATCAAGAACATATATATGTTCAATAGACGAAACATTATTTTTAACCTCAATAGCATGTTCCAAATAATGACTTGAACAGAGTAAAATTCGAGGATTACAATCGTTTAAGATATGTGTATGCTCCGGTACCGTTAATTTTACATCTAACGGTACAGTTATGGCTCCGGTTTGAATTGAACCAAACATACCGATTGAAAATTCAGGACGGGATTCGCAAATTATTGCAATTCTTTCTCCTCTTTGTACTTTGACTGTTTCAATTAAGTAATTTGCAAATTTCTTCGATTTTCTTGAAATTTCAATATAACTCAATTCTTCATAACCGTCTTTTGTTTTCAAAGATAATGCTTTTACCTGTCCGTAAATATCACCTTTTTCCTGCATCAAGTCAAGAAAATTAGAATGTAATTTGTGGTCGATTTTGTAGAATTGACGACGCTCCAAAGATTTTTTCATAAAGTTTACACGTTTTTGTAGCTCGTGTGCAATATCTTTTTCATCGGTTAATTCGTTATAATCATTACTGGTGATTGGCTGTCCAAATTGAATAACGATTTCATTAAACAATTTTGGTAGGATACGAGTTTTGCCCCAAGTTTCAAATCCTCCTTTAATCGCAAACGGGATAATCGGTGCGTTAGTTGCTTTTGCCATTAACCCTACACCTCGATTGAATTTGCAAAGCTCTCCGTTAGGGGTAAACCTACCTTCCGGAAATATAATAACGGCTTCTCCTGAGTTGAGTTTTTGATTAGCACTTTCGATTGCCTCCAAGCCTTTTCCAAATTTAAGAGGTAAGACGTTATAATATTTTAAAAAGTGTTTGATAATCGGAATTGTAAATGCTACCGGACCTGTCACAAACCACAACTGACGATTTGTTGCCATTTGAATTATGAATGGGTCTAAATGACCTGTGTGATTACCGGCTAATATCACCTTTCCTTTTCTTGGAATATTTTCTGCACCTTCAACTCTATATTTGAATAAAATCAGAAAAAGTTGTCCTAATGTTGCTTTCAATAAGAAATATCTGAAAGATTTGTCAAATATAAGGACTAATGCCGCAAATGCAAATGATAAAGCTGCAATTCCTCTAAATACATTCAAAGGATTTATAAATCCTATAATGTTGGCAACAATTGCTGTTCCGAGTAAAAAACTCAAAGTGCTGAATGTTAACTGTAAACCGAAAATTTTACCGCGAACCCTATCCGGTGTGATTTTTTGCAAGATTGTATCTAACATTACAATAACTACGGCATCCGCCATTCCGATAGGTATAAGCCACATCCACGCAATGTCAATTCTCTTACATAATGGCGCGGTAATAAGTGCCAAGCATAATACAATAAACCCGGTTGCAAATAAATGCGGTGTCCTCATTATCCTTGCAAAGTAAATTGCAGCGCCCATACCCGCAACTATACCGATACCCAAAAGTGTTCTAAGATAAGTTAAATCAGAAAAAGCTAATCCGTAGTAATCGGTAATTAAAGCGTTTAAACTGTTGGAAAAAACGGCTACGATAAATTGTAATCCAATAGAAAGCCCGACAAGATAAAATGCTTTTTTGTGTTTTTGTAAGTAGTTAAACGCAACAGTCATATCGTTTGTTTTTTCACGTTTAACAAAATATTTTTGAGGAATTAGAAATTTTATTATTGCCGTAAATAAAGACGCAATTAAATACATTCCCGCAACAATTGAAAATGCTTTTATGTTTCCGAGATTAGTCAGGTAATTAGCGGCAAAAGCACCAAATAAAAGAGCGATTGCTCCAATTGAGGAGGTTAAAGCGTTTGCAAATTTCAATTGTTCGCTTTGAACAACATTTGTAACTGCTGACATTTTTGCAGGATAGAAAAATGCAGCTCCCGTTCCCAGAATGAATGCAAAAAGATAGATTAAATTTGCACTTAATTGAGGGAGCATAAATATTATTAGCCCAACAGTAACAGCTCTAAACAAACAGCTTATTGATAAAATAGCTTTTCTTGAAAATCTGTCACACAATGCCCCCGAAAACGGGCTTAATAAAAATTGCGGCAAAAGAAAGACAAAAAACATTATAGCAATTGATTTTCCTGCGCTGCCGGACATTTGTAACAGTACTGCTACAAGTAAAAATTGTATAATTGCATCAGAAAAATGTGAAAATACCTGACCTAAAAATAATTTATCAAATTCAAAATTCGCAAGCGGTCCAAACTTCTTTTTTATATCGTACATTCTATATCCCTCTCAACTTCTATATTATTCAATTTTACATTCTTGCGAATTGCTTGGCAAATTGTTTAACAAAATTCGCAAAAGAAAAAGCGGACAATGCCCGCTTTTTGTTTATTCCTATATCCTAATTCTTATCCTTTTTATTTTCCTAATTCCAACGATTGTTTATTTGTTTATGCAATAAAGTTTGTTCCAAATCTGTTTGCTCCGTGAAAAAATGATTGTTTCATCATTTGTGTCAGGGTCTTTTTCACAACTCTTTTATCGCTAAATTCAACTTCATTTAAAGCCTTTGATGTATCTTTATATGTATTTGTAACCGCATCAGAAAATAACAGCAATGTAGCCATTTCTTTGTCCTCTCTTTATTTAAACTCTTTTTCTTTATTTAACTCTTACATATATATAAAAACTTCGTTTAAAAAAATATTGACTTTTTATATTCAATTTATATAACTTTTGTTACATAACTTTACAATTCACCTCAAATATTAAAGTTCATCACTAATTGTGCCGATATATTGAGTAATAAGTTATGAAAGGATTGTTTAATGGGACTATCTTCATCACAGGCAAGATTACTGACGATAACTGCGAGATTGACGTCTAATGAATATGAATCTCAGCAGATTTCTAATGCAAAAATGCGGCTTGCTACACAATCCGAACAAGCAAGCAGCGAATATATTTCTGCATTAAATTCTCAAAAACTGATGTTCACAACTTATGATGCTCAGGGTTCTCCTGTTACGGAAAACCTTACTGCTAACGCTTTATTTTCTTATTCCGATTTAAAAAATCAGTATGCGTTAGTAAATTCACATGGGCAAGTATTATTGCCGTCTGCAGATGTGAAAAATTTTGAAAACTCAAACACTTTAAGTGAATTTTTAAGCTCTTACGGTGTATCTAAAATTTATAAATCTGAAACCTTACAGACAAATGCAGAACTTTTGGGAAGTAAAGAATATCAAGATTATTATAATGATTGGATAGGCGCGGTTCAAATACTTAAAAAACAAACTTATACAGAAAAAGATAATGCAGGCAATGATGTTACTACATTAACGTCTGATCAAAAATATCAGTTAGAAAAGGCAAATACTTATAATCTGTATATGGAAGCACTAGAAGGATATCAAGATGCGGTACTTAAGTATGAAACCGGTGTTTCCATTGATGTTGATGCGTATTTGACAAGATTAACAGAAGCAAAAGCTGCTTATAGTAATACGATTACTTATGATACTTGGTTACAATCTCAATTGGCTTATGAAACTACTACTCAAGAGGCTGCAGATGGTACAGTGATTACGGTTACAAATGAAACGACTTTGTATTCTAATGTAAAAAAATATTTTGCCGTTCAGGAAGAAATGGCAATGGAAGCTAAAAGTTTGGGTTGTACATCTGAAGAAGATATGTATGTTTATTCTGATGAATCAAAAGCAAGATGGTATACAAATCTTTGGTACAGACTAAACGGCGAATCAACGGATAAGTCAGCACAAGGTGCTAATCAATCAAATTATGAAATCCTTGATGCAAAATTGGCTTCAAGTTCTCAATGGATACAAGATGCGCTAAGTCAAGGAGTTATAACCATTGAGGCTGCAACTTATATGAAAGAACCAAATCTTGTACCTGATTCAAACAGACCATTGACGCTTCAGTTAAAAGGTATCAGCTGGACAGCGAAAGAGTATACATCTTGTACTGATTTTACGACAGAAGATGATGAAAGGGCAATAGCAAAAGCTGAAGCAGAATATAACAGAAAAAATAACGAAATTTCAGCAAAAGATAAGAAATATGAAAACAAAATCAAAACGCTGGATACCGAACACAATGCTTTGCAAACAGAGTATGAATCCGTTCAATCCGCGATGAGTAAAAATATTGAAAGGTCGTTTAAAGCTTTTTCATAATAATTAAAATGATATTTTCCCCTACAATTTTCACTACCCCTCCTGTTTATAGTATAATAAATCTATTGACGGAGGTTTTTTTTATGAGAACAATTACTCTAATAAACGGTGACGGGATAGGTCCGGAAATATCAAAAAGCGTAACAGATATAATAGCAGCAGCGGGTCTTGATATAGACTGGGATATTCAAACAGCAGGCTCTGATATTATTGAAAGTGAGGGTGTTCCATTACCTGACAGAGTCCTAAAATCAGTCAGAGCAAACAAAGTTGCGTTGAAAGCTCCGGTTACAACCCCGATTGGTAAAGGCTTCCGTTCGGTAAATGTGCAGTTGAGAAAAGAGCTTGATTTGTATGCGAATTTAAGACCTTGTAAAAATCTTCCGGGAGTAAAAACAAGATTTGAAAATGTTGATTTAGTCGTAGTCAGAGAAAATACAGAGGATTTGTATGCAGGAGTTGAAGAACAGATTGATGATGATACGGCACATAGTATTAAAATAATCACTCGTTCGGCATCTGAGCGGATTTGTCGTTTTGCTTTTGATTACGCTGTGAAAAACAACAGGCATGAAGTTTGCGCTGTTACTAAAGCAAATATTATGAAATTGTCTGACGGCTTGTTCTTGCAGGCTTTTCGAACTGTTGCCGGTGAGTATCCGCAAATTACAACAAGAGAAATTTTGGTGGATAATCTTTGCATGCAACTGGTCCAAGACCCTACGAGGTTTGATGTTTTGGTTTTACCAAATCTATATGGGGATATAGTCTCGGATTTGACTGCAGGTTTGATTGGCGGTTTGGGAGTTGCTCAAGGTGCAAATATAGGTCATGATTGTGCGGTTTTTGAACCTGTACATGGCTCAGCGCCAGACATTAAAGGTTTAAACAAAGCCAATCCTACGGCTTTATTGCTCTCTGCGGTTGAAATGCTTAAGTATATTGAAGAAGTTCCGGTAGCGAAAAAAATAGAAAAAGCATTGTTTAAAACTTTATCTGACGGATATAAAACCGTTGATATCGGTGGAAATCTGTCAACTGACGAATTTACGAAAAAAATAATCGAAAATTTGTAAGTAATTATTGCGGGAGTTTGATACAAAATTCTGTTTTTACGTTTTCTTCACTTGTAACTACAATTTCTCCGCCATGTGCTTGCGTAATTTGCTGAGATAGGTACAAACCTAAACCTGTTCCGACTTTTCTCAGTTTTTTTGCTGCGGAATAGTATTTGTTAAATATCATTTTGATGTCATCTTGAGAAATTCCCTGCCCGTAGTCAATTACGGATATCGTTGTAAATCCTGTGGTTTCTCCGATTTCAATGTCAATAGGCTTTTTGGTGTTGCTGTGGTCTATAGCATTTGTTATTAAATTCTTGATAACTCGTTTTAACTGCATAGCATCCGCATTTACCGTGTATTTTTCTTTCGGGTGAATGTAATTAATCTCGATTTTTTCTGCATTTGCAATAGGTTGCATTTCCGCAACGATATTTTTGATAAGTGAATTTAACTCAATATCTTCTTTAATCAATTGAATACCTTTTTCCTTGAGTTTGTAAGTTTCAAGAAGTATTTGGACAAGTTCAAGCAAGCTGTTATTTGACGCTTTCATTGTTTCCAAGGCAAAGGTTTGCTTATCTGAAATTTCTCCGAATTTTCTTGCCAAAAATAAATCTATCATATTGGCTGCTGCAACAATAGGAACTTTTAAGTCGTGAGTTAGTGTTGCGACAAAGTCCTCTTTCAAATTTTCAATTTCTTTTTCTGTTGTGATGTCTTTTATAATCAACACAAATCTCTTTTTTTCAAGGGATGATAAAGGTTGTGCGGTTATTGCAAAATTGTTTGTCGGAGTATGTTTTATGAAGATTTCTGTGTTATTTAATTTAGAAACGGTGATATTTTCTTCGTTAACCGGTTGAATGAAATCAAGTACATTTTTCCCGATAATATCTTTACCTTTTATCCCGAACCATTTTAAAATTTTTGGAGTTGCTCTTAGTATGTCGTAGTTCTCATTTATAATCAAAATTCCGTCAGAAAGCGAGTTGATAACTGATTCCAGTAATTTGTTCTGCCGCATAAGTTCGGCTTGATACTCGATAATCATTTTTTCACGATCGTTGAGGGTTTCGACCATTCGGTTAATACTGTCAGTTACGTTTTGGTAAGTCGGATGTTCGATTTTTTCTATTTTTGTTGTCAGATTACCGTAACGTATTGAATCAACGGTTGTTGTAACTTTGCCAAGATAATCGTTAATTTTTGACCAGCGTTGGTTTGTTCTTCTTGTGATGAAGAACAGGCATATAAACACAATTATTACGCAAATATTAATTACATAAAAATATGAAAACATTTATTACTTTTTATTACTCCCTACTTTAGTCTGTCACAAATTTATGCTATAATTATACCAAATAGTTTCGGGTTTGTGAACAGGTTAGGGAAAAGAAGTATCAAATGTCAGGAATAAAACTTCCAAATTCAATAAAAATGGTAATTACGGATTTTGACGGGATTGTAACAGATAATTGCGTTTACGTTAATGATGATTTTACAATGAGCAGAAAGTTGAATTTTAAAGATGTAATGGCATTTTCGCTGTTAAAGAAAAACGGTTTTGATATGGCAATAATTTCAGGTGAAAAAAATGCCGCAATAGAACTTATTGCCAAAAAATTTAATATTGAGGAAGTTCATCAAAATATTCGGATAAAGATTGATGTGTTGAAATCTATTATTGATAAACACCAACTTTCGCAGGATGAATATATTTATATAGGTGATGATGTAAATGATTTAGAGTGTTTACGTTATGCCAAGTATAAAATTACGGTTCCGCATGCGCCGGATGTTCTTAAAAATATTGACGATATACAGATTACAAAAAATATTGCCGGCAATGGCGCTTTTCGGGAGGTTGCGGATTGTTTGGTCGGATAAAAAATATAATAGATAGGATAAGACTTCTCAGCGGTTCGGTTGATGACTACAGACAAGATTCGATAATTCAATCTTTACCTACGGTTGCCTATGTTAATAAAGCAAAAAAACTCATTGACAAATACAAATATACCGAAGCTGAAGAATTATTGAAAAAAGCATTGGATATTTCGGATAAAGATTCAAAGGTTTATAAGTATTTAGGGAAAATACGTGAGGTTGCATCGGATTTCCCAACAGCTATTGAATATTATCGAAACTCAGCCTTTTTAAACCCACAGGATAAAGAAATTTGGTTAAGGCTCGGGATGTGTCAGTTAAGTATAATGCTGCTTGATGATGCAATAGTATCTTTTGAGCGTGCAAATAAGGTAACTCCTTTTAATACGGATGTTTATACCGGTTGGGGAATGGCTTTAATGAGGCAAAAAAAATACGCGCTTGCTCATGATAAGTTTCTTGAAGCTTCAAAAATAAGTAAGTATAATTTTACGGCAATTTTACTTTCTGCCGTTATGGAAGTTCGACTTTGTGATTATGATTCGGCAGAAGTTAAGTTGAAATTCTTGGCAAAAGTTGCGCCCAATGAGGGTAGCACTTATGAATATGCAAATTTAAAACTCTTAAAATCCGATTATAAAGAAGCTGAAAAGTATGCGCAAAAAACAATTGAGATTAATAAACAAATGTTGCCGGCATATTTTATTTTAGGAGAAGTATATTCAATCCAAAAGGATTTGAAAAATACTGATGAAATATTCCAAAAAGCAATTGAGAACGGGCTGGAAAATGAAACCTTACACTTTGAGTGGGGAAAAGCGTATGTGAGATTTTTTGATTTTGAAAACGCAAAGCGCCATTTTATGCTTGCGCTGGACAAAAATCCTGATTATATTGATGCAAAAATTGGTCTGGCTCTTGTGAACGCTTATAATAACGATTTTTCATTACTGGAAGAATTAAAAGAGAAATATGGCAGTAATGTTTATATTCAGGAAGCAATAGGGTTAGATTGGTTAAGCAAAGGTTTGTATGATGATGCGGTTGAAATGTTTAAAAAAGCATTAAGAACAGATGCCAAACAAACCTATAATTATTTGAATATTGCAAGAGCTTATAAAATTTTACAAAATAAAACAAAAGTGAAAGAATATTTTGATAAGTTTGTTTGTGAGAATTCGACTTATGTACCTGCATTGATTGAATATGCAAAATGGTTAATTGAGCAGGATGATTTTGCAGAAGCTCAAAGAAAGCTCAGAAAAGCGGAAAAACTGGATAGTGATAATGTTGAAATGCTGAATTTGTTATTTTTTACAGTTTATACACTTGTCAAGAATAACATTTGTGAATATAATATAAAAGAGGCAATTTTAATTGCGGATAAAGTCAAATCTTTAGGGAAATTTGACTACGAACCCCAAAGGGCGGAATTGGAAAGTATTTTAAAAGGCATACAGGGAAGATAAATTGAAGAAAATTATTGTACAAAAGTTTGGCGGAACATCTGTTGCGGATACGGATAAAATAAAAAACGTAGCAAAAACCGTTATACGTGAAAAAAATAACGGAAATGATGTCGTTGTTGTGGTTTCTGCAATGGGGCATACGACCGATCATCTTGTTAAAATGGCAAAAGCGCTAAATCCGAATCCTTCTGCAAGAGAGATGGACATGTTGTTATCTACGGGTGAATGTGTATCAATTGCACTTCTGACAATGGCAATACAGGCATTAGGACACAAAGCTGTAAGTTTTAATGCCATGCAAATTGGTATTTTGACAGAGAATGTTCATTCAAAAGCCAGAATTGTGGATATAAAAACCGATAAATTAAAGAAAAACCTTGAAGAAGGAAATATTATTGTTGTTGCAGGATTTCAGGGAGTAACCGATGACGGTGAAATAACAACTCTTGGCAGAGGCGGCTCGGATACTTCTGCTGTTGCTTTGGCTGCAGCGTTAAATGCTGAACGATGTGATATTTATACTGATGTGGAAGGGGTTTATACAACTGATCCGAGAGTTGTTCCGAATGCCTCAAGATTAGATATAATATCTTATGAAGAAATGTTGGAGCTTGCACATGCCGGTGCGAATGTCTTGCACCCGAGAAGTGTGGAAACTGCAAAACAATATGCTGTTCCGTTAAGGGTTCGCAGCAGTTTTAATTTAGATAATATGGGTACGTTAATTGTAGGAGTGGAAAAAATGGAAATAAATAAACCGGTTGCGGGTGTGGCTGCAGATTTATCTCAGGTTAGGGTGGTTGTTTGCGATGTGCCTGATACTCCGGGTGAAGCTGCTACTTTGTTTGGTTGTCTTGCTCAAGAAAATATTTCTGTAGATATGATTATCCAATCGTATGCAAGAAAAGCCTCTCAAACTAATGATATTGCATTTACCATAAATAAAGAAGATTTAGATAAGGCTTCGACAATTTTAGAAGAAGTTAAAGTAAAATTAGGTGCCGGAGATGTAAAAATTGATGATAACATAGCAAAAGTTTCTATTATCGGTGCCGGCATGATTGACAGACCGGGAATTGCGTCTACTATGTTTAAAACTTTGGCAACTTCCGGTATAAATATCAGGATGATTTCAACAAGTGAAATTAAAATAAGCTGTTTAATAAATAAAGAAGATGCTCAAAAAGCAGTTAAGGCTTTGCATGAGGTCTTTCAATTGGAATGTGACGAAATCGCGGATGTAAAAGGCACTTTGCCTGAAGATGAACTTTAATTAACATACTGGCAAAAAATATTTTGTTCTGTTTTAATATCTAAAACAGGATAATTTATGGTGGATAAAGTATATTTAAATAATTTTCAGTTGTTAAGGGCTCCAAAGGCTAATGTATCCGTTTCTGCGCAAACTAATCAGCCTGTTGGTAATGATGTTCAAAATACTGATAAGAAAAAACTCATTTTGCCATTAGGTTTGATTGCGGGCGGAGGGCTCTTGATATATTACGGAATTAAAGCTCCTACAAAATCCAAAATTATAAAAAACATTGTAAATGAACGACTTGCACAAATTAAAGCAAATTTAAAAATATATCAAGATTCTACAAATGATATTGTAGAAAATTCATTCAGTCCATTTGATAAATATATTGCAGATTATTTGAAAATGAATTCTTTTTCCGGATATCAAGAGATATTTGAAAAATTAACTAATCCCAAAATGATTACAAAAGCCGTTGATTTGTATATGGATGCAATTCATTCTTCTTCGAGAAACAATCGACAGGGAAATTTAACAGATATGGGGCAATTCTCTGCAGATATAAACAACGTATTAAAAAATGTTAACGAAAACTTAACCAATAAGAGAAATGCAATGGCATTATTGTTTGAAGATTATGCTAAACTTCCGAGTAATCAAGATGAAAAACTTAATAGTTTAATTATTTCTTCTTCTGCAAAATTGAGAGCGCAATCTGTTTCAACTTTAGGGCAGATGGATGTCATTAAGTACATGGCAATTCATAAATCTCTTTCAAAATATTTTGCTCAAATGGCAGAAGCCATAACAACATCAAGAGAGAAAATCTTGCAGTCAAAAAGAGAAATTATTGATTTGGCTTATGCAAGGACTTCCGAATTGTTGGGTTTGGAGTACGATTTAAAACCAACGTACAAACATCTTCCGTCGATTGATAATTATTTGACTTTAGCGCCTCAAGAGTTAAAACCGCAAAATCTGTCGGTGAATATCTCAGACTCAGTATCGGATGATATTTATTTTAAATGGGTGCAACAACAAGATTTTAATAATCTTACAGATGAAGACGTAAGAAGAATTTTCTATTCTGCGCCTTATGATAACAATTTGGAAGATTTTAAATTGTTAATTGATCGTTTAAAATTACAAAAAGTAATATCTGATAAAACTACGGGTATAGAAAATCCTGAGTATAAAATTCTGATTTCAAAATTTGAATTTTTACTAAATAAATTGTATGATTTCGGAATTTCAGAAATTATTAATAAATCTTCAAAAGATTTCAACAAAATGAATACCGAACAAAAACGTGCCGCATTGTATTATGTAAACGCGGCATCAAGACGTATGGGCTTTAGTTCAATTGAAAGTATGGATAAATATATGGCTCAGGTGAGTGAAGAATATTCAAAACTTTCTATGCGTAATTATATTAGCTTGTTTAAAAGAAAACCCGAACATTATTATTTCTAAAATTACATGTTAAAATCTTTTAAATAATCTAATCTAATTTGTACTGATGTCGTTATGTTTATGATAGAATTTTATTGCAATTATCTAAACGAGATATTTTATTAAAAGGAGAAGAAAATTATGACAGAAAAACGAGTATGGCTTTTCAAAGAAGGAAATGCAGGAATGCGTAACCTTCTTGGCGGTAAAGGTGCAAACTTGGCTGAAATGACAAACTTAGGTTTGCCTGTTCCTCCGGGTTTGACTATTACTACCGAAACTTGTATGGCTTATATCAATAACGGTAATAAAATGCCTGAAGGATTGATGGATGAAGTTAAATTTGCTTTGAAAACAGTTGAAGAACAAGCAGGCAAAAAGTTTGGTGATTCAACTAATCCATTGTTGGTTTCAGTAAGATCAGGTGCAAGAATTTCAATGCCGGGTATGATGGAAACTATTTTGAATCTTGGTTTGAATGATGAAACTGTTGAAGCAATGGTAAAATTAACAAACAATCCTCGTTTCTGCTACGATTCATATAGAAGATTTTTAACAATGTTTGGTTCTGTTGCTTGGGAAATGGACAGACAAAAATACTTTGAATCAGAAGTTGAAAAAGTAAAAGCAAGAGAAGGTGTAAAATCTGATACCGAAGTATCTGCAGAAGGTTGGAAATCTTTGATTCCGATTTACAAAAATACAATCAAAGAAGTTACAGGAAAAGAATTCCCTCAAGATCCGTTTGTTCAGTTGCAAGAGGCAATTGAAGCAGTATTCAGATCTTGGAATATTCCGCGTGCTGTTGCATATAGAAACATGAACAAAATTGATCACAATTTCGGTACAGCAGTAAACGTTCAAACTATGGTATTTGGTAACATGGGTAATGATTGTGCAACAGGTGTTTCGTTCACAAGAAACCCGGCAACAGGTGAAAATAAATTCTATGGTGAATACCTTGTAAATGCTCAAGGTGAAGATGTTGTTGCTGGTATCAGAACTCCTAAACAAATTTCCGAACTTGAAACAGATATGCCTGATATCTATGCTCAATATGTTGATATCGCAAAACAACTTGAAAAAGGTTATCACGATGTTCAAGATATGGAATTTACCGTAGAACGCGGAAAACTTTGGATTTTACAAACAAGAAACGGTAAGAGAACAGCAAAAGCTGCAATAAAAATTGCCGTTGATATGTATAATGAAGGTATTATTTCTAAAGAAGAAGCAATCATGCAGGTAGATCCGTATTCTGTATATCAAGTATTATTACCATGTTTCAACCCTGATAAGGTTAAACATTCACACAAAGTTTCAAAAGGTGTAAACGCATCTCCGGGTGCTGCTGTAGGTAAAATCGTATTTGATACCGAAGAAGCTGCAAGACGCGGTGAAGCTGGAGAAAAAGTTATTCTTGTAAGAATTGAAACTTGTCCGGATGATATACACGGAATGGCTGTATCTCAAGGTGTTTTAACACTAAGAGGCGGTGCTACCTCTCACGCAGCAGTTGTTGCAAAAGGTATGGGTAAACCTTGCGTTTCAGGTTGTGAAGACTTAAAAATTGACCTTGCAAATGAAACTATCACATGTTCAGATGGTACTGTATTCCACAAAGATGATATTATTTCATTGGATGGCGGAACAGGTGAAGTTATGGAAGGCGCAATTGAACTTGTTGAAGCAGGTATTGATAGCGATTTCGAAACTTTCTTCGGTTGGGTAAACGAAGTTAAAACTCTTAAAGTTGAGGCTAATGCTGATACTCCGAAAGATATTGAAAACGCAATCAAATTTGGAGCTGAAGGTGTAGGTCTTTGCAGAACAGAACACATGTTTATGGATCCTGATAGACTTCCTTGGGTTCAAAAAATGATTATTGCGGGAACTCCGGAAGCAAGAAAAGAAGCTTTGGATAAGTTGTTGCCAATGCAGTATTCTGATTTCTATGCAATGTTCAAAGGTATTGGTGAACTTCCGATGACAATCAGATTGCTTGACCCGCCTTTACACGAATTTTTACCTTCTAAGATTGAGTTGGTAGAAAAAGTTGCAACTAAGAAAGCATTAGGTCAAGATTATTCTGAAGATGAAAAAATGCTTGAAATAGTTGAAAACTTATCAGAATCAAACCCTATGATGGGCTTGAGAGGTTGCCGTTTAGGTTTAACTTACCCTGAAATCAATGAAATGCAAGTTAGAGCTATTTTCTCTGCAGCTTGTGATGTTCAAAAAGAAGGTATTAACGTAAAACCTTGGGTAATGATTCCTCTAATCGGACATGTAAACGAATTAAAAGCAGCAGAAGCTACTTTGGTTAAGGTTGCCAAAGAAGTGATGGACGAAAAGGGAGTTCAATTAGAATACAAATTTGGTACAATGATTGAAATCCCAAGAGCAGCCTTAACAGCGAAAGAAATCGCTCCTGTAGCTGAATTTTTCTCTTACGGTACAAATGACCTTACACAAATGACATTTGGATATTCAAGAGATGACGCAGAAGGTAAATTCTTGAAAAACTATGTAGAACAAAAGATTTTACCTTACAACCCGTTTGTAACTCTTGACTTTAACGGCGTTGGTCGTTTGATTGAAATGTCAATCAATGAAGGTCGCGAAGTTAATTCTAACCTTGTAGGCGGAATTTGTGGTGAACACGGTGGAGATCCGGATTCAGTAAAATACGCTCACAAAATCGGGTTAAATTATGTATCTTGTTCTCCGTACAGAGTTCCTCAAGCAAGACTTGCAGCAGCTCAAGCCGCAGTACAAGATAAAAAATTAGCACTTGTATAAGCGTCTAAACAGATATAAAAATCACACAGCAAAATTCGCTGTGTGATTTTTTATTGTGAAACTTTACGTTCTTGTGCCTAATCTGACAAAATAGTATAATTATTATCAGACGGTTGTTTTTTATGGGGAATATACATGTTTGATGAAAAAGAATTTGCCGAAAATATGTCAAGTCAATCAAGAGAGTTAGCTCCTGCTGAATTTAATAGTGACGAGGTTGATTTAATTGCTAACAATATAAAATCTTTTATATTGTTAGCTGGTGAAGGTTTAAATAAAGAGGATGAACTTGATGATAATCAAAAAATATTTATAGCTCAACTTATAGCAGAATGGACTTTTCACAAAACCGTTGATATTATAAGAGCTAAAATTCCCCTAGAGTATAGCAATGCTATATTGTAAAAAATTGCATATACTGTCTATGAAATTTCAAGAGCCTCTATGATAGAAAATAAGCCACAAGATGAATTATTAAATTATGTAGAAGATAATGTTAAAAAAGTTTATAAAGAATGTATTGATGAATTGCCGTTGGATTAAACTGCAAAATATTTTGCAAAGGACCAGTCTAATATTGACAAACTTTTTGAAGAACTTTTAACTAAGGCAGAAGAACAAAAAACTATTAAATTCAATATTAATAAATGCTTACATTGCGTAAAATTTGAAACGCTTAAAACTGTTCTAAAATACATTTTGGGGACTATTGTAATTCTTATAGTTTCTTGCGCTATTGTTTTATTGTCACAGTCTCTTGGAAAGGCTATGAATATTCCTTATTTCTGGTTTTTAATTGGTTTAATTATTTTGGTAGTCGTTGGATATTTTATAGAAATTAAATTGGATATAAAAAGACAAATGGATGAATTAGAGAAAGTTCGTCAACAAATGCAAGATTTGGTAAATCCTGATAAAATGTATGAGCGTTTGGGGGTTGACCTAATTTCATTACAAGTAGGTCAAGGACTTCTTTGTATTGCAGATCCTGAACAGGAGGGACAATTGCTTGCAAAAGTCGCTGCAATGCGTCAACGTGTTACCGATAAATTCGGGTATATTCTTCCAAACCTGAGAATACTTGATAATTATGAACTTAATGAAAACACTTATGAAATTTATATTCGAAATAATCTTGTAGCTAAAGGAATTGTTTACCCTAACAAAATCATGGTATCAGCTGAAGAATGGGATGAAAAATGTGGTGAAATTCCTGAAAATGCTATAGTTGGGGTTGATCCAATATCGTCAACGCAATGTTGTTTTGTAGATGAAAATGTTGCTGAAAAATATCCTGATATTAAGTTCTTGACAGCGGAAGATATAATAATACAACACATTGAAAAGATGAGTATAGAATATGTGGATTGTATTATTACAAGTTGTGATGTAGAAAAATATATTGAAAGAGTAAGAGCAGCACAAAATTCTGAAAAGTTAATAGAAAGCATAAATGAACGATTAGAACTTGAAACAATAAGACAAGTTTTAGTAAATCTTATTAGGGAAGAAGTTTCAATAAAAGATATTATGTTTGTGTTTGAGCGTCTTTGTGATTATGCAAGATTTTTTCAAGAAGCAGATCTTTTATCAGAGAGATTGCGTACAGCATTAGGAAGACAAATTTGCTTAAAAAATGTTAATGAAGATAATGTTTTATATGTACTGGAATTATCAGAAGAATTAGAAAATTTATTAGTGACCAGTTCCCAAAGAACAGAAATTGGCCCAATGATTTTCTTAAATCCCGATGAGATAGAGGATTTGATTGAAACAACCTTAAAGACCTTAATGCGTGCATATCAATCAATTGGTCAGTATCCTGTAATTTTATGTTCTCCAAAAATTCGTTTGCCGTTATATCAATTATTAGTAAGACATATTCCGACTATAGTTGTTATTTCTTATTCCGAACTTATAACAGATATAAAAGTTGAAGTTGTGGATACAATTCAATTAACTTTTAAAGATCCTGAAACGAGTTCAGGATGACAGGTGCGTTTTTCATTTGTGTTGTATCTCGTCTATGTCTCTCTGACCTGAATATCGAATCTTGACCGGACCTCACCCCTACCCCTCTCCTAACTTAGGAGAGGGAATGAATACCCCTTTAGTACCCATGTTACCCTGAACAAGCCGAGCAGAAGATGAAAAGTCAAACACCAGTGTCATCCTGAAAAAACTGAAAATCAAGCGGCGAAGCTGCGTAGATTTTGTTTTGTTCAGGATCTTTTAACATAGCATAGTTACTCCAACAGCAAGATCCTAAAATAGTCTTGGATTATTCGGGTGTGCAGAACACTTTTTCGCTTTTAAATCCTGACGGATTTAGTCGCTCAATCGTGTTCTTTGCTCTTGCGAGTTTCACTCGTTTCACTCGCTCACTCTACCGAAAATCCGCAAATTCAGGATGACATACTTGTTATACCGTTGCGTATTCCCTCTTTTGTCACCCGGTACTCCCGCCCTGTCACCCTAGATGCATTTCAGGGGCTATTTAACCTTACGCCTCATAAAGCCCATAAATATGACCCATTAAAGTCGTTGTCAGGCAATTGAAAATTGATTACTCCACAATAACTCTTGCGGGGAAATTACTTTTTAGTAAGCTGTTAGCTGCCTGTTGTGCTTTTTCTCTTGATGAATATGAGCCGACTTGCAGCGTATAATACCCGCCGAGATTTTTTACAATCGGTGTTACATTAAGACCCGCGTCCTGAATAATTGTCTTTGCAACTTCTGCTTGTTTTTCTGTTGCATAGTACCCGACAACAACTTTAGCATTAACAATAGCATCCCCTGTTGCAGGTGACGGAGCTTTTGTTATTGCAGGTTTTTGTTGAGCAACTTTATTTTCTGTTTGTTGTTTGGTTTCTTGCTTTCGTTCATTGGATACTTCTTGTTTATGTTCGGCTTCTTTTAATTTCGCTTCTTCTGCCGCTTTTTCAGCTTCCATTTGTCCTACAGTTTTTCGGATTTGACTTGGGATAACCACGCGTTCATCAAGTTCAGGCGAAAACATCTGTTCATCTTCTTGTTTTTTGCCTTCATCTTCCATTTGTAATCCTCTGAGTCTGTCATCAATCATAGAGGATGGAGTTTCCGTGTCGTCATCCGTAAATGTTGAGATTTCATCATTTACGTGTATCCCGACATCAACATTCGGTGATAAGATTTTCGCAAACCCTAATATAATTAGCACTCCGATAATAAATACAGATACAAACACCATTAAATCTTTATTTGGTCCTTTTTTTACTTTGCGTTTGTATTCTCCGTATGAAAAATGTGCTGATTCTTCGTATTTATTAGTATCTTTTAGCATTAAACACCTCTGACTTTCGTGCTTGCCAAAACTATATCCTCTATTTCTTCAGTATAGTTTTTCATAACCTCAAGTGCAAATTCCTTAACATTTTCCAAGTTTAAATCACTTTTTAACCCCGAAACAGGGATAGGAGCACCATCTGATAATATATTCACTCCTGTATGTATTAAGACTGAATTGATTGATTTTGTTGCAATAGATACCGACAATTTTTTGTCATTTACAAACAAATCATCACCATTTCTTCGAACAAGATAATTTCTCTTTTCTAAAGCTTCTTTTATTGTTGTCATTAAAAGGCGTTGTCTTAACACTCCTTCAACCAATCCGATATTAAACTGTTCTGATATAAAACTGAGCATGTACTTGCTGTAAATAGGTTCATTGTTGATTACATCTTCGATGTCAACCATTTCAGAGAGTTTTACTTCACACTCTCCACAAAATGCAATTATCGCATCTCCTTGAATTTTGAAATTCTTGTAAATCCAATGCGGAGCTAACTGCGAGCCAATATATTTAATATCTTCATCTATAAATAATGTTTTCATCTTATTTAAACAATACCTTTGTGTAATACATATCCTTATTGAAATCAAGTGCTTTTTTTAGTCTTTGACAAGATTCACATATTCCGCAATGCCCCTCTGTATCTTGATAGCAACTCATTACGAGTTCAAGCGGGATATTGTGTTTTAAAGCTAACATGACTATATCATTTTTATTGGAATTTATCAAGGGTGCAGTAACTTTCACCTTATTTAGGGTTGAATATTCAAACTCTTTGTTTACCGCCTCAATAAATTCTTTTGTGTTGTCGGGGAAAGTTTGCCCTTCTTCTTCATTTGCCCCGATTAGTATAAAATTATATCCGTATGAATCTGCAAAGCTTCCTGCAATATTTAAAAATAAGCCGTTCCTGTTTGGAACCCAAACAGATTTTGCGCTGTTTTCCGGATTGTTTAAAGAGTTTCCTGTCGGGATGTCTTTTTGCGCCACCAACGAAGTTTGAGTAATGTTTTTTAACCAGTCAAGTTGTATTATTTTGTGTTCTATATTGTAATATTTGCAAATTTTTGACGAGGCTTGGATTTCTTTTTGTGCTGATTTTTGACCGTAATCAAAAGTTAACGCCAAAGATATATTAAGTTCCTCTTTTTTTAAACCCAAACTGACTAAAGAATCAAGTCCGCCTGATAGTAATATTATTGATTTCATTATTTATTCTTCCTCGTCGTCGTTCTCATATTCATCAAGAATTGAGACAGCTTCTGTTTTTATCCCGTCAGAATATTTGTCTGACTTGATTATTTCATCTAAAATGCTTCGGTCTGACATATTGTATAATGCTATCATCGCATTTTTCTTTACTTCGTCGTCGTTATCTTCTTCCAAACATTTTTTTATTGTTTCAAAAGCCTTTGGGTGATCAGAATCCATTAGTGCTTCAATTGCATTTATTCGAACTTGAGCGGATTCATCGGATAATGAATTTCTTAAGGCTCTGAAAACTCTTTCATTATCACAAAAACCGACTTTGATAAGTGCTTCAATTGCACGTTCTTTCAGAAATGAAAACTTATCCATTATTCCTTGCTTTGTTTCTAAAATACTGACTAAAGGGTCTAAAGCTCTCGAATCCCCGAGCAAACCTAAAGCAGATACTGCTGATTCCCGTAAATATACGGATTTTTCATCCTCGTCAGTTACAACTTCAATAAGCGGCGCAACCGCAAACCTGTCACCAATTCTGCCTAAAGCATCAGCGCATGCCAATCGAACACGATAGTTTTCGTTTTTGTTGTTTAAACAGTATAAAAGTGAAGAAACGACATCTGTGTTTTTTTGATTAGCAATGGCTTTTGCGCACATTACTCTGACGTTATTATATTTTTCTTTTGTTGTTTCATCCGTATTTATTGCATTTTTCAAAAGTAAAATATCCACAAGATACTCTAAACTTGAAGAATCCCGATACATGTCAACACATCTTATTAAGTGCATGATGACATCAGGTTCTGTGGCATGGCAGAGCATGTAATTGTAAATTGATAATAAGTCATGCTTATTATATGTATCTTTTAAAGCGTTGATTTTCTCAATCGTAGCCGAACTTTCAGCGTTTGAAAAAATCCCGCAATTCTGAGCTATTAACTTTAAATCAATATCAGTTCCGTTGCTCACTTAAAACCCTCATCCTTAAATTATATTATAATAAATAATGTGTTTTTTCAATACGATAACGGCTCTTTTACAATAAGCGTAAGAGTTACAATTAATTGTAACATTTTTGTAAACAATTGACAAACTTTTTTTTTCTTTGATTTAAAATAAATGTACAGACAGTTAATTAATTTAAATGGTGCGACATGAAAATAGACTCAATTAAAAATTATCCCGCCGGGGCGCTTACAAAGCAGTTACATGGTAATTCGCTTGAGCGCAATGAGGAAAAGAGTGCGGGTGTGGATTATGACAGAAAAAGTGTGAATAGAGGATATTATAGCGGCAGCTTTACGGGTTTGAACGGAGCTGCCGTTAATAGTAGCTACAAAAATTTAGGTAACACAATTTCTGATAAAATCTTCCGTTCAAAATACTTCCAATGGGTAGATACAATGTTTGAAGAACAATCGGTAATCGGTCAGGCTTTGGTTGCTCTTGTTGTTGCCGGAGGTTTAAGACCTGCAACAAATTTAGCAATGGCAGGAAAGAAAGATAAAGAAGACAGTATTTACGCAGCATCTCATGCTATATCTTCCGCAATAATCGGTTTTGTTGTTTCTTCTATTGTTATGGCTCCGTTTGGTGCAGCTTTTAGGAAGATAAAAGAAAATCCTAAAAAGTATTTGACCGGATTGGAAAAACTTTTAGGTACTGAAATTGGTGCTCGTAAACTTGAAAAATCAAAAGCTTACAAAAAAATCAGTAAAATTGCACAATTTATTCCTGATACTTTAGTTTTGGGTATCCCAAAAGCAATGTTAACAATTGCTCTAATTCCTCCGATTTTGAAATATGTTTTCGGAATGGAAAAAGGTCATAAAAAAGAGGCTCCAAAAGCTCAAAATATGGCATATTCAAAACCAACGCTCAATGTAACATTAGAAAAAACTACGGGAGGGAACAAATAATGCAAATAGCACAAATAAGAGCATACAACGGTTCCAATAATTTTAAACAAATTTCGGCTCCTGTTTCTGAAAGAACTTATCAACCGCAGTTTACTTCCGTAAATCCGGCAAAGGTAAAAAATACAGGTCTTTATGATAAATTGACCGATTGGATTGCTAAAAATTATTATGAAAGATTTTATAGAAGTAAGACTGCTAAATATATCTTAGAACATACAAACGGTGAAAAATGGAACAATATGACAACTCACATGTCAGCTCTTGGTTCAACTTTAATTTCAGGTATGTATGTTGTAAGAACATTAGAAAATGATAAATTAGATCCTGAAAAACGTAAAACACTTGCAATTAATGATGTATTAACTTGGGGTGTTTCTACAGCTTGTGCTTATTTCTTGGATTCTAAATTGGCTAAGTGGTGGGACGGAGTTACAACAAGATTTGCCGCTAACTACTTACTCGATAATAAAGCTGCAAGAAGAACTGATGACTTAGGTGATTGGGAAGCTAAAGATCTTAAGTATATGATGGAAAATTGGTATAAGCATCTTAAGACTGATTTAGCGGAAAATCACGATCTTTCAAAACTTGAGAAAAAAGCTTATTCAAATATCAGAGATTTTAACTTAGATGTTTTGAAGGATAAGAAATTGACAACCTTGATTGACGGTATGGGCGTTTTGAAATCATTGTTTGTATTTGGTATGGTATACAGATACCTTGTTCCGGTTCTTGTTATGAAACCTGCAAATATAATTGGTCAACACCTACATGAGAAAAAAGCTCATAATTTAGAACAAAATGCTCAGAAAGTTGATGATAAATCTCAAAAGGTAGCAAAGAAAGATTAAACTAAAGAAGAAACCTTATTAAAACACCTGACTTGTAAAAGTCAGGTATTTTTTTTGCAAATTTTATTAAAATCTTTTATTGTAATTTTTGAGGTTTACAAAAGTAAGGGTTGTTTTGATACTTAGCCCAAGCAATGTACGCTTTATTGCCTTTTATCATTTCGGAGCCCATACTCACATATTTTTTCTTCCCGTTTTCGTCTACAGTTTCTGCAAATCTTTCCAAGTCATATTTTTCAACTTCTCTTGAACGTGATTTCATTGCCTCGTACAATTCATCCATTTGCGCTCCGGTAAAAGAACAGTTAAGTTGATACTTCCCATCTGTTGAAGAAATAACTTCCTGATATTTACAAAAGCCGTTTTTCCAACCCATTATATTTCTGGTTGTTGTAAATGTTTTTCCTTCAAATTCACTTGTAATTGTTTCTGTATATTTATCACAATCTTCAAAGTTTTTTATGAATTTTGATGAGAATTTTGTATACGTTGCAGCAAATGCGCAAGTCACGCTGACACCCAAAACCGTACCAAGTAATAAAATCGTGTAAAATCTTTTCATAATTTTCTCCCCTTATTCTCCTATTATATCAGATATAATAACTAAAGCAAGCGAAAACATTTCTTTATTTCTGTCTATTGTAAATTTTTGTAACAAAAATAAAACTCTCTGAAAATATATAATTAATATATACTTTATATATATGTAAACATTAAATAAACACGAGAGATATTAAGAGAGTATTAAAACCGTTTAAATAAAGAGAGACAAATTAATTCCTATTCCTAATTCCTAGAAAAAATTTACCCCGCAAAAGCGGGGTTTTCTTTATTGTACTAAACTATGTATGTTAAATCGGTTTATTTTAAAGCGAAAGTCATATCAGCTTCAACGCAAACTTTACCGTCAACTTTTGCAACACCATGAGCCTTGCATACAGGACCTTTAACTTTAGTAAGTTCAATTTCCATATCAAGTCTGTCGCCAGGTCTTACGATATTTTTAAATCTGACGCCTTCTACACCTGCATATAATGCTAATTTTCCTGCAAATTCAGGCATTGTCATTAAAACAGGAGCTGAGCATTGAGCCATTGCTTCTAATTGCAATACTCCCGGCATGATAGGATTACCCGGAAAATGACCTTGAAAAAATCCTTCATTCATTGTTAAATTTTTGTAGCCTTTAGCATATTTGCCCGGAACGCACTCTGTAATTCTGTCTACCAACAAGAACGGAAATCTGTGTGGAATCATTTCCATAATTTGCATTGTGTCAAAGCTCAAAACTTTTTTAGTTTCTTCTGTCATAATTTTCTCCTTATATTTCAATTAATTTATCTTTTAGCATTTTTGCCACTTTTACGTGGACTGCGTGTCCTGCTTCTTTGGCTAAAATTTGGCAGCGCAGATTTAGCGGATTAACACCCGTAAGGTAAAAATCTCCGATTAAATCCAATAACTTGTGTTTAATTTGTTCGTTTTCTGATCGGAGTTCTGTTGTGTATTCGCCATCATCGGTAAATCCTACGGTGTTATCTTGGGTTACGCCTTGCGCAAATCCGAGCATTTGATATTTTTTCAAATCTCTGTAAAACCCGAAAGTTCTGGCTTCTATAATTTCGTATTTGTTTCTCGGATTGTAGTTGATAAAACGTCTTGTAACGTCAGGATGATCATAGTTTACCGCATAAGACATGAACAAATCATCGCTTGGTAACACTACAAGGCTTGTTTTTCCGTTCAGGTAATATATAGGTTCGGATACTGTGTAGAATTTTTCTTTTGCAAAAAACGGTTTATCTATTCCTGCATTTTTAAATGCTTTTACCCATTCGGCGGAGCTGCCGTCTAAAATTGGCACTTCTTCTTCCGTCATACAAATATCAACGGAGTCGATATGGCAAAACGCAAGTGCTGCTGACAGATGTTCGGTTAACATTGCGCGGGCTTTTTTTGTTCCCATAACAACACAATGATCTGTTGAAACAACATGGTCAACATCGGCAGTAAAAGAATCCTTATCTTTTACAAAGTAGCGTATTTGCCCCGAGTTTGACGGAAACAGCGTCACTTCACAAGGCTTGTTTTTCATTAAACCGTTACCGGTTATTTTAACTTCTTTTTTTAATGTTACCATTTGTTTTATGCCTCGTGTTGAGCTTCCTCAAATGATTTTAACATCGGCTCAAATTTTCTGAATTTTGCAAAGATATCTTGCGCGTCTTTCATAGTTTTTAGTTGTTTGATAAAATCTTTTCTCGGAACAGCAGGAATACCTACGATAATTGATTTTGCAGGGAACGATTTTGTAACACCCGCTTTGGCTGTAATTATTGTATCCGAACCGATTTCAATATGGTCTGCAAGACCTGCTTGACCTGCAATAACAACTCTGTCACCTATTACGCAGCTGCCTGCGATACCCACTTGAGATACGATTAAGCAGCCTTTGCCAACTCTGCAATTGTGACCAATCATTACAAGGTCATCAATTTTTGTGTTATCTCCGATTACGGTGTTTTCGATAGTACCGCGGTCAATTGCAGTATTTGCTCCTATTTCGACGTTGTTACCGATAACAACGGAACCGATTGAAGGGATTTTAAAGATAACCTGTTCAACGTCACCTTCTTTAATTTCTCCGTCTTGTCTTGCATTTTCAATGTTATTTGGGTTTTCTGTTACAAAACTGAAACCGTCAGCGCCGAGAGAAACTCCGTGTTGTAAAATTACATCGCGTCCGATTTGTACTCTGTCACCGATATTTACTCCCGGATGGAAGAAACAGTTGTTACCGATTTTTACACCGCTTCCGATGTATGAATTTGCAAGGATTTTTGAATTGTCGCCGATTTCGGTGTTAGCACCAATTACAACATTCGGACCGATACATACATTTTGACCGAGTTTTGCTGTCGGGTCAACAACTGCTGTTGGATGAATATCTTTATTAACCATTGGCGGAACGTAGAAAAGATTTAATAATTTCATCATTGCAAGTCTTGGTCTTTCGACTTCTATTGTTGTAAACCCGTCAATTTGTACCCCTAACGGTACCAATGCCGCTTTAGCTTTTGATTTTGCTAAATTTGCAATTTCTTCTTCGCCTAAAGCCAATGCTAATGTGTTTTCATCACTTAACAGAGGCGGAGCAATATGTGTAATTTCAGGACTTTGAACCTTCGTCAACATCCCGCCTACAATTTGTGTAATCTCATCTACTGTAAATGATTTCATCATCGTTCTCCTTATTAATTGTTTCTCATTTTGTTTATTGTGTTAGTTGTTGATTTACCCTCAACAAAGTTTATAAATTCAACGCGAATATTGTTTTTACGCATTATATCAGCTTCCGGCAAGGTTTCCATTGTGTAATCAGCACCTTTTGTGTAAACATCAGGTTTAATTTCATCTAACAAATCTCTCGGACTGTCTTCATCAAACATAACAACATAGTCTACGCAAGATAATGCGCATAATATTTCAGCTCTGTCCTGTTCGTTGTTTATGGGTCTTGTCGGACCTTTAATTGATTTTACTGATTTGTCGGAATTTAATAGCACTATAGAATAGTCAGCAAAGGTTTTCGTTTTTTGCAGATATCTTACGTGACCGACATGCAAAATATCAAAGCAACCGTTTGTTGCAACAACGGTTTTTCCGCTTTTGTGGAGCTTATCAATAAAATTTGCTACATTTTCACGTCTTAAAAGCTGACCCATAATATCCCTTCTATCATTTTGATTATAACTCAAAAGTACAAAAATTATCTCCATTATTACAAAAAAGTAATATAAGATTATATTACTTTTCGTAATCAGAGTTTAAATTTTTATTTTACGGTTTAAAAGTTATGATATTTTTTGAACTCTTAAACATTGGATTCCAAGGCGCAAATTCCGAAAATCTTGGAATATCCAGTTGAGTTTTCATAGAACGAATATACTCATCCGCACTTAGCGGTGCGAGGTTTGATTTTATATAGCTTATCGAAAACTGTGCATTTGCCTTGATATTGTTTAGCATTTCTATGCGTTTTGTTTCTTTTTTGATTTCTCTGTTTATTTTATGTTTTGCAGCCCACCATTCGGGATTTTTAAAATTTTTCCCATCTATACTCAGTGAGCCAATCATGCTGGATAATTTCGGCATTTATTGCTCCTTATAAATTCTTTTTGCTATTTATTTTAGTATAAATCCATTTCTATTAAGCTTTTGCAAATTCTAACAGTATTAAGTGCCGCACCTATTCTTAAATTATCGGCAACGCACCATAAAGATATACCGTTATTAAATGCTAAATTTTTTCTGATTCTGCCGACAAAAACAGGATCAACAAACTCAGCATCCCTGGTTGTCGGATATTCATAATTTTCAGGGCTATCAATCACTTTAATCCCGAAAGAGTTTGATAAAATTTCTCTAACTTCATCAGGTGAGAGTTCTTTTTCAAACTCAATATCTACGGCTTCCGAATGACCGCGATAAACCGGAACTCTGGCTGCTGTACAGGATATAGGTAAATTTTCAGGTAAATGAAGAATTTTTTTAGTTTCGTTTACAACTTTCATTTCTTCTTTTGTGTATCCGTTTTCACAGAATACATCAATTTGAGGTATTATGTTAAATGAAATCGGTTTTTTAAAACATTTGTTTTCAAATTTTTCACCGTTCAAGTTTGCTTTTGTATCATCAGTCAACTCATTTATTGCGGCTAAACCTGCGCCTGATACTGATTGATATGTAGAAACAATAAGTTTTTTAATCCCAAATTTATCGTGTAACGGTTTTAAAACCAACATCAGTTGAGAGGTGGAACAGTTCGGATTTGCAACAATACCTTTGTGATTGCGTAAATCCTCATCATTTACTCCTGCAATAACAAGAGGAACATCTTTATCCATTCTGAATGCAGAAGAATTATCAACAATAACACCGCCGCGTTTTACAATTTCCGGCGCAAATTTTTGGGAAGTAGAGCCGCCTGCTGATGCTAATACAATATCTACATTATTGAAACTGTCAGGAACAGCTTCTTCAACGGTATATTTTTTACCTTGAAATTTCAGTTCTGTGCCTGCGCTTTTTGCGCTTGATAAAAATTTTATTGTATTAAATTTAATATTTAATTCATCAACAATTTGTGTAATTTCTCTGCCTACAACTCCTGTAGCTCCTAAAATTGCAATATTTGGTTTTCTTTCTGACATAGTTTGTATATCCCTTTCATAAATTCCGTTATTAATAATACAGCAAATATAATTTGTTGCAAATAGTTGACTTATTTAAAAATAACATTAATAAAATAATATGATATGGAGTGAATTATTTAACCTCAAAAAAAAATGTACTCATGATAAAGTTCCTTTAGATACGGATATAGGTTATTGTCCTGATTGCGGAGAACTTATCGAAAATCATTGGTATATAACAAGATGTGCCTGTTGTGGTGTAAAACAGCGAACGACAATAAAAAACGGTGAAATTGTACCTGATACGGATTTTTGTCATAATTGCGGAAGTAAAGGCTACACGGTTGAAGAAATTGATAAAATTGACTGTATAAACATAAATTATGCAATTGTCAGAAAAGAAATTGTTAAAAATGAAATTCAAGAATATACACAAAGTTGGCAGGATGCTATGCAAATAACAGGTTACATACCGAAACAGCCGCAACAATACCGATTAAGTCAGCGAGCAATCCGATAATCAAAGCGTATCGTATTTTTGTAATTCCTACAGCTCCAAAATAAACAGCCAATACATAAAAAGTTGTTTCGCTGCTTCCAAGCATTATTGCTGCAAGTTTTGTAGAATATGCATCAGGTCCTGAGGTATTAGCAATATCTGAAAAAATCCCCAATGCTCCCGAGCCGGATAATGAGCGCACAATCATCAATGGCAACGTATCTGATGGTATATTAAATTTTAATAGTATCGGAGAAAGGATATTTGCCAGTAAATCAATAGCTCCGCTTGCTCTAAACATAGAAATTCCGACAATTATTGCAACTAAATACGGAATAATTTTTACCGCAACTTTAAATCCGTCTTTCGCGCCAATCGTAAATTCTTCGTATATCGGAACTTTTTTTACAATTCCGCAGGTCAAAATTGTAATCAGTATAACAGGTAAAGCCCAAAGTGAGATTAAATTGAGAAGGTTACTCATTTCCTGCCTCCTCATTCTCTTTAGAAATTCTAATACCTGACTTTTTCTCACATTGGATTTCTACCCTCGCACATCGAGAGCGGGAAAAGTATTGAAAAATCTTAGCCATAATTACTGCTGATACAAACGCAATTGAGGTGACTAAAAGTGTCGGTGCAATTATCTCTGTCGGGTTTTTGTAACCAATACCTGCAAGAATAGCTAAAACAGTTGTCGGTATAAGTTGAAAACCTGCGGTATTCATCGCCAAAAACATACACATAGAGTTACTTGCAGTATCTTTTTTGGTGTTTGAGGTTTGAAACTCCTCCATTGCGCGTATCCCGAATGGTGTTGCCGCATTTGCCAAACCTAAAGCGTTTGCCGTGAAATTCATTGCGACATCCCCGATAGCAGGAGAATTTGGAGGAAGTTCGTCAAATATCCATTTTGTAATAGGTTCTAAAAGTTTTGATATGAATTTTAAAAGCCCTGATTTTTCGGCAATTCTCATAATTCCAAGCCAAAATGCCATAATCCCGATTAGTGAAAACGCAACTTTTACTGATAATTCTGCGCCTGACATTATTGAATTTACAACATCATTTAATTTGCCTGTAAAGGCTCCGATTATGATTGATGAAACTACCAAAAAATAGAAAATATAATTCATAAGTCAATTAAAGCATTAAATTTTAAACCGGTCAATTATGAAAAATAATCAAACATTCTTTCTTGAACAAGTTTGTTTATTTCTTTTGCTCCGTCACGGACGATTTGCGGAGAATGAGCAATTCTTATTTCTTTATCATAATTTTTTCCAAATTCAGCTTTTAAATTTTCTCCGTATATCATAGAGGTTGCGGCAATTGAATCTAAGTAATCTCTATTTACAAGAAAATCTTTATTTTCGGTTTTAGAAACTCTGGTTACAAGTTTTGCTAAAAAGCTTATCAAACCAAGATTTTTATCTTCCATTGGTATCGGATCATCGCATTCGTTCAAATAAAAATATGTTTGAGGGCTTTCAAATTCATCTGTCGGATACTCTTTTGTAACCGCAAAAGAAACTATTGCGGAATCGTTTGAATTTAACGGGTTGCCCACAATTTTAGACCGCTTTAACACATTTCGAAATTCGGTTAAATCTTTGCCGTTATAGTCGTCTGTCAACTGTACCGTCAGATAGTGTTCATCAATATCTGCGTCGTAGTCTTCTTTTTCAATACTGTCATCATCAGGGTCTAAGTATCTTACGGTTTCGTTTTCATCGTCGTATGCTTCTCGTAAATTGCGGTGGAGATAACCTACATTTTTTATTCCGGTAAAATTAATATTCATAATTAAATTATTTCCTTCTTCTATAAATTTTAAACCCGAATAAAAAATTTTTTGCTATAAAAAAGGCAGAATTTTAAAATTCTGCCTTTTTGTAAAGTTTATGAGTTTTTCGGTTATGCTTCATCTAAAGCTGCAACGCCCGGTAAAACTTTACCTTCAATAAATTCTAAAGAAGCGCCGCCGCCTGTTGAAACGTGAGTGAAATCTTCAGCTTTGCAGAATTTTTTAGCTGCAGAAACAGAATCACCACCGCCGATAACAGATACAGCTCCGTTTTTGGTAGCTTCAACGATAGCTTCCAATACGGCTTTTGTACCCTCTGCAAATGCAGGGTTTTCAAAAGCTCCTACAGGCCCGTTCATTAAAATTGTTTTTGAAGATTTTAAAACTTCAGCGAAAGCTTTTCTTGATTCCATGCCAGCATCAACCCCTTCAAATCCGTCAGGGATTTCGTTAATTTTTACAAATTTGTTTGTTCCGTTGCCTGAAAAATCATCAGTTACCAAAACATCTGTAGCCATAACTAATTTAACACCTTTAGCTGCAGCCTTTGCTTCAATTGCTTTTGCTACTTCTAATTGGTCATCTTCGCATATTGAATTGCCGATTTTACCGCCGTTAGCTTTCACAAAAGTGTAAGCCATGCCGCCGCCGATAATAAGATTATCAACTTTGTCGATTAGGTTTTCTAAAACCCCGATTTTAGACGATACTTTAGCTCCGCCAACAACTGCGGTAAACGGACGAGTAGGGTTATCCAAAGCTTGAGATAAACATCTCAATTCTTTTTCCATTAAAAGTCCCGAAACTGCAGGTTTTACAAGTTTTGCCACTTTTGCTGTTGAAGTATGGTTTCTGTGTGCTGCACCAAATGCGTCGTTTACATAAAAATCACCCAATTTTGCAAGTTCTTGTGCAAATGTCATGTCATCATCTTTAGCTTCTTCAGCTTTGTAAAATCTGATGTTTTCCAAAAGTGCAACCTGACCGTCTTGTAAGTCTGCTAATTCTTTTTCTGCTCCTTGTCCTACAGGAGTTGAAACAAATTTAACATCTTCGCCTAAAACTTTTGATAAATATTTTGCAACAGGTTCAAGTGAAAATTCTAAATTCCATTCCCCTTTTGGTCTGCCTAAGTGTGCCATCAAAATTATTTTTGCACCTTTATCTTTTAAGTATTTTACGGTAGGTAAAATAGCTTGAATTCTTGTGTCATCAGTAACATTTTTGTCTGCATCAAGCGGAACATTTACATCAACTCTGATTAATGCTCTTTTCCCTTTGATTTCATTAAGGTCTTTGATTGATTTTTTCATAAGTTTCTCCTTCTTAAACTACAACCTCAAATTTATTTTACAAAAAACAAAATTTATTGTAAAAATAATCTGAAAAATGTTAAATTTTTTGTAAAATTTAAGGTTGTATTCAAAAACTAAGTTTATTTATTCGGTTGACATCCAACTTGGTAGGTTATATCATAAAGTTATCATCACAGGAGAGAATGTAAATGAATGAGTCTGAAAAAATAGTTTGTCCGTATTGCAATGCTGAATTAAATTCAGATGTAAAGAAATGCAAATTTTGCGGAGAATGGATTAAATCAGATGAAGAAGAATTGCCAAAAGATATAAAGCATTTCAATTGGGGCGCATTCCTCTTGAACTGGATATGGGGACTTATGCACAGAAAATACATCACTTTATTGTATTTTCCTGCTTGTATAATTCCGATAATCGGTCCTGTTGCGATTTCTGTATGGTTTGGAATAATGGGTAATCGCTGGGCATGGAAGTCAAGAAACTGGGCAAGTGTTGAAGAATTTAACCGTGTACAAAAAGATTATATATTTGTTTGGTTGATTTTGTTTTTGCTCGGTTTAATTATTTCAGTAAAAGTTATCCTGTTATTACTTTTTATAACAAATATTAACATATAAGCCGATATAGCTCAGATGGTAGAGCAACTGATTCGTAATCAGTAGGTCAGGGGTTCAAGTCCCCTTATCGGCTTTGCTCGTATTCTAAATAATTGTTATAAGTTTCTCTTATCCCTTCTTCAAGTGTATGTGCTGGTTGATAACCGAATTTGTTTTGATGAGAAAGTTCGAGCAGTTTCCGATTAACCCCTTGTAGTTTGTTTAAATCGTGGGTAAATTTTCCCTGATATCCTATGATTTTTGCGATTATTTCGTAATATTCATTGACTGAGTATTCCTTTCCGGTTCCGATATTCATTATTGTCGGAATTTTATCAAAATCTCGCAGAATATCGTTCATCATTATTCCTAAATCTGTTGCAAACATGATTTCGCGTTTTGGGGTTCCGTCACCCCATATCTCTATATGTGGCAAGTTATTTTCTTTTGCATAATGAACTTTTTTTATAATTGCAGGTATTAAGTGTGAATTGTTTTCATCGTAATGGTCATATTTTCCGTATAAGTTACATAAAATTACAGTTTTGTAATTTAAATTTTTATTTTGTGTTGTGATAAATTCGCACATTTTGGCAATTGCGGATTTTGCAATTGCATATCCTTCATTTGTTTTTTCAAGTTTTCCTGATAACAAATATTCTTCTTTGAGCGGAATAGGGGCATCGCAGGGATATGAGCAGGATGAACTCAAGTTTAAAAAGTTTTGAACACCTGTTTCGTATGCCGATTTTACAAGATTTATACCTATTAGTACGTTTTCGGTAAAAAATCCGTAGGGATTCTCGTTGTTTGCAGAAATTCCTCCGACTTTTCCTGCTGCATTTATGATGTAATCAGGTTTTATCTCGTTAATGTATTTTTTTGTTTTTTCAAAATCAAGCAAATCCAAATCGGCTCTTTTTGTTGTGAAAATTTCATATTTACTCTTATCAAGGTTTTCTATGATATTTCTTCCGACCATGCCTGTTGAGCCGGCTATATAGACTTTTGTCTTTGTCATTCAATCTCCGTTTCTTATTGTTATTTTATAAACAAGTTTCTGCTAGTAATTTCTCTTGTTTTGCCAATAACAAATCATTTTCAACCATTTCTTTTATTAGTGATTTTAAATCATATTTTGGTTCCCAGTTTAAGATATTTTTTGCTTTTGAGTAATCTCCGAGTAAGAAATCAACTTCAAGCGGTCTGAAAAATTGAGGTGATACTTCTACTAAGATTTTTCCCGTTGATGTGTCAATTCCTTTTTCTTCAAGTCCTTCACCCTGAAAATCAAGATTAATTCCGACTTCTTCAAAAGCCATCTTGCAAAAATCTCTGACGGAAGCAGTTTTTCCTGTTGCCAAAACAAAATCGTCAGGCGTTTTGTTTTGCATAATTTTAAACATTCCGTCAACATAATCTTTTGCATGTCCCCAATCCCTTTTAGCGCTTAAATTTCCAAGATAGAGTTTGTCTTGCAGACCCAGTTTTATCCTTGTTGCAGCTTTAGTAATTTTTCGGGTAACAAAAGTTTCGCCGCGTCTTGGTGATTCATGATTAAATAATATTCCGTTGCTTGCAAATATTCCGAAAGATTCCCGATAATTTACGCAAATCCAATATGCAAAGAGTTTTGAAACCGCATACGGAGATCTCGGATAAAAAGGTGTTTTTTCGTTTTGAATTTTTTCGGCAGTCAGTCCGTATAATTCTGAGGTTGACGCTTGATAATATCTTGTTTTTTGTTCTAATTTATTTACCCTTATTGCTTCAAGTAATCTTAACGCTCCCAATCCGTCTGTATTAGCGGTATACTCAGGACAATCCCAAGACACTTTAACGTGTGATTGCGCTGCTAAATTGTAGATTTCATCAGGCTCTATTTCTTGTACCAATTTTATAATGCTGCAAGAATCCGTAATATCGCCATAGTGCAGATGAAAATTATTGTTTTTCATTAAATGATCTATTCTTGAGGTGTTGCAGGTGCTGGCTTGCCTTATCAGTCCGTGAATTTGGTAATCTTTACTTAACAATAATTCTGCCAAATAGCTTCCGTCCTGCCCTGTAATCCCTGTTATAAGAGCTTTTTTCATTATGAATTTCTCCTTAAATCCTAATCCAATCATCACAAATGATATCGTCCATGTGAATTTCATCAGTACAACACCATTGTTTTGGCGAAATAACGATTCTATCCGTGTTTTCGTTTAACCATGCACCCCACCAAGAAAATGTGCTGTTTGCTATAATATTGTGTTTGCAGTTTTTCATTAATTCAAGATCAAAACAGCAATTCTTTTCTGAATTTATATCAACAAATGTATGCGGATGGTTTATTTTTAAGTTGTTTTTTGCCCAATCTATATCATCTGAAAAGATGTAAAAATGAGGGTTCTCAATTCTCTTTGAAATGAAATTTATTGCTTCATAATAGTATTCGAGTGAACATATTTGATAAATATGTTGAAGTTTAAGATAATCCCCTCGCCTTATGTGTATGGATACGGAGTTCGTGTCCTTTATTTGTGAAAGTAATTGCACGTTTTTTGCATCTAATGGGGTTTTTAACTCAAAATCTTTTAAAATTACATCTCTACATTCTTTAAAATATTTTTCGGATTGAAAGTAACCTATAAAATATTTGCTTCCGCTTCTTTCTTTTTGCAGAAAATCCAAATATTTACCTGCACAATTTGGAGTTTCAAATACTCTGTTCAGTATTGGTATGTGAAATCCGTATTGCCTTATTACGTTTATATCAGCAATACCAAGTTGAATATTATAGTTATCAAGTAAAAATTTTCTGACAGCGACATCTGGATTGCTGAATTTATCAATGTAAAAATAAGATATATCAAGCATAGCTTTGAAGTTGTATTTAAGTGATAATGCTCGCATAAAGGCATATTGAAACATCTGGTTTCCCAGCCCTCCCTGTATTTGGACTATGCTTAAATCAAACATTTTATTTTTCATCCTATATGTTTTATTTTATTGGTAATTTCAAACTTTATTATTACAGAATAATATCAAAAAGAAAACATTATTAAGTAATACTATTTTGAAGTCAGTATGTGCTCGATTTCGTTTTTTGCCAGGTTGAAATATTTAAATATATCTTCCTCTGTTGTATCATTGTTGTTTAATATCGGGAACGGAAGTTCCATAAGACTGCTTTTCAATACTTTTAAACCGCTGAATTTCTTTGAATAGATGTATTGAAACAATTGTGAATTTAAGACGGTCATAACCGTTTTTATATTGTATCCGGAAAGTTTTGGTATCAGAATATTTGCACTGTTAAGGAATAGCCTTTGTTTGTCATCGTAAGCAAATATCAGTTCTTTTGATATAAATTTGTATACAAGTTTTTCTTTAGCTCTGTAAATCCCCTCCGGCGCGCATTGCTGAAAATTTTTTCTGTCATAATTTATATAATAGTCAGACTCTGTTATTTCATTCTTTTTAATATTTTTCCCCGTGTATATTTTTTCTCCGATGTTGTTTTTTGATATGAACTTAGCGTTGTTGCCCGTAACTATACCAAGTCCCCACGTGCTGTTTAAATCAAGTTTTATGTGAGGTGTTGAATATATCTTTTCCAAAATCTCAGCATCAAGGTTATCCATTATTGAAAAAACATTGTTCGTATTTGATTTGTAATATTTTTGTGCAAGGTTAAATGTATTATCTTTAGTTTTTATAATGATATTATCTTTTTTTGTTTTACTCAAATGCAAAGATATTACATCAGAAAGTACAGCTGAAAAAACATGTCCGAATATCTCTATTTTATCTATTTGAAAATTATCCAAAATGAATTTTCTGATGTCTTTATGTGTTTTTACGTTTAGAATAGCTTCAGGCAGGATAAAAAACATTTTTCCGTCATCTTTTATGTATTTGGATGCTTTAACTATGAAACAGGAAAAACTTTCACCTGATTGTATTTCTTTAATCTTTGCGGTTTGGGTTACGGCACCCCAAGGCGGATTTGTTGCAATAATGTCAAATTGCGGTAATATTGGGTTATTCTCCAGAAAATCCGTGCAAATAATCTTAGGGTCAAAAATTTTATCTCTATATTTCAGTATCAGATTGATTTTTGCAATAAAGCAGGCGTTTTTATCAATATCACAACCGTAGATGTTTTCCGGATTATCTATTATATCTGCTGCAGCAAGTAAAAAACTTCCGCCACCGCAACAAGGGTCGAGAAATTTGTCATTGGGTTTAATTTTTGAAATTATACTGTCAAGAATTTTTTGCGGTGTATAGTATGAGCCGGACTTGTTTTTTGAACCTTCTGACAGGTACATTTGATAAGTTATTCCAAGTAAATCCCGTTCGCTGTCAGGTAATTCGGCTTCGATAATTTCTTTTATGGCTTTTTGATTGAATTGATTTAGTATCTTGATTAAATATTTGTTTTTTGAATGAATTTCGTTGTTGTTAAATGAAATTAAATCGTTTTTTTCTAACAGGTTGATTGCCATTGAGTATAAAATGTCTTCCATTTTTCCAAGCGAAAGTAATCCTTGTAATATTTCGCCGGTATTTTTTTGCTCAATATATTCAAACGGTGTTATTTTTTTTGAAGATAATTTTTTATTTGCTCGAGATGTTAATTTTTTTTCGATATCTTCTTTTTGCAGATTAAGCCGTTTCCAGTTTTTTTCAGTTGCTTTTGATATAAGTTTTTGCATAAATTTATTTTAACATATCATTTAACAAAAAGATATTTTGTTATATTATGTTGATGTGTATTTAGTAAGGAGAAGAATATGAAAAGAGTTTTACTATCACTTTTTGCAGCTATTGTTATTGCAGTACCTTCTTTTGCTGCAACTTATGATGCGGCGGCTAAAGTTCAAACTGTCGGTCCGAATTTGTTAACCAAAAACGGTATCCCGTCAACAAATGTTAAATTTACGGTAGTTTCCGGAGTTGTAGATAATTCAAGTTATTCAACTAACAAAGTCGTAAATGTTTCATCTGCAGATTTGGCTTATGCGGGAAATGATAACGAAGTAGCGGCTGTTGTCGCAAATGAACTTGGTCATATAATAAGCGGTCATGCTTCAAGAGGAAAGGTTGTTGATTTATTACAAGCCGTTACGGATACAAATATTACAACTAATGAAACCGCTACAACTTTGGCAACAAATTATAAATCTGCCAAAGAAGAAAAAGAAGCAGACATCGTTGCCGCAAATTTAATGGTAACTGCAGGTTACAATCCGTTGGCGATTATAGTTGTTTTAACAAAACAAACAGGTACATATTGGGAAACTATACAAGGAAAACCTGCAAATGCAGATAGAGCAATGAGTATTTACAATTATATTTCTTATGCTTATCCGGAAAAAGTAAAAGCAGGTTACGGATGTAATGAGTATAAGAATTTCTTAACTTATGCAAATACCGTTGTCGCTGAGCGTAAAGCAAATAAAAAATTGGAAACAAAAAATACAAAAGAACAAACAAAAGCTAAGAAAACAAGTACTTCGCAAATTGCGAAATTTAAAACTCGCGGAGGTATAAGCGGTTGGGATGCTGCTTATGGTTTATTGAATACTGCAAATTAGTATTTGAAAATTATTATAAAAACGGTTTGTCTGAGAATATTTGGCAAACCGTTTTTTGTTGAATAAATCAGAAAATCTTGTTATAATTAACTCACAGGAGCTGAGTTTGAAAGACAACAATATTATAAAATTTGATAAATCGATTAAGAAAAAACTTTTTCGGTAAAAAATTCAAAACGAGCCTTTGCACTTTATAACGAGGGTTATTGTTTTTATCTTCAAGATAAGGATGAATTAGCTCTGAAAAAGTTTTGTGAAGCTGAAAATGAGGGTTATCAGTCTGCAGATATGTTTGCATACATGGCAAGGCTTTATCTGGGATTTGATGATTTTGAGAATTTGAAATTGTACGCCGAAAAATCTCTGGAGCTTGATGATGAATATGGCTTTGCCTATTGCATGTTAAGTACCTATTACTATTTTTCGGATAACTATTCTGAGGCATTGAAATATTCTCTTATTGCAGAAGATTACGGCTATGTCTCAGATGCGGCGTTTTTTCGTCAAATTTCGGCATGCTATAACAATGGTGAAACAAAGAATTTTCTAAAATCAATTGAGTACGCGACAAAAGCAATAAAAGTTTCTCCTAAAAATGCTTACAATTACTATTGGAAAGGCGAAATTTATTTTTATAATGATGATTATGAAAATGCCTTGAAGTATTTTCAAAAAGCTAAAGAAAAAGGTTATTCGGATTTTTGGTTATATTTCAGATTGTCATATTGTAACGGAATGTTAGGATATCATGACAAGGCGATTGAATATGCAAATCAAGCTATTTTCTTGGAAAAAGACAATGATATGGGATATTACAGAAAAGGTTTTGCATATTTCCAGTCCGAAAAATCTGATGATAATGCGCTCGAACAATTCCTGATAGCCGAAAAACTCGGAAATAATGCCGTAGATATGCTAATCAGGATGATATATATTTATTCCGATAAAGGCGACTATGATTCTGCAATGAAGCGTATAAAAAAGGCTAAAAAACTGTTAAACGGTGCTCCTGATTATGAGTTTTATTGCGCATATATAGGGACTTTATTGATTAAAAACAGATTTAAAAAGATATCTGAAGTAGTTGATGAAGCCCTTAAATTCTATCCAAATTCTTATTTGCTGACGTATAAGGCTACCGCGCTTTTCTATTATAATAAATTCCCCGAATTTGAAAAGGTGTTAAGAAAGTTCCAAAAAGCCTTCCCGGATGACCCGTTTGGAGCGTATCTTAAAGGATTATATTATTTTTCCCGTCCTAAAAATAAAAACTATAGAAAATCCATTGAGTTATTAAAACAGGTCGAAGATTTTGAATTTGGATTTGGAAATAATCATTTTTATTGTATTGCAATCAGCTATTTTAAATTAAAAAAATATGAAGAAAGTATTTGTTATTTCCAAAAGTTTTTTAGTAGCGGATATCCAAAAGACGTACTATCAGACTATTTTTTGTGTAAAAAGTTTTTGAGAAATTTCAGTGCATTGTATAAATTATTCCCGACAGATATCAGACTGCAGGAAATAGAAAATATATTGAATGAGAATAATGTATTTTTATAATAAAAGCCGGTAATTGATACCGGCTTTGTGTTTATATTTTAATAAGAAGAAATTTTGAATCTTTTTTTGCGAAGACTTTGTGTTCTTTGTCTTTTTTGAACATTATTATCTCACCCTTATCAAGCGTAAACTTTTCAGCGTCAAAGTGTATTTCCAGTTCTCCGTCTAAAACATATACAGCTGCATCTTTTGTTGATGTGTGCGTGTCAATAATTTTATCTTTTTTTAGTGCAACGATACAAAGACAATTGCCGTTGTCTTCCATAAGTGTTTCTTTTTTTAATTCTTTGCCGTCTAAATCTGCTAAATCATTTGCTTTTACAACATTATAAAACATATTCACCTCCTGTTTTTACTTAAATATTAAAAACAGGTGTGTCAAAGTTTTCATCCCTCATTCGGGCAGATTAAAATATGCCCAAAATTTCTTCTTTTATCCGCTTGCGAACGTAATCTTGTTTGAAATATTCGCTGTACTGATTATATTTTTTACTTAACCAATTATCTTTTTCTTTATTCTGTTCACGTCCGATTTTATATACGGATTTCTTACTTTTTTCTATATCAAAACCTGTTGGTGCAAGTGCTTTGAATAATTCTTGCGGGCATTTATCCGGATACATCTTATAAAGTTCGCGACCAAGCCAATTTGCGTATAAGTCTTCGGTAAAATCAGCTTCGGCACGTTTAGTATTCTTTCGCTTGTCATCATCTTGTCCTGCACAAACTTCTTTGACTATTGATTCCGAGCCTGACATCATTGCCTCGTAGTTGCCGACAGCGTGGAAAAATTTATCAGATCCCTTGAAACTCATCAAGTCAAGTTTCATCCAATTCCTAAGTAAAGCCGATCTTACGTTTACTTCGTTTAGAATGTTACTCTTTTTATCTTCATAGGCGGTTTTTGAAGCCGATTCAGTTTCTCTTTCGCCTGTTAATATTGTTTTAACCGATGTTCCTGATTTAAATATCTTTGTCAGCTTTTTTTTCTCACATAAATCCATAAATTGTTTTAATTCATTTTCTGTTAAGACACCTTTATAGCTGTCGATATCGCATTTTTTAGCCAGTTCAAGTGCTTGTGGCGTGAGAGTTTTTGTATGAAGCTGCATAAGTAACGGACTTTGCTTTTTATGTTTCTTATTCCATTCCTGCATAAAATTTGTGTATTCGCTTTTATCCAGCGTTCCGTTTTTATCTTTGTCATAATCTCTTGCTATCGGTAGTGCTGTTTGAGAAAGCCTTACCAAATCAACATTTTCAAATTTAGTTCCCATACAAATAATATCCCCTTATATATATAAAGTATTTCAAGGAGATATTATTGCTATATGTATGTATAAATGTTAAGCAATTGTATTAATTGTCTGTTCTTTTATTTGTTGAGGTTGATTGTTTTGGACGATAGTTTCAGCTTGAGCTTTTGCTAATGCTTTTTCATCTGCCGCTTTAGCTTTTTTGCTATTGATAAAACCGTCAACCAGCGCACCTATTCCAAATCCTGCAAGAGCAAGTGCCGGACATACAATTGCCAATTGTTTAAATTTGAATAATTCACTAATGTTTCCGCCTTTCATAAGATCAACTATTTTACTTGCAAGCGGGGTGAAAAATCCTGCAATTCCGCCGACCAGTTTTCCTAAAGTCGATTTCTTATATGTATTTCCGTTTTCTGTGCAGGCAACTCCTTTATCCTGTTGTACAAGTAACCCGTCGAGTTCACTTGGCAGTTGCTCTGTATTTGAGGTGAAACTTTGTTGAGTATTGGTTGCTTGTGTTGTTGTTTGTTGAGCTGTTTGATTTAACGGAAGCGGAGTTTGTACAGATGCTGTTGTTTGCCCGCCTGTTTGAGCTGTCGGTTGTAAATTGTTTTGAAGATTAAAATTTAATCCCGACATCATTATATCGTCAGCATAGTTAGCAAGCCCGAGAGAACCTGTTCCCGGAATATTCATATTTCCCATATTTCCACCTAACGGAGAAAGTGGATTTAAATTTCCTAGTGGTGATAAACCTGTTTGTGTAACCATAATAATCCCTACCTTATAAAATTTTACCTAACCTTATATTTATAAAGTATTTTTTTTATGAAAAATTGCGTAAATTTTTTATTTGTTAAGTTTTTTTAATAATATTTATATTTACCGACTTTGAGTTTCGTGATATATTTAGATTATGGAGAAATCGATTTACACTATATTTAAAACTTTTTTTAAGGTAGGAACTCTTTTGTTAGGCGGCGGATATGTAATTCTTCCGTTATTAACAAGCGAGTTGGTTGAAAAGAAAAAATGGATAACTTCTGATGAATTATGTGAATATTACGCAATAGGAGCGTCTTTACCCGGTATTATTGCTGCAAATACCGCAATATTTACAGGAAGAAAACTTATGGGAACGGCAGGATCTGTTGCTGCAATTGTCGGAATGATTTTACCTGCATTTTTGGCAATAGTTTTGCTGGCTGCAATTTTAGCCGAACTTATTGCAAAACCGAGTGTTCAACATATCTTTTGGGGTGTAGGTATTGGTGTTATTGTGTTGTTATTTCTTGCCGTAAAGGAGATGTGGTCAAAATCAGTAGTTGACAGATTTTCTCTTGCAATATATATAGGCTCATTACTATTGGCTTTATATGGCAAAGTCTCTCTGTCGCTTATTATAATAGGTGCGGTAATTGCAGGTATAATTAATCAAAAACTGGAGGGCAAATAATGTTGTATCTTCAGTTGTTTTTACAATTCTTTCATGTCGGAGTATTCTCATTTGGAGGCGGATATGCAACCTTACCGTTTTTATATGATATTGCCGAAAAATATCATTGGTATTCCGCAAAACAGTTAACTGATATGCTTGCGATATCCTCTATTACTCCGGGACCTGTAGGTGTTAATATGGCAACCTTTGCTGGGTTTACAACTTCTGGAATTTTGGGTGCGTTGATTGCGACATCTGCTATTGTTTTGCCATCTTTTATAATTGTAACCATAGTTTCCAAACTCTTGGATAAATTTAAAACTAATCAATCGGTAAAAGGTGCAATCAGAGGCTTGAAAGCTGCGGGATGTGCGTTGTTATCCGCTGTCGGTATAAGGTTGATTTTTACTTCAAATCTTCATTTATTGGGAACTCTTTTACTGTTGGCTCTGTTAATTTCAGGATTGATAAAAAAACGCGACCCGCTTTTTTATTTAGGTGTAGCTGCGGTTTTTGGTTTGGTTGTCGGTTATTTTAATTGGATTGGGGTTTAATATAACTTAACAATTATGCAATTATCCGTAAAAATTATCCTTTATTAATAATGTAAGGTAAAATGGAAGGAATATTTATGGGTTATTTGTCTGTTTTTGTAAATCGCGCAGGGCATGCAATTGCTGATATATTGCCTCTTAGAAGTTGCCGTCGAGCAGCAGAAGTGGTCGGAAAATCTGATGATGTTTTACATTGTACAAATGTTATAAAACAAGATGAATTTGTACATTGTGCAACTGATGCAGTTCCTAAAAATTTGCAAGATGTGTTTGATACACTTGGTAATTGTAGTACTCAAAGAGATTTTTATAAAAAGTTGTACTATATGGATCAGGGTAAATTTGATTTTATTTCTAATCATCCGAATTTTAAAAGTTGCTTCCCTTATTTCAATGATGAAGCTTTTTTAAAAACGCTAAGTATTATGCCCGAAAAAGAGTTGAGACAAACATTTGATGAAATTGTCGAATTGTATAAAACTTTGCCTGAAGTGAGTTATGACTATGATAGGGTAACAAAAAAGTTAATTTATCAACCACAGGTTCCTGAAGGTCATAATTTGGCACAGTTAACTATTTTAAAAGCTCATAATAAAGAGGCTTATGATTATTTAATAAATCATCCGGATAAGGATACTTTAAACCGCTTGCTGGGGAATTTCGAATCCCATTTTAACGGGTCAGCTTTTGAAACCCTCACCGTTCCTCAAATTAGACAAATCGAGGGTGTCGGAAGTGTTTATTCTTTAAACCGTAAAAATCCTGCGGATTTAAAAATTTGCCGGCTTGGTGGTGCTGCAGAAGGTCATTTTGTTGAGTCTAGTGATTTATTTTATCGAAATCCTGAAGAAGTACAAAATCTTCATAATTATTTGTCAAGACAGACTATAACCGAACCGTTTACTGCATTTCGAGCAGAAAGAGATACCGGTATGTTTTCCTCAGTTGCGCTTGATAAAAGTATGGCAAGAAAAGTTAAATTTTTAGCTTTGAAAAATATGTTCAAAGCTCGAAAGATAAAAGTTCATGACTATGCAGGCACATACCAAAATTTTAAACACACGGATTTGTTTTCGCATATTATGTCAAGTCAGCAGTTGACACTTGCTGATGCTATGCAGGTTGCTAAATACGGTGATGACAAGTTTAGACGTCAGATTATTGAGTTAATAAAAAGTTCAAAAATAGATGATACCCGTTTCAAATCTTTGACTTTTGATGGCGGATTTGCAAGGGAATGGGTTGCAACACAAGATGGACATACAAAAATTTTACACAATATGAGTATAGATAAAGGTCTTCATGGTAAGTGTTCTGGTTCAGACAACAGGCAGGCTGAATTTATCTTAAATAATGACCATAAAGTGATAAGTTTTCAAGATGTAAAATATGATCCTGAACTTGATGTTTTTTATTTTGACAGTTCAATTACTCCTGCATAAGAATTTGTACTTATTTCCACAAAAAAACTCTGCCGAAAATCGACAGAGTTTTTTGTATTCTTTAGTTGATTAATGGCAGCAAGAGCAAGAACCACACATAGAACTTAGCGCTTGTTGAGCTTCTTCAAGTCTTACCTTGATACGTCCGTCAACAGCGATACCTTCACCTGTTTTTTCAGAGATTAACAATGGGTTAATATCTAATTCGTCAATGAAGCTGAAATCGTGAACTAATTGAGATAATCTCAATAGAGTTTCTTGGATTTGATCCATTTGAGCAGGTGTTGTACCTCTTGCACCTTCTAATAATTTGTATGCTTTTACTGATTTAATCATTTCAGAAGCGTCAACATCAGTTAACGGTGCAATTCTAAATGTTACGTCTTTCATAACTTCAATAAATACACCGCCTAAACCAAACATCATCATCGGACCGTATTGTGGATCTGTTGCGATACCGCAAACCATTTCACGGTTACCTTTAACCATTTCCTGAATAATTACGCCTTCCAAACCGTCGATAAGTCCTTTTTCTGTTAACTTAGCGATTAAGTCTTGATATTCTGCTCTTAATTGTTCTTCTGATTGAATATTAACTCTTACGCCTCCAACATCTGTTTTGTGAGATGTTGTTTTAGAAGTCATCTTCATAACAACAGGGTAGCCTATAGAATTACCGACTTCTACTACTTCTTGTTCATTTGTTGCAAATCCTGATTTGCAAACTCTGATGCCGTAAGCGTCAAGAACGTCAATAGATTCACGAGTTGTTAATTGAGCACGACCTTCTGATAAAGATTGTCTGATAATTTGTTTTGCTTTTTCTCTGTCAACATCAAATACAGGAATTTGACCAACAGGTCTTTCCATCCATTTTCTTTGTTGATTTAATCTGTTCAAACCGTCAGCAGCTTCTTCTGCGTACATAAAGAACGGCATATTAACATCCATATTTGAAAGTTTTGTAAAGAATTCGCTCTTTGTCATAAATACGCCGATAACAGGTTTTTCAGGATGTTCAGCTTTAATTTCCATTAGAGCTTGAGCAACATCAATATCTTTCAAACCTAAGAACGGTAAGTAAATTGTAATAATCATATCAACATTAGGGTCAGCAATAACTGTTTTTAATGTTTCTTTATAGTGTTCGATAGGAGCTGATGCAATCATATCGATTGGGTTTTTGACAGAAGCTGCAGAAGGTAAGAAACTTCTGAGTTTTTCTTTTGTTTCATCAGTAATCTTAGCCATTTGCATACCGTATTCGCAAACAGCATCTGTAGCCATGATGCCGGGACCGCCTGAGTTTGTGATAATTGCTACTCTGTCACCTTTTGGAATAGGGCAGTTAGCAAAAACTTTTGCGGTTGCAAATAAGTTCTTCAAAGAATATTCTCTGATTACACCAGATTGAGCAAGTAAAGCATTAGCAGCTTTGTCAGCACCGGCTAAAGAACCTGTGTGAGAAGATGCAGCAGAAGCTCCTGCGGCTGATCTGCCTGCTTTCAATGCTAATACAGGTTTTTTCTTAGAAATTCTTGAAGCTAATTGTCTGAAGTTTGCAGGGTTTTGGATTGATTCCATATAAAGAAGTATTTGTTCCACATCATCTTCATTTTCCCAGTATTCAAGAGCTGTTTCTGCGTTAACGTCAGCTTGGTTACCGATTGAAATAAATTGAGCAAAACCTAAGTTTAAGTCTTTCAAAATATTCAAAATACCGCCGCCTAAAGCACCTGATTGAGAAACAAAACCGATGTGTCCGCGTTCAGGCAGACTTTCAGCAAAACATCCGTCCATTCTGATTTCAGGATTTGTGTTTACCACGCCCAAACAGTTAGGACCAACGCATCTCATTCCATATTCTCTGACTTTTGCCAATAATTGTTTTTCAGCTTCAGCACCTTCTTTACCTGTTTCTTTAAATCCTGCGGTAATGATACATAAGCCTTTGATACCTTTTTGGTGGCATTGGTCAATTGTATCTAAAACGAACTTAGCGTTAACAACGATGATAGCAAGATCAACATCTCCCGGAATTTCCAAAACGGAAGTATATGCTTGCAAACCTTCGATTATTCCGCCTTTAGGGTTTACAGGGTAGATGTTTCCGTTAAAATTGTATTCTTGTAGTCTTTTCATGATGTCTGATCCGATTGTGTGTTCTTTTGTAGAAGCACCAACAACCGCAATTGACTTTGGTTTCATGATTTTGTCTAAATTACTGTTCATGTTTTACGTCCTTTCTTTTTCGTAATTTTTATTACTTATACATATATAATTCTTTATTAATTTTTCTTACTTGTAAATAAGTGTTCAAATCTTTGAAAAACTTCAGTCAAGGAGTCGTTAATGAAGTTTCCCTTTTGTAAATTCTTATGAACCATTACGGTATATTTTTCATTTTCTGCTTTTGGACTTACCAATTGAAAAGCTATAAAATTGTCGTCTCCGACATTTTTTATAAACAAATCGTACGGTTTTTGTGAAATATCAATGTTTTCTACAGCCTTAGCAACATCGCCTCTTAATTTTGGACTTAAATTTTCTGAAATACTTATAATACCGTTAAAACTTGGTTGGTTTTGAATTTTTTGAATGTTCATTTTAATCTTACTCCTTACTAATGGTGTGAATCCGTATTATTTTAAATATCCCAATATGAAACATTTTACATCCTTGGATAGTCAACTTTCGGGTTTGTTTTTTATCCTTTTATTGTCATGTGTGAATACTTTTTCACCCTCATTATTATTATACACAAAACAGAATTTTTAATGTAATGTATATTACAAAAAATACATAAAAAATCTGTACACTTGAGTGTACAGATTTTTGTTTTATATAAGATTTTTATCTTATTAGTACCACCACATACGGTGATAGTTTTGATATCTGTCAAGGTATCTGTCGGAACATACAAATACAAAAGATTCATTACCGCGACCACCCGGAGTGTTTAGTGCATACCATTGTTTTTGGATATCTTTACCGCGAGCTACGACTTTGTAGTCTTTGTCTAAAGCTGTGTAGGTTAAAGTTTTACCGTAAGCGTTTCTGCAATCAATGTATGAATTTGTATTGATTGTCCAAACTTTTTTGCCGTTGATTTCTTCTAAAGGTTCATATTCACCAACATATCTTGTATCAAATGTGTATGTACCATAGTCATGAGATCTTCTGATACTGTCAGAATCAATATAGTGATTTGGACCAATTTGAATCCAGTTAACGGCAAAAGCAGGAACTGCCATAGCCACTGTTGCAATAAGCACTGCACCGAGTGTTAAAATCTTCTTCATTACTTACTCTCCTTAATTAAATTTGACTTTTTGAGTATATCAAATTTTTCAGATGCTGTCAACTTATTAGCCAATAGGTTATAAGTAATAAATAGCTTCATTTTTGAAGAATTAATATCCGTTTTGTATCCATTCACGAACTCGCAAATCAGCTCCAAGCGATTGTGCAATCTGTCTGCATTTTTCGGTATTTAGCCGCCTGCCTTTGTAGCCGTCAACGATTGAAGATACGGTTTTGATACCTGATTCGGAACAACATTTAATAAATTTTTTAACTTCTTCGTAAGCGCCTTCAAATTTTGGTTGAGAGAGTTCATTGTATTCTTCTGTGTCTTCTCCGTTCAAACTTACGGAAATTTCATCAATCAGTCCGACAAGTTCCGGAACGATGTTTCTTTTATAGACATAATTAGCATGACCGTTAGTGTTTATTCTCAGTTTTGTTTCAGGGTAATTTGTTTTAATGTATTTAGCGACTTCTTTTAAAATTTCCAATTTCAAGAGAGGTTCACCGTAGCCGCAAAAAATAACTTCAGGCTTTTTTGCAACACTTGGTTCAGTATTAAGTTGTTCAAACTGATTAATGACATCCTCGGCTGTAAAATCTTCATTTTCAAGCCACATATTTTGACCGCAAACATCGTCTTTATCTTTGCGAAGACAAAATATACAGTTGTTTGTACATCTGTTTGTCAGATTGATATATGTTTTTCCGTCCAGTTTGTAAACTAATGTGTTAGCCATGTAAAAACCTCTACTATGATTATTATACTAAAAACTTTTTTTACAAGTAAACATTAAGCACTAATTAACATTTCGGGAGAAAAAATAAAATTAGTTGCATGAAAAATTTTTCGTGATATTATAATTTTGTAGCCGTTAATAAATAAACAAATTTTAGCGGATAAGCCCTGGTAGCTCAGCTGGATAGAGCAACCGCCTTCTAAGCGGTAGGTCATGCGTTCGAATCGCATCCAGGGTAAATAAGACAGGATGACGTTTGTTATCCTGTCTTTTTTTTTTTTTTGAGATAGCGATAAGAGAGCTTTTTTGCGTTCGAGCGGGAGCGAGCTGAGGCGGAGACTTGTCGGCAAAATAGCAAAGCTGTTGCAGACGATAACCGAAGACCCGTTAAATGCGAGCGACCAAGACAATCGCATCAGTTTTTTATTAAAGAGGGTTTCACCCCTCTTTTTTAATGCAAAATTTTATCAAAAATCAGACAGGTTGTAACAACTTTATCCGACAATTTTAAAGTCCGTTTCCAAAATACAATAAGTATAATAAAACAAAGCACAGTATATCTATATAAGTATATATAGGCTAATGCTTTTATGAGGAAAGTTACAAAAACAAACACGTCCTAATATGACGGTATAATCTGTAATAATTAAAATATATATTTAGTAAATTTGAAAAATATAGCTTATTAGAAACAAGATTAAAAGGACTATCAAATGAAAGAATTAAATGGACAATACGCAAATGCAAAAATATTTACGGACAACTTTGATGACGGAGTAATTGAACAAACTCTTATGGTTTGCAACCAGCCGATTTTTGACGGCGCGGAAATCAGAATAATGCCAGATTGTCATAGGGGTAAAGGTTGTACAATAGGTTTTACTTCTACAATGCCTAAAAACGGGGAAATTATTCCAAATATTATCGGAGTTGACCAGTCTTGCGGAATGTTAACCGTAAAACTTAAAAAATCAAAAACATTGAATGACTATGCAAAATTAGATAAAGTAATCAGGGAATTTGTACCAAGCGGTCAAAAAGGTCGTTCTCGTGTTAGTGAACTTGTGCCTGAAAACTTGATTGAAAAAGTAGAACAAATTTGTATTGATATTTTAAAACAAAACCCTGTGAATGAATTAAAAAAGATTGGTTCTTTAGGCGGTGGTAATCATTTTATTTCAATAGAAAAAGGGGTGACCGGAACTTATTTAATTATACATAGCGGTTCAAGAAATTTTGGTAAAGAATTAGCACAATATTTTCAGCGTATTGCGATAGCAAAAAATTGTTATGGTGAGGGTGAATTAAAACATTTGTCTTACTTAACAGGTCAAGATGCGAAAGATTATTTGTATTGTGCGGATATTTGCAGAGCTTATGCACATTACAATCGAAAGATTATTGCTCATGAAATACTTACAAACATGAATTGGAAATCGGAAGAACAATTTGAAACGCTGCACAATTATATAGGAGAAGATAACATTATCAGAAAAGGTGCAATATCTTGTAAAAAAGATGAAAAAGTCTTGATACCTCTTAATATGGCAGATGGTTCTTTGATTTGTATCGGTAAAGGTAATGAAGATTGGAATAATTCAGCCCCGCATGGTGCAGGACGAGCGTTATCAAGAACTCAAGCCGAAATTCAATTAAATATGCAGGATTATAAAGAACAAATGAAAAATATTTATTCTACCTGTGTGTCAATTGGTACTCTTGATGAATCTCCAAAAGCATATAAAGATGCAAATGAAATTATCAAATATATTGAGCCGACAGCACAAATAATCGACCATTTAGCCCCGCTTTATAATTTTAAAGCAATATAACAAATTTTGAAAGGAAAATAAAATGAAATATTTAATACGAGCAAATAAAGTTGTTTTTTCGGGAAATATGCAAATGATAATGAAATACATTTCAGATTTTTATAAATCCGAATCAAAGATATGGACGGATAAAGACGGTAATTTTACGGATTTAGGTAAATTCAAGACTTTTATAGAGTCAATGGGTTATGTAATAAAAGATAAAATTCCGTCAAATTGCAGATGTGAAGGAACTTCTGTATCAATTTTAGAATTTAAAAAGATTTTTGCGGAAGAACATTTTTCAGTAAAATTAACAGCCCAAAGATTACATATAACAGAAAAAATGGCGGCACAGCTTGCAAGAAAATTAAAAATCCGCAAGTGAAACAGAATATTTGATTAATAAAAAATTATTTAGGTATTAATATAAAGGACTTCTCAATGCAAAAAGAATTAAATTTCACATACAACGAATTAACAACACCGTTTGAATGGTCGTATTCTCCATATACAAAAATGTGGTATGAAGATAAGAATACTATTTTGCCGGAGTTTCCGATTATTTCAAAATCAATATATAAAAGCGCTTACATTTTATTAAATAGTAAGATTAGTTTTACAGAAGTCCCTAATGGAGATTATGAGGAAGACGTAGCAGCAGAAGCAGCAGCAGAAGAAGAAGAAGAATTTACCGCATATATAAATTATTTATTTGGAAAAACAGAAAAAGGTTGTGATTGCTTTAGTTTAACTTTGCTGTTATTCTTCAAAAATTGTGAAACTAATATTGAGGGCTATGAAGAAATCTGTTTTTGTCATGAAAATCTACCGTTAATAGAAGAATTTATCAGTAATATAAATCGTTACGGATATGCAAGTCTTTACATAGAAGCATTTTCGGGAGTGAAGTTTTTTGCGTGGTTGCATGATGACAAAATTCATTTTGTTATTCAGGATTATAAATACGCAAGATATAAAGATACCGATACTCCGCTTTTCAGAATTCTTTGTAATATTCAAGCGGACAAAGAGGAATTTTGTAATCGGATTTTAGGACTTGTAAATCTTTATAAAGTAAAGTGCCAAAATGCGATAAAAAATCATATAAAAACAAATCCGTCTGCAAAGTTAAGCGGATATGATAAGGATTTTATAAATTGGATTTTTGATAAGGAGTGACATTATGGAAAAATTTATTACAAAAACACAAGCAGAAGAATTAAAAAAGAAAATTCCACACAAGAAAAGTTATCAACTTGGCGAACTTCATCCTTATGTATTTGATTATAAAAGTAATCAACCAAAAATTGATGATGAAGATTTTAAAATAGTATCTTTGCTTGGAACATATATTTTAAAGAAATCAGAGATTCCTAAAACTACATGTCCCGTATGCTGGAAAGAGGAAGTTGTCCCATACTTTTGCGGAGCTTCTGTTTTGTCAGGTTCTCACACAATAAAAGCCTTTTGTCATTCTTGCGGAGAAATGATTGCATTTTGGGATGATGATTATTATCACATGTTATTGCATTTATCAAGAGAAAAAGGTGAAAAACAGAAAGCCGAGTTTGTATATAAATTAAAGTAAAACTTAGTTTTAAATATTGCCGTAAGCCTTACAACATATAACTAAAATAGCAATTGTAACGAATTGTAAAATAAAAAAGAACAAACACTTGAAATCAAATTTTTTTAAGAGTACGATACTAAATGTGCACAGCGCACAGACAATTTTATTAAAACCAGATACTTAGAATTTTATCTAAAAACGAAAGTTTTATTAAAGGATTGGAAAGTTATCTACAAAATAAATAGCAGTAAGTATGTATGATAACCGGTGAAATTTTCACCAAACGCTGATAGTCGAAAGTAAGTAAAGACGTCAGGTTGAACCTCAGGACATTGAAAACAGAATAGCTGAAGACTAGATTTTCGGAAGGAAAT
>JBJEGJ010000011.1:0-4134 GCA_051874955.1 Candidatus Gastranaerophilaceae bacterium
TTATTTTTGGTTCAAGAAAGGCATTTTTCTGACTTAGAAAGGGCTATTGATAATTTCTTGGCTACTGAATGGTGTCGTTACCTCAAAAAGTATCTTCTTTGACTTCAAAGACATTTTCTCTTTAACATTGAATACAGATTGTCCATTGTAGTTGCGGCTTGAGTTTCTTTGCTTTGAATTACGTGTGAATAAGTATTCAATGTAACAGTTTTATCCGCATGCCCCAGCCTTCTACTCAATGTTACGGCATCTACTCCGTTTGCGATAAGTAAACTGGCGTTTGTATGGCGGAGTTCATGAAAAGTAATTTTTGGCAAATTATGACGTTTTAAAAAGTTCATAAACCATTTATATGGTCTTGTTGGGTGTAAATCTTGTCCGTCATCGTGCTTAAATAAATATTCTCCGTTTTTCCAAGCAGAGCCGAGTTTTAATTTATCTTCTGCTTGCTTTTGTTTGTACTGTTTCAGCATTGTAATCATTTGAGAAGATAGTGTAACTGTTCGGATTCCGTTCGCGGTCTTAGGTTGTCTTTCATTTACTCCAAATGTGCTTACATATTGCCGCTGTTTGTTGATTGTCAGAACACCAGTGTCAAAATTTACATCTTCCCATTTTAATCCGCACAATTCACCAGAACGCAAACCGACATCTATTGCAAGATAGATTATTGTTTTATATGTCATTGGCTCATTTTCAAGTTCTTTGAAAAGTTTTGCGATTTGTTCGTCATCATAATATTTTACCTGTTTTTTAGAAATCTTCCCTAAATCCACCTTTTTAGCAGGGTTATGGTTAATCAAATTCCATCTTTCCGCAAGTGTAAATATCGAACTAATGTCTGTGTGGTGGTGCTTAATTGTTTTATCAGATAATGGATTGTCGTTTGTTCTTTTGAACATCTTTTTGACATCCAAATCAAAAACTTTGCAAATTTTTTGAGCGGTTTTAAAATTTGTTTTCTCACCGTTTTTTAAGCGCAGACATGTTTTGTTCGTAGTTCCTGTTATCTGTACAAGTTCTCCTGTCTTATATTTAGACAAAAACTCCGACATATTTTTTGTCGGAGTATAAAAATCTTCAAGTCTTGAGCCGTTATTTCTTAATTTGTTATAAAATTCTTCTAAGTGATATGTTTGAATTTTGCTTAGTTTGTGATGACCTAATTCGGGAATAATCCTATCTTTTAATCTCGCCAAACAGGGCTTTAATGATGCCGGCGCGTATTTTATTTTTGCATGTTTTTCAATCCATATTTCCGTAAACTCTGCGAAAGTTATTTTTTCACCGTCAAGGTAATTTTTGTTCAGAACCTCATTTTCAAAAAGTATTTTTTGCCGCTGAAGTTCATTTTGTTTTTGTCTTTCGGTTAGATTTGGCGGGAGTTTAATTGTTTTAAATTTTCGAATCTTTTTACCGCTCACATCATAACCGCAAGAAACGACTACTCTATACGATCCATCTTTTCGCTTTTCAATGCTTGCCATTATTTTTGTCCTCTAAAGTTTTGTCAATATCTTTTTTAAGATTTGCTAGTTTTTCTATAAGATTTGCGTAGAAAAATTGTGTCAAAGTTGTGTTATATAGTGCACCGATTATTTCTCTACTGCTTACATTGCAAGCACAAAGCGAAACTTGTGCGTTTTTGTCACCATCCTTAATTTCTACATCATGAAATAAGTAATTATATAGATTTTCTAGCAAATCATCTTCAATATTTTCAATAAGAAAGTTTAGCATTTTTATTTTGTCATTCTTTCTATTTGTTGCATCTTTTTTAATATAACTTTTTAGAATTTCGCATGCGTTTTCATCTATGCCTAATTCTTTTAGTATTGTTTCATTACTTGGTTTTGTGGTTTCTGCATATCCAAGCACATAATCTGCTGATAATCCAAATTTTTCTTTTATATAATAAATAATATTTACATCAGGAATACTTTGCCCACTCGCATATTGACTAATGGTTTGGCGAGCAACCCCTATAATTTTTCCTAATTCTTCTTGAGTTAGGTTATTTTCTTTCATTATTTTTCTAATTGCTTTTGCAAATGCTTGTTGTTCCGTTTGATATGTCAACTCTTTTTTACGTGGCATGTTGTATCTCCTTAACTTTGTTATTAAATGCAGAATTTTTGATTCGCATATTGACAAAATTTTAATCCATGTCATGATTATATAACATTATTACAACACAAGTTAGCTTAACCTGTCAAGTATATACTTGGCAAAGGAGGAAAAATGAAAGATAACAACAATTTAAGAGGTTTTACACCAAAACAAATGTTTACAATTCAAGAAGCGGTTAAACACTTTGGCATTTCAGAGTATTCAATCCGAATGGGAATCAGACAAGGAATGTATCCGGCTATTAAAATCGGCGGTAAGCGAGGGAAATACCTTATTGATGCAGAATTGTTTGAATCAACTTTGCGAATTGAAGCAATCAGAAACATTAAAGAGTACAGAAAAGGAGAACAAAATCATGACAAAAATTAGATTACCCAAAATTATGAATGAAACATTAGACATATTTTCACACCGTTATGTGAACACATCAAAAACGGCTATTACATCAATTCAACTTCTGAAAGTTGCACAAATGATAACGTCAAAAGGCGTTAGGTATAAGAAACTTGATACTATCGACATTCCCAATTATTATGCAATTATATTACTACCGTCCGGCGGCGGCAAAGATAGAATTTCAAATGAATATGACAGTTTAGTATTTAAACCGTTCAGAGATTGGTTCAATGAAAAAGCAGAAGCGTATTATCTTGAAAAGAAACAAAAAATTCGTGAAGAATACACAGACAAAAATAATAAACCAATAAAACAACTTATAAAAGAAGCCGAAAAATCTATTCGCTATCCTGTCTTGGAAGTCGTGGACGGAACACAAGAGGGGCTTTTTGAAGATGCAAAAACTCTAAAAGAAGCACGATTCGGGGCGATTACTTATAAGATGTCGGAATTCGGAATGTTTTTAGATTCTGCGCAAAATAGCGAAAAACAGTTCTTAGGCTGTCTATATGATGGTTATGACGGTAAAATTCCCTCAAAATCAATTAAGCATGGTAAGCGGGAAGCAAGTATTGAGGACATGCCTGTAAATTGTCTGCTTTTTTCAGACCCGACATTGTTCAGTGTGGGAAACCTCAAAAATATGTTTAACTTGCTTATGCAAACAGGCTTAGGAAGAAGGTGCGTTATATCTTTTCAGAAACAATATATTAAAATTATTGAATATGACAAAGAAGTCGCTTTTAGAAAAGAACAGCAATTTTATAAAGATTGCAAAAATCTTTCTAAACGATTTAAGGAAATATTTGATAAAATCCCTGCAAATGCTGTTTATGAAATAACAGAAAAAGCCCTAAAGGATGTTCATTATCTATATAGAATAAAAATGGAAGAACTCGAAAATGCAACAGAAGATGTTCTGCGTAAAAAAGAAATTCAAAGTCGGCAACACAAAGCACTTAAAATATCATGTCTTTATGCTGCTTTAAACCATCCAACCGAACTGATTATTAATGAAGAAGACATGCAGCAGGCTATCGATACCGTTGAATTTATATCACAAGACTTTGAAAAATTTCTCCAATATAAGCCGAAATCAGATGATGCTTATGATAGATTATGGAATTTTTTCTTAAACAATTTAGGGGTAGGTTTCAAAAGAACAGACCTTATATATACAAGATTTAATGAGTTTGGTATATCTCGTGATAAATTCAAAGATCGATTTGATGATTATATTGACTCTTTACAGGAAATGGCACTTGAAAAAGGTTACTTTTTGGAAGTTACATCAATCAATCGCAATTCCGGTAAACAATACCGGCTAATTAAACTTGACGAACAAGATCTAAGCGAAGATACCAAAACGCTTGAAGAGCTAATTTAATAACCGTTAATGTCGTTACTATTGTCAATGTTTTTCTTGACAATAGTTTCGGCGATTGCGGGTGGCAGTCTTTGTCGAACCCTTTTTACAACTGTACAATTACAACTTTATCGACACTAACGGAGGTTTAAATAAATGAGATTAAATATAGGACAAGTTTTGTATTATTTGACGCCATATTTCAATAAAAAGCAAGGTGATGAATTTATCTTTCAATGTCC
>JBJEGJ010000012.1:0-3636 GCA_051874955.1 Candidatus Gastranaerophilaceae bacterium
TCATAACCCGAAGGTCGTTGGTTCAAATCCAGCTCCCGCAACCAATTGATATAAGAGGGTCTTAGCCCTCTTTTTTAATGCAAAATTTTTCAAATATTTCTTTCCCATTATAATTTGGTTTGTAGTTTAAAAAATAGTGTCAGGTGAAATGAGAATTTTATTGTCTTTCCTCGCTGTAATTTGACTCGCAGTACTCAACTCACTTGCCATTTAAGAAAAAGTGACACATGAAATAAGAAATTTATATGTAAATTAACAGTAGATTTCAGAAAAAGTAACAGATTATCCTAGAAATTTTAAATATCTTTTATTAATTAGCCGATTAATCATTATGCTTTTTTATACAAATATTTTTGAAAATCACAAAATGTTGAACGAATATCACCAATATTACCTAATTCTTGGATAGCATTGGCAGGTGAACCGTATTTTAGATTAATCAAAGCACCTATTCTCTCATCATCGAGTTCTGTAACCCCATTTTTAATATATTGTTTTAATACAAAGTCAATAAATGCATGTTGGCGAGATTGGATATTGTCAAATATAATAATTTTACTGTTATCAACCCTCTCTTGGAATATATGTATTTGCGATTTCCTTGTGAAAAGTTTCATTTCTTTTACATTTGGCAGGTTTTTCCTCAATATTGACACCTGTGTATGATGGCATTAGTTGTTCAAAAGTACCCTGAAATTCTCTGAATAATCTCTCTATTGGTTTAGCTTTTGCGTTATATGGTTGAGCAAATACCGCTTTTATTCCAAGATTAGAAAATAATCCCGATAAACCATTTTCTATAAAATATTTTGACCTAAAGGATTTTCCGTTATCGTGATAAACATATTTCGGAACTTTTCCTAAAGTAATAATCGCATTTCTTATTGCACTGGCGACACTTTGTTTGTTTTCTTCAAGCATAATTTCAAATCCGACCATTGCACCGGATTTCCAATCTTGATAAGCAACCATTGTCGGTCTTGTCGGATTTCCTGTATATGGATTTATTACTTGAAACGCAAGTTTATGCCCATCTCCAATAATGACATCACCTACTTCAAGTTTTGATACATCTCTTTGAATAAATGGCATAACTTTATCATTCAGGGCTTTTGAACCTTCTCTTGCAAAAATCCAAGTATCATAATGTTCTTTTTGATAGTTTTTAATAAATCTTCGATAAGTCATTTCGCTACATAAATCGGTTACTCCTCTTTGTGTCAGTGTTAATTTTGTTAGAGTTATTGCTTTTCCAACATTTATTTTATTTGGGTGCAGCAATATACTTAAAAATATTTCTTTTTCTTTTTCGCTTAAACCACCTTTTTTAGTTGTTTTAACTCCAAAAGAATAATTTTTAATTAAACAATGCCAGTTGTCGTTATAAATTCTTAATTTTTTATCCCAATCATAAATTGTGCCGATTGCAACGTTACCGATTTGTGAAAATAACTCCGGATATAATAACCCTAAATTATATGACTCAATAAATTCATTGCCGGCTTTGGTTCTACTTTTTTTGCTATGTCTATATTCATTCCATTTTTTAACCAAATCATATTTTGCAAGTGCTAATTGTTTTTGCTCTTCAGGAACAATGTAGTTTTCTTCTATTTTTGGTGTTAATTTTTCTTCAAGTCCTGTTATTTTTTCTCTAACATTTTCTTCTAAAGATGTTACTAAAAATTCATAAGATTTTGATGTTTTTCTAACAACATATTTATTATCTTGAACATATTTTCTAACAGCCCTGTCACCAATACCCTTTATTTCAGCGAGTTCTTTGGTTGTTATCCATTCTTTTTTCTTTGTTATCATGTTTTTCTCCTTTTTCACATTAACTCTCAATTTCCGGAATGTGTAGTCAATGTATATATAGAAACACAATGCGTAACAATCTATCTACTTGCGAAGGCAAGTGGATAAAAACAGTAGATAAAAAAGTATGTTTGTGGTATTTTGTCCCATCAAATTTAAAACGGAACTTTGCGGAACTGATTTTAGTTCCGTTTTTGTGTTATTGTTAAATTTGAGGGATTTATGGATAAAGACACATCATCATTACCACCGCTTCCTGTATGGGCAAAATATGTAACCAAAGAAAGTCTGCCTGTTGATTTGTATATAATTGCAGATATTATTGGTCTTGATAATACAATCAGAATAATGGAGCATTTTAATTATTTGACGTTTAACATACCTAAAAATGTAAGTTATCCATACAAAAAGCAATATATTTTGGATAATTATGACGGGACAAGGGAATCAAGATTTCATATAAGAAAAGCTTGTAATGTATGCGATAGTTATATTTATTCGGTTATGAGGGAGAAAAAAGAGAAGAAGAAATAATGAAAAATGATATACAAATATTATTCAACAAATACTTATCTGATGAAATAAACGATATTAGATTTTATGGTAGCAATAGGCTTGCTTACTTAACTCCTTTTTTGGAAAACATTATTTCCCATGATGCTCCTGATGGATATGCAATTATCAATAACACTATTTTGTTAGTCGAACATTTTGAATTTGATAGTTCTACTGTTAAAAATAAAAAAGGCTCACAGAGCAGAATGGAAATTGCAAGAATAAAAAGAGAAAATAATTCTCACGATAAAATAAATTGTAATTATACAACAGATAATTATATAAGAAACGCAATTAAAAACTTTGAAAACCATTACAATAGAATTGAGCATTATATTGAAAACTTAAAAAAAGAAAAAGTTATAAAACCTCATATGGAAATAAAGAATTTATTTTTGATAGAAGATGCTACAATTTTAGGTAATATAGATATAAATACAAAACGGTCTTTTTCCATTTTGCACTGTGATATGTTTTTAAATAAATTAAAAAATGCTAATAAACTCGATTATATATTAGCTTTTAATAGTTTTGGACAAAACAAATTTATATGGTATTTAGATAAGGATAATTTGCAAGATTATATAAAAAATCAGGTAAAGATAGAGGATATTAGTATTGCAAATCTGTCGCCACATGTCGCTAACTATCAAATGTTTATACCAAAGTAAATAAGTTCCGTTTGAGTTCCACTAAAAGTTCCACTTGAGTTCCATTTAGGCTAGAAAATTTTTTATTTGGTTTCCATTTTTCCAAGAGTCGTGTTAATTTTTTGTGTTTTTATCCTTTATTTATCCTTTGGATTGCTCTACGGAAACGTGGTTTTCGGGGATTTTGTTTAAAATTTTAGAAAAAAAGGATAAGAAAAAGTATAAGAAAAGGATAAAAAGGATAATTTCCAAAACCCTAACAATTACCCTCAAACCTAAACACAATGCAATTCTTTACCTAGTTCCACTTTTCTTATTATCCTTTATAATTTACATTATACTTTGCTTAGTAAAACTAACCAATTATATTTTACACAGTTCTTTTTTGGTAATATACTTTCGTTATTAAATATTATGTTGGGGGTAAGTTATGAAAAAAATAATATTATTGTTTTTACTACTATTTAATTCGACTTGTTGCTATGCTATTGAAAAAGGAACTGGTATTGAAGCAATAAAGCATGCGCCTTATAACGCATGGACCCCTATACTTATTAGAATGCTTAAAATTATTTCTGTTCGTTGTTTTACAATAAGCCTTCTGTTAGAAATT
>JBJEGJ010000013.1:0-18080 GCA_051874955.1 Candidatus Gastranaerophilaceae bacterium
CGCAAGTTTTTTTGAAAGCTCATCTTTCTTTTCTTGCAATTGAGTTTCAATAATCCCGATTTTGTCGTGCGCTAATTTTATATTAAGATGTTCATCTTCAATTTTCTTTTTATAAGTTTCAATACCGTTTTTAGCGTTTTCGATTGACTGTAACCCTTTTTGAATTTGTGTTTGAGAGTAATCAATAGCATTCTTTTTTGTTTGAATTCTTGCCGATAAATCACTTTGGCTGTCTTTTAGCTTGTTGCGTTCATCTTCGCCTTGTTCTTTAAGTTTCGCTTCAAGTTCTTTGTATTTCTCGTTGATAAGTTTTATTTTTTCATCTAAATCTTTTTTGTTGGCTTGTTCTTCTTTAAGTTTTTTATTGGATTGAAGAATGTTTTCGTGTGCAAGCTCAAGATTGCGCTTTAAATCAAAGAACTTAACCGTGCTGATTTGAGATTCAAGACCTGATTTTTCTTCTTGCAGTTTTTTATATTTTAGTGCAATTTCTCGTTCAGCTTTCAGTTGTTCCAGACTCTGTTCAACTTCCGCAAGTATCAGAGAAGCAGTTGAAACTCTTTGCTCAACTGTTTTTAATTCGTTTGTTGCCTGATCTATTCTTCTGTCAAAATCTGCAACCCCTGCAATTTCATCAATAATTCCGCGTCTGTTTTTTGAAGAACACATAACGATACTGGTAACGTCACCCTGCATCATTACGTTATAACTGTTTGGAGTAATATTGTATTTTTCTAAAATGCTTCTGATATTTGTCAGGGTATCTATTTTGTCGTTCAGGTAGTATGTACTTGCAAAACCCTGATTGGTTTTCTTAATTCTTCTCGCAACCGATAATTCTTTATCGCCGTCAACATCTCCGAATACAACTTTTACCATTGCCTCATTCTTGTTGTTAAAGGTTGTTATAAAATCAGATAAATTTTCAATACGCAAAGCGCTGCCCGTTCGCAAGCCCAAAGCAAACATTATACTGTCAATAATGTTACTTTTACCCGAACCGTTCGGACCTGATACGGTTGTGAAACCTTTTAACAGGGGAATATCTGATTTGTTGGCAAATGATTTAAAATTGTCTATTTCTAATTGTTTTATGTACATGTAATCTACCCGAGTCTAGTATTCTCAAACATTATGTCAGAATATGGGCAGTCATGTCAAAAGTATTTACTAATATTTACAATTGTCTTAATTTAAATCTTTTTGTATCTCTTTTACAAATGCAGGGTTAACAGCGAGCCATTTGAAAGATTGAGTTTCCACTTCCGGTATATCAATGACAAAAGTTCCGCCGTAACGACCTCTTGAAAATACAAGGTATCCTTCTTTACCTAAGTTATGGAAAGCTTTTCTGATTGTGTTCGGACTTAAATCCATTTTGTCTGCAAGTTCTTGTATTGACGGTAATTTATCCCCGATTTCATAATCGGTCGCAATCATCTTTTTTATGTAATTCTGCGTTTTTTCGTAGTGGTAAAAGGCTGTATCTTTTGCAGGCGCAAAAATAGTATTTTCAGGCTTGAAATTGTTAATCTTTGAGTTTGGGAGTTTTACAACCGTTGTGCCGTAACGACCGCGTCTTGCTAAAAGTATTCCTCTGTCAATTAAGACTTTTAATGCGTCGTGAACTGTTTTTATGCTGGCTTTTAATGTTTCTGCCAATTGAGCATGAGCAGGTATTCTGTCCCCGACATTGAGGTTTTTTGATATATAGTTTTCCAAATCTTTAACTACCATATCAACAAGTGTCTTTGATGATGTTGAGTTGTTTGGTGTATTGACTTCAAAATCTAATGTCATAATAGTCCAGCCCGTGTCTTTTGCACTTCTGAAACTCTTATGGAGAATGTTTTGTGAACATAAGTTCTCAATTGCCATTCTTGTAGTGTTTTGTGAAAATCCTATTATTGTTGAAATAGTTTTGGTTGATGGTAATTGTGAACCTGCTTTAAATCCGTCTGTCAGAATATATCTTTTTATTGCCTCAATTGCCAAATCCCTTTTTGAAACAAGTTTGCGCAAAGAGGTGTCTTGATTATTAACATCTTTTATCAGCGTACCTATACATTGTTTTGACTCAACGTATCCTAAATCTTCCAAAGTTCTGATTGCATTTTGAACCGTTCCGATACTTACTCCGAGTTTGTATGCAAATTCGGCTTTTGACGGAAGAATATTGTTAACCTTAATTTTCCCTGATTTTAAATCTGTTTTAATCCATACCGCAAGCCATTTTGCAATCGCATTAGCTTTTGATTCATCAAGGTTTTTAAGGTTTGGAAGTTCCATTTTGATGTCTGAAATGTCTATTTGTTGAAGTTCTGATTTTTTAGGAAATAAATATTTGTCCATATAATTCTACCTGCTTTTTTCTTAATATTACACTATGTGTAAAAAAACATCAAGATATTTTTTTGCTGTTTTTGTAACATTTATTAAAATATCATAATTTATTGACGAATATTATTGAGTGTTACATACTGTAAATATGGTTAAAAAGAAGGTTATAGCTTTAGTTGATTGTGATTCTTTTTTTGTATCCTGTGAGCAAAAAAGGAATATTCAACTCAAGGGAAAGCCCGTTTGTGTTATGTCAAACGAGAAAGGGTGTGTAATTTCGCGTTCTCGTGAAGCTAAACAAATGGGTGTTCGTATGGGTGAACCTTATTTTATGTGCGAAAAAGAACATCCTGATGCGGTTTATATAGTTGCGGATCATGAATATTACTCAAAAGTTTCAAGGCAAATAATGTCTGTTTTGAAGGATTTTAGTCCTTATGTTCAAGTTTACTCAATAGATGAGGCTTTTGTAGACTTGACCGGTTTAACTAGGTTGTATAAATGTAATTATTTTGATTTGGCAGTATATTTGCGTACCAAAATCTTGAATGAAGTTGATATCCCTGTATCTATCGGTGTTGCCGCAACAAAAACTCTTGCAAAACTTGCTTCGGATAAATCCAAGAATAAGTCGAAAGGCGTTTATATGATAGGCAGACGAAAATCTTTGAAGGAACTTAAAAATACAAATATTGAAGAAATTTGGGGAATTGGCAGACGTCTGACAAAAGCCTTGAAGCGCTATGGTATATTAACAGCATTTGAACTTGTCCAAAAGTCTGATGAGTGGCTTGATAAACGGTTAGGTATTCACGGAATAGAGATGAAACATGAACTTTTGAGTAAAATGGTTTCTGAAGTTTCCAATGATGAAAGTGTGCCAAAATCAATCCAAAGTACAAAGGCTTTTGGTATATTTACCTCTGATTATAATTTTATTAAAAACGAGTTGAACAGACATATTCATACATCTTGCAGAAAACTGCGCTCTTACAATACAAAGTGTTTGCAAATAGGAGTAATGCTAAGAACAAAAGACTTTAGGGTATTCTATACAAAGAAAGACTTGCTTGCGCCTGTAGATTTTGAACTGGAAATCGCAAAAGTCGCTCATCAACTGCTTGATGAAATATACAATCCTGAAATTTTATATCGCAGTACCGGGGTGTGTCTTTCAAAAATCGGTGAGGTTTCTGTTGAACAATTGAGTTTGTATTCTGATAACGATGAAGAAGAAAGAAAAGCAAATTTGGCAAAGTGTTTTGATAAACTCGAGGCTCGCTTTGGCAAAAATATAGTACAAACAGGGTTTTCTAAACCTAAATAAGGGGCAAAATTTTTTATGTTTGTTTTTTGTATATTCTAAATAAGGAGGACATTTTATGAAAATATTATCAATAAATCCTACATTTACTGCACAAACTTCATCTCAGCCACAAAAACATGATATCTTGAATGAATTTTATGATAGGGTTAAAAATCCGGCAGATATGACAGATACCATACTTGTTCCCCGTACAATATTTAAAGGGTATCTGGGAATTATGACGGGTACTGTTCTTGTTACATTAGGCGGGCTTTTAAATAAGCATCCTAAATTATCTAAATTCTTTACGATACCCGGATTGATTTCTTCTTTATACGGGACTTACGCTTTTGTGAGACCTTATATTTTAAAAGGTGCAAAAGGTGTTGAAACAAAGTTGCCTGAAGATGTTACAAAATCTTAAAATTTTTCTTAAAAGATAGCAAAATATTTTTATTTTAGGGTTTAAGGATTTTGTAGGTCAAAATAAAGAAAGAAGGTCATATGTTTTTTGTTTATGATATTCCAAATGTTAACCCTTCATTAGGTCCTGTTAAAGGTGAAAAACAGGATGTTAGCGTATATGACAGGGATTTAGGTAACAGAAGAACTGTTACAACAACACCTGAAGAAGCTGATGATTTTGTAAAAACAAGAACTCAGGTGGTAAATTCAGCAACAAAACGCGGTTGGGGCTTGGCGGCTTTAGCTACGGCTACAGGTGCTGCAATAGGCGCAGGTGTTGAAACTTTTTCTAAAGTCGGACACGCTAAAAAACTTAATGAATTAGTAGAACCGTTGAATAAAGGATTAGCTGAGCTTCTGGAATCAGGCAAAAGTCTATTCAGTGCAAAATTTGATCTGTTAGAAAAAGATGCGTTTAAAAAATTTAGTTTTGAATTGCGCGAATTATTCTCAGAAGATGCTAAAATGTTCAAGCCTGCTGATATTATGGCTGTTGCAAAACGTGCAATGAAATCAGGAGCAATAGGCGGTGCTGTTGTTGCGGCTATTTTTGCATGGGTAATACCGCTTGCAAGTGCTAACAATGCAGATAAAAAGATTACTCAGGAATTTATTGACGCAAACAAATAAACAAATATACTAAATAAAAATTTTCCCGAAGTTTGATAGCTTCGGGATTTTTTTATGTTATATTTTAAGTGTGGGGAGATTGTTTTGTATTCAAAAAATGAAATTATTGACATATTAAAAGATAATACAAACGATAAAGAGATTTTTTCTTCAGCGGATTCCGTTCGTAAAAAATACGTGGGGGATGAAGTTCATCTGCGCGGATTGATTGAGTTTTCAAATATTTGTAAATGTAACTGTAAATATTGCGGTTTGCAGTCTTCAAATAACAAAATTGAACGATATAGAATTTCGCCTGAAAATATTGTTTTATATGCTCAAAAAGCCGTTGATATGGGTTATAAAACAATTGTTCTTCAATCAGGTGAGGATGCCTTTTTTAAGACCGAAATTTTGTGTGAGATTATTGAAAAAATTAAGAGTTTAGATGTTGCTTTGACTTTGAGTATTGGTGAACGACCTTATGAAGATTACAAAGCATTTAAACAAGCAGGGGCTGACAGGTATTTGATACGGATTGAAACTACCGACAAAAATTTATACAAGTCACTTCATCCGAATATGAGTTTTGAAAACAGGTTAAGATGTCTTGATGATTTGAAAAATCTCGGTTATGAAGTCGGTACGGGATGTCTTGTCGGTTTACCGGAACAGTCATTAGAGTCTTTGGCTGATGATATTTTATTTTTCAAGAAAATTGATGCGGATATGGTGGGTATTGGTCCATTCATTCCTCACCCGCAAACACCGCTTGCTAATTCTCAAGTCGGAGATTTTAATTTGTCTTTAAAAGTTATGGCATTAACAAGAATTATGCTCAAAAATATCAATATCCCCGCAACAACAGCAATGGAAACCCTCAATCCGAACGGAAGAATAATTGCCTTGCAAAGCGGTGCGAATGTTGTTATGCCAAATGTTACAACAACCGAATACAGGGCAAAATATGAAATTTATCCGGGAAAGATTTGTATAAATGAAAATCCCGAAAAATGCCGAAATTGCATAGGGGCTAAGATAAAATCAATCGGACGCACGGTTTCGGATGATTACGGTTTTAGAGCTCGTTAATGCTGTTTTATTCCGAATTTAAGTAATATCGCGCTGACGATTGCACCGACAACCATACCGCTTGCGGTACTTAATCCGTTCATAAATATAGGTTTGATGTCGTTGTTAATCATTTGTTCACGTTTTTCGGCTTTTTCTTTAATGTTTTTAACTGCGCTGTATGCAAACCTTAAGGATTTGATTTCTCCGTTTATTGTCTGGGCTTTAAGTCCGTTATCTTCAAGTAACATAGTCAGTATGTCGCGAGTTTCGGAGTCTTCGGGGATTTTTACGTTTGGTAAGGTTATGTTTATGTTTTTGTCACCCAATGTCCCGCGAACCGTGAAATAATCAGGTCGGAAGGTCTTACCCAAAAGTTTACCTTTGAAAAATTTGGCAAATTTTGACGGTTTGTTAAAGTCGACATTCAAATTAAACTCTTTATCGCCGTATTTACCGTCATAGTTTTTTCCCTTTGTGTGCAACAGTAAATATTTTTTGTTTATTGCACCTTCGTACCAACATTCGTCATTGTTTGATGCCAGTTTGAATATTGCATTTTTGTTGTTTATGTGTCCTTTTAAAATAGTACCTAATGCGGCTTTTTCTTTGTCATAATCAAGATCGGCAATAAAATCACGAGTTAGTTGAATTGTATCTTTTGGGGGTTCGCTGTTTTGTAAAGCCTGTTGAGCTTTGTATCTTTCAATAAGATTTGATGATTGAGGCGCATTGTTGACGTTTTGAACTGACCCAAATCCGTTTTTATCGTTTACTTCCATTGTATAAACTCCGAATTTACACACTATACTATATATTTAAAAACATATTTCTCAAAAAAATTGTGCTTTTATTACAAAATATTAAATTCAAGTTTTTTAGATGTTTAATTAGTAATTATGTTTCTTTCAGAAGTTCTATAAGATCATCAATTGAAAGCTCTTTTTCTCCGAATGTTTTAACTGCATTTCGAACTTTGCAATTTTCTACAGTGAAATCTGTAGATCTGCATTTGTTATATAATTCATTATTTAATACACTTTTTATAAATTCCATGTTAGATGTATATTCTTTATTCCACCAAAACATTTTATGGATTTCGTTATATTCTACAACTTTATCTATGTTGTCAATGATAACTCTTGGTGCAACTTCCATTGAACACATATCCTTGAACGCTTTTTGATAATCTTTGTTGTTTGTTGTTTTTTGAGCAAATTCTTTTATCAGTTCGTCGTCATAATTCCCCAGATTGTATTTTATTTTGTATAAATATTGTATAAAAGACTTGAGCAATCTGTTGAATTTCATTTCTCCTTTTGTGTTTTGTGTGAAACAAGTTTTTATTAAGTATAAAGCTTCGTCAAAGGTGAGATGTGGTTTTGTTTCTCTTTCTGAAACTATAAATTTCAGTGCGGCATTAATATCTGTAACTTGATACTCTTTTTCTGTCATGTATTTAGTCAGTTTGATTAACATTTTATTATCTGCAAATTTAGTTTTGCCATTTGAATAATTTACATATTCTTCGTTTAATAAATTTTGTATATCTTCTTTTGCCGTCGGGAATTTGTAATTAGCGTCCCTATCCAGATATTTTTGAATTTCTGAAAGTTCTCTTGTGTATCGAGTTTTACCCGGTAGTTCGTTGAGAACAAAATTGATATCCCTATCTTCAAATTTTAGCATTTGTTTTGCTGCTTCAAATGCGTCGGAATTTAGTGTGCCGTCTTCGTTTTTTAGGTCTTTTAGCAGTTCGGAACATTTATCTGTCCATTCTTCATTTTTATCACAATAAGAAGCGAAAAGGCGTTCGTAACTGTGTAGGTAAAATTGATTGTCGCTAGGTATTCCCATAGCCGATTTTTTGCGTAACAAAATTGCAATTTCACATAAGTCATTGTTGACCACTCTGATTCCGTCGCGGCCTATGGTTTTACATTCTTCTAAGACTTTTAGTGCAGTTTCTTCGTCTTTAAAGTATCTTTTTGCAAAGTTATTAAAATGGTTTACAAATTCTAAATCAAGTATTTCTGAGCCCTTAGCGTCTGTAGTAATTGCAACCCTTCTTTTTGTCGGGTATTTTGAAATAAAATCGAATAATTCAATACTCGGGTTCCTTTTATGCAAATCATCTATAATAAGTTTAGATTTTTCAAGATATGTAATAATTTTGCTTTTTGATACTCCATTGGAGTATAGATGAGCTGCTAAACTTGCCAAATCTCTGATGTTTTCATCCGTAAACGTTGCAGGATTTTCAAGTGATGATGGGATAATGTTTTCTATAAAATTTATAAATGCCAAAGTCTTTTGCGACTCAGGAAACATATATGTATCAGGATAAAAACTGTTATGTATATTAATTCTTCCATAATGTTTATCTATTTCGGATTCTGATAGCGGAATATCGTCATCACTGTATTTACTATGTAGACATTTTTCGTAATCGGTTTTCTTGTCGTATAGCTCTTTTGTTCTAAAACAGTCAACTTCTTCGTTTGTTTCAAAAGACATCCTCTCAAAACAATCTTCAAACTCTGTAGGGTAAACTCTTGATGATTTACTGTCTAGCGTAATAATTTCTCCGTCAATATTGCGTAACGGGGTAAGTTGAGTGCCTTTTAGTTTTAATTCTTTTAATCTGTTTATATGCTTCGAGTTTAAAACTTTTGAAGTGAAAATTTTATGAACTTTCAAAATGATATTTCCTATATTTTATCCCTGTGGTAAACATATTAAATATCATAAAACAAAAATTTGACAGATTATTCTTTTATATTTACATTTCGTTATAATTTTAATAATCTTTAATAATAAAAAGAAAAGAAGCCGGTTAACTTGTGTAACTGAACTTCTTTTATTTTGCTTTTTTTGATGTTTATTCTAGTGGCTATCTCTTAATTCCGGAACACTTGCAAGCATTGTTAATGCAATTTCGTCAAGTTTTTTAATTTCTTGTGTTGTAAATCCGTTATCCTGTAGCGCAACATCAACTTCTCTGGCAAGTCTTGCTTCGTTGTTTTCTTTTAAGAATTTAGAAAGTTTTAATGCAACATCTTTCATCAAGTTTTGTTTTTCTTCAAATCCGTATTCAGAACTTAGTTGTTTGAAAAAATGATCTCCAAGTCCTTTATTTCGTTCGTATCCTGACAGAAAATCCAAAACATTACGATGATTTACGTGCTGTGTAATAACTTCTTTTGTTAAGCCTTTTTCGCTGTCATCGGTGTATCCGACTAAATAATCTGCAACATTACTTCCATAATGTCTTGCCTTGTTTCGTTCTTCCGGAGTTATTTTTGTCGGTTGATTACCTTTCTTATCTGCTGGCGGCTTTGGTTTAACTTTGTCATCTGTTGGCGGGTTAGGGATAGGTTTTTCACCAATTTTCGGCGGCTCTTTTTTTCTGTCTATACTATCTGAACCATCACCATCGAATACTATTCCCATAGCTTTGTACAGGTCTTTCATTTCATCTTCTGAAAATTCAATTGTCTGTCCTGCGTTTACTGAGTAATTGTCACCAAAAATACTTTTCATTCCGCTCTTTTTTCTTGCCTCTTGAATGTTATCCAAAACTTTTATAGTTTCATTCCATTCAGCTTTAGAAATTGAACCGTCACTCATTTTTAATTTTTTCTTTTCAACTAATTCTTTCAAGGCTTGAGTGATGCCTTGCCCTTTTCTAATAGTAATCTTTGTTGTTGATGTTGCTTCAATGCTCATCTTTAATACTCCTTTCTTAATATTTGATTAAGCTTACACTCACTCTTATAATAACGGTATTTATATTAAGAAATTTACTAAATTTATAAATATTGTTACATTTCTTAATCACTATTAATATCCTGAAAACCCGTCCAGTATATAAAAATATAGCTAATTATCCTCAAAAAAGCCTATAGACATAAATGTCAATAAGTTAATAATAATCACTATAAAAGATGTTTATAAATGGGCATAAATACGGTATAAAAGTCAAAGATGACAGGTGCATTTATTTATGATAATTTCAGACAAAAATTACATAGCAAAAAAGATAAAAGAGTACCGTAAGAAATCAGGACTTACTCAAGCTGAGCTTGCTGAAAAAATTGATATCGGAACAAAGCAAATCTCAAGAATTGAGGTTGCTGAGTTTTACCCTTCATTGTCTACTTTTTTCAAAATAGTAGATGTATTAAATATTGATATAAATGATTTTGTTGTTAATTCTGTTAAAGATGACCATCATAAGGTTCGAAAAAGACTTTTGGACGTTATATATAACGCCTCGGATGAAGAATTGGAATTTTACGATAGATTGGTAACTTTTGCGAATGACGAAGTTACAGAAATAAAGAAAAATATTCTGCTAAAGAAAATTTATTAACTATTTTATAATTTTACGCATCAGCGTCTAATAAATCATCTGTGAGTTGAGCTATTACATTTTTTGCGTTTGCTTGCAGTTCTTCACGTGTAAGTTCTCCGTCAGCGGCAATTGTATCCATTGCTGTAAAACTGTTATCAATTAGTTGCTCAATTTTTTCTCTGTTTGCGTCAGATATTTCAATGCCATTAGCGGTAAGCATATCCACTATAAGTTGTTTGTATTCATCTTTATCAAGTGTTTTATTATCGTTTTTATCAGCACTTAACATAGTATTGATATCGTCTTCATTAGATGTTAATGCAGTGATTTCTGCTTGACTTAAGACATGTCCGTCTTCTTTATCTCTGACTTCGACCTTACCGTCCTTGTTATAGCCTACTTCTGCTTTATCACCAAGAAGTTCTTGTAATTGAGCGCGTTGTTGCTTAGCTTCTTCTGTTGGAGCTGTAGCTGTGACAACAACTTCATCAAGCACTTTTGCATCCGGTTCATAGACAGAAAACTTCGGAATAGTAACTTCATCGTTTGGATGGAAGAATTTATTACCTTTGTATTCTGCTTTTGGTCCGTTATAAGTTTGTACAATATCTTTGTTTGCCTCAAGAAATTCATCTCTTGCATATTTAATTTGTTCTGATGTCGGGTTTTCAACGCCCTGTTCTTTTAGATATCTGGTGACAATTTGTGTTATACTTTCACCTTTTTGAACGGTGTGTTTTGTCGGGGTATCCTCTGCTTCAGGCTGAATTTCTTCGCCTTTTTCGTTAGTGTATTTTACTGTTTTTTGCCCTGCAGAATCTGTAGTTTCTGCCTTTACGTTGCCATTCTCGTCATAAGTAAAATTTGTAATTTTTGCAAGTGCGTCGTTTAGTCCATCTGTAATTTCTTGTGCTGGTTTGTTGTTTTTCAAATCTTCTTCTGAATTGTAAACTCTGGATATTGTATGTCCATTTTGGTTATAGTTTACAGAAATAGTTGTAAGGTCAAGGTTATCTCCAACGTAATTTCTAACTATGGTTTTATTGTCTTGAGTATATTCATAAGAACGATATTCTTCTTTACCATTTATTATTTCACTCTTTTCCAGTATTTTCCCGTCTTTATCTTTAGTTATATAGCCTGCAGGAGAATAAATAGTAATATTTCCGTCAGGATAGGTCTTGTAGCCGAATTTGCCGTCGGTTACATATGTCGTACCGTTCTCATATTCGGTTTTTGTTACATTGTTAGCTAGCTTGGTTTTATCATATCGATGATAACCTGTAGTGATGTGAGTTGTAGTATTTCCGTTTTGTTCGACATATTCTTTGCCTCCGCTAATTGCAGCTTGTTGGTCGGCAAGAGTAGATAGTGCGTCAAACGTACTTTTGTCACCAAAGTTTTTCTTCATCTCTCTTTTTGACATAAGTCCGTCACCTGAAGCTTTGTATAGCAGCTCTTGCATTTTCTTCGCTTCGTCTTTATCAATCTTGCCATCTTTATTTATGTCAAATTTTTCAAATATGGCTTCGTTTTTATCCGTTTGTCGCAATCCTTCAAGTTTAGTTAAGTCAATAGTCTTGTTTTGTTTTTTTAACCTAAGAATATTGTTTTGTTGATTATTATTGCCTACTCCGTCAACCATATTTTTGTCCTTTCGTTTATACTAATTCATCTAAAATGACGGAATATTTTTCAAAAACTTTAATAAATTTCAAAAAAGATTTACATAACTTTATATGTAAATCTTTTTTTGTCTTATTCTATAGGTACGTCTTTTATAGTAGAGCTTTTATAGCTTTTTTCTGCTGATTTATTAGCATATTAAGTAATTCAAGAGTTCGAGGATATAAGTTTATTGAATTTATGAGAGCTTCGACTTCGTTTAATCGTTCAAGAGTTGTACTGTTTAACACCTTAGGTGCGTATCTGTTATATTCTTTTTTTATTGATATGTCAAATCTGAGCAGTTCTTCGGAAAATTCGCAGTTTTTTGCTATCCGTCTTAATTTTGCTAAAACTCTTTGTCTTTCTTTGAGAAGTTCCTTGTAGTCATCCTTGTCTTGTGCGGAATAGAAGTTTCTAAGGATCTCTTTTTGTGTAAGTATATTCAAATTCAGACGTTTTAATTTTACCCATGTTTCGTCGTAAATTGCTTCATCCTCCGTTAATTCAAGTTTTTTTGGCATGATTTCCGGTAGAATTGTTCTGATTTCAACCACGTCTTGATTAAGCGGTTTTAAATTTTCGGAATTTGGCGCAGGTGTTTGGGAGTTGTTTTGCTTTGCGCAAAAAACCGGGTGATATGATAAATTGTTTATTTTTAAGATGTTCATATTAGTTTTAAAACCAAACAAAATAATTTTTGCTAATTGGTGGCAAAAGAAGAGATACGCAATGGTATAACGCATGTGTCATCCTGAATTTATTTCAGGATCTAAAACCATAGCAAAATCCACCAACGGCAAGACCCTGAAACGAGTTCAGGGTGACATTGGTGTCTGGGCTTACTAGCTCTGCTCGACTTGTTCAGCATGACACAAGTGGGAGTAATTGGTGGTAAATGAGGAAATATTCAATAGTATAACAAATGTGTCATTCTGAATTTATTTCAGGATCTATTTAGACACAATGTTTTAACAAGTATGTCATCCTGAATTTATTTCAGGATCTAAAACCATAGCAAAATCCACCAGCGGCAAGACCCTGAAACAAGTTCAGGGTGACATGTGTGTCTGGCACTTACATTCTCTGCTCGGCTTGTTCTGGGTGACAGATTTGTTATACCGTAGGTCATTCTGTTTATGTCACTCTGACCTTTGTGTACATCTTTGACCAGACCTCACCCCTACCCCCCCCCTATCTTAGGAGAGGGAAATCTTTTGCGCATATGTCATCCTGAACTCGTTTCAGGATCTTCTGAATTGTCGTTCTATCGGCAAGCAAGTTTATTAAGCAATATCAACGATACAAACGCCGTCGCCGCCTTCTGTATCTTCGCCTGCTCTAAATTTTGCAACGTACGGTGAACTGCTTAAAAAATCCCGAACAGCTTGTTTTAATGCGCCAGTGCCATGTCCGTGTATAATGCAGACAGGTGAAAGATTTGCCAAACTTGCTTTGTCTAAATATGCCTCAACCTCATCCAAAGCCTCCTCAATTCGATATCCGCGCAAATCCAATGTTGATGACATCTCCAGCCTGCGCAGTTCAAATTTATTTAATTTCGCAGACGGTATTTGCGCTTTCTTTGGAGTTTGATAATTATCATCAAGGACTGCAAGTTCGTCTTTTTTTACTTTCATCTTTATGTTGCCTATATCGACAAACAGACGGTTCGTTTTATCAGGCAAAGTCCGAATTGTAACTTTTTGGTGCATATTTTTTATCATAACGACATCGCCAACAACAACCTTATCCCAATCAATTTCAAGATATTGCTGTTTGTCGCTTGTCTTGTCCAAATCCTCTCTAAAGTCTTTTTCGAGTTTTGCAAGTCTTGAATATGCTCGCCTTGCAATTTTTTCGGATTTTTCTTTGCGTAATTCCTCAAGAATTTGTTTTATTTCTCCTCGAGCTTCGAGCATTTCGGCGTCAAATTTGTCCTTTATATTCTTGATTGTTTTTTTCTTCTCTTTTTTAACCTTGTTTAAGTTCTCTTCGTATTCTTTTTTTATTGTCAGTTGAGTTTCTTTTAATTCTTGTGCCTTTTCAAGATTTTTAGACAATTCGCGATGCGTCAATTGCAGTTGCTCAACAACCGCAACTGTAGGATCTTTTTGAGTTATCAGAGTGTTTTTCGCCTTTTCGATAATTTCCTTATCTAATCCGAGATTTGAAGCAATAGAAATTGCATTACTTAACCCCGGTATTCCGATAAGTAATTTATAAGTGGGTTTCAATGTTTCTGTATTAAATTCAACTGAAGCATTTTTAAAAAACGGATTTGTATATTCCAAAGCCTTTAATTCTCCGTAATGTGTTGTTATAACACTCGTAATTTCTTTCTTTGCCAAAGTTTCAAGAATACCTTGTGCTAAAACCGCACCTTCTACAGGGTCGGTTCCCGCGCAAATTTCGTCAAACAGTACAAAACTTTCATTCGTAGATTGTTTTAAAATCTCTATTATATTTGTCATGTGCGCAGAAAATGTTGAAAGACTTTGTAAAATGTTTTGAGCATCGCCAATATCAGCGTAGACATCTTTAAACGGGTAAAGCCTTGCAAATGAACATGGTAAAAACATTCCGGCTTTTGCCATAAGTATGAAAAGTCCGATTGTCTTTAGTGTAACGGTTTTTCCGCCGGTGTTTGACCCTGTTATTATAACTGATTTGTAATCTTTCCCTATTTCAAAATCGTTAGCGACAACATCTTCTGTCAGTTTTAACAATAGCGGGTGTTTCATGTTTTCAAAATATATCTGCTTATCCTCAATTAACTCGGGTTCTGTTGCGTGTAATTTCACGGCATACCGAGCTTTTGCAAAATGAAAATCAATTTCTGTCATGATTTTTTCGCACTTTTCAAGTTCTAAAATTTGAGCTCTTACCATATCGGTTAAGGATACCAGAATTTTTATACATTCTGCGTGAATTTTTGATTTTACTTCTCTGATTTTGTTGTTTAAAGGTACAAGTTGAGCGGGTTCTATGTAAAAAGTTTTTGCTGATGCGGAAACATCGTGTACTATGCCCGGAATTTTTGTCTTGTTAGAAGACATAACCTGAAAAACTATTCTATCATCACGCTGAGTGTAAATGTTTTCTTGGAGATATTTGGAGAAATTTTTGTTGTTTAATAATGCGTTGACCTGATCTCGCAAATTTTGCTCCGTGTCACGAAGTGATGAATACAGACTTTTTAGTTCTGCGGTTGCATTCTGTTTTATTCTTAAATTCTCATCAAATGTTTCAAAAATTTTATCTTCCAAATTTTTGTCGGAAACGAGTTTTTCAGCCAAAGTTTTTAGTAAAAAATCATCTTGTGAGTTTTCGCAAATAAATCTTTTTAGTAGCCTTGAAGATTTCAGAGTTTTAGCCGTATCAATAAGTTCTTCTTCGCTTAGGTAAGAAACCGCGCAATTTGCTTTGATTTTTGCCATATTAGCAATAAACTCAACAGGTGTTTCTTTTGCCAAATCGAGTATTTTTTTTGCTTCTTTAGTGTATGTAATTTGAGTTTGGATGTCATGTGTGCTGTTTTGTGGGATAAGTCTTAAACACAGCGCCCTGCTTTGGTCAAATTTTGCGAATTTAGCCAATTCATCTTTGACCTTGTCGAATTCCAAAGCTGTAAAACTGTTTAATGTGATATCCATAGAAACATCTTATCACAAAGGATTTATATTTTAATAACCAAGAATTTTTAAGAAGTTCTTGACAATAAATCTTGAATTGGTAGAATGAATATACATCTGAAGCAATTGCTTGGAGGAGTGCCAGAGCGGTTGATCGGAGCGGTCTTGAAAACCGTCGTACGTGCGAGCGTACCGTGGGTTCGAATCCCACCTCCTCCTAATTTAAAAGCCACCTTGAAAGGTGGCTTTTTTAGTGGGTTTGGGGTATATAAATATTTCCGTAAATATACATCAAATATCCCTCTTGGGGACTACGTGGGGACTAAAGAATATTTTTTAATAATTTGATTAGATTAATAGCGAACTGTTGAAATTAATCTATAATTTTTACTAAATCTATGAGTTCATTATTTATATCATATTGCTTTAAATAATATCCGCTTTCATCCCTAATAAAAGTAGTATGATTTGTATTTGTTGAAATAATTTGTTCTTCAGTTATATTATATTTACTCAAATAATTTAAAAGGAATTTTTTAAACACTTTGCCATCCCATATACTCCAAGAACTTGAATTTGAAAGACCATTTATGGGTAGTGAAAAAACTATAGAATGATCTTCTTGTTCTTCTATCATGTATTTAGGAACTCTGTTAAAGAGAGAATACTTATAGTTAATAACCGCACAAATTTCATCAAACTGAAAGTCAGCTAGACTAATTTTATTATAACCAACAAATTTATCCTTAAAAAAATCTTTATGAATACCATTATCTTCAAAAATTGCAATTATACCTATATCATTAAATCTCAAACTACAAAAACCTTTGTATGTATCGTGATAAAAGAAATTTCTATCATCAGTATATTGCAGTGTTTTGAATATAAAAATAGACCAAGGTGTAGCATTATTAAAAATATATGGTTTATGCACAGACTGCAAGAAGAAATGTAACATTTCAAATCTGTATATATCATCTTTATTCAATATAGTACCATTGTTTGGTTTTTCTCTATTCATATACAAAAAAAACTCTTTATAATGAATGCCATAATATATTTTTGCTATCCATTGAAATATTTTTAGTTCATCTAATTTTATGAATTGCTCATAGCCTAATTTGGCACTTTCAGAGATCTGCTTTTCAATTTCTTGTAAATATTTAGTGTTACACTCATAGCAACAAGGTACTTTTAAAGTTTTGTATGGTAAATCTGTTCCATTTAATAAAATAATGCGCTGATTCCATAAGTCATATTGTTTTTGTAACCATTTAGGAAAGACATGTTCTTCTGTTTTAGGATTGTTTTCACAAAATTCTTTTCCACAAATAAAACATTTTTCTGAACTTAATTGTAAATTAAAAACATTATCATTTTCCATACCCATGTAATTCCTAGCAACTTAATATATCTATAACCTATATTTCAAATATTCTTTTAGATACTATCATAAAATTTTTATAGTTCAATTATTCGAAAATATTAATGCAACAAGCCTTTTAATACTTTATGAGCCATTTAGATTTCTTCTTCGCTTGCGGATTTGAGCATTGAATAGATGTCTGATAATAGCTCATCTGTTGTTTTGATATACGTTATATCAAGCATTTCCGCTACATCAACGCCGAAAACTTTTGCATAATTTTCAACCAGTTCCGCTGACGGATAATTTTTGCCGGTTTCAATACAACTTTGGTGTTTAGTTGCAATGCCAACTTTCTCGGCTAGTTCTGATTGTTTTAAGCCGTTTTTAGTTCTTAATTCCTGTATTCTTTTCCCTAGTAATTTTTTAAGTTTCATGATAAACCCCACTTTCATGTTATGAGGTCAATATTTCTCATAAACACTTTTTGAGGTTATGCAGTTTGCAAATAATCGTTGTTTGTTATAGATTAGTAACAAATAACAAGGATTTATTTATAAATAATCCTTGTTTAACGTAAATAGGAAAGGTGGGTTATGAAAAATCAATATGCAGGTGATGTCGGAGATTATACAAAGTTAGGTGTTTTGAGGGGGCTTGAACAAGCAGGTTTCAGTATAGGTTTAAACTGGTATCTAACACCGGATGAACCGGAACACTCAAAAACCTTCACTGACGGTAAGCACACAAAATTTTTAGAATGCGATTGCGACACTCCTGATATTGATTTACATTGTGCTTTACAAAAAATTGGATTGAGCAAAAATAGAACAGTTGCAAGGCTTGAAAGAGCAAAACTTTATGAAAATGCTCTGTTTTGGAACAAAATATTAGAAGCCAAAAATCGTGATAAGTGGCATTCGGAAGCCTTAAAGAAATTACATACGCAAGATGTAATTTTTTTAGATCCTGATAATGGGCTTGAAGTAAAAAGCACAAAACCTTATTCAAAAAACGGTAACAAATACACAACATATAAAGAAGCAGCAGATTATTATGCAAAGGGTTCAACGGTAATTATTTATAACCATAGAGATAGAAAACCGGAAAAGGAATATTTAAAAAGGTTTTATCAGTTTAAAAATATGGAAGAAACAAAAAATGCAAAGATGTTTTATTTAAGGGCTTCAAGGTATTCTGTGAGGGATTACTTATTTTTGGTTCAAGAAAGGCATTTTTCTGACTTAGAAAGGGCTATTGATAATT
>JBJEGJ010000014.1:0-67957 GCA_051874955.1 Candidatus Gastranaerophilaceae bacterium
TTAAGACTATCCATATCCGCCTCTTTTCTTTTGCAGAATTATTTTAACACGAAGATATTTTTAATAAAAGAGTAATTCTTGAAGTCGGAATGTTAAATAATTGATTTTCGGTGCAACTTTGTGCTATTCTTTGATTGAGGGTAGGAAGAATATGATAAACAGAAAATCTAGAGATGAAATCAAGAGAATGCGTCACGCAGGTCATATTGTTGCTCTTGTTCATCAAAAAATGAAAGAGGTCGTAGAACCGGGAATTTCTACAAAAGAATTAGACGACATTGCAATGAAAATAATAAAGGAAAATCGTGCAATCCCGACGTTTTTGGGATATGCGGGTTTCCCTGCTTGTATTTGTACTTCAATTAATGATGAGATAGTACACGGTATACCGTCGCCTGACAGGATATTAAAAGAAGGCGATATAATCGCTATTGATGTTGGTGCAACTTACGGCGGAATGGTCGGTGATAGCGCTTGGTCTTATCGTGTAGGAAAGGTTTCGCCGGAAGTCGATAAATTGATGAATGTAACTGAAGAATCTTTGTACGCCGGCATTGAAAAGATGCGACCGGGAAATGTTTTGGATGATATTTCAAAAGCAATTGAAGCTGTTGCAAATCGGGAAGGTTACGGAATTGTTCGTCAATACGGCGGTCACGGTGTTGGTCATGAAATGCACGAGGATCCGTTTTTGTTCAATTACAGCGTAGGTGATCAGACATTGATAAAATCAAATGTTGCAATTGCGATTGAACCGATGCTTAATTTGGGTGGAGATGATGTGGTCGTCAATGAGGAAGACGGCTGGACAGTCAGCACAAAGGATGGACAACCCTCAGCGCATTTTGAACATACAGTAATTGCAACTGATGATGGGCCATTAATTACTACGCAATTAATGAAATAGGAGAAATAAATGAATTATTATATAGGTCTTGCCTTATCAGCCGGTTCGAGTATGGATTCGGGGGTTGCTGTAATTGATGATGATAATAATATCATTTTAGTTGATAAACTTTATAAAATGAGTGATGTGATTTTCTTTTTTGAAAATTTTTCTTCACTTAAAAATTCTAAAATTTGTGTTTCAGTTCCTTCTGACAGAACTATGCTGGATGGTAAGTGGAGAATTTTATCAAAACCTTATCAGCTGGTATCATCAAACCAAAATATGCCAAATCGTGACAATTGGACACAAAGACATTCAAACAGAGGCTCTGAATACTTGAGAGAACTTGTAGCAAGAGGAATTGATGTGACTCGTTTTGATATTTATATGACAAGACAAAGTATGCACTTGAATTCTTGTTACAAAGACAGATCGCCTGCTGATTGTAAGTTTTTACAACAGGCTTTGCATTATGAATGGGGATTTAATGATATTCCTGCAAATATGATGCCAATGTCGCATTTGGAAGCAATATTGGGTGCAATTCTTGCGAAAGAGAATGCTAACAATCCTGATAAAATAAATATATTATACAATTTCAACGGTTTGGATGTTATAGATATTAAAGAAAATCTGAACATTTCTACCGACGTATATAATTTTGAAAGAGAGCTTGTTACAAATTCTGCCGAAAAGGCAAGGTTATAGGAAATATGTTTAAGAAATATTCTCAAATATTAAGTAATCCGTTATTATATTATTCTGATAAATCAGGTAATTCCGTATTTAGAAATTTTTGTTTATTCAATCAGACGGGTTGTGTCTATAAAACTAAATTCTCAAAGGAAAATGTCGGAAGAACTTTGGAATATCGGATGCAGTTGGATAAGTATTTGAAATTTGCATATTTTATAACTCCGATAATTTTGTATTTTATATTCATTCATATAAAATTTTCGATGCTTAATTTGTTGTTTTTTGAGGCATTGTGGTTGTTGATTGTAAACGGCGTAAGAATTTGGTGTTCATATATATACAGTTCACATTTGCTTATGAAGTTCGGAAAATATGAATTGTGTGATTTTATGCCGGATATTCCGCAAAGAAAAAAAGATGAATTTCTTGGGTTGTTTAAATCAAAAATAGTTTTAATTGCCATTTTGGTTGTTTTGTTTTTCATTCCGGCATTGTTTGTTCAATATTTAATAAAACTGGATGTCAATTCGGGGAAAAAATATCCTCAGGCGGTTTCATTATCCAATTTTTATTTATCAATATATCCAAGAAGTGAGCGAATATATGATATGAGAGCGCTAGCAAGAGCTGCGACCAGAGATTATGAGGGTGCGTTGAAAGATTACAAATCAGCACTTGATATGTCCGGAAAACGCTTTTCCAAACGTGATTATACAAGATTTGAAAATCTTTTATTTCTACAAAAAAAATTGACAACACCGACGGATGCGGTTGATATTTTTAATGAGTATTTGACTAAAAAATCGCTGTCATCTTTAGAAACTTCACAAATGTTATGGATAAAGTCTATTTTTAAGATAGAAAATAATATTTCCGAAGGGGTAATAGATGAATATGATGAAATAATAAATTCTCTTGATAAAAAGGATATTCAAAATCAGTTTTATTTATCTTGTGACAAGGCTTATATGTTGTATATCATGCAGGAATATGCATCTGCCGTGAGTGTTTATAATATGTTGATTGCTTTTGCTTTGCATAATCCTGAAAAATATGCAAAAGATTTAACAAGATTGTATGTTGAACGCGGTTTTGCAAAGCGTCAAATGGGAGATAATCAAGGGGCAGAAATTGATTTCTTAAGTTCAGAATTAAAGCAGTCTGAGCTAAATTCCTATGAACCTACCTATACAAATCAGGTTTTTGTTGTTGAAAAATTCTAAAGTTGCTTATTTCAGATAATCATCAAATTTTTTTATATGAACGGTGTAGCCGCAACCTTCGTGGAGTTGTCCGGGATAATTGATTTTTTTTGCAGGGTATTTTCGGCACATTCTTGGGCGGTGTTTATAATCAGAGCATAAGCCTTCCGGTGTAACCAATTTGCAGGCAAAAATTAAATTTCCGTATTCGTCGCGTCCTTTTATATAAAATCTTTTGTATGTCGGAAAAAGAGTTTGCATAATTTTAAATTCTTTTTCTGTGTATGTGTCGAAACTGTACATATAATTACAGCATTTGCCGCATTTTTTACATTCTCCCGTTATTTTGTAAGTCAAATGTTCAGGGACAAATTCTGATAAAAATTCGTAAAATATTGATTTTAGAAAATCTAACATAATATAAACCTGATTTGGATAATTTAAATTAATAACATATTATCAAAAATAATGAATTTTGTGTATAATAAGGTTATGAAAATATTTGGTAATATAAGGTTATATGCGTGGGTTGAGTTCGTAATTTGGTTAATTATTGTGGCTGCGATTGTTTTGGGGTTACGATACAGCCATTATCAAAAACAGAAGCAGTATAAAAATTATCAGATATTTATGGAAGATGTTGACGGCTTAATTGTGGGGTCGCCTGTGAAGTTTCTCGGGGTGCAAATCGGACATGTTAAGAAAATCCAAATTATTACGACCGATGTTTATATAAAGTTTGTTGTAACTCAGAAGGATTTGACACTTCCTGCGGGTTCTATTGCAACTGTAGAGGCATCAGGGCTTGGCGGGTCAAAGTCTTTGGAAATTTATCCGCCGGAAAAAGATAATACTACAGATAAAATTATTTTAACGAAAGAACCTACAAGGTTAAGCAAGGTTATGGGCTTGTTTGATGATATTTTTAGAGAATTGGATTCTATAATTACAACGGTTACGTATTCGGCAAATCAGTTTGAATTTACATCAACAGGTACTATTCCAAAAAATGTGGTAATGCAGGTTGATGCCAATGACGGTTTGGATAAGTTGAATAAATCTTTGGATAGCCTGATTAATACCGAAAAGAGTTTTATGAAAAATTTTAAGGGAAATGAAAAATCGAAATAGAGGGTGAAACTTATGAATTTGGAAAAAGTCAAAGTAATAAACAATCCGGTGGTTCTTTTAAATTTGTGTACTATGCGTGATAAAAATACGAATAGTCAGGGGGTAAGAATAGCGACCAGAAAAATTACAAGGTGTTTGTTGTACGAAGCTGCAAAAAATCTTCCTCTGGTGGAGCGTGATGTAACAACACCATTGGCAACATTTAAGGCACAAACCGTAGATCCTGATATTGATTTGATTATTTCACCGATATTGCGTGCAGGTTTGATATTTACTGATGAAGCTATTGATATTTTGCCTCAGGCAACAATTCGTCATATCGGTATGTATCGTGATGAAAAGACGTTGAAACCTGTTTGGTATTACAATAAAGTCCCGATGGAAGCCGCAAATCCGGAAAAGTTTTATATTTATATTACTGACCCGATGCTTGCGACAGGAAATTCTCTGCTTGCGGCAATTGATTTGTATGCGAATAAAGGTATTCCTATAAAAAATATAAAATGTATTTGTATAATAGCCGCTCCTGAGGGGATTAAAAATATTCAAAAACATTATCCTGATATTGAGATTATTACGGCTGCAATAGATGACCATTTGAATGAAAAAGGTTATATAGTACCGGGAATGGGCGATGCAGGAGATAGGATTTTCAACACCCTGTAGTGTTGCTTTTATCTTGTCATATTAAGATATGTTAATATGATTATATTGTTCATTAAAGTTTTTGAAAATTATGCCGTTTTATACTTCGTGTAGTTTTTACTATGGAGATAAATAAAATGGTGACATCAAGAGTAACCGGTGTGCAAAGCGGTAATTCTAAATCCGCACAAGTGAAAAGACAAACGGAAATAACTGTTAAATCCGGTGAAACTTTAACTCAAATTGCGAAACGATATAATATGACGCCAAATGAATTTATGGCGTGGACAGGATTAAAAAAATCCGCTTTAAATGCAGGACAAAAGATTGCCTTGCCAAATGATACAATACCTGCCGGTAAGGGTATTCTTGCATTGGCAAGAAAGTACGGGATGACTCTTGATGAATTTTGCAAATTGAATAATATTTCAAAAACATATTCACCGGCTAAGGGTGAGGCTTTTTATGTAATAAACCATAATAAAGCCAATGCTTCATCTGGCGCAAAAACGCAACCTGCCGCACCAAAAGTAACACCTGCAACTCAAAAGCCTCAAGCAAAACCAAAAACTACTGAAACAAAACCAAAGGCAAAGCCAAAGGCTGATACTACTAATACAAAGGTCACAGCCCGCACCGCAACTGCTAAAGTCACTACAGTAGCTGAAAATAAGGCAAAATGGGGCTCTTCGTATACTCCGCAAGAACTTGCGGATAAGATATATGAGGGTTCTAAAAAATTTGCAGCTGTCGGCAAACCTGATTTTGATGCTTTGATAGATGAAATTAATCCGAAAAATGTTGAAGAAGTTTTGAAGGCATACACGAAAAAAGAAAGTTTGATAAATACGATAGTTTCTGAAGTGGGTAGCAACAAAGATGTTCGTAAAAAAGCCGTTATGCACGTATTTGATGCTTTATCAAAAAAGAAAAATATACCGGCAGCTGTGCGTGCGAATTTTGAAAAAGAACTTAATAACCGGTTTAGTTCTATCGGTATGGTCAGCACTAAAAGACTTGACAAAACAATTACTCGGATGATGCAAACTCCGGAACAATTAGCGAAAGAAATGGCAGCGTATGTTGGTAATCATGTGGCTGCAGTAGGTGATTATGACTACCAAGAAATGTTATCATTGGTTGGGTCGCATAATGTTTCTCAAGTTGTAACTGCATATAATAAAATCAGCCCTAAAGAATCTTTAATTAATGCTATTACAAGTGAAATTGGCAGTTCCCAGAAAGAGAGAAAAGCTGCCGTAATGCACATATACGATGCTATCGCCAAGCAAAAGGGAGCCTCACCGAATTTGCGTAATCAATTTAAAGCAGAATTGGATGCACAATTTGATAAAACTTTTGGTATGGTAGATACTGAAAAACTGGACAAAATGATAAATGATCTTGTAAAAAAATCAACAGCTACAGCTTCGGAAACAAAGATTTCTAATTCGAAGAAAAGTGAATTGCCTCAAGCAAAAACTTTGGCAGAGCAGAAACGGAATTCAGTTTTATCAGCGGCAAGAAAGGATATAGAAAATCGTTTTTATAATGCTATCATCGACAAAAGAACAGGTGTAAAATATCCTTCATTTAGAGAACAACTTGTTCAACAAATTGAGAATAATCCAAACCTGTCTGAAGCTGAAAAGAAAACTCAAATTGCAAAAGCTCGTAAAGCGACTGTTGATGTATCAACAATTTCAAGACCTGTTCCTCAACTGGATGAAAAAGGAAATATTAAACATACTGTCGAAATTGAAGAATTAAAACCAACAGGAAAATCGAATAACAAAGTTGTAATTATTAATGAAGGTCATGGAGGATATAATTCTTCTGCCTATGATGCCGGAGCGTTTTCTTATTACGAAAAACCGAAAGGTTCTAATAAATATTACCCATTTGAAGAATATAAGGTTGTTAAGCCATATTCCAAAGATTTAACCGAAAAATTACGTTCTCAAGGTTATACAGTTGTAAGAGTTACAGGTGCAGTAGAATCAATGAGTAACCAAAAAACCATAGAAAAACTTAACGATAAATACAGTAAAAAATTTGGGGTAAACAATGCAATGTTTGTATCATTACATTGTGATGCCGGTAGTGCAACAGTTACGGGTTCAGATGTCTGCTATGACCCATTTGATAACAAAGATAAAAAACTTGCTGACATGATGAATACATCTTTGAACAAACAAAACTGGATTAAATCAAAAACAACTCCGCGTTATAATAAAAAGAAAACGGATTGCGGTTTATATGTACTAAAAAAATGTAAAAATATACCGTCAGTTTTGCTTGAAATAGAATATTTAACAGGCACAAGAAGTTTAAATGTTACATCTTCTGATTACCGTAATCAGTTTGTTACTGCGACTTATGATGCGATAGAACAGTATTTCAGTACTAATAGGGGTTAATATGGATTGGCTAACAAAGATATTTAGTTATATAAAAGTAAAAGTAACCGGTGAACCTGATGTGTCGTCAAATCATTCGGTTAAATCCTCAAAGAAACCGATATTTCCCGAAAAGGCAAAGACCAACAACTTAAATGATATTCAAATGGTTAGGGAGTTGTCGGATAGCCAAATTCAAATAAACCAAACACGTGAAAAATATATTACAGTAAAGAAAAATCCTGATTATAAAGTGCAAAACGGAGATAATCCCGCAAAAATTGCAAAAAAATTCGGGGTCGAAGAACGTGCGTTATTAGCCTTAAACGGTTTGACCAAAGAAAGCGCTTTGAAAATTCAGGTTGGAAAAACACTTAAAATACCTGATACACGTATTATAAAAAATGTAAAAAATTTAAACGATGTAGCAAAATCTATGGGGGTAAGTCTTGATTTTGTAAAAAGATTAAAACGTGTTGAAGATAAAAATCTTCCAGATAATAAATTCCATAATACTCCGTATTTGGATGAAGCGGGTGTCAAAACAATCGGTATCGGACACGCATTAAAATCGGGAGAACCACAAAAGTTAGATGATGCACAGGTTTGTGCGTTATGTGCAAAAGATTTGTTAAAAATGGAAGAAAACTTGTGTGTTCTTTTAGGCGGACGCAGAAATTATGACAAATTACCAACTGCAATGAAAGAGGCTTTGCTTGATATGGTATTTAATAAAGGTACCGCAATTATTGAAAACACTCCCGGGCTTTTGTATTGCCTAAAATCAGGAAAATACGAAGCTGCAATAAATAAATTTACGAATAACAAATCAGCTAAGACAGGCAAAGAAATGAGTGGTTTATCAAAACGCCGATTATTTGACATTTCTCTTGCAATAAAAATGTATAACGGCAAAGTTCCGCAATCTAATATAAGTACAGCGCAACAGGTTTATAATCGCGGGATTGAACTTTTACGTCAGGAATGTAAAGCAAAAGGATACAACTTCAAAAATGTACTGGCAGGGTATAACAAAGACGTGCAAGGCTACTTTGGCAACTCTTTGAAACTGAAATATATAACAGGCTAAGGTCAAATTATTGTTTTATACAACTTTTGATTTGAGTAATAATATTTTTAGCTCCGTCAAATTTTGCGAGTTTAGCTGCGTTTGTTTGTATTTGAGAAAGTTTATTCGGATTATCCAATAGCTCTTTTAATGATTTTAGCAAGGTTTCAGCATTAGTATTTTCATCTTCTAAATATAATCCTGCATTTTGCTCAACCATAAATTTTGCATTTTTCCTTTGGTGGTCAGCTGCCGCAAAAGGGTAAGGTATGAATATTGCGGCTGTTGAACTTGCGCAAAGCTCTGAAATACTCAGCGACCCTGCTCTTGAAATCGCAATATCGCTCGATTTTAATACAGCCGCCATATTGTTAAAATATGGTCGGATAATTAAATTTTTGTCATTTTCAAATTCGGGATAAATTTCTTTTAAATTGTTGATTACATTGTCATAATTTTTTTTGCCGGTTTGAAAAATAACTTGAGCATCGTAATCTTTTGACAGAGTTTTTAAGATGTTAACGGCGGCATTGTTAATTGATTTTGCCCCTTGCGAGCCGCCCATAATACAAATTGTCAATTTGTTTTCAAGTTTCATTTCATTTCGTGCATCATTTTTTGATAATATTGCAAATTCTTGACGTATAGGATTACCGTTGATTTCGCAATTCGGATTTTTAATTTTTTCTTTAGCAATTTCAAAAGCGACCGAAAGACATTTTGCATAAGGTGCAAGTTTGCGTGTTACAAGTCCCGGATTTGCGTCACAATCGTGCATAACAAAAGGAACTTTCATTGTTAAACCTGCTAAAAGTGTTGGCGCAGAAACATATCCGCCGGTTCCGAAAATTACATCCGGTTTGTATTTGAAAATATATATGCAACATTTTATCCATGCCGAAAACATTTTTAGCCCCCATAAAAATAGTGAAAATCCTATTTTTCTGGGCATTCCTGATGAAATTACCGGTAAAAACTCGTAATTTTTATTTGCAACGATAGAGGCTTCGAGATTGTTTGGGTTTCCGACGTAATATATTTTTTCGGTATCGTCTTCTTTTAATAATTCGTCAGCAACCGCAATTGCGGGATATATATGACCGCCTGTACCGCCGCCTGTTATAAAATATGTGTTTTTACGCATTAACTTCAGTCCTTATTCTCTTAATTCTCTGTTTTGAAATATTTAATAAAATTCCTACCATAGCAAGTGATACGATAATTGATGTACCGCCGTAACTGATGAACGGTAATGTTACACCTGTGACAGGGAAAAATGAACTTGCTACCGCCATATTCAAAAATGCTTGAAATCCGAATATAAATGTAATTCCTATTGCCAAAAGTTTTCCGTACATATCAGGACAGCGTTTTGCAATTCTCAGCCCCCTGTGTACCAAAGCAACGAATAGCCCGACGATAAATAAACAGCCTAAAAATCCGAATTCTTCGGCAATAATCGCAAAGATGAAGTCGGTATGACATTCCGGTAAGTATGCACGTTTTTGAATTGAAGAACCGTATCCGCTTCCCCAAAAACCGCCTGATGCAAAAGCAATAAGTGATTGGATAATATTATATCCTTTTCCTAAAGCGTCGCTACCCGGATTTAACCATACCGTAATTCTATCCATTTGGTAACCGTGTAAAAGTTTTGGCAGCATTGTCATTATTCCAAGTCCCATAACACCTCCGCCAATGTATATCGGAAGCCACGGACCGTGCCCTGCAATATATAAAGATAATGTCGTCATTGACAGTATTACCGCCATACTGAGGTTTGGCTGTTTTAAAATCAATACCAGTATAACAAGCATTAGAAATATTGTGCTGATGTTTTTGACAATTTGATCCATATCAATTTTGTCTTTAAACATTGATGCCAATAGCATACAAAACAGCGGTTTTGCAAGTTCAGAGGGTTGTAACTGCATAAATCCTAAATTAATCCATCGTTTTGCTCCGTTGATTGTAACCCCCAGCGGTGTAAATTGAAGAACTAATAATAATCCGATTACTATCCATAAAACTTTAGTATTAAATTTTTCAAGTTTTTTATAGTCAAAATGTGCAAAAAATGCCATTGCAAAAAATCCCGCAACAGCGAATATAAATTGTTTCCCCACAAATGAGGCAACATTGATACCTTCTCTCATACATTTTGGAGCCGTTGCGGAAAATATTGCCAAAAATCCAATTATTACGAGAAAAGCTACTATTACAAGCAAAGACATATCCGCAGGCGAAATTATAACTCCGTTTTTTTTCTTTCTGCGTTCCCTTTTTATACGTTCCTGCCTATGGGGTGATTTATACTCTCTGTAAGACATATTCTCTGAATACTTCCCCTCTGTTTTCATAGCTTGTGAACATGTCAAAACTTGCACACGCAGGTGATAAAAGAACTACATCAGGGTGCAATTCTATCCCCTTGTCGATGGCTTCTTGCATTGAATTTTCTCTTATAATATTGTTGAAGCCGTTATTTTTAAGGTTTTCTTCAAATCTTTCCGTTGCTTCACCGATTAGGATAACTGTTTTTATATGTTTTTTGACCGCATCACAAAATTCTGTCAAATCTGTATTCTTATCCCTGCCTCCTGCAATTAGTGCAACGTCAGTATTGTTGAATGAATTTATTGCAACAATAGCGGCTTCAGGGTTTGTGGCTTTTGAATCGTTATAAAAAGTTATACCGTTTTTAGTTGTTATTTTTTCCAATCTGTGTGCAGGAGCTTTAAATTCCATTATCGCATTTTTGATTGTTTCTGTTTTAATTCTTCCGTTATAATTACCTGCAAGTTTCGCACAAATTATTGCGCACATAATATTTTGGTAATTATGGTGACCTATCAGCGGACAATCTGATAGTTTTATAACAGTTTCTACATCTCCAAGTTCTTTATATTTAATCTCATCGTTTTCAATATAACAGCAATTGTCTCCAATATTCCCATCAAAAAAGAAAATGGTGTCTTTATCTTCTTGAATACTATTTGCAAATTCTACTAATTTTTCATCTTTAGCATTTAATACTGAATAAACTGAGTATTTAAAGGCTTTTGTTTTGGCATTAAAATAATTTTCCAAACCATTATGCCAATCAATATGATCCGGAGTGAAATTTGTCCAAACAGAAACAAATGAACCAAAAAATTTTGTCATTTCAAGTTGAAAAGAGCTGGCTTCACAAACAAGCCAATCCAAATCATCTTCATCAACAAGATCGCTTGCAGGAATTCCGATATTACCGCAGGCTTTTGCCTTAAGTCCGGCTTTTTTTAGTATAAATTCGGTGAGAGCCGTTGTGGTTGTCTTACCGTTTGTTCCTGTTATAGTAATAAATTCTTTTTTTTTGTTATTTTCATCATTTTCCCTGCTTGCAAATTCAAGTTCTGAAATTGTTTCAATGTTATGAGATTTCAGCTTTTGAATAATGTCACTATGCGGAGGAATTCCGGGACTTGTGACGGCAATATCTGATTTAGATATGAATTTATCTGAATGTCCGCCATATTCGACATTTATCCCCAGTTCTTTTAGTTCTTCAACTAAATGTAATCTGTCTTGGGAAACATTATTTCCTTCTGATAAATAAACATCTGCGCCGTGCCTTTTTGCAAGTTTTGCTGCCGCAATCCCGCTTTTTGACAGTCCGAGAACAAGAATTTTTTGTCCTCGTAAATCCTGCTTGTATTTACTTTTTTTGAAAAAATCAAATAATCCCATTATAAAATACCTCTGCTGAATAATTCAAATAACACAACTGCAATTATTGATAAAATCAATGATACAGATGTAAATACCATAACAACTTTTTTCTCACTCCAGCCTAATTTTTCAAAGTGGTGGTGAATTGGCGCCATTTTGAAAACTCGCTTACCGGTGGTTTTAAAACTTGTAACTTGAATAATAACGGAAAGAGTTTCCATAACAAAAACTCCGCCAATGAAAATTAATAAGAACTCAAATTTACCTAAAACCGCCAAAGTCCCAAGCAATCCTCCTATTGCCAAAGATCCTGTGTCACCCATAAAGACTTCGGCTTTAGGTTTGTTGAATTTCAAAAATCCTAATAACGAACCGGCAACTGTTGCTGAAATTATTGCAAGTTCTGTTTCGCCCATTGAAAGCGAAATGATTGCGCAGGCAATGAATGCCGGAACTCCGCAACCTGCAGCCAAGCCGTCAAGTCCGTCAGTCAGGTTATAAGCATTTGATGCTCCCGTGATTATAAATATTGCAAAAAACGGATAAAACCATTTTAAATCCAAAATAAAACTTCCTATTGAAAAAGTGCAGGCATTAGGGTTTGTTATGACTAAAAATAATGTTGGTAACAGGGCTATTGCAATTTGTCTGTACAGTTTTCCTCTTGCAGACAGTCCGTCGTTACTTTTACCTTTTATTTTCATATAGTCATCTTGAAATCCTGCAAATGTATAAAATACAAGGGTTATGATAGTTATAAGCGCTATTGTTGTCATTTTTTGCGCTAATAATAAGGTCGTAACCGCCGCCAAAATTATTGCAGCTATTATAAAAACTCCGCCGGTAGTCGGTGTACCTTGTTTTTGCGCGTGAGTTTCAGGTGCATACTCTTTAACGAATTGCCCTATTGATTTTTTCTTCAACATATCAATATAAGGTACGCCCAAAAGCATACATAAAACCATTCCCAGCAAGAATGCTATTGTTATCATTATCATAACTTACTAATCCCTCTTTTTACATTTTCCAAAATTTGCTCAAACTGCATTGAACGTGATGCCTTTAAAAATATTGTATTACTCTCGTTTGAATTTTCAAGTATGTAACGAGAAACTTCATCATTATTTGCAAAACTTTTTGTATCAAAACCTTGCATTGAAAGTTCTTCCCCGATAGTTGCCGCTAATTTCCCGACGGTAAGATATTTAACGGGTTTTATTTTGAATAATTTTGTTTTTATTTTTTTATTAGTATCTGCAAGATATTTTCCGACTTCTTTGTGGTATTTTTCTTCATCGTCTCCCAGCTCTCCCATATCACCCAAAACAACAACAGGGTTATCATACATTTCAATAAATGTTTTAACGGAGGCTTTCATTGAGTCGGGGTTTGCATTGTAGCTGTCATTGATGAATTTTAATCCGTTTATTTGCTCAACTTCCCACCTTTTTTCGATAGGTCGATATTGAGCTAATCCTTGTTTAATTTCAGGATAACTCATTCCTGTATGAATACCTAAAAGTATTGCAGGAATTGAGTTTTCGATATTATAATCCCCTTCAATATTCAGTTCATAATCATTTCCTAAATATCTGAACTTGGAATAGGATGGAGCTTTTTTTAATATTTTGACATCATCAATTGAATAATACGTAATATTTCCGTTAAATTGTACGTGTTTTTTGATAATATCTTGATTTTTGGCAAACAGAGTTCCTTTAGGATTTAAGCCTGTAGTAATTTCGCATTTTGCGATTGCGATGTTATCCAATGAGCCCAACCGTCCGACATGCGCGGAACCGCTGTTTGTAATAACAGCATAATCCGGTTTTAAGTGTTTTGAGATTAATTCAATTTCGCCTAATCCGCGCATACCCATTTCAACGATTAAAATTTCTGTATCTTTTTCCATATTTAACACGGTTTGACAAAAACCGATTTCGTTGTTGTGATTGGAAAAAGTTTTTGTTGTTTTGAATTTTTGACTTAATACGGAATAAATCAGTTCTTTGGTTGTGGTTTTTCCGGAACTTCCAGTTATACCTATAACATACGGCGCTACTTTGTCCCTGTAATATTCTGCGATTTTCAGATAAGCCTCTTTTGTGTCGGGCACTTTTAATACCAAATCCGCACCGTCCGTCACTTTATCTTTAGTCGTGAAATATGCTTTTGCGCCGGCTTCAACAGCTTTTTGTATAAATTGTTCGCCGTCAAAACTGGCACCTTTCAGGGGAAGGTAAATATCATTTCCCTTAATAGTTCTGGTGTCTGTTGAAATCTCAAACTTCTGTCCAAAAGCGGTCTCGTCTTTAATAACCTGTGCTCCCGCAGCTTTTACTAATTCTTCCTTACTAAACATCATAAGTATATTTTATATCAAATATTATATTTAAACCTTTTTGTTTAAAAATATTAATAAATTTATTTCCACGGATAACTTTTATCGATTTTCCAACCGGCTCTGTGAATTTTTTCTGCACAGCTCCATCCCGAGTACTCATTTGAGCTGGAGGTACAGTTATTGTCTATTTCGCTTATACTTTTATTCCAATAATAAGGTCTTACTATACCTGATTTTTCTCCATCAACCATTCTTGTCAACATAAAAACATCTCTTCCGTATTTATTTGGCTTATGACTGCCGTTAATATCAACAATAATTGCTCCGTTGGCAGCATTATTATTTCCTGCTGATACACGAATTATGTATAAAAAACCTTCTGCGGTGTAAAAACTTATTCCTGCCGTATTGTGAACTAGTGTTAAAGGAGCTTTTTTCCCATTAAAAAAATAAAAAGGGGTATTTGTTTTATAGCCGCAATTAGAATAATTTGTACAAATATGTGCGGTCTTTATATATGGAGCCCAATATTTATTAAAATATTCTTTAGGTCCAATACTTTTTGCTTCTTGTTCATTAATTTCACCAACATCATCATAAGCAACTCTATAGGCTTGATTTAAGACAGAAATTGCATGCAGAAGTTTTGTCACGGTTACTTTTTTTTGGTGTTCTGTTATCAAATTCGGTATTGTCATGGCTGCAACTACTCCAATAATTCCCAGTGTTATAAGGACTTCAGCCAATGAAAACCCCCTTTTTAATCTGAGCAAATACCGAGATAAAACTATTTTGTCACTCATAATTCTAATTTCCCTTTCTGATACATTAATAACGCGTATGCGCGTTATTGTCAAGTTAAGATAGGTTATGTATATATTGTTTTAATTATGTAAATAGACGTTATATTATACTTAGCAAATGGCGCGTATGTGAAGGGTTAGTTATGGATGAAATCTCTGCACAACAAATAGGTATGATTATTAAAAAGTTCAGGAAACATGCAGGGTTTACACAATTTGAACTGGCGGAATTAGTTGGAATAGATGATAAACAAATAGGAAAAATTGAACGAGGTATTCATTATCCAAGTGTTCCGACTTTTTTGAAAATACTCAAAGTATTACAAATTGATATTTACAAATTTTATTCGGGAGAGATTATTTCGGTTTCAGAGAACGAAAATAAGCTGATGCGGTTAATTAGGAAGTTATCACCGGAACAATCCGAAAAAATTTACAAATTAATTAAAGTAGCAATTTCGGATTAGTTTAACAAAAATTAAAACATCTTGACAACGGGTTTTGAGTAGTAGATAATGACTATACGTGATTACTATGGGTCACTCGTTTTATAAAACCTCAAACGGTTACGATACCCGCAAATGAAAGGAAATTAAGATGTACGCAATAGTCGAAACAGGCGGTAAGCAGTATCAAGTCGAAGAAGGTCGTTACGTTGATATTGAATTACTTGATGGTGAAACAGATTCAAAAGTAGTTTTTGACAAAGTTGTTATGGTTGTAAACGGTAAAAAATCGAAAGTTGGTCAACCTTATGTATCAGGCGCATCAGCTGAAGGTAAAATCGTTATGCACGGCAGAGCAAAGAAAATTATCGTGTTCAAGCAGAGACCTAAAAAAGGCTACAGAAAAAAACAAGGTCACAGACAAGGCTTTACAAGAGTTATGATTTCTAAAATCAGAACTTCAGCCGCTAAAAAATCTGCAGCAACAGAGGAAACTTCTGCAGAAGCATAGTCTAAATCGTATAAGTACAAAAATTAAAAGGAGAAATAAAAATGGCACATAAGAAAGGTATGGGATCTACCCGTAACGGTCGTGACTCCGAAGCTAAGCGTTTAGGCGTTAAAAAGTTCGGCGGAGAAACTGTTAAAGCTGGTAACATCCTTGTTCGTCAAAGAGGAACAAAAATTCATCCCGGTAACAATGTAGGTATCGGTTCTGATGATACATTATTTGCATTGATTGACGGAACAGTTAAATTTGAACCACACAGACGTGACAGAAAACAAGTTAGCGTTTACGCTGCTCAATAGTTTTGTGTAATAAAATAAAAAAGCCTTGTATTTATTACAAGGCTTTTTTTTAATGTTTTTTTGATTTCTAGACTTCGCATAGCTGTTCATTCGGATAATAATCGTTCATTGACTTGAAATCTTCGTCGCTGATTTCAAGTTGGGCAACATTTTTTTTGTATGTTTGAAATTTGACACCTGCGAACTTATTTTCCAGCTCGTCAAGTCCCGGAATTATTCGTTTTTCTACTCTAGTTCCGACACCTTCGTTCTCCGGAAATCCAAAACCAAATCCTCCAAGTTTTTGATCATTAGCTGCTGTAGCCTTTAACTCAGGTGTTTTTATCTCATTAACGCCGTTTAGTCCATTAATACTGTCAACCATTGCTCAGTCTCCATTCTTATACTTTCTCTATACTTTAATAAAGTATTTTAAAAAGTCAGAATTTCAGGATGGCTATATTTTGTTACAAATCTTAATCTATAAGTTCATAGAGTGTAGAGGCTTCTTGAATACTAACATTGCCGGTCGGAACTTTTATGACTTTAGCTTTTACTGTTCGGTTTGCGTATTCGATTGTTATGATATCGTTTTCTTTTATTTGTTTTGCGGGTTTTGCGCAAGTGTTATTAACCAAAACTCTCCCCATATCGGAAACTTCATTTGCTACCGTGCGGCGTTTAATCAGTCTTGAAACTTTTAAAAATTTGTCTAATCTCATAGGCTTATTATAACATGATTTATATTTTATGTTATAATTTTCTCAAGGGAGATAAGGATTATTTATATGAAAAAGTTTTTGTCCATATTTTTAGGATTTTTGTTTGTATCAGTAATGTCTGTAACAAGGGCTGATGCTGAAAATATAAAATTTATTCAGGTTGCGGATGTACATTTGTCTGTTCAGTCGGAATTTTCAATGAAGGTCTTGAATAGCGCAATTGATGATATTAACAAGCAAGACGGGATATCATTTGTTGTTTTTACCGGTGATAATATAAATAATCCTAAGGAAGAAAATTTAAAAGAGTTTGCAAAAATTGTAAAAAAATTAAATGTTCCGTATTATATTGCGCTGGGAAATCACGATGTGTATAAATCAAACGGACTTTCAAAAGTGAGATATTTTGAAGTGTTCAAAGAAAATAATATTTTCTTCCCGCAGAGAAAACCAAATTACAAATTTTCAAAAAAAGGTTTTGTATTTTTGATTGTAGACGGGGCAAAAGAAGTGATTCCGGGCTCTGTCGGATATTACAGAGAAGATACTTTGAATTGGCTTGATAAGGAGTTGACTGATAACAAGAAGAAAGATGTTGTTATTTTTCAACATTTCCCTGTTGAATATCCTGAGGGTGTTGAAAGCAGTTTAAAAACTCATAAGACATACAAGGTTGAAGATTATCAGCAGCTTTTAGAAAAACATACGAATGTTTTGGCAGTTGTATCAGGGCATTTTCATGTAAATTCGGAAAATATGAAAAACGGAGTTTATCATATTGCGACCCCTTCTCTTTTGACTTTGCCTCATTCTTACAAGGTTATAGATATTGTAACAACAAAAGAGTTTTCTCCTATTATTTACACACAACTAAAAGAGTTTAATATTAGTGAGTAGATTTAAACGGGTTTTTAATGAATTTTTTTTAGGAATTTCCAAATATCTTTCCTAAAAATAATTCCTGTTGCAATTGTGCCGATACCCAAAAGCAGTTTTAAGACTAACGGGAACTTGTGCGTTTCCATTGTTGGGGCTTTTTTTATTCCTTCATAAATATCTCTCTCCATTTGATTGTACTGTTTGTTTGCCTCAGTTCCGGAGTAAATGATTTTGTTTGGCAAATTTTCAGGGCAATCAATAACGCCCACAACAGGTTTGTCGCCGTAGTGCATATTTTTATTTACAGGGTTTGAAACTTCTACTACCATACATTTATATAAAAACGTGGACATGAAAAAAATTGCTAATATTAAGAAATTTTAAAAATTTTCTTGATTTTTTACATATTTTCATATATATTAGATACATAGCCGCAGACAATTAGCGGAGTTGGCAAATTAACAGCCGGATATAAATATATTGCCGAAATAAATCACATTGGTTCAATGTAGTCCGAAAGTTAAATTAGTTCTACTCCTTAATAAACCAGCTAATCGAGGTTACACCCGAAGACTGATATTTTTATATTTATATAAGCTTACAGGTTTCGGAGTCAGACATAAAAAGACTTAGTGTAAGATTTTGCGGTTAAAACTAGAAAAGCAAAATCTTTTTTAGTTTTACGGGTCGATAAAATATATGATTGATAAATTCAATCGCAGTAACATTTAAAGGAGCAAAAATGGCAACAAAAGCATTTAAATCAGAAAAAATAGATGCCATCAAAGCAAAAATTGAAAAAGCACAGGTTGCAGTAATTACCGAGTATGCAGGCTTGTCTGTTGAAGAAATCACAAAATTAAGACGTGAAATCCAAAAAGGCGGCGGTGACTACATGGTTACTAAAAACACTTTGGCAAAAATTGCGGTTAAAGGTACTGAATATGAAGTATTAACCGAAAAGTTGACCGGACCTGTCGCTATTGCTTTCGGTTTTGAAGATCCGGTAAGTCCTGCAAAAGCAGTTGTAAAATTTATCAAAGAAGCTAAAAAAGGCTCAATCGTTGGAGCTGTTTTAGATGGTAAATTAATGACTGAAGCTGAAACAAAAGCATTGGCAGAACTTCCTTCAAAAGAAGAACTTTACGCAAAAATGCTTGGTTCTATCAATTCACCGGCATCAGGTATCGCAAACTCAGTCAACGCAGTTCTTTCTCAACTTACAAGAGCTATGGCAGCAGTTCGCGACCAAAAAGCAGCGTAAGCTGTTCCCTGCTAAGCAGATGTGCTTAGTTTAGTATTAGTAAAAACTCAAAATAATATAAAGGAGAAAAACAATGAGTGTAGAATCTATTTTAGAATCAATTGAAAAATTAACATTATTAGAAGCAGCTGAATTAGTAAAAGCTATGGAAGAAAAATTCGGCGTATCAGCAGCAGCTCCTGTAGCTGTAGCAGCAGCTCCTGCAGCAGCAGGTGCAGCAGCAGCTGACGATGCTGATGCAGAAGTATCTGTTGTATTAGCATCAGTTCCTGCTGATAAGAAAATTGCTGTATTGAAAGAAGTTAGAACTTTGACAGGTTTAGGCTTGAAAGAAGCTAAAGACTTAGTTGAAGCAGCTCCTAAAGCAGTTAAAGAAAACATTAAAAAAGACGAAGCTGAAGCTATCAAGAAAACTCTTGAAGCAGCCGGTGCAGTTGTTGAAATCAAGTAGTTTGATTTTGATAATAAGTTTTTTCAAGAACCCGAACTGTTTTGTTCGGGTTCTTGTTTGATTTTTTGACGATAGTATGATATTATTTTGTCGTAGTTATTGACGGGAGCTTTTGCCATGATAATGAATACGTTTATGTTTAATGCAGCAATTATATTGATGTTGATTATTATTGTAAGAGAGGTTTTGCGCAAGAAATACAACATTGATATGGATAAGATTGATGTGAAAAATCTTAAAAACATTAAATCTCAAATTAGGCAAGCTAATCCGACGGCTGTTTCTCGCGGTACCGGCTCAAAAAAAATAGTTTTACAAGATGCCGGCACAAATAAAGCAACGGTCATGGCTACGTTACGTCAAATTACGGATATGGATTATAATACGGCGAAAAGACTTGTTGAAACCGCACCGTCAACGATTTTAACCGATGTTTCCGAGCAGGAAGCTGATTTGACAAAGAAAGCATTGGAATTTGTCGGCGCTACCGTTGAAATTAAATAATTCTAGTTTGTTGTGATTTCGTTTTCTCCAAGAATAAACACGTTCCAGTTTGCAGAAGTTTGTCTGATTGGTTTGTAGAAATCTTTGACCAAAATCTGTTGTGTTTGTATAGGCTGGTAATTTTCGCCCTTAAGGTAACTTTCAAGTCTTTCGGAATTTTTGATATATTTTTTTTGTTTAATCAATGGGTAAAAAGCTCTTTTTTTACCGGCTATTTCGCACAAAGCGGAATTTACAATTTTGTTGTAGTCAAAATCGTAGCCGCTGTTTGTTGTTATGTCAATGATATAATTTAAGTTATCGCTTGTGGTTGTAGAAAAGTAGCCTAATATTTTTTTGTTGTCTTCAATAACGTATCTTGTTTTGTAGTAATCGTTGAAACCGTAAAAAAGTGTATCTTTAAATTCCTGAGGGTTACGTATCATTGATGGCTTGTAAATATTTATCAATTCGTCATTATAAAGTTCGGCAATTTTTTTTGCATCGGAATTTTGTGCGTAACGCCATTTTAAGTCAGATTTTTCCGGCATTGGTTTTTGTGATTTCCAAAGTGTTTCGGATGCACATTGTCTAAAACCGCATCCGTTTATGAACAGGTTAAACAATTCATCGTGGCACTCATCAATTGTTGCGGTGAATGAGGTTGCCCCTTTCCCGCCATATTTTTGTATAACAAATTCGATTAATTGTTGACCTATTTCGTATAAATTTTCTTTAAAAATCAATCTTGTAATATTAATTTTATACGGATTTCCAGGAGTTTTTGAAGTGGTGATAAGTCCTAAAATTTCGTTTTTATCAATCAGAATGAAGGATTCAGATTTAAATTTAAACTGAAGCGGAAGCATCGCATTAAATAAACCGAGAGGTTCTTCCGTGATTGAACGAGCTAATTTGTCACTTTCGTCGTTGCACAAATACGAAACTAATTTTTTTATTTTATGGCAGTCGAAATATGTCAGTCTTCTTATTTGCATGTTTATATTATATCGTGCAAAATGATATAAGTCCAGAATGTTTAATCTACATCGACAGGTGCCCGTTGTATTTTTTCAATAGCTTCCCTTGCAGTAAATACAAGTGCTTCAGGGATGTTGTCGATTGATGTTAATTGCCTTAATACATCAACTACGCGCTTAAATGCTCGTACAATATCACCTTCTCCGATTTCAATTTGTTCGGAAATTGTTTCCCATTCCGCACCTTCTACCCAAAGCTCAATTAGAGAACTGAAAAACGGATTTATATATAAAGGTGCTTCAATATCATAACGGGATTGAGCCTTTTCCAATTTGCGTTTAATGTTTCTAATGTGATTAAGGCTTTTACGTACTGGTTCCGAGAATGGAATATATGGAATTTCTATTCGCAATTCTTCCGTAGTAATTGCACAAATTACACCGGCAAGTTGCGATGGGGTCAGGTTTTCTAATATCCCTGAGAATATGATTTCTGCAAGGAATAATTCATTTTCTGCGCGGAGTTGGGATGTTGTTTTTCCTCGTTCTGTCGGATAGTCGTTTTGGAGATATCCGTAATCCTGTAATAATGCGCGATGTGATAAAAATTTATTCCAATAAATATCTTTTTGTTTTTCAATTTCTTTTGCAAGACGCTGTTTTTTGACCTCAATTCTTTTCAGAACTTCAAGATTTTTAGAGTGTTTTTTGTATAGTTTACATTGATTACATTCAAAATTTTGCATTTTGGCAAGTTCTTGTTTGTTTCTTTTCCCAAATTCAATAACTTCCTGAGAAAGCGGTCGTTTTTTTGATTTTTCTTGTTTGAGGATTTTTTTATAAGTAGTTCTGTTCTGTACGTATATAAATCTTGCTTTGTCGTATTCAAGCAGCTGCTCGTCTTTTAAACCGCACGGACAAACAAAATTCCGTTCACTTTTTTCAATATCGTATGCTTCAATTTGTGCCAAAATCGGTTTTAACCTATAATCGGAAGAATAATAACCAAAACTTTTTAGTATAAGTTCTTTTGATTCTTCTAAACTAAATCTTTGTAACAGGTTAAGTACCATTGAATAGCTTGGAGAAAATCGGCTTTCCAAAGGATTGGCACTACTTAGTACGAGTTCTGCTACCTCATCGGGTGATTGGAATGAAGTGCCGACAATTGTTACGTATCCTACTTCATCCATTCCTCGACGACCTGCTCGTCCCGACATTTGCAGAAATTCATTCGCGGTAAGCATTCTATGACCGGAATCTGTACGTTTGCTGGTGGCACTAATGACGGTTGAACGTGCCGGCATGTTTATTCCTGCAGCTAAAGTTTCGGTTGCAAAAACGACTTTTATTAAACCTTGCTGAAACAGTTTTTCAACAAGGTTTTTCCAGGCCGGTAACAGCCCAGCGTGATGAGATGCAACTCCCTGAATTAGATATTCCGTGTGTTTGTTACCGTATAGGTGCGGGTTATCTGCTATAAATTCATCAATGAATGCTTTAATTTTTTCTTGTTCCGCTCTTGTGTTTAAGCCAAGACCGGAACACTTTTCCATTTGTTCATCACATTTTTTACGCGAAAAAGTAAAATATATTGCCGGAAGCATATCATTATCCGCCAAATTTTGGATTATTTGTTTTACGTAAGATTTTTTACGTTTATCTTTTCCTTTTGCCCATTGCGGCTTTTCGGGTTTTATTTTTGAATTAAGTTGACCGCTTGGAGTGAGTAACGGCAAGAGTTTGTAAGGCTGAGAACTGTCAAAATAATAAAATCTCAACGGTACAGGTCTGAAATCGGTATTAACAAGTTTTGTTTTTGAATGGACTGTGTTAATCCAATTTGTTAATTCTTCGCCGTTTGCTACTGTGGCTGATAATGCGATTATTTGGATATTTGTAGGACAATAGATGATACTTTCTTCCCAGACCGTGCCTCGCTGTTCGTCGTTCATATAATGAACTTCATCCAATACAACATATTTAACGTCTTTCAAATTGTCTGCAACTGCGCCAAAATTTGTTCCGTACAGCATATTTCGGAAAACTTCCGTTGTCATAATAACAACCTGAGCGCCGCGATTAATAGAGGTATCTCCTGTTAAAAGCCCAACTTTATCGTATCCGTATTTTTCTCCGAAATCATAAAATTTTTGGTTAGATAAGGCTTTTAGCGGAGTGGTATAAAAAATTCTTACTCCTTCTTCTAAGGCTCTATGTATTGCATGTTGTGCAATTACTGTTTTTCCTGCTCCTGTAGGTGCACAAACGACAACGCTTTCGCCGTTATTTATTATTTCACAAGCCTCTTTTTGAAATTCGTCCAGCTCAAATGGAAATCCGTACATCCTTCTTCCTTTTTCTATTCTGTCTTGTCTTATTATAACATAGTTTAGTGTAAAAAGTGTATAACAGCTAATAAAAAAGCGGCGGGTTTTTATAAACCCGCCGCTTCTCATTTTAATAAATTTATATTTTATCAAAACCTGTATATTTTCTTAATACTTCAGGGATAATAATTGTTCCGTCGGCTTGTTGGAAATTCTCGATTATTGCAGCAAATGTTCTGCCAACAGCAAGACCGGAACCGTTAATTGTGTGGACAAATCTTGTTTTGCCTGTTGCTTTTTCTTTGTAGCGAATATTTGCTCTGCGTGCTTGATAATCTCCGTAATTTGAACAGCTTGAGATTTCTTTGTATGTTCCGTATGACGGCATCCAAACTTCCAAATCCCAGCATTTGTTTGCGGAAAATCCGATATCTGCCGTGCATAATGCTACTTTTCTATACGGAAGTCCGAGAAGTTGAAGCATTCTTTCTCCGTCTTGTGTCAGTTTTGCGTGTTCTTCAGGTGAAGATTCCGGAGTCGTGTATTTAACCATTTCTACTTTATTAAATTGGTGTACTCTGATTAAGCCGCGAGTGTCTTTTCCGGCAGAACCTGCTTCACGTCTGAAACATGGGGTGTATGCGGTCATATACATAGGGAGTTGGTCTTCTGACAGAATTTCTCCTGAGTAGATGTTTGTAACCGGTACTTCTGCAGTTGGTATAAGATATAAATCCTCATCAACACATTTGTACATGTCTTCTTTAAATTTAGGCAATTGACCTGTGCCGGTCATTGTTGCGGCATTAGCCATAAACGGAGGCAAAATTTCTTCATATCCTTCATTTTCGGTGTGTTGATCCAAAAAGAAATTAATTATGGCACGTTCAAGTCTTGCACCTTTGCCTCTATATAGTGTAAATCTTGATTGTGAAAGTTTTACCCCGCGTTCAAAATCAACAAGATTTTTTTCTTCGCAAATATCCCAGTGAGCCTTTGGCTCAAATGCAAATGTCGTAGGTTCTCCCCAAGTTGAAACCACAACATTATCATCTTCTGATGTGCCAACAGGTGTTGTTTCATCAGGAATATTCGGTATATGGAGTAAAATATCTTTCTGCTTTGCATCAAGTTCGTTTTGCTTATCTTCCAATCCTTTTATTTCATCGCCTAATTGTCTAACTTCTTCTTGAATCCCATCGGTATTTTCGCCGTTTTTCTTCATCATCCCGATTTTTTGAGATTCTGATTTCCTTTTTGCGCGTAATTCATCCGCTTGCGTTTGAATTTTTCGTCTTTCTTCATCAATTTTTATCACTTCATCAATCGAAAGTTCCGGATTTCTTCTTTTTAAAAGTTCGTTAATCTTTTCCGGATTTTCTCTAATTAATTTAATATCAAGCATTTTAGCCTCTTTTCTTTTTTCTTATAAGCATAACAATTTTAGTTTAAAGATGCTTTATAATCAAGTGGTGCGCCAAATATATTATATTTTTGACAATTGCAAAGATGTACTCTGCTTGAAAAAGGGTTTGTTTTTTGTTAAAATGATTTGGGATATAGAAGATAAAAAGAGGTTAAATATGTCAGGACACTCAAAATGGGCAAATATTAAGAATAAAAAAGCGAAAACCGATTCACAAAAAGCGGTTGTGTTTCAAAAGTATTCAAGAGAGTTAATTGTTGCAGCACGACTTGGCGGCCCTGATCCTGCGGGAAATTTCAGGCTGAGAACGGCAATTGAAAAAGCAAAAGCTGCAGGATTGCCGAATGATAATATAAAACGTGCAATAGATAAAGGTGCCGGAGCAGGTGCTGCAGATAATTATGAAGAATTGACTTATGAAGGTTATGCTGCAGGCGGAGTAGCCGTAGTGTTAGAGGCTATGACAGATAACAGGAACAGAACTGCCGGAGATGTAAGAAGTATTTTTACAAAATTTAACGGCAATCTTGGTGAAACAAATTGCGTAAGTTGGATGTTTGACAAAAAAGGCAGTATTGAATTTGATACATCCGTTGATTTTGAAAAATTATTTGAAGCTGCAATTAATTTGGATGCGGAAGATGTAACCGAAGATGATGACTGTTATAAAGTTATTACATCTGTTGAAAATTTCCAAAGTGTAGTGGAAGGTTTGGAAGCTGAAGGGTTTAAAAGCACGACGGCTGAGTTTACCAGAATACCGCAAAATATGATTGAAATTACGGATGTTAAGACAGCAACTTCGGTTATGCGCTTAATTGACAGATTGGAAGAATTGGATGATGTCCAAAATGTTTACGCAAATTGTGATATTCCGGATGATGTTTTACAACAGGTAGAGGTTTAGATTTGTTAGATAAACTTGAAAAACTTTCAAAAATTTTGAATGAAAGCTATAGCGAAAAGTCTTTGATAAATTCATTAAAGACTTTTTTTGCTACGGAATTTGGGTGTGAAATTTTTCATATTACAATAGAAAATTCAATACTTGATTCTTCTGTTCAAAATTCCGAAAATATTTTAAGTTATCCTATTTTTAAGCATAAAAAGGTGATAGGCAGAGTTGATTTTGAGAATAAAACTCCTGAACTTGCGGAGTTTGTAAAATTTTCATTGCCGTTTATTTCGTTGAAAATCCAAAATATTATTTTAACCGATAAAATGCAGAAAAATATTAACTTTCACGATACTATGAAAAATATTGCAAAGATTATCGAAACCCAGTATGAATTAGGTTATGTAATTCCGCTTATCGGTGAAATGTTAGATAAATTTTTCCCTGATTATTTGATTTATCTGTTTTTGAAAGAAGAAATTTCGGGGATTAATTTTTTGGCTTGGCCGGGAGCTTGCAACGACAATTGGATTTTGGAACTTGTGAATGATATTGAAACTCCTGTGTCATCTGAAGATAAAAAGACCTTTGTTTTACCGTTGAAAAGTGAGGGAAAGTATGTCGGGGTCTTGGCTGCGAAAAGTACAAATGAATCGGTTTCTGAAAAAGATATTGATTATTTATCGCAGTTGGCAGTACAGATTGCAACCACAATAAACAGGGCAAATGTATACGGTGAAATCTTAAAGCACGCAACCTTAGATGCCCTGACCGGTTTTTATAATCGACGTCAGTTGGAAGAACGTATTAAACAGGAAGTTTCAAATGCAAAGCGTCAAAAAGCTCCGCTATGCGGAATTATGACTGATGTTGATTTCTTCAAAAATGTGAATGACACTTATGGGCATGCTGTAGGCGATTTGGTTTTGAAAACGATTGCAAAAGTTATTCGTTCACAGCTTCGAGAATACGATATTGCAGGACGTTACGGCGGAGAAGAATTTTCCATACTTTTACCGTTTACAAGTATTGATGAAGCTCAAATGGTTGCAGAGCGTTTAAGACAGAGTATTGAAGAAAAAGTTATAGATATTTCAAAAGTGAACAGCGAATCTGATATCAAAGAGATAAATGTTACGATATCTTTGGGAATTTATGAAATGCGTGAAGATGATAATGATGAAGATTTGTTGAAAAAAGCGGATAAGGCGCTTTATCAGGCAAAAAATACCGGAAGGAATAAGGTTGTAGTTCAAAATGATTAAATATGAAAAAATTTGCAAAAATTTAGATGATACAAAAGAACTTGCATACAAATTTGCCAAACTTGTCGAAAAGGACGGTTGTTTTATAAATTTGTATGGTGAAATAGGTGCGGGGAAAACCGCTTTTGTAAAACTTGTAGCAGAAGCAATCGGGGTTACCGAAAAGGTTACCAGTCCGAGTTTTGTTATTTTGAATGAATATCATAGTGCAAATATTCCCGTATATCATTTTGATTTGTACAGGCTTGAAAATGAGGGTGTGAAAACAATAACCGATGAATTAAGAGAATATTCCGAAGGCAGGCAGATTACTTTTGTTGAATGGGCGGAATTTTCTCAAAATGAAATTCCTTTCAATCATATAAAAATAAATGTAACCTATGAAGATGATGATTCAAGGCGCTATACTTTCACCGGTATTGGGCAGGAGTGTGTTGAAATTGTCGGGAGATTGAACAAATGTTAATTCTAGTATTTGATACTTGTTTGGATAAAATGTATGTGACTTTGGCAGAAGATGATAAAATTTTATCTTCAAAAATTGTGACAAATAAAGATAATAAATATCATTCGGCGTTTTTGATTTCTACAATTAAGGAAGTTTTGAAAGAAAACTCTCTGACACCAAAAGATTTGTCGGCTATCGGAACTAACGTCGGTCCGGGAAGTTTTACGGGAATCAGGGCTTGTACTACTGTTGCAAGAATGATGGCGCAGCAGTTAAATCTTCCGGCAGTCGGAGTTTCATCTTTGGATGTTTTATCAAAAATTTCTTCAAGTGAAAAGTCTGTTGTTGTCGCATTGGATGCAAGAAAAAATAGTGCATATTTATATATGGATAATGATATCAAATCAGAAGCAGTGTCTTTAGAGAAAGTTCAAGAACTTTTGTCTGCGGGTGATTATGAATTGATTACTGATGATAAGCTACAGCCTGTTTTGGGTGGAATTTCTTATCAGCAAAAAGAATATCCTTTGGGGGATATTCTTTCTCAAATAGTTTTCAACAAACTTCAAAATGAAAAACCTGATTGGAGAAAGTTGAAACCTCTTTATATTCAACCGCCTCCACAGTTATAAACTGTTAGATTTTTCTTTTACCGCCGTTAAGCCAAGGTGCAGCTTCCAAATCGTTGATGTTGTATTTTAATAAATATTCATCATCTTTAGCCGGAGTGGCTTGTTTTGCCGAGTTTTGTTTAGCGCTAACATTTTGAGTTTTTTGTGCAGGTTTTTTGTTGTAATTAGCATTAGTAGCCGCTGCATTTACGGCAACATTGGCTTGTAAAAACAATAATGCTAAAATAATTGCAAATCTTTTCATATTTATCTCCTTAGTGGTTAATTTACTAATATTGTAACATGGAAACTATTTTACCGCAATTGTTTAATTTTTCTCTGCCGTTAAGAGCGTTTAATTCGATTAGAAATGCTGCTCCGACAAGGTTGCCTCCTGTTTTTTTGACTAAATTGCAAGCCGCTTTTGCAGTCCCGCCTGTTGCCAATAAATCATCAACAACAAGAACATTTGCGCCTTCTTCAATTGCATCCGCGTGAATTTCAATGGAATCCGAACCGTATTCCAGGTCGTAAGTTTCTTTTATGGTTTCGGCAGGCAGTTTATTAGGCTTTCTGATTGGAATAAATCCGCAATTCAATTTGTAAGCCATTGGCATTCCGAATATAAATCCACGACTTTCTATTCCTGCAATATAATCAATTTTGACATCTTTATATTGGTCGCAAAGATAATCAACCATTGCTTTCATCGTTTGAGCATCTTTAATTCCGGTTGTAATATCTCTGAAAATGATACCTTTTTTCGGAAAATCAGGAACCGCTCTTATTTTATCTTTTACATCTTCAATTGTCATTGTTGTCATGTATTTTTCTCCTATTTAGTCAGTAGTAATTTCTTTAATTCTTCTTTTGCCTGTTTTATTTTTGCTTTGGCTTTTTGTATTGCATGTTCGTGGGCTACAAGTCCGTGCGCTGTTTTTCCCCAGTTCATGTCTTTTTTCATAAATAAAATCTTAAATCCTATAAACAGAACTAACGGGAACCAGATTAACAGTAAATAAACCGATGTGTAGATGGACTGGATTAATGCGTCAGTTCTCGGCAGGTTATCGTATCTTCTCAAGCTGTATCTGCAAGCCATTACAAAGCCAAAACCGATTATACACCCCATAATAACCGATGACATCAATGTATGAGGTTGTGCATCTTTTAACAAGATTTTTAATATTAAAATGCCGATTTCTATGATAAACCATCCCGGCATGATAAATTCCGATATGTATGCAATCATATCAACTCTGACGCGCATAGACATTTTTTTTGAAGTAAGGATATCCCAAAAATATTCAAGATATCTTCTTATTGTCCCCTCAAGCCATCTTCTGCGTTGTTTATAAAGCGGAAACAGGTAAATAATTCCTTCTTCATAAACGGCAGTATCAAGACAAAACCGTACGTCCCAACCTTTTATGTGAAGTCTTGTTGACATATCAAGGTCATCGGTGATTGTATAATTGTTCCAGCCGCCGATATCTTCAAGAGCTGTGCGTTTTATAAGTTCTCCGTTACCCCGAAGTTCAACTGCCCCTTTTACTGAATCCCGACCTACTTGAAAATGGGTATCCATTGTCATTTCGTTGTTTTGACATTTTGTAAGCAGGTTAACATCTTTATTTCTTACTATTTTTCTTGCCTGCACTGCTCCAACATCTTTTGGTTCTAATTCGTAAACCAAATTTGTTAAAAAGTCAGGTTCCATAGTTGCATCAGCATCAAATACCAAAATTGCTTCACCTTTGGCAAGTCTTAAAGCATCATTCAGCACGGCAGATTTGCCCGGAAAAGCGTCTTTATCTCTAATTAATGCAATAACTTTTTGCGGATATTTTTTCTCCAAGTCTTTTAATACGGAAGCTGTGTTATCGGAACTTCTGTCATCAATTGCAATTATTTCAAAGTTCGGATAATCTAAGCGCAGAACGGTCTCTACTGTCGTTGCAATAACGGCTTCTTCGTTATGCGCCGGTATCATAATACTTACAAACGGTTTGTAGTTTTCATTCCTGATTTGAGGTTCTTTGAGTTTTTTCCTCTTTTTTAATTTATAAGCAAGGTTTGTAAAAATTGCATATAATGCCATTAAAGAAACCAAAATGGCAAGTCCCCAAACCGTATAGCTTTGGAACATATAAACAAATGCTATTAATCCGATTACTATGATAAATAATAAAATTCGCTCTTTCATATCCACCTTGTCATCTGTTGATATTATTTTATCAAAAAATAATCTTAAAGGCTCTATATTATAAATATATTGATACATTTTGCAAAATTACTCTTTTTGCTAATAAGAATTGTAAAATCGGAGTATGTTTTTTAATCATCTTTTATCAATACTTTTTATAAAAAGGGAGAAATTATATGTCAGCAGTAATAAAAGAAGTAAGGGCTCGTCAGATATTGGATTCACGGGGAAATCCGACAATAGAGGCAGAGGCAGAACTTATTTCGGGAGATATCGGAGTTGCAAAAGTACCGTCAGGTGCCTCTGTTGGCATGTATGAAGCACTTGAACTCAGAGATAATGCCAAAGATTTTGACGGGAAAAGTGTTTATAAAGCGATTGAAAATATTAATCATATAATTTCACCGCTTTTAGCACGTAAAGACGCTTCAAAGCAGTATGAGATTGACTGTTTAATGAATAATATTGACGGGACAAAAAATAAAGCTAAACTTGGTGCAAACGCAATTTTGGCAGTATCGCTTGCTTGTGCTGTTGCAAGTGCAAAGTTTTATAAAGAACCGTTATACAGATATTTAGGCGGTGTGAATGCAACAGTTCTGCCTGTTCCGATGATGAATGTTATAAATGGGGGAGTTCATGCAGATAATAATATTGAATTTCAAGAGTTTATGATTGCACCTGTCGGAGCTGATTCTTTTTCTCAAGCGATACAGATGTGTGCGGAGGTTTTTTATCGTTTAAAATCAGTTCTAAAAAAACGCGCCTTGTCAACTTGTGTTGGCGATGAAGGCGGTTTTGCTCCGAATTTAAACGGAAATATTGAAGCTATTGAAGTGATAATTGAAGCGATAGAAAAATCCGGTTACACAACAGCAGATGTAAAAATTTGCCTTGATATTGCATCAAGTGAGTTTTATCAAGACGGAAAATATGTGATTTCAGGATCTTACTATGAGCCTGAAGGTTTGGTAAATATTTTGCAGGAAATTGTTGAGCAATATCCCGTAATTTCAATAGAAGACGGCATGGCGCAAAATGATTTGAAAGGCTGGAAACTTTTGACCGAAATGCTCGGTAACAGATGTCAACTTGTCGGGGATGATTTGTTTGTTACAAACTCTGAAAGAATTTTGAAAGGTATAGATGAACTTGTTGCCAATTCTGTTTTAATCAAGCCTAACCAGATTGGAACTTTATCTGAAACAATTGATGCCGTACATCTTGCTCAAAATAATAATTACACAACAATAATTTCTCACCGTTCGGGAGAAACGGAAGATATATTTATCGCGGATTTGGCAGTAGCTTTAAATTGCGGACAAATTAAGGCAGGTTCGCTTTCTCGCAGCGAACGAATTGCAAAATATAACAGACTTTTAAAAATAGAACAGGAAATGGGCTCACATGCAATCTATCTTGGTTTGGATGCATTTAATCCCAAGTAAGATTTATACAAAACCTATTATATTTAAATTTCATATAAAATATCTTGCGTTAATTAATTGATTAATTTTTTTTATTTTTTATAATTATTGTTAAGAATAATAAAAGAGGAATTGGTAACAATGATTATAATAATGGAGCGGGATGCAACCAAGAGTAATATTCAAGCAGTAATTGAATTGTTAAATTCTCATGGTTTTAAGGTAATTGCTCACGAAGGCGATGTTCATACAGTAATTGATGCGCTCGGTGATAAAACAACTCTGTCACCTGCAAGAATTGAGGCGATGGATGGCGTTAAACAGATTAAATTCATTAGAGAACCTTTCAGGTTGGCATCAAGAGATAGAAAATCAGAAGATACTGTAATCGAGTTCTCAAACGGTGTAAAAATCGGGGGAGCTAACCGCCCTGTTGCAATGGTTGGACCGTGTTCTGTTGAAGAAAATTATGACGGACTTTTGCAAGTTGCTGTTGCCGCAAAAGAATTAGGTTGTCAATTTTTGCGAGGCGGTGCGTTTAAGCCGAGAACTTCACCTTATGATTTTGACGGCTTGGGTGAACTCGGTTTGCAATATTTAAGAAAAGCTGCTGATGAAACAGGTTTACTTGTAGTTACAGAGCTTATGGATTCTTCGGATTTGGATTTGGTATGTCATTATGCTGATGTTATCCAAATCGGCGCCAGAAATATGCAGAATTTCAAATTGTTGAAGTCTGTCGGACATTGTAACAAGCCCGTAATTTTAAAACGCGGTCCGGCAAGTACCATAAGGGAATTCTTGTTGGCAGCAGAACATATTATGTATAACGGAAATGAACAGGTTATTTTATGTGAACGCGGTTTGAAAAGTTTTGATAGTGCGTTTACGAGAAATCTTCTTGATATATCTGCAGTTCCTGTCATTAAGAAATATTCACATTTGCCGATAATTGTTGACCCGAGTCACGGCACGGGGCAAAGATATTTGATTGAGCCAATGGCAAAAGCCGGTTTGGTTGTCGGTGCTGACGGTGTTATGGTTGAAGTTCATTACAACCCGACAGAAGCACTCAGCGACGGTAAACAAAGCCTTTCTATACCTCAATTTAAGGAAGTATTTACTCATTTAAATACTCTTATTGATACGCTTCACCTTGAAAAAAGTTCGACGCTTTCTAATGTTGAATAAGCGGTAATTGTTGAATAGTTATTAGTATACGAGCATGAACGATTTGAGCATTCTTCCCGCTCCGTCGCCTTTTGTAGATACTACTTCGATGCTGTTTTTGTAGTTTAATGAGGTGGAGCTTCCGCCGTCAAATGCCATTGCTCTTTCTAACTTATAACTGTTACATAATTTTTGAACTTCATACAAATCCATCGGATTATCATCTGTAATAATGAATATATGACATTCATCAGTACCTTTCAATCCGATAATTGTTCTTGATGTTTTATGTAATACTGATGCTGATTCTCTTACAACTTCTCCCGCTGCATTTTTAACAATAAAGCCTTCTTCTTCCAATCTGAGTTCCGGCAAAATTAATGGCCCGCCCTGAGCGGAGGTAACCAGTCTGCATCCGAAAGGTACTTCTGATTTATGTGAAACTATTTCATACTGAAATTTATTGCCGCATTGCATAACTCTAAATTCGGAACGATTTAATATTGTTGACATATTACGTCTGAAAAAAGGGTTTGCCAAAAGTGCTTGGTTAAACATCGGATCTGCTGATGTTATTCCGTCTGTTACTACATAAGAAACGGTTTTTCCGCTTTTCGGGTCAAAGAAACCCGCATTAACGGTAAGGGTAGATTTTCCTTTTATATGGGCTTCTCTGTTTGTGATTAAGTCCTCTGACGCTACAAATTTAATCCTTTTTTTGATTTTTTCGCCCTTTAAAATTATGTGATAAATTCCGTTATCTTTATCTATTGTGATATCTCCCGCTGCAATTGCCGGAGTTGTAATGAAACTTGAAATCAATAATAACATTAAAATTCTAAATAACTTCATATTATAAATCCTTTGACTTGTAAAATGCGTATATTGCAATCAAAAATGCAAAAGTTGGGAATGTTGCCGTTATGTACGGTGACAAAATTTCCTTTTCTGCCAATAAATCAAAAAATGGCAGCGTTATATAATAAACAAAAATGCAACCTACAGCAATTGTAAATCCGATAAGTCTTTGTTCTCTTGGCTTACTAAAGCCTAATATACATCCCAAAATTGCCAAAAGAACGCAAATAAACGGATGGAAAAATCTTTGAAGATATTTGTTTAGAGTATAGTTATATTCTTCCATAAGATTTTCTTTTTTCAGTAATTTTGCATAGTTTCTCAAGTTATGATTGTTTATATCCCGTTCTTTCATTGTGGAATAAACCATTAACGTGAACGCATTTTTTGCGGATTCTCCGTTTAGAATTTCCATTTTATCAATGTGTTTTATATCAATGTAAATTCCGTCATTTGATATTTTGTAGTTGGAAATATCTTTTAATTCCCATCTGTCATCGTAAGCATATCCGGATTTTGCGCTATAAATGTTGGATAGCTGGTGAACATCCTGATAAACTTGGCTTGAAAAATCCAAAACAATAATATTTCTAAGTTCCCGTTCGTAGGATTTTGAAACGATTACCGCCATCAACGGATGACCTGTTTCGTCTTTTTGGGTGTATATGTATTGTGTGGAGCGGACATCTCCTCTTATTGCCATCATTTTTGCCGCAGCCATAGGAGTCCCTCTGTCGCCTGTTACAAAACACAGTCCGGTAAATATTAAACTTAACACAACTACCGGCGCAATTATTCTCCCAAAAGACATTCCTACTGCCCTGAAAATTGTTATTTCCGAATCTTTACTTAATTTGTCAAATGTAAACAGGGTTCCTAATAACAAACCCACAGGAAATGCTTTATCAAGTATTTTTGGTAATTCATAAAACAAAAGCAATACGGCTGTTTTTAGTCCATATTCTCCCGCTAAAGCGCCTTTTATTGTGTTTAATAACGTCTCAGGTGCAATCCAAACAATCGTGAACAACAAAATGGCAACCAAAGACGCTGTTGTTACCTGTTTGAATATATATCTGTCATAAATTGTTATTTTAGGAAATTTAAATGCCATTATAAAGAGAAATCCTTTCCTAAATAAAATTCTTTAGCAACAGGGTTTACTGCGACTTCTTCACTTCTTCCCTGAATTTTTATTTTGCCGTCGAAAATTACATAAGCTCTGTCTGTAATAGAAAGTGTAGCTTTTGGATTGTGGTCGGTAATTAGCACTCCCAAACCTTTATCTTCTGATAATTTTCTGATATTTTGCTTAATTTCGCCGATAGCAATAGGGTCAATTCCAGTAAACGGCTCATCAAGCAGGATGAAATCAGGACTTGCGGCAAGTGCTCTTGCCAATTCTACACGTCTTCTTTCTCCGCCTGACAGAGAAATTGCCGATGCTCCTCTTAATCTTGCAACGCCAAATTCGGTTAATAATTCTTCCAGTTTACGTTTCTTTTCGCACTCGGTAAGTTTGTCATTCATTTGCAAGACCAGTTTGATGTTTTCTTCAACCGACAAACTTCTGAAACTGGATGCCTCTTGCGGTAAATAACCTATGCCGGAGCGCGCTCTTACGTGCATTGGCCATGATGAAATCTCTTTCCCGTCAAGTGTAATGCTTCCTTTGTTCGGTTTTACCAAACCGACAATCATGTAAAATGTCGTTGTTTTGCCGGCTCCGTTCGGACCTAAAAGGCAGACAACTTCACCTTTATTTATGTTAAATGAAACATCATTGACAACGCTTCTGTCGCCGTATATCTTGATTAAATTCTTTGCCTCAATTCTCATTTTATCCCCTTGTATTATCAGATTACATTTTATCGAAAACATACAGATTTTGCAAATCTAAAATTAAAATGAGTTATATTTTTAAATAAACATTAAGAATTGTAAAAATAAATGGGATAATATGTTACTTTTGGTTGAAAATTGGGAATATATACCATGTACACAGACCATTTTCTTTTTCTTTATTTTCTCCTACACATTAACCTTTTACCAAATGCCGTTAGCGCGGCTATTTTTATTGCAATAAAAAAGACTGATTACTTTATAATCAGTCTTTTTGTTTATTGTTATTCAATTTTATTTGTTATTGTCAGTTTCTTCCTGTTCATTTTTTGCAGCTTTTTGTTTGCTTATAAGGTCTTGAAGTTTATCTTTAATTTCGTCGCCTTTTTTTTGAATTTCAGAAACTGCATCATCTGCTTTTACTTTTATTTGTTTAGCGGTTTTGTCTGCTCTTTCAGCCATTTCTTGAGCTGTATCAGCCAGTAATTTTCTTGTTTCTTCACCTGATTTTGGTGCAAGTAAAATTCCTGCGATTGCGCCGATTGCTCCGCCGACAACAAATCCTGCTAAAAATCTTGATACTGACATATTTTTAATCTCCTTTGCTTTAGTCTTACATAATTATAAATCCGGTCGAAAAGTATTTCATTGCCCGAATGTTTATTTTCTTTTGCATTTTGAAACAAGAGAAAATACGGTCATAAATCCCTTAATAAATCCGCCTAACAGGTTTTCGGAGATGGCTTTTGTTTTTGTTAGTGCATTTTCAATGCCGGACTTTACGTTGCCCACGCCTTCATCTGTATTTTGGATTATTGAATTAACTGAGCGCATAGTTTCGTTCAATTCTTTTAGTGTCGGTTTTAATTCTGTATTAAGCATTAATGAAGTATCATTAACATTTTTTGTCAGTGTAGATAAATCCATTAATAATCTTACCGTGTAATAGCCGATTACACCGATGACAATTGCCGTTACTATGACTAAAAAAGTCAATCCGTGATTTAAGATGATTTGTGATAATTCGATAGTCATTTTCATTCCTTTGCTAAATTAATTAGTAATCAAATTCGTTTTCGTTTCCGTTTTCGAAATCTTCAAGCTCTTTTGCTTTTTGCATCTTTTTAGATTTAACCGAGTTATTCAGTTTTCTAAATTGTCTTTCTATCCTGTATTTCATTAAATCAATGGATTCCATTGCTTGTTTTTTTGCTTCTGCAATTTGCGGAGCGTGTTCATCATAAAAATCGCATACCGTGTCTTTAAGTTCTTTTCTTGATTCTTCACCTGATTTTGGTGCATACAGAACACCTGCGATAATTCCGCCGACAACTCCGGCAATTACGCCCATTGAAAACATAAATGCTTTGTTCTTACTCATAGTTGTAAACCTCGTCTTTCAAATTTCTTCATAATTGTAACATATTTTTTAGTGAATTTCAATACTGCATATTGATTTATATGCAATAAAATTTTCTATAACCAAAACAAAGCCGGAGTTATACTTTGGTAAGTTTTCTTATTGTGAGGATAATTTCAACAACGGTTAGAATTTTTTTGTAAGGGATGTTTAAAACCCACATGGCAAAACTTGTTAAAGCCTTGCTTTTAAACAAATTCTTACAACCTTCAACTCTGTCTGAAACAGATGACGTCAGACAATTTAGTTTAGAATGAATATTACTTATTATTTCATGAATTTTTTGCAAATTGTCCTTCAGTACCGGTTTAATTTCAGATACTTTGTTGTCGTAATCGCACACGACAGCGTCGGCTTTTCTTATCTTGGAGATAATCCAGCTTGCGACAATCAGTTCAGCTAAAAATATGATTGTAAAAAATAGTGTGAGCATCTTTCAACTTTTCTTGTTTTGTATTAGGATTATAATATATCATATATTGTATTATTGGAATACGTCTAAAGGACTATTTATGGGAAAGCTAAAGTTTTATATATCATTGTTGTTGGCGAGGTTTATTTATACTGCGATAAAAATTATAGGAAAATCTTCCGGAACGTCGTTTTCGGGTATGACTGTTTTAAGATTTTCTCCCGATTTTTTGAAATACTGTCGTTCTTATGTTTCGCAGACAATAAATGTTACGGGAACTAACGGAAAAACTACGACTTCGGGTTTGTTGGCTCATATCCTTGAGGCAAACAAAAATAGTGTTGTGCATAATGTTAAGGGGGCGAATATGCTTACAGGTATTGCGAATGCGTTTGCTCTTAATATAAATCCGTTTAAAATTTTTGATTATGCCGTTTTAGAATCTGATGAGGCGTATTTAACTAAATTTTATGATTATTACCGTGCTGATTTTTTATTGGTGACGAATTTGTTTCGTGATCAGTTGGATAGATATGGTGAACTTTCAACGACTGCAAGTTTTATTCAAAATGCAATTGACAAAAATCAGAAATTACAGTTGCTTTTGAATGCTGACGATCCGTTGGTTGCGAATTTCCGCAATCCCGTTAAAAATTTGTATTACGGTTTTGAACAAATAGAAATTTGTTCTAAAAAGCATACAACCGTGTCAAATGCCCCGACCGAAGTGTTCAATTGCGTTTGCGGTGAGCCGTTACAATATTCTGAGCAATTTTTTGCTCAACAGGGGCATTATTACTGCCCGCATTGCGGGTTCAGACGTCCTGAACCTGATTTTAAGGGATATGTAAAAGTTTATGATGATTATTCCGAACTAAAGATAGTTTATAATAATACGGAATACTTTTTCCGACTCAATTTGGTCGGGCTTTATAATGCTTATAACGCTTTGGCGGCAATTTCTCAGGCATTGTTATCTGGTGTTGATAAAAGCGTCATATCTGAGGCGGTTTTATCATACAAATCAATTTTTGGCAGAGCAGAAATACGTGTTATAAACGGGCATGAAACTCTTATACAGCTCATAAAAAATCCGACCGGTGCAAGTGAAGTTCTTAAAACGGTTGATTTAAATTCAAATATAGTCATAGCGATAAATGATAATTATGCTGACGGCAGAGATATTTCATGGTTGTGGGACAGCGATTTTGAACAGTTAAAAGATGCCAAAAATCCTATTGTCACATCGGGAATAAGGGCAAATGATATGGCGCTAAGGTTGAAGTATGCCGGTGTTGCTCAAGATAAAATTATTATTGAACCTGATATAAAAACAGCTATTGAAATTGTTACAAAATCTGATAAGATAGAAGACAGAGTTACGATACTTCCGTCTTATACGGCGCTATTGAAAATTAATAAAATGAAATTTTAAAGGAGGCACAATGCTATTAGGGGTAAATATAGATCATATTGCAACATTGAGAAATGCCAGAGGCGGCTTTGAACCGGATCCGATTTTGGCGGCGGAAGTTTGTGAAGAAAACGGAGCAACATCAATTACAGCACATCTAAGAGAAGATAGACGCCACATGAAAGATAGTGATATAAAGGCTTTGATAAAAGTTTTGAAAACTAACTTAAATTTGGAAATGGCAGTAACTGATGAAATGCAAAAAATTGCGTTGGAAATAAAACCTCATTCGGTTTGTTTAGTTCCTGAAAAACGTCAGGAAGTGACTACTGAAGGAGGTTTAGATGTTGCGGGTCAACTGTTGAGGATAACAAATTTTATTCAACCGCTTGTAGAAGCAGGGATATATGTAAGTCTTTTTGTTGACCCCGTAGAAGAACAGATTAGGGCTGCAGCCAATACCGGAGCGCAATTTGTTGAATTGCATACAGGTCAATATTCGATTGCTTTTGGTACAGCGGAAGAACAAAATGCTTTTAACGCATTAAGTGAGGCATCAAGATTGGCACATGCGCTTGGTTTGAAAGTTAATGCAGGTCACGGTTTAAATTATCAAAATGTGCACAGAATGCGTCAAATCCCTGATTTGTATGAATTAAATATAGGTCACAGTATAATTTCTCGAGCTGTATTTACAGGACTTGCGCAGGCAGTAAAAGAAATGAAAGAACTTGTTAAATAGGATTTAGGATATGTCAAAATCAAAAGAAGAAATTATAGAGGAAATGCAGCTTGTAGTAAATCAGATGGTTGTTGATGATTTAGAGGAAAACCCTGATTTGGCGCAAGAGTATTTTGATTGTGCCTGCTGCGGCAAAAGTAAATGTCTTGCCGGTTCAATACAATACGGAGATTACAGACTTTGTAATGACTGCGTATTGCTTGCCGAAACGGGCTTTGCTTTAGGTAAATTTACAGATATCCAAGATTTAATGGATGCAATGGAAGACAAACGTCTTGAAGAACTCTGTAATTTTATTAAAGACGAAGAAGCAAGACAAAAACAAATGGAAAATTAAGTTTTACTTAATTTTGGCTTTTAATAACAATGTAAATCCGCTTATCAAAGTTGTAAATATTGCAGCTCCAACCCCTTTGATTAGTGCGGCGATTTTTGTTTGTTTATTCAAGTTTTTTTGAAAATCTTCAACGGAAATTGCGCCGTCCCACATTTTTCCGTCAGGAGTTCTTCCGCCGATAGGGATTTTACCGTTTTTTGCTATAGCTTGCGCATCTTGTACTGCTTTTTTATTCAGTTTTGATTGAAAATAGTAAGAGGCTCCCGTTGCGCCGACAAAACTGCCTGCTGCCATTATTCCTAAACATTTTGCTACACCTGCCATAAATATACTCCTTTACTCGTTACGTTGTTTATTAAATCAGAAAATGATAATTTTTTGCTACTTTGTAAAGAATAATTAAAAAATAACCGAATTGGCATCTTGCATTTTTTTTTCGCTAATCGTATTATAAAAGGGTTAAGTTTTTTTAAACTACGGTTTTAATTTTCATGTTATTAGGGTAATATATATTTATGGCAACAGAAGAAAAGTTATATTCAGATATTCCGCCGACAAAATTACGGAACAAAGAGGAGAAATTCAAGCCGGCAAAGACCAATCGTTTTTGGTTGACAATAGCCAGTCTGTTTTTCTTTAATATGTTGCAGAACAGATTTTATGCTTTTCGATATTGCGGTGATGAAAATTATCAGGAACGTGATAAGAAGGCTCCGACGATTTTGTTTGCTCCGCATTGTAATTGGTGGGACGGAATTGTTTTATATAATATTACACACAGAATTTGCCATAAAGAAATAAGGTTAATGGTTGAAGAGCTTAACCGCTTCCCGTTATTGAGGAGAGGTGGGGCGTATTCTGTAAACAAAAAATCCGCTCAATCAGCAATGAAAGCGTTAAGGTATTCGGTTGATTTGCTTGGTGATTTGAGAAATATTTTGTGTATCTTCCCGCAAGGTATAATAAGACCGCCTCATTTCAGACCGTATATTTTTCAAACAGGTTTATCTTATATTGCCCAAAATGCAGTAAAAAGGTACGGTAAAGTGAATTTAATTCCGGTATCCATTGACTACTGTTTTTTGCGTGATAACCGTCCTGAGGTTATTGTTGATTTCGGCAAGTGCATAGAACTGACAAATCCTGATATAGACAGGAAAGATTACACCAAATTCCTTGAGGCGAAACTGACTGAAACAAGTGACAAACAGTTCCAAAATATTTCTCAGGGTAATATGGATTCGTACAAAATTTTATTTAAGCAGCATTTAAAATGGTATCGTCGTATAGAACAGCGGCTGAAAAGGATTGATTTACCTGATGTTTCGGGAGTTTGATTTTTCTGATTGTAACAATATGTAAAGATTATATAAAAAATATATCAAATTAGGCAATTATTCATTAAAAAATTTTTTTATATAAGAGTAACGAGGTACAAACAGATTTCATGGAAAAGATGACTGAGCAAAACTTAGAAGTAATTGAAGCAACTCAAGAGATGAGAGGAAAAGAAGTTGTTGAACAACGTCAGGAGTCTTTTCAGACAAATCCCATTGCAAGAAAGCTGCTGGACTTTAGCTTGTCTAACAAAACCCGCAGATTTTCAGTCAAGGACTTGTTTACACGATAGGCTCGCGTAGCACGGTTTTATGAGGATCGATACGCACATAAATTTGTGCGGTTTGTGAGGAGCTGAACCCTGCGATGTACTTCGTTACTTCATTTTTTAAGGGTGTGTATTTTTCAGAACTTAACATTTTGTTGACGGTTGTTTATGTTTAATTTACTATCGTGGAAAGAGGAAATGGAGTGAATATCTCCAGCTGTAGCCGCAGCCGTAAAAGCCGGAATGCTCAAAAAATAACTCATCCACGTGCTTTTGGATGCAGTAAATAGTTTTTTTGAAGCATCCTCTAAGATTAGAGGATTTTTTTATGCCACTTGGAGCGACCGCAAGTACAAACAGAATGAAAGCAGGAACTTGTCCGCACGGATTGCCGTTGGGAGCTTGTCCTATTTGCAACGGAATGGCTGGAGGAAATTCCACGACAAAGCGTGATATTCCTCGTAATGTCGGAGAAATGACTTATAATCAATGTGCTGCAATCGGCGCAATGTTAAGGGCTCAAAAACACGCCAAAGAGCAGGCAAAATTAGCGCAGCGAAATCATATTCAGGCGTTGGTCGATTTTCAGAAAAATCTTGCATCTGTTCATCAAAGGTTAATGGATTTAAAAGTTATGATTACCGAGAAATTACCGCCTATTATTGCAAAGCCGCTTAATTTTGTGCTTGGAAATGTTGTAATCAGAGTTTTAAATTTTGTACAAAATTTACCTGTTGTATTTGCAAATATTTCTCAAACATTTGCGCAAATAACGGATAAATTAACGGCGGTTTTTGGCGAATTAAAAGCGGCAATAAAGGAAAAAGTTTCAAAATTTTTAACGGATGTGAAGAAAAAAATAAAGAAATTATTTTTTGTATTTGGGGCATTTGAAAGTGATGATGAAGATAAAAAGATTGATGAAGCAAAGCGTACTTTTGAATTAAAAACTTTATTGCATGAAATAGGTGAAACTTTAAAACGCAGGAAGGAAACGGAAAAGGATGAACATTAACCCGCTAAACGATGCGGAAAATATAAGGCAGCAAAGAAATTTGACAAATTCACAGCGTAAAACAAGTGTGACAACAAAAGAAGGTGTACTTGTCAATAATCTTATAAAAGACAGGGAAACAGATTTGTCAGAAACAAGGGATACGTATTTGATTTCAGATAAAGTATCAATGCCGTCGGAATTATATTCAGATAACAGGCATGTTGATAAAAAACTTTTACCGTTAAGTGGTATTGCATTGGGTGTAATGTCTGTATTTGCGCTGGCAACTTTGTTTGTAAACAGATGTGCAAAAATTGCCAAAAATTTACCTCAGGAAAAATGGTTACCTGCACTAACCCGTAACGTAAATTTGAGTAATGAAAGTCATCAGATAGTTTATCAGATGTTGCAAAGCCCGAGTAAAAAAACATTTATTGCGGGATTAGGTGCATTGGCATTTGGTGCAATGGCGTTTATGGGCGGAGCATTTTTTGACGGTTATAAGGAAATTTGGGTACGCCGAAAAGAAGCCGATATCCAAAAAAATTTGCAAGAAGAACTTGTAGCGGTGGAAACGCAATCTTTTTCGGGGAAAATGCAAATTATCAGAAGTATGATGTCAAAGTATACTGCGGATTTTGAGAAATATATCTCTCCGAACGGAGAAAAGATGTCTACGAATTTCGGAAAGCACTTGTATTCAAAAGTCCCGTTTATGTCCTCGGGAGGTGATAAAGACAAATCTAAAAAATCAAATGTTTGGAATATATTGCTCGGAATAGGTACTTTTGCAGGGATTGTCGGGCTTGGCTTTGTATCACTTAAAAATCTGACCAAAAGCAGAATACATATAGAAGACGGTATTACAAGAACGAAAAATTTGATAAAAGAAGTTGTAAAAACATCTTCTGAAGCGACAAAAGAGCTTGATAAGGATAATCTTGAGCACATGTTTCGTTCAATTGAGGCATCTTCCGATGCGGAGAATTTTATAAAAGAACAGGTTAATATTTTAAACTGGAAAAATAATGATGAAAAACAAAAATTTTTGGATAAAATATTGACTTATATGCGGACGTCGACCACAAAAGCAAATCCGAATTATGCGGGTGACGGAACGCCAAAACCTGCATTTAACTCATTTGTCAATGAATATCTTGCATTCTTTTATAACTGGCTGTTGGATACGTCAAATCCGCAATTTAAGTACCTGTTTCTCGGCATAACGGGGGTTACTGCGGTTGGATATGGCGGAAAACTTGCAGCGGATGCGATAAAAGAAGTTCAGGTAAAAAAGATAAACGCTGAAACGGAATTGGAATTACAGAAACGACTTGTGTCTACGGAACTTCGGAATTTTAAATCCAAAAAAGATGCCGCAGTCAGACCGCTTGTAGAGGAGTTTTACAAGCAAGTCGATAGCGGTAATCGTTCTCAGGAAAAACTGAAAATGATGGCGGAAAATATTTTGTTTGAAATCAAAAACGGCCCGCCGTTTGTGTATAGTTAGAAAAAGGAGTAAAATGAATGATACAGCCTGTTCAAACATATCAAAATCAATATATCGGTTGTAATTGTCGTTTACCCGAAAACGGCAGAAATTACTGTCTGTTTGACAAGAATGAAGTCGATTATTTTGTTAAGCAGGGAGAAAATGCTATTCCGTATTTAACGGAGGTTTTGAAACATTCAAACAATGAACGGCAAATAACTGAAACTCTGTATATATTTGACAGAATGATTGATAACGGAACAAAGGGAATAGACAAGTTGTATCCGGTATTTGCAAGGTTTAACAATACCGAGTCCGCAAATATCCAAACTTTTTTGGCGGGAATTTATCGAAAAATTCAAGTTCCTGATGCTTTTGGCCCGCTTATAAAAATGCTGGTGCAAAACAGCTTGAAACCTTACAATCCGCAACAACCATTTGATCCGAATGAGGAAATCGGCGGAGCAATTTTGAGTTATTTATCGGACAGATTTCGCCAATCTTAATTGCTTTTTATGAATGAATTTGGAACGGACATTTTGTACAATGAGCTTTAGGATGAAGTATCAAGTTATCTTCAAGGTCATACATTTTTGCAATTCTTGTATCTAAAGGGGCTCCGCATTTTGGACATTTTAATCCGCCTGCACCGTTTAAAATCAACTGTTTAAGGCTTTCTATAATTTCAGGCGATACAATGTCGTTTGCAATATCTTTTTCCAATTTTTTTATTTCGTGGGGTTCGCATTTTAAAACTTTTGCGATAGCCTGGCGAATTGTGACCGGTAAAAATAATTCTTTTCCCGCTTCAACTTCTTCTATGGTTTCGAGAGGAATGTTTGCAGCGATGGCAAGTCCTTTTTGAGTAAGTCCCAATTCTTCTCTTTTAGTTTGTATAAATCTTGCTAATGTTTTCATGCTTTTATCCTACCATGAAAACTGTTTAGAGTATAAAAATATAAATATTACGAAATGTTAATTAAATTTTATACGGTCAAAAATGTTGATATTGTTGAGTTATAGCTTTTGTCTAAAATTTTCATTCTTTTGTCTGCGCAATTTTGTATGAGCAAAAATCTTTATATAGGTAAGGGAAAATTAAAGAAAACGGGGAAAAGGCTATGTACACATACTTATCTTTTGCAGATGCGCCATATATGGGCTGTTTACCAACAGGAGTTGCACATTTTGGAGGGGATACTCAGGTATTTACGATTCCGCCGGAATGTTGGGCAGGACCGGCTAATAATATTTACTTCAATCCTTTGGCACAGCAGGCATTGATGCCGCCGGCAACAGGATTTTACCCGAGTGTTGATATAGGTTCTGTTCAGCAAGCGGGTATTGGAATGGCTCAGGCTATAACGATGAATGGTGTTGTTGCAACCATAAATTCGATGATTACAAGATGTGCTAACACTATATCTTCGTTGAAATCACGTTTGAATGCGATGTTGCTGGATGAAAAACTTACTGATGAGCAACGTAAAGCAGTAAACGATTTGCTAAAACGCTTGGATGAACAAGAAGAAAAATTACGTGATTTGCAAAGCGCAACTGATTTAGAAGTGCCTGAAAGAGGTAAAAAAGCTGAAGAAATCGAAAAAGCGCTAAGAGAAATTATGAATGATATGGCAAAAGTTAAAAACGGCGGAAAAGTCGATGGCGATACAGATTCCGATAGTGATACGGATACAGATACTGACACTGATGCCGATACTGATGATGATAATACCGGCGGAACAGGTGGTACCGGTGGTGCCGGTGGTACTGGCGGAACTGGTGGCACGGGCGGTGCAGGCGGAACAGGCGGTACTGGCGGTGCAGGTAGCACTGGCGGAACAGGCGGACATACTTCAAGGGTTGATAAATTCTCAAGTTCTATAGTTTCTGCAGTTGACGCGTTTTATGATGCTGTCTATTGCGTAGGAACTGATGATGCGACATTTGAAGCGGTCTGTGGTTCAATTACAAAAGATAATGTAATGGATATAATGCTGGCTTGGAATAAATATCACTCCGCAGAAAAAGGCGAATCCTTCATGCAAGCCTTTATGTGGGATGCTGATTCAGGTCAAAAAGAGAAATTTGGTAAACAAATCGCAAGAGCGTTGCGTGAAAAAGCTGAGGAACTCGGTATCTATGATGAATGCAGAGCAGAATTTGCAGCAATAGATAAAGAAATGGGCAGTTGGTTCTACATTAGTAATGATATTGCAGCTCAATATGATGCAATAATTAAAAAGATTGCAGATAAAATGGGCAGTAAATACGGTTCACCTCAGGCAAAAGGTGCATCTCAATCAGAAAGTTCATCTTAACCAAATACAGGTTTATGATTCCTCAAAATAAGTAAGAGAAGTGAAAGATAATGTAGGTTAGAAAAGTAGTGTAGAAAATTTGTTCCCGAAAACTTCGGGAACTTTTTTTTACGAAAGATGTTAATAATATTTACTTTCCTCTTGATTTTTGAGTTTGAGTGTATTATCATCTGTCCTGTAGAGTGCTTACGCCAATAATCACTCAACAAGAAAAGGAAATACTAATATGTCAATTAACTTAAAAAACAAACAAGAAATTGTTAAAGAATTCGGAAAAGATGCAAAAGACACAGGTTCATCAGCAGTTCAAATTGCTATGTTAACTCAAAAAATTTCTGAGTTAACCGAACACTTAAAATCTAACAAAAAAGATTTTGCTACAAAAAGAGGTCTTTTGATGATGGTAGGTAAGAGAAAAAGATTACTTGCTTACATCAAATCTCAAAATCTTGATGAATACAGAGAATTGATTAAAAAATTAGGAATCAGAGGTTAATCTGATAAAGCGTTAAAAGGACCGACTGATATTCAGTCGGTTCTTTTTTGAAAAATTTTTCTAATGGGGTATTTTGAAAAATTTTTTCTTGGTGTATAATAACGGAGTGAAATAAGTCAATTATTAAAAGTTTATAAGGAGAGGGGTATTATGGTTGAAACATTAACCGCGACAGAAGGTATAATTACTAAGGTTATCGGGCCTGTAATCGACGTTGAATTTCCGTCCGGTGATTTGCCAGGAATTTACACTGCATTGAATATATTTACCGATAACGGAACAAAAATTGTTGCAGAAGTGCAGCAGATGCTTGGTTCAAATCGTGTACGTACTGTTGCGATGTCTTCAACTGACGGTTTGAAACGCGGAATGAAGGTTGTTAATACTAATGAACCGATAAAAATTCCTGTCGGTAAATCTATTTTAGGCAGAATTTTGAATGTTGTCGGTGAACCTGTTGATAACGGCGGGGCTATTGAGGCTGAAACGTATTTGCCGATACATAGAGAATCTCCGAAACTTGTTGACCAAAATACCGAAATCGAAATTCTTGAAACAGGTATCAAAGCAATTGACTTGTTGCAACCTTATCAAAAAGGCGGTAAAATCGGCTTGTTCGGTGGTGCAGGCGTTGGTAAAACAGTTCTTATTCAGGAATTAATCCACAATATTGCAATGGCACACAACGGGGTTTCCGTATTTGGCGGTGTCGGAGAAAGAACTCGTGAAGGAAATGACCTTTGGAACGAATTTAAAGAAAGCGGAGTTTTGGATAAGGTAGGTTTGGTTTACGGTCAAATGAACGAACCGCCGGGAGCAAGAATGAGAGTTGGGCTTTCCGCATTGACTGCCGCAGAATATTTCAGAGATTTTTCAAAACAGGACGTGCTGTTGTTTATTGATAATATTTTCAGATTTACTCAGGCGGGTTCTGAGGTTTCGGCCCTTTTGGGACGTGTACCGTCAGCAGTTGGTTATCAGCCGACATTGGCTACGGAAATGGGTGAGTTACAGGAAAGAATTACTTCAACCAAAGACGGTTCAATTACGTCTGTTCAGGCGATTTATGTGCCGGCGGATGACTTGACCGATCCGGCTCCTGCTACCACATTCTCTCATTTGGATGCGTCTACTGTTTTATCAAGAAACATTGCATCGTTAGGTATTTATCCTGCGGTTGATCCGTTGGAGTCAAATTCAAGGGCGCTTGATCCTCATATTATCGGGGAAGAACACTACAACGTAACAAGAAAAGTTCTTGAAATTCTCCAAAAATACAAAGAACTTCAAGATATTATTGCAATTTTGGGTATGGATGAGCTGTCGGAAGAAGATAAGGAAACCGTTAACAGAGCAAGAAAAATCCAAAAATTCTTATCTCAGCCGTTCTTTGTTGCTGAGCAGTTCTCCGGTATTCAAGGTAAGTATGTGAAAATTGCCGATACGATAAGAGGGTTTAAAGAAATTATTGAGGGTAAGCATGATGATATTCCAGAACAAGCCTTCTATATGGTCGGTACAATTGAAGAAGCTGTAGAAAAAGCAAAAACAATTGAGGAATAATTTATGAAACTGAAAATTATTACGCAAGAAAGAGTTGTTTTTGATGAAGAAGTTGACGCCGTGTATTCAAAAGGCATCGATGGCGAATTTGGTTTGTTAAAAGGTCACGTTCCGATAATGACGGCTTTAGATATCGGAGTTACCCGTGCAATTATCGGAGAAGAAGTCAAGATGTTCACCACAATGGGCGGTATTCTTCAATTTAAAGATGATGAATGTCTGATTTTGACAACTCTTGCAGAAGCGGATGTTGAAATTGACGAGGTTCGTGCAAGAGAAGCGCTTGAAAGAGCAAAAAGCAGATTAAGAAATGCTAAAGCGAGAATGGATGCAAAACGCGCAGAAGCTGCAATTGCAAGGGCGGAAGCAAGACTTAAAGCTAAGTTGTCGAAATAAAATTTAATCTATTTACATTTTGTTCGGACTATATTATAATTAGTTCGGTAAAGTTTTACTAATAAGAAAAGTGAGGAAGACTATGAAGAAATTATTAGCAGGTTTACTGGTTTCAGGTATGTTGACTATTAACGCTATTCCTGCGTTTGCTTATGCAGGCATTGCTGATGTTAGTGACAATTACTGGGCCAGAACAGAAATCGCAAGTGTAGTTGGTGACTCTGTTATGTCTTTAACAGGTGCTAACTTTGATCCTGAAGGTCAAATGTCAAGAGTTGAGTTTGTTAAAGCTTTATTAAAAGTTTTAGGTAATGAAAACTTAGAAGTAAAATCAAAAGTAAAATTCTCTGATGTTGCAAAATCATCAGATATTTATGCTCCGATTGCAAGATCTCAACAGTTAGGTTTGGTATACGGTTATCCGGACGGAACTTTCAAACCAAACAGAGCAGTATTAAGAGATGAAGCTCAATCAGTAATCAGCCACATTACAATTGAATCTCCGGTTGATTCTAATATTGTTTCAAAATTCTCGGATGCTGCAGCAGTTCCTGCATGGGCAAAACATGTTTACGCTAAAACATTATCTTACGGTATTTACGTAAACCACCCGAATGAAAATGAATTAAGACCTACTGATGAATTAACAAGAGCTGAAGCTGCTGTATTGTTATACAGATTAAGACAAAGATTAGATCTTGTTAAATCTCAATATAAAAATGTAGAAGAAACTGTATTAGGAACTGAACACTTAAATGTTACTAAGAAAGCTCCTTGTAATGAAGTTATCGTTACAAACTTAAGAAACGTTGTTAAAGAAGGTAACGTCTTGGAAGTTGCTTTTGGTGAACAATTCAAATCTAAATTACATGCTGCAGGTGATGCTGTAACATTTACTAACCCTGCTGATATCGTAACTGAAGAAGGTACTTTATTGTTCCCTGCAGGTTCAGTATTCTACGGTAATGTTCTTGAAATTAAAGACCCTCAATGGTTTAACAAAAATGCAAGAGCATACGTTCAAATCAACAAAGTTGTTACTACAGACGGTAAAACTGTTGACTTGAATGCAAAACCTTTCTACAAAGATTATGCTTTAAAAGAAGGTCCTTGGATGACAGCAGGTAAAGTTGCATTGTATACTGTTGGCGGTGCTGCAGTTGGTACAGGTGCAGGTGTTGGATTCTCATTCATTCCTGATCCTGACAAAGTTGGTACAGGTATCGCTATTGGTACTCCTGTTGGTGCAGGTGTTGGTTTGATTACAGGTTTAGTTACTCCTGGTTTGAACTACAGCGCTAAACAAGGCGAAGAAGTCAGAGTTATTTTACTTGAAGATGCAAGCATCGCTAAGTAATCTGATTTGTGACAGATAAATTTAAGCAGGCTCAAAGATTTTTCTTTGGGCCTGTTTTTTAAAATAGGATTTTCTATCTAGGGCGTTTGGCTAATCCGTTTCCTCCTAATGTTTATGGTAAAAATATTTAAAACTTTTAAAATAAAAATGTAGTTAGCGATTATAGCCAATTTAACTAAAGGAGAAATGTATGAAAAATTTATTTGCATCAATAGCGTTGTTTGCTTTTTTGACAATTCCGTTTCAGGGTGCTTACGCTTGGTCGTATGAACGCACTCAGAGTTTAAATCCGTTTACTAACTTTGGTCGTAACGGTCAATGTGCCTGCCAAAAAGTTGAAAAATGTAAAAAACCGAAACTTACAAAATGTGAAAAACTTCATGGGGTCAAAATTAAAAAAGCAAAAGTTACAGGTTGCGCTGCACCGGTTGAGTACATCAAGGTTATGCCTTATGCAGCCCCTGCAAATTGTGCGGGTTGTCAAAAAGCCTTCTAAGTTCAGCTTGAGTGTTTTCAAATAGAAAGGAGCCGGCAGTAAAACTGCCGGCTCCTCAATTATAAATTTTTAATATTCAATAGCTTTTAGAGATCGGAAAATTTTGTCGGTTATTTCTTGGATATATTCTTGGCTTACAAGTCCGTTAATAACCGCATCTGAGATTTGGTAAGTCGGTCTTATATATTTTTGAGCCGTTTTGTTAACGTCAGCGAACTGTAAATCTGCCGCCTCTCCTGTTTTTCCGCGTTCTTTTGCTCTTTTGTACCAACGCTCTTTGATGACTTCTAACGGGGTAAACACGTAAACTTTTACGTCCATAATATCTCGTACCCCTTCATTTAAAACATAAAGCCCTTCTGTTAAAATAACTTTAGCCGGTGTTTTTGCATCTCCGTCAGGTGACGATTCGCAAGTTACAAAATTGTATCGAGGGGATTTTATCGTCAAGCCTTCTTTTAGCGAAACTAAATGGCTTTTCATAAGGTCTAAATCAATTGCATCCGGTGTGTCAAAGCTAAAACCTGTTTTAAATAATGCTTCGTAGCTTCCTGCTTCTTGTAGCTCTTTAGAGGTGTCTTTGTAATAGTCATCACATCTTATAACGGTATAAATACCTTTTGTATTGTCTTTGATACATGCCTTTATTGTATTATCAACAAAAACTGTTTTTCCGGAGGCGCTTTCTCCCGTAATACCTATCAAAAATGTCTGTTTTTTTTCTTGAACAACTTTTCTGGCAATTTCCATAATCAAATTGTCGGAAATCTTTAAGAATAACGGTTGCGGTTGTTTTGCGTCTTCTTCCAAAATTTTTTTTAAACTATCCACAATGTTTGAAATTATTTCCATATCTCTGCGGTTGGAATAATAATTGTAACTTGTTAATTCAAAATCCTTTAACATCAATACTTCCTCACTTGCAAATATGGTAATATTTTACTTTAAAATAGTTTAAACAACTACAAAAGATGAAATTTTGTAACAAAATCGTTAATAATATTAAAGTTTTAATTACAAAATGCCGTAAATAATTTTGTTAAGACAAATAGGAGTATAATTTATGTACCAAGACGAAATTTTTGACAACGCTTTAAAAGAAGTGAAAGAAGAAAGCTACGAAGCATTACAAAAAGAAGTAAAAACTGTTGAATGTGTAACCGAAAAATTACTTACGCAGTTGTTTGAATGTACTGCTTCAATCTCAGAACGAGATTTCCACGTTTGCGGAGTATAAAAAAGATAGAGGGCGCATTTTGTTTTACAAAATGCGCCCTAATGTTTAATTGTCTTACTTTATATTACATAGAGGTATTTAAGAGATAACCTTGATTGTTAAACAGTTGCTGCATCATAATGTCGTTGGTGTAATTCGGCATCATTTGAGCTTGACCGTTGAACGGATTGCTGTATGGATTGCTATAAGGATACATTGTGTTCATGTTCATTATATATGGATTTACCATGAACGGGTTGTATGTGCTTAGCGGATCCATATACGGATAAGGGGTCGGCATATATGGATATGGTGATGGATATTGCTCAGTCGGCTGTGTGGTAGCTGGTTGCGTACCTGCTTGCTGACCTGCAGCTTGTTCAGCTTCAGCAGCTTCTTGAGCTTGACGATTCAATATTTCCGCAATATCTTGAATAGTATAACCGTTTTGTTGCGCAAGAGCAATTTCTTCATCTGTTAATCCGACATTTCTTAATGCTTGGATTTCTTCAGGGGTGTATTGAACAACTGCTTGTCCCATTTCTTGTTCTTGAGCTTCGGCTTGTTTTTCAGAATAGGTTTTACCCCTTGCAAACATACCGATAAGTGAACCTGCAATACCTCCGATTAATGTTCCGACACCCGGACAAATTGCAGAACCGATAGCTGCGCCTGCAGCCATAGCGCCAAGTTCAATTCCGGCTCCGCCGATTTCTTTCATTCCTTCTTTAACTCCGCCTTCTTTAAATGCTTTATAAATGTTTGGAGCTTCAAGTGCTACTGTTAAAACGGCGCCAATCATAGGCATTTTTTTAGCAATTGCGCTGCCAAAACCTTTGATGCCGCCCCAGATACCGCTTTTGCCGGCTGTTTTTGCAATACTTGCTCCGCTTTTTACACCATGATACAAATCTTTAGGTGTTGAGATAAGTTCTTTGAATGTGCGTTTGAAGAAATTACTTCCTTTATTTGCATTTTCTAAAGTTTTTGCACCTGTTTTTACTTTTGTCCAAATAGAAGAACCTTTTCCTGCAGCTCTCATTCCTGCGCCGAATACATCAGCTCCTGTCCCGAGTAACAAGTCCGGTAATAATTTTGCGCCACGTATGGCATACGACATAATTCCCATTTTACTTTCCTTTATTAAACTTTCCAACCTATACTTTAATAAAGTATTTTTTTTTGAAATAATTGCCAAAGTTTAACAAAATGTAAACAAATGTAAAGGCGAAATTAGCATTGCTGAATTTCGCCGAGATAGAAAGAATTTATAGAGTTAGTTTATTTGTTTATACCATCATATCAAGTTGTAAATTTTGCATCATAATGTCATTTGCATAAGGATTAGACATCATATTATATGGGGTTTCCATCATACTGAAAGGATTTGATGACATTCCATAAGGATTATTTGGATTAGTTAACGGAACATTGTTTATAGCCTCAGTATTCAATTGAGTAGTGTTGCCTGTGAACGGAACTTGAGCATTTCCTTGTTCTTGTTGTAGGAAAGCAAGTTCTTCCTGAAGTTTTGCTTCTTCTTCAGCTTTTTTCTCTGTATATGATTTACCAACAATTTTACTTGTTAGCCATTCACCTGCAACCCAACCGATTAAAGAACCGACAACAGGGCAAACTGCTGTACCGATAGCTGCACCTATAGATGCACCACCCAGTCTTGCACCGGCTTTTAATGTTTCTGTAACACCTGTGCCGATACCTTGTTCTTTTGTTGCTGTTATAATATTAGGAAGTTCAAAACCTATAAGCATCAGGTTACCTATTAACGGCATTTTCTTACCAATACCTCTAAATAAACCTTTTGCACTGCCTGCAAGTTTTCCAAAGAAACCTTTTCCTGCTATACTTGCTGCTCTGTAGCCTGCTTTTGTACTTTTTGCAATTACACTCGGAGTTGTTTTTAACGCTGTCCATGCATGTTTAAATAATCCGCCGTGTAGAGCTTTTGTTGCTTGAACTTCTGCTTCTACTGCTTTTCCGCCAATTTTAAGGGCATCTTTTACCGGAGCATTTTTCATTGCATTAACTAATGTGTGTGCTCCGTTTCCAAAAATGATATACGGCGAAACCTTTGCGGCCCTTGTCGTATAGTTAATCAATCTGGATACACCTGAAATCAAACTCATAATTTACCACCTTCACACTATTCCTTAACCTTACATGTCTATAAACAAATTTTTTTTCATTAATTTGCGCAATTTGACTGAATTGTTAACAAATATTAATAAAAATATCGCAAGAAATAATTTTCTTGCGATATTTTAGTTGTTTAAAATCCTTATGAACTCTATTCTTCAGGCTCAAATTGATCTTTGCCGACAGAACATAGAGGGCAAACATAATCTTCCGGTAAATCTTCAAAAGCTACCCCATCGTTTTCTGCCGGATCATATACGTAACCGCAAACTGTACAAACCCATTTTTTCATAATTAACTGTCCTTTCTTTTACATTCGTGGCACACACCATGAAATATTATATCATGACTTGTAATATCAAATCCCGTAGCCTTACGGGTATTATTTAATAAATCGGGAGCTACCCCTTTTGGAATATCAAAAACTCTGTTACATTTTTCGCATATAAAATGGTAATGCTCGTGTGTATTATGATCAAAACGAGCGGAATTTTCAAGCCCGTCAATTTTTTTGATTATACCTGCCTGAGCCAATTGGTTTAAGTTCCTGTAAAGCGTTGTAAATCCGATATTTGCGTGTTCTTTTTTTAATAATTCCAACAAATATTCCGCCGTCGGGTGGACAGCGTTATTTGAGAGTACATCAAGAATTTTTTCCCTTTGTTTTGAGTAGTTCATACTTTCCCAAACGATAACAACTATAATTCTAGCTTTGTATATTTAAATTGTCAACTTAAGATAATTTGAATTATTATATTAAGCTGACATTTGTTTTTCAATGTCTTTTCTGACCTGATAATCTTTGCCTAATCCGAATTTTCTGGATAAAAGCATAATGCTCGGTGCAAGAAGTCCTAATGCACCAATACATGCTCCGATGTTTTTCAAAACGGCACCTTTTTTAAGTTTTCTGACGGATTTGAAAAATTCCTCCAATGTTTCTCCTGAATTTTCGTATTGTCCGAGAAGCTTTTCAAGTTTTTGGCTTACACCTCTTAGATTTTCCAAATCAATAAATCTTCTTGTGTCGACGTCATTTGTGCCTTTCAGAAGTTCTATCACATCCGAATTTTTAGCGAACTCAATTACTAAGTTTTTCTGATTAGGTTTTACGGCAAATTTGTATATATCTACATCAGAAGTATCTGCTGCTTTAAATTCTGCAAGGTGTGATTTTAGAGTTCCGTTTTTAAACGAGTCTTTTAATTTGTCGGCAAAAATAACTCTGGCATCAAGGTCAATTGATTTTCCTTTTTTATCGGCATTCTTTTCAAGTGCCTTAGCAATAAGCGGACCTGCAAAATACATAAATGTCCAGAAACTGCCTTCTTTAATTACGTATCCAAAGAAATCCTGCGGATTTTTTGAATGTGTAAGTCTTTCGCCGGTAATTATCCCGTCAACAATCATCAAATTTCTTACGGGATCAAATATAAAGTCCTCCATTTTTCCTGTGAAGGTCGGATTTTTCGCTTTGTTCTTTTCAGCAAAAGACGGATTTACAAAAGATTGTCCCGTGAAGGTTTCGGTATTATTTTTTGAATTTTGTTTTTCGTAATAGTCTTTTTTGATTTGTTTTTCGGTATAATCGTGTCTGAATTTTGTCAAACCTAAATATGATAAAGCAGTCAGTAATGTTGATGCTGCGAATTTAACTATGGTTAAGTTTTTAGCTAATTTTTGATGTTCCCAGACATTTTCAAGACTTTCCAAAACGGCTTTTGTTGGTGCAAATTCTTTTGCAGCCTCGAAAATTTCAGGATTTTTTAATATTCTTACATCGACTTTTGGGTCAATTTTTGCGGGTTTGAATAGTGTATAATCCAATACTTTTTGGTATGCAGGAATTCCCCATAACCAAATGGCTTGTGTGCCAAATTCATCTATAAATCTGTCTTTTCCCTCTGCTTTGTCCCCTGACATATATGAAGCTGCTGTCAAACCGCAACTGTTTGCAATATCTTTGATTGCGAGCGGAACTTTTGAACTGTTATTTCCTAATGTAGAGTAAATTGTACTTGCTGTTATTTGTGGTATCATTTTTCCTTTTCCTTATCCAAAGTGCAAAAAGCACTTTGCCTTAACTTGTATTACAAGCCCCAAATTAAATTCATCAATCTCACGATTGGAGCATTCGCTTTTACAGTTAAGTTTCGTCGGATATTTTTATTTTTCATTATTCCTACCTTCACTTTTTTTTAAATTACCTCAATAAAATAAATTGCTTATTTTTTTATTATTTTTAATCTTTTGTAACAAAAACAAGACCTGATTTTTTTTCGGGTCTTGCTTTTTTAAACTTTATTCCAACACAGTCATGTGTCTTGTCTAATTAAACAAGCCTCTTAATTTGTATCTGCTGCGTCGGTTATAATATAACATTTCATCTCCTTTAGTGTTACAGTTGTAAGATTAACATAATGTATTTGAAAAATCAAGGAAGTTTTCAAAAATCTTTAATATTTGCAAAATAATGATATATATTTTATAATTTTTAGAAAATATAGGAAAGGAAGTTTTATATTATGTCAGGTCAAGATGATAAGTTCCGCAAAGAAAATCATGAAGATGAAACCACATTGGAAGAATTTTTAGAACATGACAGTTATGCCGGAGATAAGATAATTGTTCAGAAAAAAGAAAAAAGAACCATTGTTTTGACTAAGTATGATAATAATTCAGGTATGGGCGAACTTGCTCCGTATAACGTATCTCGAAAATACAACTGGGGTGCTTTTTTATTTAACTGGATTTGGGGGATAAAATATAAACGCTGGGTTTTGTTACTTGTTCCGTTTTTATTCTTTATTCCGTACGGGTTTTTGTTGAGTTTTCTTTTGGCATTTTTTGCAGGAACGAAAGGAAACCAATGGGCTTGGGAAGAAATTCAGTATAAAGATGAACAGGATTTTCATCAGGCGCAAAAGTCTTGGGTTAAGGCTTGGTTTATTTGTGCCGGAATTGCTATTGCTATAGCTGCACCGATTTATTATATGTATAACAAAGAACAAAAGACTGAAGATGTGCAAGTGTTTGATCCGCTTTCTGCATTTAGTTCGTTAGAATTGAGAATACCAAACGCTGTTTATGACCAAACTACAACTGCTGACAATCATTCGGAAATTTTAACATCTGATAAAAATGTCATATATTGGGTCCGACCAAAGAACGCTTTGACGGAAAAAAATAAAGAAGATATTGAATATATGTATGAAAGAAATCCGAGAGTTAAGGATAACTTTGTTTTATATCCTGATTTAAAAGCTCTTAAGGATGAAACGGTAAAGGTTGTCGGTATTGAATTGGAAGCCTCTTGTATCAATGATACTTGTGTGGATGATTGGCTTTACAAAGCTTGTAACAAAGGGTATTGTTTGATAAATCCGAAAACTCGAAAATATTATAAGGTAAGAGGAAAATCAAATGTAATATCTAAGGCTTCAAAAGTGTTGCGCGATTGGAGATAAATTAGTTACTTTCCAAATCCAAAAGGAACTGTTTTGCCTTTTCTCCGCCGGCGTATCCGGAGATTTTCCCGTTTGATGAGATAACTCGGTGGCAGGGGATGATTATCAAAATCTTATTTTTATTGTTCGCATTCCCGACTGCACGGTACGCATTAGGATAGCCCGCTTGTGTTGCAAGTTCTTTATAACTTATTGTTTTTCCATATGGTATTTTTATCAAGGTTTTCCATATCTTTTCTTGAAATTCGGTTCCGTTTGTCAGTAGAGGAATATCAAAATTTGTACGTTTTTTATTAAAATATTCTTGCAGTTGTGTATATGTCTTTTTTATCAACGGAGTTTCACAGGTGTTTCCGTTCTTTATTTCAGATAGAGTTAAAGCACAAATTTTGTTTTCTTTTTCTGCAATCCAAATTTTTCCTATTGGTGTAATGTAACTGTATTTTTTCATAAGTTGTACCTGTAGCAAAATCATTATATAATAAACTTATGAAAAAGATTTTATGTTACGGTGATTCAAATACATACGGATACAATCCTGAAAACGGAGGTCGTTATGCGTCCGATACCAGATGGTCAGGTTTGTTGGCAAGTTATTTCCCAAACTATAAGGTTTTAGAAGAAGGGATGAATAATCGAACCGGATTTTTTAATAACCCTTTTGGCTTGAAATATAGCGGAGGAGAGTATTTGCCGATATTTTTGCAAAATAACAGAGATATTGATATTTGTATTCTTTCGCTTGGGACAAATGATGCTCAAATTTTTTATGATTTGGATGAGGTAAAAACCGCTCAAGGCTTAAAAAATCTTATAACTTCGCTAAATAATGCAAATAAAAATACAAAGATTATTGTTATTCCACCCGTAAAAATTACTGAAACTATTTTAAATTACGGGTTTTCAATGTTGTTTGACAAAAATTCAATAAATATTATTGAAAAGGTTTTTCCGATATATGAAAATTTGGCAAGAAACAATGATTGTCTGTATTTTGATTTCAACAAGTTTATAAAACCCGCTGTTCCTGACGGATTGCATTACAGCGCAGAGTCGCATAAAGTTATTGCAAAAAAACTTGCCGAATTTATTTTTGCAAATATTGATTAAAAATTTATATCAAAATATTGATGACTTTTTAAAAATATCCATTAAAAGATTGATGTAATCTTTTTGATTATATTTTATTGTAGATGTGGGGAATATGTGCCTATATTCCGCGGGGATAAATCAGGGATAGTTGTATGGAAGATAAACTTCAAAATTCAATATCAACAAATACTTTGTACAAGGAGTACCAATGGTATGAAAATACTGTTCCTGCACTTGTTCAAGAGGCTTTTGACGGATTTTTTGAAGAAAATTTCAGAATAATGCTGGTTGGAGTAAGTCAAAACATTAATTGTATGACGGATAAGGAGTCTTGTTTTGTAACAAAGATTCGTATAAATCAGGAATATGATATGTTTTTCAGAACAACCGAAAAATCCCTTGATATTATTTTAAATCTTGTCTTAGGACAATCAAAGAGTAAGTTTAATATAAATAAAATTTCTGATTTGGAAGCTAAAGTTATAACATCTTTCAACGACTTTATGTTTGAGAAAATAAAAACTATCCTAAAAGATGCCGATGCTACAGAATTAAAGCGTACTAATTTTGATGTTATACACTTAACTTTTATTTTGAAAGAAAAAAATGAACAAAATAACAAGGCGGGAAAATTTATTATTACCCTTCCGAAAGTTCTGTTATCCCCTGAGGCTATTGCGTCGGAAACTTCAAAATTTTCAGAAAATGATTTCCCGAATAGCGAAACCTATGTGAAAGTTCAAATCGGAAAAACAAAATTTTCATTGTATGACATAAAAAATCTTGAAACCGATGATGTTGTTGTGTTTGAAAATAGCAGTATAAACAATATTACATTATCGCTTAACGGTACAGATATACCGGCAAAAATAAATCCGAATATGGATATACTTATACCTGATTATGATGACGGAGGAAATAATATGGCAGATTCACATCAAAATTTATGGGACAGCATTGAAGTTGAAATGAGCGCAGAATTTGATGCCGTAAAAATAACTCTTGGTGAATTGAAAGATATTGAAGAAGGGTTGGTTGTTGATATAACTTCGCTTTATGATAACAATGTTACTCTAAAGGTTGAAAATAAAACTATTGCAAGCGGTCAGCTTGTTATTGTAAACGACAGATACGGTGTTAAAATTAACAATGTAGTTACGGATAATAATTCAGCAACCGTACGACCTGCTCAAAATCAAGAAATTCCGAGTGAAGAAACTGAAACTTCTTTTGAACCTACGGAACAGGCAAATGAACTTCCGCAAGAAGACTCAAGCGGTGATGAGGAATTTGATTACAGTGATTTTGAATTGGAAGATGATAATATCTAACAAAATTTAAACGGGGAGCAAACAGACTTATGGGTGGATACATAGCACATTTTACGGTTTATACGATGGCAATGGCAGGTTTAATTTGTTTTGCCGTGTTTGTATATAAAAAAGTTATGGACGGCTCTTTTCGGGGTAATAATTCTAAATATCTCGCCGTTGAAGAAACAATGAGTTTGAATCCGAGAAAAACTCTCCATATTGTAAGGGCAGGTAATGAACGGTTTTTGATAGCATCAGATGTTGACAGAACTACCTTGATTTCAAAGCTCGATGCAACATCTTCAAAAGTAAATTCTAATCCCGTACAGTTTCAAGAGTACCTAAATGATACTCAGCAAGAGGAAATTCCGGTGAAATCACCTTCAAAACAAAGAGTTCATCTTGAACCAATAAAAACTAAATCTAATCATATTTCAAAAGGTATGGATAGGCGAGGTAACATCAATTCTAATACTAAAACCGTTGAGCTTGATTTTACCAAACACGTTAATCACGGATATACAACAATGCGAGAAATGGCAAAAAAAATTAATGAATTATAAGGAATAACAAAATGGATGCAATTCAAAACTTAAATCCCGTATTACAATTGTTGATAGTAATGTCGATGTTTTCATTACTACCATTTATGTTTTGTTGTATGACAAGCTTTTTAAGGTTTGTAGTTGTATTTGCAATGTTAAAAACAGCAATGGGAACACAACAAGTTCCGCCGGCAATTGTAATCATCGGTTTGTCAATAATTTTAACTTTTTATACAATGGGGTCGACCTTCCAAAAAATGTATGATATGGGTTCCGTTCCTTATCAGAAAAACCAAAATATGGTAATGGCAATTCAAGAAGGTTCAAAACCGTTAAAAGAATTTATGTTGAAGCAGACTCGAGAAAGTGATTTAACATTTTTTGTCGAGCTGGCGCATAAAAATAAACCGCAATCCCCTGATGATATTTCGATTTGGGAAGTTGCTCCGGCTTATATTATCAGCGAGTTAAAGACCTCATTTGAAATAAGTTTTATAATATTTGTGCCGTTTATTATTTTGGATTTGGTTGTTGCAAATATACTTTTGGCACTTGGTATGTTTATGTTATCACCGACAATTATTTCAATGCCGTTTAAACTTCTGATATTTATCGCAGTAGACGGTTGGGCTTTGATAGTACAGGGACTTGTTTCAAGTTATAACTAAAAGGAAAATTATTGTGGAAATTTTACTTGAATACTTAGCAAAAGGTTTTTTAATAATGTTGGCAATCTCAATGCCTTGCGTATTGGTTGCGGCAGGAATAGGTTTGGTTGTCGGTATTTTACAAGCGGTAACCCAAGTTCAGGAACAAACAATTGCGGCGGCTCCAAAAATTTTGGGGGTATTTCTTGTAATTATAATAGGCGGTGTCGGGTTTATCAAACTTTTGACAAATTTATTTCAAGAGGGCATGGTTCTTGCATTTCAGCAGGTTCCGCAAAGTGAGAATTACGTGCTTGACGCTGACTATCACAAGTATACAACTCCTTTTGAACATGAGATGAAAGACAGGTTTAAAAATATAGACAATATAGATAAAATTATGAAAAATCCGGGTAAAGTACCGTATCTTGACAATTACAATCGGGCAAAATATACAAAGGCTCCGAAAAATGCAATGCCAAAACCTGATTTGGTTGAAACCAAGAAAATGTTAGGACGATAATTTATGGAAAGTGTACTGGTAAATATTGCGCAAATGTTTCCAAAACTAAATACCTACCTAATGGCAGGTGCGCTTGTTTTTGCCAGAATGATAGGATTTTTTAGGTTTTGTCCGATATTTAACCGAAAGGATATCCCGACACTTGTCAAAATACCTTTTGCGTTAATTATTACAATATTTATTGTACCTTTTTTATCTCCCGAAAAATGTTTGACGGAGTGTGATTCTTTTGTACTTTCAATTTTGTTAAATGTAGTTGTCGGAGCTATGATTGGATATATGGCACAGTTGATTACAATCGCAATAGATTGTGGCGCGGAAATGATTAATATGCAAATGGGATTATCATCGGCAACCGCACTTGATCCGACAACATCAGCACAAGTTTCTATTTTGACTAAAATGATTTCTCTTATGGGAATACTGATATTTATTCATTTAGGGGGGATTTATTGGTTATTTAAGGCGTTGGTCAGGAGTTTTGAAATATTCCCAATGTACGCTTCGCATGTTCCGCTTTCTCAGTTGGTAAAGATGGATTTGCTTATTAAGATGTCATCAAATACTTTGTATATGGGATTGCAGATAGCTTCTCCGATTTTGCTTGCGACATTGGCTCAGGATATTATTTTGGGTGTAATTTCCCGTACAGCACCGCAGGTCAATGTATTTCAATTAAGTTTCTTGTTCAAACCTGTATTAGGGGCGGCAATCATGGTATGGATTTTACCGATGTTTATGAACGTAATTGAAGAATACTTTTTAAGTTTTGCAAATATTATATAATTAAAATTATTTCAGGACTTCAATAACTTTGTAATCTGTCAGATATGGTAAATGTTCTTCTGTTATCAATTCTCCCGGTAATAATATAGAAATCCCCGGCGGACATTCCGCAACAACTTCTCCTGACAGCCTTCCCACAGCTTCTGATGTTGGGATAATTTCTTTTTCCGAAAAATATGCGTCACGCAGGCTTTTTTTGATAATTGGGGTCAGCATCGGCATGTGTTTTTTGTTTTCCAGATAATAAATATCTTTGTAATCGTGTTTATCAATTTTATGCAGACATTTTGCAAGGTATTCAAAATCAGAACGCTTGTTACCGATATTGCAAAGTATAAGAACTCCGATATCTGATGCGCTTTCTACTTCAATTCCAAAATCTATTTCCAAAATTGATTCTAATCTTTTTCCGGAAAGACCGTCTGCTTTAATAAAAACTTTTGTGACGTCGGTTTTAAATCCAAACCCTGATTTCAATTGGTGAATGGTTTTCATTTTGTCTATTTCGGAGCGTAGGAATTTCGCATTTGCAATTGCTCGTGATAATTGTTTTTGACCTCTGTCACTTTGCAGGTTTGCCCTTGCTGCATCCAAACTTCCCAATAGCATTAAAGACGGGCTTGTTGTGTGTAAAAGCATCAATGCTCTTTCGACATCTTCGGCATTTATTTTTGAAGTTTCGCTGATGTGTAACATTGACGATTGGCTCATTGAGCCCCCTGTTTTATGCAATGAATGAACAACGATATCCGCTCCGAGTTTTAGTGAGGTGGTTGGTAATTTATCATTAAAGTTCCATAAGCAGCCGTGTGCTTCATCCACTATCAAAGGAACATCATACTGTTTGCATATTTTTGCGATTGCCTCAATGTCAGAAACTACCCCTTCGTAGGTCGGGTTTGTAATCCAAACCATTGAAACGTCGTTGTTATTTTTTAATAAATTTTCAATCTCTTTAGCTTCGATATTTCCCCATAATCCCCAATCATTAAGTTTTTCAGGGATAATCCACAGCGGTTCGGCACCTGAGATAATTAAACCTGTCAAAATTGAGCGGTGGCAATTTCTGTTAACTATAACTTTTTGACCTTTTTTTGTCAAACCCATTGCAATAGCAAGGTTTCCGATAGTTGAACCGTTAATCAAGAAGAAAGTTCTTCTTGCTCCGAATGCTTCAGCTGCAAGTATTTCAGCTTCTTTTATCGGACCGGTTGCAGGAGTAAGCGTTCCCAAGTTGTCAAACTCGTCAGTTGTATCAACCATCATTGCTCGTTTCCCGACTAATTTTCTAAAATCAGGCAAAGTTCCAAGACCTTTTGTGTGTCCGGGAATATGAAATTGATACGTCGGATTGTTATAGGCAGTCTTAAGCGCTTCAACAATCGGGGCTTTTATATTTGTTTGTTTTTTATTTCTTATCTTATTGGGCATAACAAAAATATACTACAAAAATAGAAAAATTTTACATAGATTATGATATAATTGTTACACATATGAAAAAATTTTTAAGATTAATATTTGTAGTTGTGTTCTCACTTATTTCGCTGCCTGATTCAAAGGCTGCGGAAGATATTGCAGAGGAGCTTTTGGAGAATAAACAGGAAAACGAAATTGTATTAAACCAAGAACTTCCTGAGAAAAATAATGATTTTACAAACAAGGATAAAAAAAGTTTTTTTATATTTGATGATGAAGATGATGATGTAATGGATAATACGGAGTTGGATTTTACTCTGTTTAAATTTCTGGATAGTGATAAAACAAATGACGAAATCTCAGAGGATACTTTGTTTGGCAAGATTTATCACAGTAAAATTACAAGAACTGATGTTCCGACATTTTTACTTCAAGATGATTTAACATTTAAGCCCCAAAAAGGTCCTGTAAAAAAAATACATACCTACGGTGCATATCGCGGAAGTTTGAGTTCAATATGGCGACCTGATTATTCGACTGATTATGATAATTTAACAACTCAGATTGGTATGTACGGTCAATTTAAAAATCCGGATTACAAATTCAAATTAGCGGTTAATCCGATACCCGTCAGCGGAAGAAACTATATAGATTCTTTTGTATCGGATATGTATGTTGTTAATACATCAATTCCAAATCATCAAATTGTAGCCGGATATTCAAGAGTTCAAACAGGAGTTGAAGGCGGAACATCAACTTATATATTACCTTTTGTTACTCGTTCTCAGATAGCGAGGAATTTTGGCAGCGCACGTTCATTAGCCCTGAAACTTATCGGTAATTATCAATACGCGGATTATAACTTATCTGTCGGCAGTTCGGGGCGTTATATTACAAGCGGTATGCCGGGTGCGGAGTTTAACGGTTGGGTAAACTTTAAACCTCTTGGAAACAAAGCCAAAAAGTACGGTAAAGTCACAATTGGTGCGGGTTATAACGGTGGGCATAACAGAATTGATTATAATGTGGCAAGTGCCTATGTTGCATATCATCACAAGCGTTTATGGTCTAATATTGAAGCTGCGATTGCTGATGGTTATAACGGTTCTAAAGGTGTAAGTTCCAATAAGGCGAGCGGTTATGCAGCAACCGTCGGGTGGAAGTTTAATCCTCATTTTCAATTGATAGGGCGAGTGGATCAGTTTGACCCAAACAGAAACGTATCAGGTGATACAAGCAGAGAATACACTATTGGTCTTAACTGGTTTATAAAAGGTCAGGCTTTGAAGTTTGTTTTGAATTATGTATTTTGTGACAATCAAAATCGTGCTGACAGTCACAAAATTATAATGGCAACACAAATTGTTTTTTAATACAGGCTGGACTTTGACCGTAAAATACGGTATAATAAACATAGATGTTATTAAGTATTGAGGATGATATTTTTGGTTAAGTCAACAGTTAAAAAATTCGGATTTACACTTGCGGAAGTTTTGGTTGTTTTGGGATTAATCGGTTCGATTAGTGCTATAACCATTCCGAATTTGGCATATAATTACAGAGCAAAAGTTTTGGAAGAACAGTATCGTTCGACCTATAGTGAAATTAAAGAAATCGGTTCTTTTCTTAATTATGATAAAGGTGATGTCGGCGTGTACGCAAATAAAGTTCCTCTGCAAACTTGGGTCGAGGAATTTATGTCCAAAATTAATGGCGGAAATAAGTTGCTGACCGGTCTTAATTCTAATAATATCGCGGCAAAATTGAGGGAAATTTATAAACAGGCAGGTTCAAGACAGGGACCTTACGCTTTTAATTTGGATTCGGCAAATAATCAGTTAAAGCAAGTTGGAATTATTTGTGATAATTATAATTTGTGGCTGGATTCAAAAGGTAGAATTTGGTCGTTTAATGATGAAAACAGAACAATATGTGTTGATGTGAACGGAACGGCAAATCCTAACAGATTAAATATTGATATTTTTGCATTTATACCAATGAATGCGCAAATGGTTGCAACATGGGTTTATGAAGATCAAGCACACATGAACAATTATTCAGGACAAATAGTTCCATGCGATCTTGATTATATGACAAATAAAAATTTAAGTAATAAAATACCTGCAAAAGATGAAAACGGAAAATATACAAAAGGTGACGGTTCTGCGTTTGATGCTTGTCCGTTTTTTGAACCGCTTGAAAATGTTGCGGCAGTTAACAGTACTAAACCGGGAAAATCCGCTAAGAATAGAGATGTAACTTCGTCCAATAATTACTGGAAAGACTACATTAATTACAAGTAATATTCAAGTTAAAAATTTTATGTTATAATTTTGGTATGAGAAAGTTAGCGCTGTCTTTAATTATAACATTGGCTGTAAGTTTTGCGACACCTGTATTTGCTGATGATATTACAGAAGATTATCTTGATATTGCTGCAAATTACTGTGTTGTGGGAGATTACAATTCTGCGATAGCTTATTTGAATAAAATTCTTGAGCGTGAACCAAACAATTCGCAGGTTGCCGATTTAAAAAAGGGGTTAGCACATATTATTTCAAAGGATAAAAAGACTTATGTAACCTCTGTAAATCCGCTTGTAAAGCAGGCTATGGAATATAAACGCATCGGAGATGAAAAAATGGAAATGACATCTCTGTTGCAGGGTACAAAAGAGCAAAATGCGTATTTAGCTTTTTATTATCTTGGAAATTTGTACCGCGATAAACGTGATTATCATAGAGCTTTAGATGCGTATAACGGAGCATTATCAGCACGTCCGGATTTTGCACAGGCTTATCTGTCTTCCGCAATTACTTTGTACGATGTCGGTCGTTTTGATGCTGTTATAAATCCTATTGATAAATATTTGACTTTTGTTCCGGAAGATGATTTGGCTTATGCCGTAAAATCCCGTGCGGAATTTGAATTGGGTATGATGGATGAAGCAAAGGCGGATAATGAAAAAGCGATTGAACTGAATAACTGTCCTGAATATCAATTTGATAGGGCAAAAATTCTTTATAAAGAAGGTAATCCAAAAGCGTCAAAAGAAATTTTTACGGAGTTGCTTCCAGATATTCAAACTTCTAAAATCTATGAATATATGGGTTATTGCGACTTGGCAACGGAAGATTATATGAGTGCTTTGATGAACATTGATAAGGCAATCATACTCTCTGATGATGACCAATTCTTGGAAGAAAAATATAATGAAATAAAACAAATTTTAGAAAGTAAAACTAATGAGCAGGCATCGGAAGAATAATAAAAGAAAAAAAGAAAGCTTTTTTACAAAGTTGTTTAACGGCTTTGTGACTTTGATGTTATCTGCGGCTATGCTTTGGGGGTTGCAGGCGTATAGCAGTTCTACAAATTTGAAATTCGCACAGGTTAGTGATGTTCATTTTATGCAAGACAGCCCTAATACGACATTTAAAATGATTGGGGAATCTCCACGATTGCTGGATGATGCGGTTGAGCAAATCAATGAGTATAACGATATTGATTTTACAATCTTTACCGGTGATTTGATAGACAAATCCTTTGAAAAAGAATTAAAAGCGTTTTTGCCGCACGTTGAAAAACTTAATACGCCTTGGTATTTTGCTTTCGGAAACCATGACAGATGTGTCGGCGGGTATTTGACAACTTTGGTTTATCTTGATATGGTGCGTAATTCAAACCCTGATTTCAAGTTTAAAAAATCATATTATTCCTTTGTTCCTAAAAAAAATTACAAAGTCATAGTTCTTGATAATATTATTACGGATGAAATTACTTCAAACGGTTATATTGATGAAACTCAGCTAAAATGGTTAAAAAAAGAACTTGATTCATCAAAAGATGATACTGTTTTGATATTTATGCACGTTCCTGTTGTAGAGCCGTTTGCAAGTCCAAATCATAAAATGCGCAACGCGTCTGCATTGAAGCAGCTTATAGAAAGTTATTCAAATCCGATAGGGGTTTTTCAGGGGCATTACCATGCTGCAAAAATTACACAGCATGACAATGTGTTATATGTCAGTTCCCCTGCATTGATATCGTATCCTAATGCTTTTCGGATTGTGACAATCGAAAATTATAAAGATAAAGTCGTATTCAATTTTGAATGGAAAGAAACACGAGAGAAAACAATTCAAAAAATGGCAAAAATTATGGCATTTTCCGGTTCTATATACGCAGGAGAGGATAAAGATCAATCAGGAATTTATGAAATAAAAAAGTAAATTAAAGGAAGAAGTATGAGTAAATTTAAGGTTAAATTCAGAGGTGTCAGGGGCAGTTTCCCTGTTGCAAATAAAGGTTTTTTAAAGTTTGGCGGGAATACTTCTTGTGTTGAAGTCAATGTCGGAGGGCATT
>JBJEGJ010000015.1:0-3378 GCA_051874955.1 Candidatus Gastranaerophilaceae bacterium
TTTGTTTTGTTACAATTAAGCACATCTCATCGAGCTTACGCTGTTCCCAAGCGGACATTAAAAAAGGATGTCTTTTGCATCCTTTTTTAGTTTATAATTCAAAGCCGTCATTCAAAATAAACTCTCTTAATAAATTATCTGCTTTAATTTTCACTTGGAAAGGTTTTAGTTTTATATTTTCAGTTTCTTCAAAATATTTTCTTGCAAGGCTTGTATCTACAGTATCTACGAGTTTATCAAATCTGCCATATTCATTTATATTACTTTCTGAAGGGTTAACGGCAATCAATTCTCTTAGTTGTTTTTCGTTTAATCCGAATATTTCAGACACTTTATGAATTTGGTCATTTTTTGCTTTGACCTGATATTCTGTTACATAATCCCTAAAGGTTTTTCCGCTTTCAACTTTTACATTTCCGCATTCTACATCGTGTAAAAATATATTTGCGTATTTTTGCTCTTCTTGTGATAAAACTGCAAAAGATTTGTGAAGTTCATCCAAATTAGCTTGTAATTGTTCTTCGGAAATATTTGGCTGTTCAAGATCTCTTTTTACTTTTTCAAATCTTGAATTCATATAATCATTGTCAATAAGACCTGTATCAATTTCCGTAATATGTCCATCAATTTCAAATGGAACTTCCTCTTCAGGTGTTCCGGGGTTATAAGAGAATAATTCTTTATAACGCATTACTAATATTAAATATATTTTTTCATTAAATAACATATTTACTGTAGTATCTGCACTATCATCATGCTCAAATTTGTACGAAGATTTTTTCCAATTAAACCCCTGAACTTTTGCCGCTTCTAAATATGCATTAAATATTTTAAATGTTTTTGCGAATTTACCACGTTCAGATTTGTCTTCAGGATTTTTATCAAAATTCGGATGACCTGCATTTTTAAATAAAGTTGCTATTTCTTCATATAAATTATTTAACATATTAAGATTATGCTCTAATTTCTCAACAAACAAACCGAATGGTTTATCGCCTGAATATAATTTGACCGCATCATCAACATTTCTTTTCATTGTATGCGGATATCTATAATATCTTATTGTTCCATGCGGTTTATCAGCTCCAAATAACCTGTTTGTTCTTGAGAATGTTTGAATAATGTTTTCATACCTTTGCAATTTATCCATATACAAAGTATTTATCCATTTAGAGTCAAAACCTGTAAGCATTTGATCAACTACTATAAGCATATCAATTTGTTTTTCAGGTTCTTTTTCTATAAATTTATAAGTTTCCTTATGAGCAAGCCTTAAAGCAATATCTTTTTTGAAATTTGCGTGATTTGGAATTGAATATTTTTGATCATAACGAGTGTTGTAATCTTCAATTATTTCTTTCAAACCTTGTTCTTTAAATATGGCAACTTTTAAGTCTTTGTATTCTTTGTAATCCCCATCTTCATTGCTGATATTTGGATCAAATAAACAAGTTACTTTTAGATCAGGTATTTCTTCTTTGATGATTCTATAATAATCAATTGCCTCCGGGATACTGCTTGTTGCAAAAATTGCGTGGAATTTGTTATTATGACTCAATACAAGCCAATTATCTTTTATGTCCTGCACAACTAATTTTTGGTGATCAGTTTCATAATGATATTGACTAACTGGCAAATCATCTTCAATGCCTTTTATATATTTGCCGTCATCTTGCAAATAACCTGCCATTTTTACTTGTGAGGCATCCATATATTTATAAAATATTTCTGATTTTTTAGGATCTGCAAGAGCCTCTTCGACTGTTTCCGCTTTTGCTTTTTCTAACGCAACGGCTTGTCTGATATCTTTATCTTTAAATGTTGTAACCATGTAAGGATCAAATCCAAGAACGTTTTTATCTCTTATTCCATCTGCAATACTATATCTATGCAATTCACCGCCGAAGATGTCGCTTGTTTTATTCATCTTCTTTTCGTTTTCTTCCATAATTGGAGTTCCGGTAAATCCGAAATACATCGCATTTGGGAATGTATTTTTTATATCAGACATCATATCGCCAAACGTAGAGCGATGGCATTCATCAACAATAAACACAATTCTTTTTGATTTCATTTTTTCTAAATCTTTTGCTTTAAGACCTTCAGCATCATTAGTGATATTGCTCATTTTTTGAATTGAAGTAACAATTAATGTATTAGCTGAATCATCGCTTTTTAATTTTGAAACGAGTGTTGATGTATTTTGAGTTGCTTGTACTGATTGACTATCTGTCGCAAAGCCTTGATATGCTTTTAGCGATTGTGTTCCTAATTCAATTCTATCTACCAAAAAGACAACTTTATCCGCATCTTGAGAAGTCGCAATTAATTGTGCAGATTTAAAACTTGTCATTGTTTTACCTGAACCTGTTGTATGCCAAACATAACCACCAAGTTTGTTTTTGCCGTTCCAATCGTGTTCTGATGCAACTTTATCTGAAATTGCTCTTGCAGCATAAAATTGATAACTTCTCATAACCTTTAATATGCCGTCATTATCATCAGCAACAGTATAAAATCCGATTAACTGATGCGCCATTGGGATGGATAACAATTTTTCAACGATTTCCGCCCACTCGTTTATTGGCTCATTATTAAAATCTGCCCAATGGAAATAAAAATCTTTATTAAATTTTCCATCGGGGCCGGGATTAGCAAAATAAACTGTTTCATTCGGCTCCATTGCTACAAATATTTGAATAAGAGAAAAAATCCCCTTAAATATGCCTTCATGAGCATATTTTTCAATTTGATTATATGCTTGGCTTACAGAAACATTGCTTTTTTTAAGTTCAATATGTATGAGAGGCATTCCGTTAATTAAAAGCATTAAATCGCCTCGTCTATCATTCAAAACTTTTGATTTAGTTTTAAATTTTGGCTGTTGCACAATTTGATATCTGCTTTGACCTGCGGCAATTTCTTTTCTGTCATACAATTTAAGGCTTATTTCTTTTCCGCAATTTAATTTATCATCTTGGTTATCACGAGTTATTGAAATTGTCCCATTTATAAATTCATTTAATTTTAATGGAGTTCTTAATTTAATTACTTGTTCCAAAATTTGATGCATTTCGCTATCTGTTAACGGGTAATCCCCAAGACGATTTATAGCTCTGTTATTTTCATAAAGAATATTTGCCCAATTTTGAATTAGTTCTTCTTCCGTTGGGTATTTTATAACAGGTAAATCCCCCCACCCTTTTCGTTTAAGAGCTTCTATAACTTCATTTTCAAATTCTGCTTCGGTATTAAATATCATTAGTTCTCCTATACAAACATCTTTTCTAACATTGATTTTTTGATGTTTTTTAATTTTTCGCACTTACGCTGATGAAGAGTGATAAGGTTGTCAATGGCTGTAAAAAACTTACCTAA
>JBJEGJ010000016.1:0-312 GCA_051874955.1 Candidatus Gastranaerophilaceae bacterium
GTTTTTTCAGGATGACATACGCGAAAAAATTCCCCTCTCCTAAGATAGGAGAGGGCTAGGGTGAGGTCTGGTCAAGGTTGGCACCCTTGTCATCCTGAACTTGTTTCAGGATCTAGCTAATTGGCAAGGTTATTATGATTTGACAAGTTTATTGTCGCATTAGTAAATGCGATCTACATAACTACATAACTTACATCCTCTGCTCGGCTTGTTCAGGGTGACAATTTCAAATATATTCACAAATATTCCAAATGTAACGAAATGTAAATGTGAATTTTAAAGTGGCTAAAATGCAGATATAATCCCCTATAG
>JBJEGJ010000016.1:412-3346 GCA_051874955.1 Candidatus Gastranaerophilaceae bacterium
GATAGGATAGGATAGGATAGGATAGGATAGGATAGGATAGGATAGGATAGGATAGGATAGTGGCAATATTTTCAATTATTTTGTTTTAACAAAATATAAGTTCTATGCAAAAGTAGGAGGTAGAATTATGTTGAAAGTTGACGGTATTGCCCCATCAGTAAAGCAGATACAAACTGCTATGTCCGCTGTAATTGAACGTTTTAAGGCGATAGGATATATTCCGAAGAAGAACAGTTTAGAAAGAGTGCCAGATGCTGATATGTTTGTATTGGAATGTGTCGAGAATAAGCCTTTAGGTCCTTATGACCTTACAAAATATACTTGTAAAGAAGCAGATACTCCTGTTCAGGAGTTATATACTTTTAAGCCGTATAAGTGTGCTGAAAGTTTTAATATAGCACAGGCTGATTTTGATAAACAAGGAAATTGTATTCGTCGTATTGGTTCAGCCGGTAAGGGTGACGAAGTATTGTCTGAATATGAGTACATTGGTGATAAAGTAGTTAAAGAAACTCGCTATGAATCTATATATGGCAAGACGTATAAAACTGAAAAAGTAATAGATCCTCAGACAGGTAATTATACAGAAGAATTTATTGGTGATTCAAAATTTAGAAAAATAGCGCATTATGATAATCAGAATAGACGTACAAAAACTACAACCATTCATGATTTTGGAAGTGTGAAATATACAACGAACGAAATAATCGATCCTCAAACCGGTAAAGTTACTCAAATTGAAGAAGAAGTAATTGATTTCACTCATTTTTCAGAACCTACAAAATTTGTTGAAAAGTGCGAAATAGATCCAAATACAAATAAAATTTCAAAATACTATCATATATCTCCTGATGGTTCAGTATATGAGATGTTTGAAAGGGATAAAACCGGTCAGGTAACGCATTTCATTTCAAGAGGACGAGTTGAATTGAAATATGATCCTCAAACAGGCAACGGTCTATACACATCTAAAAATTTTGTTAATGATTCTGACCCGAAAACAGAAACAATATCTGAAGGTTATTATATGATAGGTAGATTTATGGAAAATTTGAGGCAGGATATTTGTTCTTCTATGAAAAAATATCTGTAATTTGTAAAGGTTTCAGAATTTTTTCTTCACCCCTCTCCTAAGATAGGAGAGGGTTAGGGTGAGCTCTGGTCAAAGGCGTGCAAAGTGCACCAATGATGAAGACCCTGAAACGTGCCTCGCATTAAACGGATACGCTAACGCTTTCATCCTCAGCTCGGCTTGTTCAGGGTGACATGGTCGGGAGTACTTGGTTAGAAAAGAGGGAATACGCAATGGTGTAACAAGTATGTCATCCTGAACTTGTTTCAGGATCTGACTGTTGGATTAACTTTGCTATGTTTAAAGATCCTGAACAAAACAAAATCTACGCAGCTTCGCCGCTTGATTTTCAGTTTTTTCAGGATGACATACGCGAAAAAATTCCCCTCTCCTAAGTTAGGAGAGGGTTAGGGTGAGGTCTGGTCAAGGTTGGACACCCTTGTCATCCTGAATTTATTTCAGGATCTTACCGTTGGGCAAGGTTATTATGATTTGACAATTTTATTTGTCGCATTAGTAAATCCGATCTACCAGCTAATATTTACAATTTAGAGATACCCTTAAAAAACTCTTCCATTGGAACATTTAAAACTCCGGACATTTTATAAAGAGCAAGTGCAGTAGGTGATGTTAATCCTTGTTCAAGTTTACTGACATAACTCACACTCATATCAATTAACTCTGCAAATTGTTCTTGAGTTATATCTTTACGAATACGCTCAATTTTAATATTACGTCCTAATTTATATTTAACATCATCTTTCATTATCATAAATTATATAATCTTGACAAAAGTTATATAAGTGAATATATTATTATTAATATCAATATATTGATACTGAATAATATAATATTGATAGGAGAAGTATGAAAAAAGCATTCAATTTAGCTGAAATATTAATAACACTCGGAATAATCGGAGTTGTTGCAGCAATGACAATTCCAAATATTATTACAAAATACCAAAAAGCACAAACAATAGCACATCTTAAAGAATCCTATTCAATAATTCTACAAGCTGTGAAGTTATCAGAAGAAGAAAACGGAGATGCAGAAAGTTGGGATTGGGAATTAAAAGAAAATAAAAATATTGATGAGTTTTTTGAAAAATATATACTTAATTATTTAGGTTCATACTCTAAAACTAAAAAAAATATAACTTGGAAAAGACTTGGAACATCCGGAAGTGATCAATTTTCACATAATGGTACACCAAAATGGATGTTGAAAAATGGCATGATAATAGGTACAACAGATCGAGCATTCCCGTATTATTCAAGCACAAACGGACAAAACCGACTCAAGCTATCACTGCCAATAACAATAGATCTAAATGGATATTCAGGTCCAAACAGATATGGTAGAGATGTGTTTATGTTTTCAATATTTCCCAGAACGGTAAAGTTAAATACAAAAGTTTTCCCCGGAGCATACGAACAATGTGGAAGTGGCGGACTACATTATTTGTACACCAGAACACAATTAACTAAAGGTGGATGTGCAACTTGTAGAACTGATAAAATGTCTACAGGTCAAGCCTGTGCAAATTTAATTATAATGGATGGTTGGAAAATAGAAAAAGATTATCCATGGTAATGTTATTATTGATACTACTTAGCTTGTAAGTTCTGTCATATTGAAAAGAGTAAGACCCTGAAACGCGCCTCGCATAAAACGGATATGCTAACGCTTTCATCCTCAGCTCGGCTTGTTCAGGGTGACATGGTCGGGAGTACTTGGTTAGAAAAGAGGGAATACGCAATGGTGTAACAAGTATGTCATCCTGAACTTGTTTCAGGATCTGACTGTTGGATTAACTTTGCTATGTTTAAAGATCCTGAACAAAACAAAATCTACGCAGC
>JBJEGJ010000017.1:0-3239 GCA_051874955.1 Candidatus Gastranaerophilaceae bacterium
GGGCTAGACTTCGTCGTCGCCCTACCGAAAATCCGCAAATTCAGGATGACAGACGCGTTAGACCGTTGTTTTTCTTATATTGTCATGCTGAACTTGTTTCAGCATCTTGCTGTCGTGGCATATTTGCGATATTTCAAAAAGATCCTGAATAAGCCGAGCAGAGGATAAAAAGTCAAACACTAGTGTCACCCTGAACTCGTTTCAGGGTCTTGTAATTGGTGGGGTTTGCTAGGGTCTAAGATCCTGAAATAAATTCAGGATGACATGTTTGTTTGACCATTATGACTAAACAGATCCTGAAACAAGTTCAGGATGACATGTTTGTTTGACCATTGAGACTAAACAGATCCTGAAATAAATTCAGGATGACATGTTTGTTTGACCCTTGTGACTAAACAGATCCTGAAACAAGTTCAGGATGACATGTTTGTTTGACCATTATGACTAAACAGATCCTGAAACAAGTTCAGGATGACAGATGCGTTATGCCATTGCGACTAAATAGATCCTGAAACTCTCTTGGATTATTCGGGTGTGCAGAACACTTTTTTCGCTTTAAAATCCTTTCGGATTAAGTCGCTCAATCGTGTTCTTTGCTCTTACGAGTTTCGCTCGTTTCACTCGCTCACTCTACCGAAAATCCGCAGTTCAGGATGACGCAGGGGGTCAAGGGTTGACGTGTTTGGGTGACATTGACCAGACCTCACCCCTACCCCCTCTCCTATCTTAGGAGAGGGGAATAGAGAAAGGGGCGTGGAAGGTGAATCCCACGCCCCAATAATGTAAAGCGTACCAAGTGATTCGGTATCACCCGGCATTATTTAAAAGAAAGTCTATTTACTAGATGTCAACACATATTTTGCTGCGTTTGATGCAGGTTCAACTGTCGCATCGTGGAATACTACAGGGAACACGTCTGTCATGTGGTTTGCATCGTTTTTAACAGCACATGGAGTTTGTACTTTTTGATTTGTAGCACTATTGCCGTCTTTATCGTCTGCAGCAGAACATGTTACTTCTCTGTTAGGTAGTGTTACACCGTTTACGTCAATAAACCCTACACAGTTTGCTAAAGCTCCACCAGCGCCAATAACTGTGTCATCAATCGGAGTTCCTATTGGAAGTTCACAACCAGTTGCATTTGGATTAAAAGCAACAATCGAACCGTCTGCTAATGTATAGGCGATATAAGTTGTGTATGTATCAGGAATTGTAACTTTTGTTACCAATTTATATCCTTCTTCTTTACCATTGTTATTACGTTTCAAATTTGCAGAATCTCCAGTCCCAATTGCACCAACGTAAGTTTGTCCTGTTAATGTACCGTTTAAAATAGCACAGAATGACATGGTTGAATCAGGATGTTCTTTTCCTCCCGGTACAGCATTACCATCGGCATCTTTACCACTTCCACATTTTGTAGTAGTCCCTGCGTAATCAAAATCATACTGTGCTTGTGCCATCAAACCTGCTTGGTTCAATGTTGAAATTGTCTTTTTAAATTGTGATCTGAATTTTGCGCCGTTAGTGTTTGCAATCAATGTAGGGATAGTCATTGCGGCAACTACACCGATAATACCCAATGTGATCAACACTTCCGCCAAAGTAAAGCCGAATCTTTTTGTCATAACTCTTTATCCTTTCTTTTTAATAACTCTTGTCATCTCAACCCAACTATTTAATTAATACTTATGGATTAATGACAACTTCCTATACTCATGTTGACATATCATGCCAAGTTTGTCAAGTGTAATTGTTACAAAAAACCATATTTTATTTGTATGATTAAGTGTATTGTATATATAAGAAGGTTAGTTATGGCAATACTTAGCAAACTGTTAGGACAAAGAATTAAAGAACTCAGAAAGCGAAACGGGCTTACTCAAGCGGTTCTCGCCGAAGTCATAGGCATGGAAACCACCAACCTCTGCAAACTCGAAAACGGCGGTCAGTTGCCAAAAGAAGAAAATATCGAAAAAATTGCCAAAGCATTAAAAGTTAACATAAAAGAATTGTTTGATTTCGGGCATATGAAATCAAAAATCGCACTCCAAGATGAATTAATAGAAATTATACAAGCCGCAGGCAGAAAAGAACTCGAACTTTATTACAAGCTGATTATGGCAACAAAAGAAGTTTGAAGGGTTGAAACTATCTGTTAGATATGTTATAATATTATTGGAAGTTATTAAAGTTCAGCTATCCTAAATAGACACGAAAGGAATTATATGACAGAAAAATCAGGGCGCAGGCTTGGGTTTACGCTGGCGGAAGTCTTAATCACTCTCGGGATTATCGGTGTGGTCGCAGCTATGACTATTCCAACATTGATTGCTAACACTAACGGTGCGAAATTCCGTTCGCAGTTTAAAAAATCATTATCAACCTTAAATCAAGCAGGTTTGATGGCGCAAGCTCAATATGATTTTGATTATGCAGGAACGACAGCCTCCTGCATTGACGCCTCAGTTGACGGGACAACAGGCGCTCAGCAAAAGCCTGATTCTGTTATGTCTATGTGTTCGTTGTTTAACGGAACACTCACAGGTCAAACCTACGTCGGTACGGTCGATAACTTAAAACGCAACAATAACGGTGCCGAAGCCGATTATACAATAACTTCTGTCACTCTTCCCGCTACAGCTACAGGGTTCTACGCATATACCCTTGCTGACGGCGCAATCGTTGCGTTCAGTCGTGCGGCAATCGGCTGTCATCTTCCTATCGGGCAACAGCTTACAGATACCTACATGGAAGCTAATTTGGCAAGCTGTATCGGGTTTATTGACGTTAACGGGGTAACTCTCCCGAACAAAGAGGTCACCTGCTCCGTCGGAGATACCTCTCACGCCGTCCAAACTCCGTGTGTTGTTAAAAACGACGCAACACATATGACTGATATCTTCCCGATTGTGTTCCACGACGCAACCGTCGAGCCGGCATCCAACGCGGCTAAATATGTTCTGACATCCGCTAAATAAGATTATTGTTATATATAGTATGGGCGCATTTGCGCCCTTGTTTGATATGTGTGTGGGGGTGGTGGTGAATTTTGGATGCTTTGTGTGGGATATTTTGTGAGTGGTTTTGGTTTTTTGAGGTGGTTTTGTGGTGGCGGGTATTAATATATTAATTAATATATTAATGTACTTAACAAATGTGTCACCCTGAACAAGCCGAGCAGAGGATGAAAAGTCAAACACATGTGTCATCCTGAACTTGTTTCAGGATCTTAAAGT
>JBJEGJ010000018.1:0-3165 GCA_051874955.1 Candidatus Gastranaerophilaceae bacterium
CGGCGAAGCTGCGTAGATTTTGTTTTGTTCAGGATCTTTAAACATAGCAAAGTTACTCCAACAGTAAGATCCTGAAACAAGTTCAGGATGACATACGTGCAATATATTCCCTCTCCTAAGGTAGGAGAGGGCTAGGGTGAGGTCTGGTCAAAGACATGCAAAAAGGTCAGAGTGACATAAACAAGAATGTTCTACGGTATAACAAACAATGTCACCCTGAACAAGCCGAGCAGAGGATGAAAGCGTTAGCGTATCCGTTTAATGCGAGGCGCGTTTCAGGGTCTTACAAATGGTGAACTTTGCTATGGTTTAAGATCCTGAAATAAATTCAGGATGACATACTTGTTAGACAGCTAATGTATCGCGTTTTGTCACCAAGTACTCCCGACCATGTCACCCTGAACAAGCCGAGCAGAGGATGAAAGCGTTAGCGTATCCGTTTAATGCGAGGCGCGTTTCAGGGTCTTTCCGGTTCGCAAGATTACTATGGTATTACAAGCTCCTGAACAAAACAAAATCACGCAGGTAAGGTGCAAAAAATTGCACCCTACAGGCTTCCGAGTAATGGGAAGTCATTATCGGATTAGTAAATCTGACTACGGACTTTTTAGCTCAGCATCAATTCCGTTTACAAATATTTACAAATATTTGTAATTCAAGCAATATGTTAAATATCCGTGTATAGCATTTAAAAAATATATTTTTTATTAAAGTTTTTTATTTTGTTGCCGATAATAAGATTGTATAGTACAAATTAAGGATTATTCTATGTCTAATGAAATAAACTTTAATAATTTCAAGATGTCAGGTAACTGGATTAATTTATCTGACTTTTCTAAACAAGTAAATAATGATAAAAATTTGATTGATATTTACAAAGCATTTGATAAAAACGGTGATAATAGGTTATCTCGTTATGAGATTGCAAGTATATTTGAGGCTTACAAAAAGCACGATATTAATGGGGATGGTGCTTTGGACAAAACTGAGAGCAAGGCTTTTGCAGAGCAAATAACAAATGGCTTAAGGTCAGATTGTAATAAGAATAATGATGATTTGAAAATTAAAAACAACCAAGAAAAGATTAACAGCTTTTTTGATTCGATAAAGTCATTTCTTGAGCCAAACACATCTACATCAAGTGAGAATTCAATAAATAACGATAATATTGTTATAGCCGCGGATGCAAAACCTACCATAAAAATAAATAATTTGGATGAATACTTTAACAAAGACGGTTCTTTAAAGTCTAAAACCAAGATTATTGAGGGTACAATAACAATTAAGGATTCAAAAGGAAATCCGGTTGATATGCCGTTAAAAATCGAGCCTTCTACATTAGACGTAATGAAGGGTAGTTTTTCGCATAAAGACCAGAGCTACAATATAATTAAAAACTTAACAAATGCAATTGCAAATTTGCCTGCTGATTTAAAATCAGATTTATTTAATGAAATAACAGGGATAGATATATACAGAGCAGACTTCGCCCCATCTTCAAGAGGTTACTTTAATAGACTATCAAGTCAGTTAAGTATAGGTCACTCATATTCCAACGGCGGTGCGGGAGTATTGAATTCAGGGTTGGATACAGAATTGATAGCACATGAATTAGGGCATGCGCTTGACAGTTTGCATGGAAAATATCAGTCTCAAGATGATAACTTTAAGTTTAAAGATAAGTTTAATTCATTGAAAAAAATGCTAATAAGTAATGGAATTATTAAAGAAGGAGAGGAATACTTCATGAAAAACGAGAGTGAATTTTTTGCAGAGTATAATGTTTTTGATCATGGATTGAATACCAATCAGAAAGATAAATTTAAAAAACTCATCCAATCAATACAAAATAGTAACAACGAAGACATTAAAAACTTATATGATAGTTTAGTTGCCGATTACAATACTTTTATAGCTAACAGCAGAAGTCAAGGTATTAACGAAAGAAAAGGTACCAGTACTGCTATATATGAAAAGCATTTGGAAGAACTGGGGTCAAGCCTGAAGGCTAATGATGAAAGCATTGATCTTTTGGTACCATATAAGGATGTACGCAATATTTTAAATGAAGATGATTTTAGCGAAATTTTTAATTCTAATTATGACCTAATGAAAAAATACTATTATTATTTACAAAATGATCAACAATATAGTGATTCAAATAAGGTCTTTGCAAAATACGAAAAAGAAAATTCTTCAGAATGGCAAGCATTAAAAAAAGGCTTACAAGCAATGCTATTAGAAAACATAGGGTATCGTGCATAAAATTAATATATATAATAAAAAGGTTTAAAAAGCTCTTTTAATTATGAAGTTACATAGATTTGATTTGTTCAAATAACCGGTTGGTAAATTATAATTTTAAACAGATCCTGAAACTCTCTTGGATTATTCGGGGTGTCGGCAGAGTATCGTCTGACCGAAACCTTACGGGCTAGACTTCGTCGTCGCCCTACCGAAAATCCGCAAGTTCAGGATGACATGTGCGTTCAGGGTGGAATTCGCGTAAATTTTCCCTCTCCTAAGGTAGGAGAGGGCTAGGGGTGAGGTCTGGTCAAGAACATTCAAATCTTTGCCAAATTAACAAGATCCTGAAATAAATTCAGGATGACATGTGTATTAAACCTCAGCTAGGTAGTTCAGATTTATCAATCCGACAATAAACTGTCATTGTATTTTTATTTGTATTTATTGAAAAACCAGTTAAAAAGTTGTAATATTCTCTTATGAAATCATAATGGAGGATTTAATTGTGAAACAAATGTCAAAAGAAGAGTTTTCAAAATATTTTAACGAAAATTTTAGACCGAAATTGGAAGAATTAGAAAAGAAACGACTTTTTTATGCTCCTATTAAGAAGTTTTGTTTAACATTTTCTCTAATATTATTCGTTTTAATCTTTCTTTTCGGATTTATCTTTGGAAAAAATCTAAATGGAGTTTTTTATTTTAGCTGTTTTATTCTTATGTTTTTATCATTTTTTGCTATGGGAGCAATCGATTCATTATTTAGAAAACCTTTAAAAACAAAGGTTATTTCAAAAATAGTTGGTTTGTATGGCAATTTATACTTAACACCTCAAAAGAACTTGATTAAGTTGTCAGATATTCATAAGTTTGGTTTGTTTCCTAGAGCTGCTAGAAAGGTAGATGATGATACAATAAG
>JBJEGJ010000019.1:0-16197 GCA_051874955.1 Candidatus Gastranaerophilaceae bacterium
CGGAGATTGAGGAAGTGCGTAGAATTTTCCTTCCTGAACTCTTGACGGTACAAGATAATCCCTTGCGCCTTCCGGAGTTGTTTTGATAAGGATTGGAGTTTCAACTTCCAAGAAATCAAGATTATTCATATAATTTCTGATTGCCTGTACTATGTTGTGACGCATAACCAATTTTGATAACATAGGTTCGCGTCTTAAATCCAAGTATCTGTATTTTAATCTGATATCTTCAGAAACATTATCATCATCCAATACAAACGGTAAAACTTTAGATTCTGATAAAATTTCAATGGTTTCTGGATACATTTCCACTTGACCTGTAGGGTATTTTTCATTATAAGTTTCTTCAGGTCGTTTTGAAACTTTTCCGGTAACTTTTATTACATATTCTGATTTTACATGCTCAAGTACTTTGTGAATTTGCGGGTTTATTTGCGGGTTTGCAACAATTTGAAAAAATCCGCTTCTGTCACGTAATTCAACAAACAATATTCCGCCTAAATCTCTAACGCATGAAACCCAACCTGAAAGGGTAACTGTTTCGTTTAGGTTTGATAAGTTGAGTTTTCCGCAATCGTGGTCTTTGTATTTTGTTTTAATCATCTCTTATTTCCTTTTGTCTATTTATATTGCATTAATAATCCTATCAAAAACACAAAAAAAAGACTACAGAATGTAACATTTGTAATCTTTTTTTATAATTTTAAAAGTTTAATTTTCAGGAAGAATCTGACAAGAATGTACAATATCAAGGTTAATGTTATAGCATTTTACCTTTTCCGGTTGGTACTCGACATTTTCTTTTGCGGATATTACGCAGTCATATAATTGGATAAATTTGTTTCCGCAGTTAAGAGCGTAAAATAACAAATTTTCATTTGTCGGGTTTTCCACTACTGAAGGTATCGGAAGGTAAAGTCTTCCTGTAATGAGGTATTCTTGCGTTGTTATTAAAATCTTGACGCTTTCTTTACCTGTTTGTAACTCTAATTTTTTTTCTTCTTTTTTCATATATTAAATCCCTCTTTTGACCTTTTTACTATAGCATATTTGTATAAGATAGACAATAGTATTATTTTTTAGTAATCTGATTTTATGATTACCTTTGATATTTTGACATTAAATGAGTTCTTAAAAGAAAACGTTGATTTTATAACAAATTCAAGAATTAGCAAAATTCAACAGCCGACAAGGCGTGAATTTGTTTTTGCCTTACGAAATAACGGCGAAACTCGTTCGTTTTATGTGAATATAAATCCGCAATTTTATCATTGTTGTTTTATGAATAAAATAAATTATAAAAAAAGAGTTCTTGAAATACCGCAAAAACCGCCAATGTTTTGTATGTTACTGAGGAAGTATCTTGAAAATTCTCGTATCGCAAAGGTTGAACAACCCGCAGGTGAAAGAATTTTAGAATTTTATGTTGAAACATACAATGAATTGGGGGAAAAGATTTATCTGTGTTTGGCGTTTGAGTTTATGGGCAAACACTCGAATGTAATTTTGTACAACACCGATACAAATATAATAATCGGATGTGCGCATAACGTAGGCGCTGAAAAAAGCCGTGAAAGAGAAATCTATGGCGGTATTCCTTACGTTTATCCTCCCAAAAAACTTGATACGACTAAAAAATGGACAAGTTTGACTGAGTATATATCTTCAAATGATACGGTTAATGACTATATTGATAATTATTATGCGGATATTATTGCTCAGTATAAATTTAAATCACGACAAAGTGCTTGTCATTCAATAGTTGCTCAAAAACATAAAAAGCTTACTAAGTCGTTGATGCAAATTAAAAAACAGCTTTCCGAAACTGAAAATGCGGATAAATACAGACTTTATGGAGATTTAATTATGGCAAATTTATATAATTTGTCAGATTATGTTGATTCGGTGAAAGTTTTTGATTATGAAAATAACAAAGAAATAACAATTGAACTTGATTCATTGAAAACCTTAAAAGAAAATGCAAATAAGTTTTATAAAATCTATAACAAATCAAAAATTTCAAAGTCAAAATTGACGGAGATTATTGAAAAATATCAATCAGATCGGGTATATCTTGAGCAGCTTTTGTATTCAATAGATAGTGCAACATGTCTTGAGGATTTAGAGGAAATAATGCCAGAATTGGAGGAAAAGAAGTCTTCAAATAAAAAATCTAAAGTCATAAATATTGAGCAAATTACTACAGATGATGACAGTCGAATATTTATCGGTAAGAATAATAAACAAAACGATTATATTGTATCAAAATTAGCCGATGATGAAGATTTGTGGTTTCATGTCCATAATTGTGCAGGTTCTCATGTCTTGTTAAAATCTAAAAATGTCACAGATGAATTGATTTTAAAATGTGCAAAGTTAGCTAAGGATTATTCGACCGCAAAAAATTCAAAAGCGGGTGTTATTTATACCAAACGAAAATATTTAAGAAAACCTCCGGGAGCAAATTTGGGGTATGTTACATATAAAAATGAAACTGAGATAATAATTGACTAATATAAATTATTGTCGAGGGGTTTTGATTGTTTTTATTTGTAGGTGGTATTTGTGATAAAATAAATCTGTAAAGAGGTTTGTTATGCCGCATTTTTTTATAAATTCAAATCAAGTCAATAATGGTGTTGTTGAAATTTTCGATAAGGAAAACTACAATCATATAGCGCGCTCGCTGCGCTCGCGCGCGGGTGAGAAACTCTTGTTGCTTGATGAAAAACAAATTCAATATGAAACCGTGATAACAGAGATTAGCGGCAGCAGAATTTTGACAAGGGTAGAAAACAGTTACCCGTCGAGGCGTTTTTTAGAGTTTGAACTTTACTTGGCGCAAAGTCCGCTTCGCTCTGATGCGCAAAATCTTGTAATTGAAAAAGCCACTGAATTAGGTGTGAGTGGAATTTATCCGATTATTACCGATAATTGTGCGTTGGCTCATTCGGTTGTTGAGAAAAAAGTTCAAAAATGGCAAAAAATAATGCACGAATCCTCAAAACAATGCGAAAGAGCAATCGAACCTGTTTGTTATGAGGTTTTCGATTTGGAGAAAGTGTTAACCTCTGCGGGGTTTGATTTTGTCGTTGTTTTTTGCGAAAGGATTGCCACAAAAACAATCAGGCAAATGTTTTTAGAAAATCCAATCAAAAAGGGGGCAAGAGTTTTGGTAGTGATTGGTCCTGAGGGCGGTTTTTCGCAACGGGAATTTGAATTTTTTGAAAAACAAAATTTTGAAATGTTGACGCTTGGAAATCTGATTTTAAGAGCCGAAACGGCTGTTACTGTCGGGTTAGGAAATATAATTTATGAATATTCAAACTTTAACGGATAAAATTAAAAATGATGATATTTTGAATAATCTTTCGGCATTTTCCCAAAATAAAGTGTATTTGGTTGGGGGTTCTGTCAGAGATGCCATAATGGGTAAGGACTATTTTGACAGGGATATAATTGTAACCGATTCGGATGCGCGTGAATTTTCATTAAAAGTTGCCGAATTTTTTGATGGGGTTTTTATTCCGTTAGATGAGATTAATAATATATATCGTGTTGTTTTGAAAGATAAGATAAATTATCTGGACATAACAAATCCTGTTGGTGGTTCGTTGGAAAATGATATTTTACGCAGAGATTTGACAATAAACGCGGTTGCTGCTGATATTAAAACCGGGGATATTCCTGATTGTTGTGTTCCTTATGTTGAGGATATTTATTCTCGCAGATTGGTTTCAGTTAAAGAATCTAATTTTTTTGATGATCCGTTAAGGCTTTTGAGAATATTCAGGTTTTATTCCTTGTTGGGGTTTGATATTTCAAGTGAACTTACAGATATTGCTAAAAAATATTCAAATCTTATACTAAATCCTGCAAAGGAAAGGGTTGAATATGAATTGATAAAGTTATTTTGTGGTGAATTTTCTTATTCTGCTCTGTTAAAAATGGATGAAGTCGGAATTTTGGAATTGTTGTTCCCGTTTGTAAAAGAATTGAAACAGGTACCGCCAAATCCTCATCATCATTTGGATTTGTTTCATCATAGCGTGGAAACTGTTAATCAGCTTACCATGCTTTATAAAAATTCTTCAACAAAGATAAAAGAACATTTGGATAGAGTTGATTTTGGCGGATTTTCAAGGTTTGCACATTTGAAATTGGCTGCATTTATGCACGATATCGGTAAGTTTTCAACTTGGACGATAGAACCTGATACAGGGCGTCATCGCTTCATCAAACACGATGATGTCGGGGCAAAGTTGGCAGCGGATTTTCTGAAATCAATGAAATTCTCAAATAAACAGATAAATTATATTACTTATATAATTAAGAAGCACATGTATCCGACAGCAGTTGTGTCTTCACCTGATTTGAACGAAAAAATTATGATGCGCTATCTCAGAAAATCGGAAGATAAAGCAATTGATAATATATTAATAGCAATGGCAGACAGACTTTCTGCAAGGGGGCCGGAGATAACCGATGAAATTGTTGCCGAAAATATAACTTTATTGAGTAATTTGTTGGAGTTTTGTATTGAAAAACAAGATTTAAAACCTTTGCCAAAGTTGTTAGACGGGAATGATTTAATTGATTTATTTGGATTGAAACCATCTCCAAAATTAGGTCAGTTGTTGAATTTGCTGCATGAAGCGCAAATTTCGGGTGATGTTTCTACACGAGATGAGGCTATAGAATTTATCAAAACACTTTTATAATTTTATTGTTTTTTATTTTGTGTTAAAATTATCAAGAAGACAAGGGGTATTATATGGATTATTCAAAATGGAAAAAATATGGAATTCCGACATTATCGGTTGTTGGCGGTTTGTATGCTTTATTTCTGTTATCGCCGCTTGCGGTATCGCCTATATTAAATTCTTATACTCAAAATATACAAGATGCAATCAAGACAAATGCAGGTTTTGAGTCTTCTATTGATAATATTTCTTTTGTAACCTCTTGGAATTTGTCAGCAGGTGTCAAGGTGAAAAATCTTTCATTATCAATTCCTGAGGCTGATAAACCGTTTTTGCAGGCTGAAAATGCGGGTGTGAGATTGGCGTTATTGCCTTTGTTGTGCAAGAAAATTCAAATTGATTCAATCTCTGCTAAATCTTTAAATACGGATATAGTCGTTAAAGATGACGGCAATTTCTTATTATTGGACGCTATTCCGAAACAAAATTCCGAGCAAGCAACGTCTTTTGAATTACCTTTTGGTTTAAAATTGTCAAATCATTTACCAAATATCAAGGTTTTAGGTTATAAATTCTTGTTTATTGATGCGAAAACTGATAAGTCCTATTTTATTGAGGGTGAAAAGTTTAATCTTACCGATTTTATTCTTGATAAAAAATTTAAACTTGATACATCAGGGAAAATTGTTTTAGATGGTGAAGTTGCATCAAATTATAATTTGAAAATCTTTAATAATATAATGCCTAAAATTCAGTTACAGAATTTGGTTTTTCCAAAAGAAGTTTCTGTCGCAGAAGAGGCCCCTAAAGATAATTTTAATATGCCGTTTAACGTGATTGAGATATTAAAATTATTGGCGTCTAATAAATTATCGGCGGATTTTGTATCAGATATAAAAACTTTTGGCACTTTGAAACAGCCTCATTTTAAAGGTCATTTTAAGGCTGAGGCTATTTCGGTTGCCGTAGACGGTAAAAAGTTGCCTGAAAGCTATGCTGATTTTCAATTTAAGGGAAATAAGACCGAAATTGATTCGGTATTTTTCTCATCATTTAATACAGAAGAAAAAACGCAAATTATCGGGAATGTGACATCCGGCAAAAAGCCGTCAATTGATATGACACTCAGATCAAATGCAAAGTTTAACAACGTAATTAATCTGGTTGACAGTATATTTTCATCTTTTGGAGTAAATGATTTTAATTCGTTGAGTGCAACAGGCGGAATTGATGCTGATTTTAATATTAATTCGGATTTGAAAAAAGTTGCCTCTAACGGATATTTGAAAATCCTTCCGTCAAGTTTGACTTACGGACTTTACAATGTGTCAATTAATAATATCAATGCGGATATAAATCTTGAAAATAACAATATTGATATAAAAAATGCTGGCTTTTCAATTCTGGGCAATCCTTTAAAACTCTCGGGTTCAATAAAAAGTGACGCAGAAACTGATTTAAAATTAATAACAAACGATATGCCGATAAAGGGTTTGCTTACTGCGTTCGGTCAAGCTGCTTTGTTAAAGGATAATGATATTGAAGATGGCGGAATTTCTTTGGATGCGTCATTGAAAGGAAAATTAACAAAACCTCAGCCGTCAGTTTCTGCAAATATTAGAAATGTAAGCGTTTTTAATAAACCGTCTGATACAAAACTTACATTGAAAAACTCTTTGATAAAATTACTATATGACGGCGAAAAAGCCTCCGGAGATGTCGGTATAAATTCTTTAATTGTCAAAAATCCGGCTTTGGTTGTGGCTGTGCCTGAAACAAATGTGATTGTTGATAATCAAAATATCAATATCAAAAATTCATATATATTATTAAATAATTCAAGGATAGATATAAAAGGTTTTATAAAAGATTACATGACCGACAAACTGTCGTTGGATGTTACGGCAAACGGCAAACTAAAGACTTACGGAATAGCTGCGGCACTTCCTGCAGAATTTAGAAATTTGATTTCGTATAAGGGTGAATTGCCGCTTAATGTTTCGCTTTCGGGAAGTTCAAAGGTTCAAAACATCAAGGCTGAGATAGATGCGGATACTGAAAATTATATAACACTTGCGGATATTGATAAATTAAAGGGCGGGAAAACAAAAATTCACGTTAATATGGAACTTATCGGAGATTCTTTAACTTTTTCTAATACGGGAATTTCATCGGATAAGGCTTTAATTGCAAAATTAAGCGGAGATGTTACAAAATTGTATTCTTCGCCAAAATTGAATTTAAATATTGCTGTCCCGAATGAAATATCTTTTCCGATTTGGGGTGTTTCAAATTCAAATATAACGGCAAACGGTTCCGTAACTTTGGCGGGAGCTTTGGAAAATCCGCAAATGCGCGGTACTGTCAATCTTGTTGATATTTCAATGAAAGATATTGATTTTGCAATAACCGATTTGGTGGCTGATTTGTCAGGCAGTATCTTAAACGGAAGCGCGACTGCTCGTCAGTTTAAGTGCGGTGGAATTGTCGCACAAGATTTGGCAGGTAATTTCTCTTTGCAAGACTATTCAAAATTTTATCTGAACAATCTTGAGGGGAGTGTTTTTGATGGCAAGGTTAAAGGGCGTTTGTCTTATGATATAAATACCGCAAAGACAGGAGTTGAAATTTCAGGCGAAGATTTGAATTCTACCAAAGCTGTATATGGTGCGGTCGGAATAAAAAATGCTCTAACCGGAGTGTTAGGTTTTAATGCAAAACTGGCAATGCAGGGAATTACTGACAAAGATATTATTAATTCAATGCGCGGAAATGTAGATTTTACGGTAAAAGACGGTAGGTTTGTAAGTATTGGAAGGCTTGAAAATCTTGTCGCTGCTCAAAATGTTTCGTCAAATTCAGTTTTGAAAGCTGCAATTTCTGCGTTAACAACGGCTTCAACTATTCAGGAAGCCGATAAATTTAAGTCTATAACAGGAAACTTAACTTTATCTGACGGCAGTGCAAATCTGGATAAAATTTTAGTATCCGGTCCGTTGATGTCGTATTATGTAACAGGGGTTTATAATATATTACCAAATACCGCAAATTTAATCATACTCGGTCGTTTAGAGGCTAAGGTCGTTTCGGCATTAGGGGTATTGGGTGAATTGTCTGCGGATAAGTTGCTTTCGTATATTCCAAAATTTGGGGCAATGACTTCAAAAATTTTAAACCAATTAACCTCAGATCCCGCAAATGAAAATACTGCGCTAATTCCTGCATTAAGTGACGGCAGTACGACGTTTAAAGATTTTAAAGTCGTATTTAGCGGTTCGGTTGAAAGCGCATCTTCTGTCAGAAGTTTTAAATGGTTATCTGTTTGCGATACTACCAAGATGAATTTGAAAGATGATTTAAAAAATGCAACAGAAGCAGTAAAAACAAATATTAATACAAAAATAGAAAATGCAAAAACGAACGCTGAGGCGGTAAAAAATAATGTTAATAATATAATTGAAACTCAAAAAAATAAAGCCACAGAGGCGAAAGCTGATTTTGAGCAAACAAAAACAGATATTCAAAACGCAAAAACAAATGCAAAACAAAATGCTGAGAATTTGAAAAATCTGTTTCAAAATGCGTTGAAAAATTCGCAGAATAAAGTTGAAACGGCTCAACCTGCAGCAGAAGAAAATTAGGCTGTGACATCTATATTCTTAGTGTCGGATTGCAAAATTTCTCATAATATGGTATAATTAATAGAAACAGGAGGATGAATGAGACGTAAATATAACTTGGATTTTTGGGATATGTTAAAGACAAAGTCTTTGCGTTCGGAACAAATGATAAATAAAACGTCATCTTCTGTTTCCAAGTTTGCATTTACGTTGACGGAAGTTTTGCTGGCGGTTGTGATTGTTGGTATTATTGCGGCTCTTGTACTTCCTGCTCTTGTTACTCATTATCAGGAAAAAGGCTTTGAGCAGGCATACAAACGAGATGAACAAACTATTCAAAATGCCATAGAAGGACTTGCGATAACTGAAAATAAGGCTACATTTTTTGAAACAATGATGTATACAATAGAAGAGCCTGAAAGCTATGCTGAAAGTTCAGAACTGTTTTTGAAAAAATATATGCGTGTTTCAAAGCTTTGCGGTGACAATAACGGTGATTGTTTTGCTAAAAAGTATTATAATTATACACAAGATCATGACAAAGTGGTTTATACCCCTGAATTCAAGGGATCTTGCGCTGCTTTGAAAAACGGTTCAAGTCTTTGTCTTACAACCGAAACAAATCAAGGTCAAATAACGGGTCTGATTGATGTTAACGGAATGAAAGGTCCGAATGTATTTGGTAAGGATTTACGTACTTTAATATTCGACAAACATTATATAAAACCACTTTCTAAAAACACATCAGACATCAAAGATACTGATTATTTGGTAACTGTTATAGATCCAGATCCTGTTCCAGATCCTGATCCGGAGCCGGATCCTGAACCTGAATGTCCTGCTGATTTTTTCAAGTGGGATTTGGGTTGTTGTCAGAAAAATTCTTCAACTATAACGAGTTTTCTCCATCCATGCTGTCAATATTCTGAGATGAAACTTTCAATTCAAGCTTGTCAATACAAAGATATAGCTATCAGGCCATTGATTTTGGTTGTTCAAAATTATTCAAATTTTGTTGATTATAAAGAGGTTCGTTACTGTGGCTTTAAGGTAGATAAGTATGAACTAAATCCGCTTGTTCCTACAAAAATTACAGGAAAAGTTCAAAGATTAGGTACAACTAATAAGTATGATTATAACATTACTTTAGATGACTGTTTGTACAAAAAGCCTTTAAAATTAGCAAATAGCTGTTCTATTGGTGCCGGTGATTATTATCAAATATACAAATTAAATACGGATGGTTGGGTATTTGCTGATAACGGCTCTACTACGTATAGTGATGCAAAACAAGGGTATATTTTTAAATTGCTACAACCGGATATTAAGACGATGGATTATCAGGATGTTAACCCAAAATCTTGTGGTGATGTTTTCCCAGTAATCTCAGGAAGTCAATTAGATCCATAGGAATACCCAAACGTCACATATATTAGATGATGTTTTACTTGATTAGGTTTTTGTAATGCCGGTTATAAAAATCTCCAAATCTGTCATCAAGTATTGCTTGTCTGCAGCTTTTTGCAAAATCAATCAGGAATTTAATGTTATGAATTGATAAAAGTGTAGATGCCGTTGATTCCTGACACTTCCAAAGATGTCTAATATATGCGCGGGAGTGGTTTCTACACGCATAACAATCACACCCTTCAACCAAAGGCAGGGCATCATCTTTAAATTTTTCGTTTTTGATATTTGCTTTGCCGTTCCAAGTAAAGAAAGAGCCGTGTCTGGCATTTCTTGTCGGTAAAACACAATCAAACATATCAACGCCGAATTTTATTCCGTTTAATAAGTCCTCAGGTGTTCCCACACCCATAAGGTAACGAGGTTTGTATTTAGGTAATAACGGTGCCGTAAGCTCCGTAAAATGATTTTTTATATCTGTCGGTTCTCCGACTGATACTCCGCCAATAGCGTATCCGACAGCATCAAAAGTTGAAATAATTTTAGCACTTTCTTGTCTTAAATCATCAAAAAATGCTCCTTGTACAATCGGAAACAGGGCTTGTTTAGGATTTGTTTTAGCTTTAAAACATCTCTCAAGCCAACGGTGAGTTCTCTCCATTGCAGCTTTTGCGGTTTCGTAATCGCAAGGATACGGAGCACATTCATCAAATGCCATCATTATATCAGCACCAATGTCTTGCTGAATTTCCATAGAAACCTCAGGAGATATAAAGTGTTTTGTCCCATCTTTTGGGTCTCTAAATTCAACCCCATCTTCGGTAATTTTTCTTAAATGCGCAAGTGAAAATACTTGAAATCCGCCTGAATCGGTTAAAACGGGTTTATCCCAGTTCATCCAGTCGTGTATTCCGCCAAAACTGCGTATCCTTTTGGTGCCTGCTCTTAAGTAAAGATGATACGAATTTGCAAGTATGATTTGCGCTCCGGTATCTTTTATTTGATCGCAAGTTAATGATTTTACTGCCGAATTTGTACCGACCGGCATAAATATCGGGGTCTCAATTTTTCCGTGCGGGGTGGTTAATATTCCTGCACGCGCTCCTGTTTGAGCATCTTCGTGTATTAGTTCATAATTAAAATAATCTTTTTCGTTCATAGGTTTATTATAACCGAAATACAATATTTTTGTAACCTTTGTATTTTTGGGTGAAATTTTTTGTTAATGTAATATTAAGAAATTTTTAAACTACTGGCAAAAAATATTTTTCTTGTGTATTATATTATTCATATCTCACAATACATGGAATAAATATGCAATTACTAATTGGAAAAGAATTAAGTACGAATGATAAAATCTATAAACCGGATTTTAATTCTAAGTCAGGACGTGAATTGTTAGCGTTTTACCTCCAGACGAAATTTAAACAGATTTTTTTGTTTGATAAAAAACAACCGACCCCGATAATCAATAATATCAATCCTGATTTTATTGACAGGTTTTCCCGCAGGTTAATTAACAAACCTACAAAACGCTTGCTAATAGGCGTTACGGGTGAATCAGCTTCGGGTAAATCTACAATTTGTCATGAAATAAAAAATGTAATAGAGCAATTGTCAATGCCTGTTACTGTTTTGAGTACAGATAATTATTTTAACGATATTTCTACTCTAATCAACAAATACGGGACTTTTGACAATTTAAGAGATAACGGTTATGACGTAGATGCTCCTACAAGTTTTCAACTTGATATTTTACGTTCCGATTTGGAGGATTTGTCGGATGGTTTGGATATAAAAGCTCCAATGTATCTTCCGAACGGTACGGGTGTTTCAGTTCCGAAAGCAATAGATGTTCCGTCACGTAAAATTATCGTTGTTGAAGGTATTGCAACAATGTATGATACCGTGAAAGATGAGTTTGATATAAAAATTTATGTTGAAACGGAAAATGAGTTGAGAAAAAGTCGGTTTTTAACCCGAGCAGTTGAAGAACGTAACCAAAGCGAAGAAAATGCGCAAAAACATTGGAATTATATTGCCAGCGCCGGAGAAAAATATGTAAAACCGTTCAGAAAAGAGGCAGATTTGGTAATTAACGGTAATTCCGATTTGAAATATTTTGCTCAGATGCTTGAGTATATTTATGAAATAACAAATAATTATGCCGTATAAAAAGTAAAAATAATAAAAAATAAACATCCTTTTTTAAAGGATGTTTATTTTGTTTGAAAGTTTTTATATCAAAACTATGCTTCAGCAGGAGCTTCTTCTGCGCTTGCAGCAGTTTCGGCTTCAGCAGCCGCTTTAGCAGCTTCTTCTTCAGCTTGTTTTTTAGCTAATGCTTTTTTAGATAATTTAACAGTTTCTTTTTTAACATAGTTTAAAGAACCGTCATCGTTGCAGTTTTTAATCAAGTAAGCAACTGTTTCGGTAGGTTGAGCGCCTTTAGAAACCCAATCCAAAGCAGCAACTTTGTCTAATTTCATTTCTTTAGTTTTTGGATTGTAGTGACCTAATTCTTGAATTGGTCTGCCTTCTCTTTTTGTTGTTGAATTGATAACAATGATTCTGTATGTAGGGTTTTTCTTAGCACCCAATCTTTTTAATCTGATTTTTAACATTTTTAATTTTCCTTCTTTTTACTTGTGTTCTTGCAGTAAATTAACCGCCGCTTGTCAATTTACCTGAATACGAATTCAGAGGAATCATCCGTACCTGCTTGCATTTAATCATAAATATGTTTTGCTTGCAAGTGTTTGTTAAAAATACTTAAATCTCAACGCTTTTATATTGCTAATCCTTTTGTATGAGTTGATTTTATTCTTTTTTGAGGTAAAATTTATCATAGATACATGTACGAAAGAAAAAAGGATATTAAAATGAAATCAACATTAACAAACGTAAAAGACAATTTAGTAAGTATTACAATGACTATACCTGCATCAGAAGCTGCAAATGCTTATAACAATGCGGTAGTACGTATTGCACAACATATCAACATCGACGGATTCAGAAAAGGTAAAGCGCCTAAATCCGTTGTAGAAAGACATGTAGGTGTTGACAGAATACAACAAGAAGCTCTTGAAATACTTTTACCTAAATATTTAGGTCAGGCAATTTATGATAACAAATTGGATACCATTACTCAACCTGCAATCACTTCTTATAAATTTGAAACAGGTAAAGATGTTGAGGTAACTTTTGAAGTTGAAACAAGACCGGAAGTTACATTAGGTTCTTATAAAGGATTGGATGTAAAAGTAGAAATTCCTTCAAGTGAAGACGGCGCTTTTGATAAGGCTTTAGACTCGTTCTTAACTCAACATTCTTCTATGGAATTGGTTTTAGACAGACCGTCATGTGAAACAGATACTGTCGTTTTCGATTTTGAAGGAAAATGTAACGGGGAGTTAATTCAAGGCGGTTCTGCAAAAGGTTATGCCCTTGATTTGGCACATTCTAACTTTATTCCGGGCTTTGCGGAACAGTTGGTGGGGCACAATATTAACGAAGAATTTGATATCAACGTAACTTTCCCTGAAGAATATCATGATGAAAAATTGAAAGGTCAGCCGGCTGTTTTCTCAATTAAAATGAAAGAAATTAAGAAAAGAGTTTTGCCGGAATTGACTGATGAGTTTGTTCAAAAATCAAGCAAATTCCAAACAGTTGATGAGTTGAAGGCTGATATTCAATCATATATTGACAATCAAAGAGAATCAATTAAAAAGGTTAATGCGGAAAATTCCGTATTTAAATCCGTAATTGAATCTTCTTCTGTTGAAATTCCTCAAGGTATGATTGACAGAGAAGTTCAGTCTTTGAAAGCTGACTATCGCCAAAGATTATCATATCAAGGAATAGATTGGGATAATTTTGTAAAATCTCAAGGCAGCGAAGAACAATTCAATGCAACATTAGTTGAAGATGCTAAAAACAGAATAAAAAATACTTTAATTATTGATAAGATTTCAAGAGAAATTGATGTAAAAGTTGAACAAGCTGATTTCCAAACAAAAATTTCTCAAATGTCAGGAGCTTACGGTGTAAATCCTCAAGACTTGTTAAAACAGTTCGGACAAAATCCTGACTTCTTGTCAACAATATCTCAACAAATTGTCAATGACAAAGTTAGAGAGTATTTGGTTTCTAATAATAACATTGAATATGTTGAAGTAAAATCCGACAAACAAACGGTTGAAGCGTAAGAAAAAGTAGTTATAATATAAAAATAAGAAAGGGAATTAAATCATGAGTTTTGTACCTGTAGTTGTTGAACAGTCAAGCAGAGGCGAAAGATCATTTGATATCTTTTCAAGATTGTTAAGAGAAAGAATTATCTTTTTGGGAACTGCTATTGACGATATGGTAGCTAACCTTGTTGTAGCTCAGTTATTATTGCTTGACAGTGAAAATCCTGAAAAAGATATTATGTTATATATCAACTCTCCGGGAGGCAGCGTAACTGCAGGGTTTGCAATTTATGATACAATGCAGCATATCAGAGCAGATGTTTCGACAATTTGTTTAGGACAGGCTGCATCAATGGGTGCGTTCTTACTATCTTCCGGCACAAAAGGTAAGAGAATGGCGTTACCTCATTCCAGAGTTCTTATTCACCAACCTTTAGGCGGTGCTCAAGGTCAGGCTACTGATATTGAAATTCAAGCTGCCGAAATTATCAGAATTAAAAAATCTTTGAATGAAATTTTGGCTTCTAATACAGGTCAATCAATCAAAAAGATTGAAAAAGATACTGACAGAGATTATATTATGACCCCTCAAGAGGCTTTGGAATACGGTATGATTGACAAAGTTATCTCAAGAGATATCGTAAAATAAGTTTCTAACATGTTCTGAGGCTGAGACAGATGAGATTCTTCGCTTACGCTCAGAATGCTATACAAAAGTCGAGGAATCTCACAATCAGATATGGTGATATCAAATGCCAAAAAACGATGATAAGTTAAAATGTTCATTTTGCGGAAAGACTCAAGACCAGGTTAAAAAGTTGATTGCCGGTCCTGAGGTGTACATCTGTGATGAATGTGTTGAGCTTTGTAACGAGATATTAGATGAGGAATTTTTTGAAGGCAAAGAAAAAGAAACCGGCGCAGAAGGTTCTTCTTCTGAAAAATCAGAAAAACCAATACCAAAACCTCACGAGATAAAGGAATACTTAGACCAGTACATTGTCGGACAAGATGATGCCAAGAAAGTTTTATCCGTTGCTGTGTATAATCACTACAAGCGTTTAAAACATAACAAAGAAACGGATAAAGACTCTGTCGAAATTCAAAAGTCCAATATTCTTTTAGTTGGTCCGACAGGTTCAGGTAAGACTCTTTTGGCGCAAACATTGGCAAAAATGCTGGATGTTCCGTTTGCGGTTGCAGATGCAACAACGTTGACTGAGGCTGGTTATGTCGGTGATGATGTCGAAAATATTTTGTTGCGTTTGTATCAAAATGCTGAGTTTGATTCTGCAAAAGCAGAGCGAGGCATTATCTATATTGATGAAATTGATAAAATTTCAAGAAAATCTGAAAATACCTCAATTACAAGAGATGTTTCGGGTGAAGGTGTTCAGCAGGCGCTTTTGAAAATGATTGAAGGTACTGTTGCGCATGTTCCTCCGCAAGGCGGCAGAAAACATCCTCATCAAGAGTTTATCGAAATTGATACAAGCAATATATTGTTTATTGTTGGCGGTGCGTTTGTAGGTTTGGAAAAAATTGTGGACGCAAGAGCAGGTGAAGGTAATTCTGTCGGGTTTGGTGCAAAAGCTCCGATGTCACAAGCTGAAAAGGAAGCAAATGCCGTAAGATTGTTGAAAAAATTACAACCTGAAGACTTGTTAAAATTCGGTTTAATTCCTGAATTTATCGGTCGTGTACCTGTTTATGCGGTTTTAGATCAATTAAACGAAAAAACATTGAAGATGATTTTAACCGAGCCTAAGAATGCCGTTCTAAAACAATATCAGGCATTGTTAAAAATGGATGGTGTTGATTTGGAATTTGAACCTGATGCGGTTGAACTTATTGCTAAAGAAGCGATAAAGCGTAAGACCGGTGCTCGTGCGTTGCGCTCAATTGTCGAAGAAATTATGCTTGATGTTATGTATGACGTTCCGACAAAAGAAAATATTGACAAGTTTGTTGTAACGTCTGATATGGTTAAAAATCGTAAAAATGCAGAAGTTGTACAACTTCCGACAAAATCAGATAAGGAAAAAGAAATAATAGCGTAATTTGATAATAATAATTCAAAAGGGATTGGTTGTGATAATGCAGTCAATCCTTTTTTACGTGGGTAAAGTGTGCATATACTTCGTGCAGGATACAAAAAGTCAAACAAAGGTGTCACCCAGAATAAGCCGAGTAGAATGTAAAAAGTCAAACACGATTGTCATGCTGAACTTGTTTCAGCATCTTGCTGTCGTGACATACTTGCGATATTTC
>JBJEGJ010000020.1:0-61320 GCA_051874955.1 Candidatus Gastranaerophilaceae bacterium
TTAAACAACTCACCCAAAATCAAAAAACCGCCCTCACCAAAAACTCCCCAAATACCACAAGAACAACCATGACCGGCGAGTTAAAAAAACTTTAATTTTCATCATATTGTTTAACTAAGCGAGTAAATGTATATTTAAAGGGAAATTACTTCCCTTTTTTCTTGCGTGGCGTGGCAGAATTTATTATTGACTCTGAAATAAATTCAGGATAACACGTGTGTTATACCCTCGCGTCTAAACAGACCCTGAAACGCGCCTCGCATTAAACGGATACGCTTACGCTTACATCCTCTGCTCGGCTTGTTCAGGGTGACACCTTTGTTTGACTTTTTGTATTCTGATCAACTATTCAGCATCTATTTATCTTTAGTAAAAATTTGTAAGTCTTTGACCAGACCTCACCCCCACCCCCTCTCCTAAGTTAGGAGAGGGGAAATTTGCGAATATGTCATCCTGAAAAAACTGAAAATCAAGCGGCGTAGCTGCGTAGATTTTGTTTTGTTCAGGATCTTTTTGAAATATCGCAAATATGCCACGACAGCAAGACCCTGAAACAAGTTCAGGGTAACACTTGTGTTTGACTTTTTGTATTCGGCTCGGCTTGTTTAGGGTGACATGGGTTGGAGTACTTAGTGAGAAGATGTAGTACGCAATTGTATAACGCATGTGGTTGTCTAATAAAATTTTTATACTTTTGTAACAATTTTATTACATTTCTCAAGTTTTTTAAAAATGTGCCGTATACATATCTGTAAATATTTAACGCGGGGTGTGTAAACCATGTATAATGAAATGCTTAAAAAGAAAATTATTGCTGAACTTAAGGAGTTAATTAAGAAAGCAGAGAGTTTTGAAAGAGATACGGATGCGTATTCAGAATTTATGAAAGTGATGATTTTGAATACATATAGCGAGAATTAGTCATAAGAGTGATGTTTTTTTAATCAGTAACGCTTAAATTATTGCTATGAATATTGTAATAATTGGCGGAGTTGCAGCAGGCGCAAAAGCAGCAGCTAAAATAAAACGTTTACTTCCAAATGCAAATGTTTCAATCTATACCGATGATACGCACGTGTCTTATTCATCTTGCGGATTACCGTATTATATTGAAGGCAATTTCTCAGATTATAGAGCCTTGCTTGTTCGCTCGGTTGAAGAATTTAACGCTGCAGGCATTGATGTATTTTTAGAAACTCGTGTTGAAAAAATACTTATACCTCAACAACAGGTTCTTGCAGTCGGAAAAGCCGGAACTCGGCTTGTAAATTACGATAAACTGATTATCGCAACAGGCGCCAGACCTTTTATTCCAAACATAAAAGGGATAAATGACTTTAAAAACATTTTCACCCTGAGAAAAATTGAAGACGGGATAAAAATTCGAGAAAAAATGCTCACATCTAAACACGTTGTCATAATCGGCAGTGGGTTTATAGGATTGGAACTGCTTGAAGCCTTTGTAAAAAACGGGCTTAAAGTCGATATTATCGAAAAGAATAATCGCATAATGTCCGCATTTGACGAAGATATGTCAGAATTAATCAGAAACCGGCTGGAGGCAATTCCGGAGCGGAAATTCAGGTTTTATACAGGCGAAACTGTTGCTGAATTTATAGGGACTTCAGATGAAGTTGAAATCGTTAAAACAAACTCAGGGAAAGAGTTTAAAACAGATATGGTAATTTTAAGTGCCGGAATAGTACCCAATAGTGAAATTGCCAAAGATGCGGGAATTGAAATCGGCAATTCAAAAGCAATCAAAGTAAACAAACTTATGCAAACGTCTGTCGCAAATATCTATGCTTGCGGGGATTGTTGTGAAGAACCTCATTTAATTAACGGTCACTCGGTTTGGGTTCCGCTTGGTTCAACAGCCAACAAAGAGGGCAGATGCGCAGCAATGAATGCGGCAGGAATTTATACCGTTTTTGAGGGAGTTTTAGGTTCTGCAGTTTCAAGATGCCTTAATACTACAATGTCAATGACAGGATTTACCGAAAAAGAAGCAATATCGTTTGGCTATACCCCAATTACAGCAGTTGTATCAAAAGCTGATATGGTTTCTTATATGCCGGAAGCCGGAGAGATAACCCTAAAGGTCGTTGCAGATAAGGTTACCGGATTGTTGCTCGGCGGACAAGCAATCGGTTCAATCGGTGCTGATAAAAGAATAAACTCTCTTGCAAGCGCACTTGTCGGACATTTGACTGTAAAACAATACAAAAACAGCGATTTTACATATTCCCCGCCGTATTCTCCTACAATTGACCCAATTCTTGACGCGATGAATATCTTATGTTCAAAATTGGTCAAACATTGTTAAATATATATTTTGCAACACCCTCACCCATAGAAAAACAGTTTGCCTGAACTCTTAAAGCGCCCTGAGCCATATAATCGGCACTCAAACATCTGCCAACCACAAATAAATTATCATAATCGGCTGACATGAGAGCTTCTATCGGTAGCTGGTATTCTCCTGTTTTTATCAAATTTGAGGCGTTTTTATCCTTTGAATGAACATCAACAGGATAAGTTGATATAAGTACAGGATGTTCAAAAGTCTTTCCTGTCTTTAAATCCTCAATTGTATATACGTATTTACCCTTAATTCTATTGGAAACTCTTACCCCTAAATCGTCTGAAATATTTACGACATACGCATCTTCAAAGCCCGGTAAGTATTTGATACAAAAATCAGAAAGTCTTAAAATGCTTGCTCTTGCTGACAATAAAGCCTTAGTTCTGTCAAAAACATCACAAGGATTAAGGTTTCCAACAACTCTTGGACAGTTAAAAGCAACAGCATCAGGCGTTCCGGCAACCGAAAATATCTGGAAATAGTTACAATCCCGCTCGTTTAGTACATTATCGGTTATCGCCTTTTTGAATATTGGCTCTAAAGCCCAATGCTTATTGGTATCCCAAGTATATGCAGTTGAAAAATAGGTGTATTTATTGGTTTTTAAGGTAGTTGTAACTTCCCTATCCTTGTCAAATTCATATATCCAATTTGCAAATTTTTCAACATCAACCCCACTCATAATAAACCGTAAACTCATCGGCTGAAATTCCGAATTGTCATTTAAAATTTCGCAATTAATTTTTTTTGAAAAATTTCCATCACCTGTCGCGTCTATATAGTATTTCGCAGCGATACATACCAATAACTCATCTTCTTGATATTGAATATTATTAGTATATATCTTCTCGTTATATGGTGATAATATTTTACCTATTTCTATAGATTTTATTTTTTTATTATCTGTTATGATATTATTAATATTTACATTAAAAATAATATCGACATTTGCATCTGACATCATTTTATCAAGAATTATTTTCAATAATTCAGGATTAAACCAGCCGGAATTCCCGTTATAAGTTACTTGTGCATTGATTTTTTCCATTTCTGATATTAGAGTTTTATAAAAATCGGTATTGATTAACTTATCACCCGTAAACATAACAGGAACAACCAAACCTGAGGTCATTGCACCTCCCAAACAACCTCCTTGTTCAACTATCAGCGTTTTTAATCCGAGTTTACCCGCAGTATACGCTGCCGCGCAGCCTGATGTTCCTCCGCCGACTATGACAACATCATATTCTTTATCCATGAAAAACTCCTTTTTCTTTCATATAACGAGAACTTGAAATTCTGTCGGAAATTTTCACCTCAAGATTTCTACAGCTCGTAAGAGCCTCATTAAGCCCTGTTAAATTTTTATCACGATAAAATATACCTGCGCGTGTTTTTATCAGTCCTAAATCAAATTCTGAGAGGTCATGTTTTATCAATGCTAAATTTTTTGCTGCAATAGTTCCAATTACCTTGTTGTCATTGCTCATGATATTCCCGATTTTAAAACCTGCCTCAAGCATTGCACCACGAACAGCAGCAGATTTAGAATAGGTCATAAGCATTCCGTCAACATCCAGGTGTGAATATAATTGGCAGAAAAATTCGTACGACCACAAGCAAGGACATTTTGCAGGTGAAAATGCGTCCAGAAAAATTAAATCATATAAATTATTATCTTTTTGAATAACCTGTCTTGCATCATCAATTTCAAGAGTAAAATCAATATCCGCTAATTTAGAGCCTTTTAATAGTCTTTTATTACGATTAGAAATATACTTATAATATATATTATGTAAATAAGGCATAATTAGAGGCTTATTAGGCGCATTAGATAGATTTTTTTGAGAAATTTTATACAATGAACACAATTGCCCGTCTAAATAAGCCTTATATTGCTTATTATTGATAATTGATGCGACCTCAGAATTAGTATAGAAATCATCGCATTTTTCTGCAATTTTTTCAAAAATCAAAAAATTTATCAATTTATTTATTTTGGGCATTTTTACCGGAGATTCAACTTTCAAGTACTTTAAAATTTTATTGTATTCAAAATCATAGTCAATATTTTTTTTTACTTTTACTCCGGTTTTTATAAATGGTGATAAATAGGTTAATAATTTGTCATTATCTACAGCTTTTATATAAATTTTAGGAAAAATATTATCGGTATGTATCGTATCGGTATCATTAGGATGATTTTTGCTTGAAGTTTTATTGGTATGTATCTGAACGATATTGTTTTTTGTAAGAGAAGTTTTTTTTGAAAAATAATTTTCAAAAATATAATTTAAAAAACTTTTTGAATTGTAACCGATACCGTAACAAATATCCAAGAGTTTAATTTCTTCTTTGTGAAGTAAATTTTCAAAATTTATAGGATATACAAACTTTTCGTAAGCCTCTGTTAAAGCTCCAGTTGCGCTGTGATATATATCATTATAGCTTTCACTATAAAGCCCTACTGAACCGTCTTGAGTAATATATGGATGAAATTCGCTCATAGTCTTATTTTACACCTGCTATAACATAAGGGCAAGTTTTTAATATGATTGATATTTGTCATATTTACACTTGTTTTTGATATAATAAATTAGGAAAGGTAGATTAAGATTATGAAGGTAAGTGTAAAAGTACCGGCTACATCAGCCAATTTAGGTCCCGGTTTTGACTGTATGGGGTTAGCTTTACCATTATATAACACCATAACGATTGAAGAAACCGTACTTCCGGGTACAGGTGTAGAAATAAATGTATTCGCCGATAACGATTCAATTGACCAATTATCACTTGATCATATTCCGTTGGACGAAAATAATATTGCATATAAAGCTGTTGAATTACTTTACAATTCTATCGGACAAACGCCAAGCGAGTTAAAAATAAATATTGCAACAAACATTCCGGTTGCCAGAGGTTTAGGTTCAAGTTCTGCGGTTATCGTCGGAGCTTTGATTGCGGCAAATGAATTACTGGGCAGACCTGCTGATGAAGCTGCATTACTTTCTATTGCCTGCGAAATTGAGGGTCATCCTGATAACATTACGCCTGCAATTGTTGGTGGGCTTGTTATTACATCTCAAGAAGATGACGGAAGTGTTGTATACAGAAAACTTGATTGGCCGTCAGATTGGGCAATAACGGTATGTGTTCCTGATTTTGAACTTTCCACAGAAATTTCCCGTTCTGTTTTACCGACGGAAATTCCGAGAAAAGATGCTGTTTTCAACGCTCAAAGGTTGGGAATGTTTATTCAAGCCGTTCACACAAAAGATTCTGAACTTATGAAACTTGCACTAAAAGATAAAATTCATCAACCCTACAGAATGAAATTGGTGCCGGGATTAGACAAAATAATTGAGAATTTGAAACATTTTGATAATGTTTTGGGCTGTGTATTATCAGGTGCCGGGTCTTCTATTTTAATAATTTCAGAAAAAAATAATCTGGATAAGATAAAAAATATAGTTAGAGAAACATGGGCAGACCAAAATATCAAATGCCAAATCAAAACAATGTCTGTTGAAAATAACGGCGCTCATGTTATTTCCCATGATGACTAGAAATTTAATATAATAATTAACTAATCATCGGATTTAATATATTATAAACTCCTCCACAATAATACAAAGTGGAGGAGTTTTATGCTAGTAAGTGTTTTGGATAAATGCGTCGGTTGCGGAGCTTGCGCCGTTATAAATCCCGAAGTATTTGACATCAGAGATTTAAAGGCAATAGTTAACTCGGATAAAATCGATCAAACAGAAGATTTATGTATTGATGCTGCTATAAATTGTCCTGTTAATGCTATAGAAATTAATGATTATTAAGTTTTGTAAACCTTAAAACGCATATATAATAAGAAAAAATAAAAATATCAAGTATAACTGGCAATTTTCACCTAAAAATAAACTTTATAAAAGAGTAGGTAAAAATTTTAGTGTGACGAAAGGTGGTAAACATGGTAGTGTCAACAGTAAACGCAGCAAATTCAATGAGTAACAAAGGTTCTTTGAACAACAGATTTAATTGTGCTAAGGAACATATAAAAAATGATTTAAAATATGAATTGCCTGTAGCCGCTGTAACAACAGCAGCAACTGCAGCAGCAATTATGAAACCAAAACCGATTGTTAATGCGGTTAAAGTTCTTGGTGAAGGCATCGGACAAGTAGGAAAATTCCTTGCGGATAAAGTATTTAAAGGCGGATTTGGAACCGGCATATTAAATAAAATCCTTAAAAATCCGACAAAAGCAGGTGTTATCGGTTTAGGAATAGCAGGACTTGCATGGCTTATGAATTTACAAGCAAAACACAGCTACAATGCAGGTAAAATCGACCAAAAATATACAGATGCGGCAATTTTAGAAAGCCAATCAAAAAACATCGTTCTTGATACGGAAGTATAATTTTAAGATATACATTATAAACAGGATAGATTTTATTATCTATCCTGTTATTTTATGTATGAAACCGTAACTTTATACTTATTATTGTCCGTATCTACTATTGCCCAGCGAATAATATCACCATATTTATCTGTTAAATACTGTTCTATTAAAGATTTATCTGTATCTACCCAAGCAATATCCGTAGTTATCATCTTAACCTCTATTCAACCGTTACTGATTTTGCTAAGTTTCTAGGCTGATCGACGTCTTTTCCTAAAAATTCAGCAATATAGTATGCAATTAATTGCAACGGTATAACAGCAATTATCGGCGAAAGCAGTTCATTCACCTCAGGAACTCTTATGATAAAATCAAATAAATCATCCAATTTTGGATCTGTTGAATTTGTCAAAGCAACCATCCTTGCATTTCTTGCCTTTGCTTCTTCGCTGTTTGACAAAAGTTTTTCATATACTGAACCCTTCATCAAAATAGAAAGAACAGGCATTGTTTCATCAAGCATTGCAATAGGCCCATGTTTTAATTCTCCGGCTGGATAACCTGTTGCATTGATATAACTTATCTCTTTCAGCTTCAATGCGCCTTCCAACGCCGTCGGATAATTTATACCTCTTGCAATGTAAATAAAATCTCTTGTATTAGAGTATTTTCTTGCACATCTTTGAATTTCCTCTTTATGAGATAAAATCTGCTCAATTTTTTGAGGCAAAATCAGCATCTCGGCTTTTAAAGCGGTTAATTCAGCTTGCTCCATAGTACCTTTAACTTCAGCCATATACAAAGCTAACAGATAAAAAGAGGTTAACTGAGCAACATAGGATTTTGTAGCAGCAACCGAAACTTCAATCCCTGCACTTACAGGCACTAAGCTGTCTGCCTCTCTTGCCATTGCGCTATCAGGTCTGTTAGTAATAATCAAGATATGAGAACCTCTTGATTTAGATTGTTTAATTGCTGTTAAAGTATCTGCGGTTTCACCTGATTGAGAAACGCCGATAACAAGAGTATGAGCATCTGTTACCGTTTTTCTGTAAATATATTCACTTGATGCCTCGACATCAACCGGAATTCCGCAAAATCCCTCAATAATATATTTGCCGACCATAGCGGCATGCAAAGATGTTCCGCAAGCTATAATCTGTATTCTGTTCAAATCTTTTAGAGTCTGTTTTGTTAATTTAACTTCATCCAAAACAATTGGAGAATCTGATGTGTGAAGTTTACCAACCAAAATATTTCTTATAACATCAGGCTGCTCATGGATTTCTTTAAGCATAAAATGCTTATATCCCATTTTACTTAAAGCAACAGGCTCCCACGGGAGTTGTTCAACTTTCGGAACAATTATCATTCCGTTTTCATCCTCAAGTTTAATAGTATCCGGAGTAACCGTAGCTACCTGATTATCATTTAAATATATTGCTTTTTTAGTGTGTTTTATGAATGCAGGTACATCAGATGCAATATAAAACTCATTTTCACCAACCCCGATTATCAAAGGTGCATTTCTTTTTGTTGCAACGATTACACCCGGTTCATCATTGTGCATAATACAAAGAGCATAAGCACCCTCTAGCTTTTTTGTCGCCAATTGAACAGCTTTTGTTAAGTTATGCACTTCTCCGTATATTGAAGCTACAAGATGTGCTACAGTTTCAGTATCGGTTTGAGATTTAAATTTACATCCCTTTGCTTCCAATTCGGTTCTTAATTCTTTGTAATTTTCTATAATTCCATTATGAACTATGACCAAGTTACCGCAATTACAAGTATGCGGATGGGCATTTACAACGGTCGGAGAACCATGAGTTGCCCAGCGAATATGACCGATACCGGAAGTTGATTTTGTTAATTCATAAGCATGCGGAGCTAATTCCTCGCGCAAATTTTTCAACTTACCTTCAGCCTTGTAAACTTTAATAGATTCGGAACATTTTAAAGCAACACCTGAAGAATCATATCCCCTGTATTCAAGTTGTTCCAATCCGTCTAATAATATATCAACAACAGGGCGTTTCCCTGTATAACCTACAATACCGCACATATTGTACTTCTCCCTTTAATTAACTACAATATACATATTACCATTAACAAGAGAAGTTTTTAAATCCTTTATAAATTTTTTACATTAAGGCAATATATGAATACCTGCTCCTGTACTCATCGGGATTGAGTTATTATAGGCATAACCTCTGTTTGAAGAAAAACTTCTGTTTATTCCGTTTAAATTTCCATAATTATAATTGTAAATCGGCGGAGTAAAACCCGTAGGAGTCCCGATTAAACGATTTCGTATTCTGTTTATCGGGGTTGATGTATCGTAATAATCAGACAGATAATTACTGTAATATGCACTTTGGTCGTTTCTGTAATTTGACAGGATATAATTCATTCTTTCCGCTAAAGATTTTGACGAATAATTTCTTGAATACAGTTTTTGTTCAATACGGTTTAACCTTACTAATGTAGAATTATTCGTGAAAGTTCTGCCAAACAAAAAATCTTCAATTCGGTTTAAATCTGCTGAATAAACTTGATTTTGATACAAATTATTATATCCGTACGGATTTACATTTTTTGTAACGGTTACTGTTTTTGAATACGCAAGATTTGATGACAATATTAACATCAAAACCACAACAATAGCAGATATTTTACTCATAAACACCTCAACTTCTTTTTGTAAATAAGTTAATTAATTTCATCAAATTTAACATTCCTCAATCGGATAATCTTAACAATTAGCCATAAACAAAAATAAATGCTAATATAATTTCATGGCTAAAAATAAAACAAAAAAAGAAGTTATCGCATATTTGCATACACATTGGGATAGAGAGTGGTATCAACCCTATGAAGTTTTCAGACTTAGATTAGTGAGAGTTCTTGATAATATTCTTGAACTGCTTGAACTTAACACTATTCCTTGCTTTTATCTTGACGGACAGGTTGCGGCACTACTTGACTATTTGGAAATCAGACCGGAAAAAGAAAGTCTTGTCAGGTACTTAATTGCGGCAAAAAAACTTTTTATAGGTCCATTTTATTGCTTAGTTGATGAATTTTTAACCGACGGTATTTGTTTTAGAAAAAACCTTGAAATCGGATTAAAAATCGCAAGAGATTTTGGGTGCGAGGACTTTGTAGCATATCTTGCCGACACTTTTGGTCATAGTAAAAATATTCCGCCGATACTAAAAGAATATGGAATAGATAAAGCTGTTGTGTGGCGCGGTTGCGGAGATTTACCGGCTGAATTTATTTTTAACGGCGTTAATACGGTAAATTTAGTTCGCGGTTACTTTATGGATATATTTTCCTCAGATAAATCAATCGAGGAAAAAGCTGAATTTCTGAAAAATAATCTGGATAAAATTGCCGAAAAATCCGGTAATACATTATTATTACCGATTGGGGCGGATCATTTGGATGTTCAACCTGATATTGTTTGCCAAATTGAAGAAATAAATAATCTTTTGGAAGACTATGAAATCCGTTTAGGCTCGTTATTTGATTACTTTGAAAAAGTTAAATTCAAAACAAAATATAATGAGGAGTTACGAGATAACTCAAATACATTTATTTTACAAGGTTCATATTCTTCAAGATTAAAACTAAAACGCTTAAACACAATAGCGTCTTACAAACTGGATATAGCAAATAAATTGCAGTACAATGCGGGTTCAACCTATGATAGTGTTATTGAATACGCATACAAATTATTACTGCAAAACCAGGCGCATGACAGTATTTGCGGATGTTCTGTTGATGCGGTGCATGAAGAAAATATAACAAGGTATAATAAAATTATACAAATTGCGGATACGATATATGAAGAATTTCGCTCGGAACTTGATGAAGATTTGTCTATGACATTTAAATATCCTGACAAATATAAACTCTTAAAAGTTGAGAAAACCGTACCTGATAACGGCGCACAAATTTTAGCAAGACGTTCGGGATTTCCTTCACGTATATTATATGATGTTGATAAAATTCCGGTTACAGAAGATTACACAACAATTTACACATTGTTAAAAGAATTTAATGCACCGTCGGATAACGATTCGGATTTGGTTGTAGATTCATCAAATATTTACAACTCAAATATAAGACTGGAAATAAATGACGGACAAATTAATCTTTATGACCGAGATAAAGTTTACAATAATTTTATAGAATTTATCAGATGCAAGGATTGCGGTGATACGTACAATTTTTCACCGGTCAAAGATGATGAATATGAAGTTGCACGGATTAAATCAGCAAAAGTCGTATCTGACGGACCGTTGCAAGCTCATTTAAAAATCAGTACTTCATTTTTTACCGTTGATGTATTTCTTAATAAAAAATCGAAATTGTTACAATTCCATATAAAATGGTTAAACCTTTTGTCAAACAGACTGTGGCAAGTAAGATTTAACACGGGTAAAAAAGTAAAAGAAGTTTTTTCTGAAGATATGAACCTTTTAATAAGTCGTAAATTTAACCCTGACTATGATATGAGAGAAAATTTACCGAAAGAAAAAGGGAAAGAAGTTAAAACTAACTTTGCACCAATGCAAAGATTTTGCTGGACAAACGGGTTTGGGATAATCACAAAAGGCTTAACTGAATATGAAGTTTACAAAGAAAGCCTTATGATTACCTTATTGAGAAGTACAGGTAAGATTTCGAACCCTCAAAATCCTGCAAGAACAACACCTGCAGGACCGCCTATAGACGTAGCGGGCGCACAGCAATTAGGAGAGAATATAGCAGAATTTGCAATAGGATTTTATCCTGTCAAAGATTGGGCAAATTATATAGAAGACGTCTATCCGCAAACAATTTTGTTCTAATAAAAAAAAGCCGTGCCACTGTCTATCGAAATTTACAAACAAACCGTCCGCTAATAGTCTCTACTTCAAGAATTAAGACACCCGCAAAGTCAATCTTAGTGCTGCTGGGTTTCCCCCCTGACACGGTTCGAAGGTTTACGCCATCTTAACCCTTGCTATCTACGATGTATATTAACTTTCAATTTATCCGTAAAGCCCTCACAACAGGCTCTGCACCCCGCGTTTGCTTCGGGTCGAGAGTTTGCAACACCCCGTGGAGCACGGCTTAAAATTTATATTAACATGTCAAAAATAAATTGTCTAGTCATTCGGCTCAAATTACAAATCAGACTGTCTTCGGATGTTGTGAAGTTATTATTTATTATCCTACTTTTGAAAGGAGAAAATTATGACTGAACGCCTTGAGTTATATAAGTGCAAAATATGCGGTAATCTTGTTGAAGTCGTACTATCCGGAGTCGGAGAACTTGTTTGTTGCAATGAACCAATGCAGCATCTTGACGGAAAAACAAACGACAACGCTTCAAATGAAAAACATGTCCCCGTTTTTATTGATAAAGGGAATAATACATCGGAAGTTCGGGTCGGAGCTCAACCTCATCCTATGGAAAAAGAACATTATATCCAGTTTATTGAAACAATTTCTGAGGATAAAAATTTCGTCCAACGAATGTATTTATACCCAACAGAAGATCCTGTCATGAAAATTGACAATAACGATAAAATAAAAATCGCTCGTGAATTTTGTAATATCCATGAGCTTTGGGAGAATCCGGAAATTAAATAAATTTACTAAGAAAGGAGTTATAATGATTAGTGATAAAATTAGGGATATTCTTAACGAACAAATTAACAAGGAATTTTATTCCGCTTATTTATATCTGTCAATGTCGGCTTATTTTTCTGAAATTGGTCTATACGGCTTTTCAAACTGGACAAAAGTACAATCAAAAGAAGAACTCGATCACGGAATGATACTTTTTGAATACATACTTGGCAGAAAATCGCAAGTTTATTTATCCCAAATATCTATGCCAACATTTGAGATGAATACCCCAATTGAGGTTTTTGAACAAATTTACGAGCACGAACGCTCAATAACAAGTGCAATAGACTCGGTTGCAAACATGACAGACAGCGAATGCGATTTGGCAACTAGAAACTTTATAGATTGGTACTTAAAAGAACAAATCGAAGAAGAAGACACAGTATCAAAAATCATATCTAAAATGAAGGCTTTCGGGCAGGAAAAATCAGCTCTTTTCTTAATTGATAAAGAATTAGGCGAAAGAAAATATACTCCTGCAAAATATTAATTTTGTCGGAATATTGCGCATTTGTAAACAATTTGTTTAATTTTATAAAATACTTTATCATATTATTATGAATTTAGGGAAGATTTTATACGTTGATGATGACAAATTGTTGACTTCGACATTCACTACGCTTATGAAAGTTGAGGGCTTTAAAGATGTTGTTGTCTATAATAACCCGCTTGAAGCCGTTGAATACTTAAAAAAAGAATCTCCGGATTTAATTATTTCAGACTTTTTAATGCCTGAAATGAACGGTCTGGAGTTTCTTCGCGAAGCAAAATCTTTATACCCCGAAACCAGCATGATTCTTTTAACAGCTTATGCTGATAAAGAAAATGCAATAAAAACAATAAATGAAATAGGTGTGTACAAATATATAGAAAAGCCGTGGGATAACGATGATTTAATCATGAATATCAAAAACGGAATAGAAAGAAGCCACCTTCTTGCAAATTTAAGAGAAAAGATTGCCGAACTTGAAGCTGCCAAAGCTCAATTAACGGAATATTCACAAAAATTGGAGGATATGGTTGCCGAACGAACAAAAGAACTTACATTGGCAAATAAAAAACTCTCAGGAATAATAAATTATTGTGCTGACGGTATAATTATTATTGATGCAAAGGGTAATATTGAACAGGTAAATCCGGCTTGCGAAAACATGATTGGATTGAGTTCTGAAACAATCAAAAAAATGAAAATTCAAGAGATTGCCTATACAGATAACCCAAAATTAAACAAGCAAAATAAATCTTCAATAAAAAATACAATTTTAGGGCTGTCTTGTGACAATTCAGAATTTCTGCTAAGGGATTTATATATCAGAAATGCAATAAACGAAGAATACACTCCTGTTGAAATAAATTTTGCATCATTGACAAATGAATATTCAGACAGCGAAAAATTTGTCGGAGTAATTAGAAATTGCAGCGTACAAAAAGAAACAGAACGCTTACGTGATGACTTTATTGCGACATTAACACATGATCTGAGAACTCCGCTTCTTGCTGCTATTCAGGCACTTAAATTTTTCCTTGACGGGTCTTTAGGTGAATTAAACGAACAACAAAAGGTTTTATTGTCAACCATGTTGCAAAGTAATGAAGATTTGTTAGGTCTTGTTAATGCACTTTTGGAAGTGTACAGATTTGAAAGCGGTAAACTCAATTTGTGCAAAACAGTATTTAATATTAAAGATTTAGTCACTCAATGTTATGACGAGCTTGAACCTCTTTCAAAGAATAAAAATATAACATTCAATCTGCACTGTGACATAGATGATGAACTTTTAATAGATGCTGACAGAGCGGAAATTAAACGTGTAATTACAAACTTGTGCGGGAATGCACTAAACTATACAAATAAAGGCGGAACAATAGATATATTTGTAAAAGCTCAAAACGGAGATTTAATCTTTTCTGTAGCGGATAACGGCAACGGAATACCAAAAGAAGATATGCCGCATCTATTCAAGAGATTTTCACAAGGGACGAGTAAAAAACGCTCAACTGGTACAGGTTTGGGCTTGTATTTATCCCGTCAGATTATTGAAGCTCACGGCGGGAAAATTTGGGTAGAAAGTAAAGTAAACAAGGGCAGCGAATTTTCATTTTTATTGACAAATGTAGTTGCAAAATCAAGAGTATAAGGTGGTTTATAATGTCCAAGAATATAAAAGTTACAATAATTGAAGATCACGATATGACCAGAATGGGGTTATCCTTTGCGCTTTCTAACAGCGAGGATATCGAAGTTTTAGGAACAGCATCGGATGGCTTGGAAGGTGTTGAACAAGCGCTTCAGTTAAAACCTGATTTGGTAATAATGGATATAGGACTACCGACAATTGACGGTATTGAAGCAACACGAAAAATTAAAAATTCTATGCCTGAAATAAAGGTTCTGATGAATACATCAAGAGATAACGAAGATGATATTCTGGATTCATTTGCTGCAGGTGCAGACGGTTATATAACAAAAGGTGCAACATCTGAGCAAACAATTTCCGCAATAAAAGCAGTAAGTGAAGGGGTAGGCTGGCTTGATCCTGCAATTGCAAGAGTAGTACTTTCAAATATTCGAAAAAACAGCCAACCTGACAGTAAATCAGGCGGAATCAATTATCAAAAAGGCAAAAACTTATACGGATTAACTGAGCGAGAAATGGAAGTTTTGGCTCTGCTGGTTGAAGGTTTAAAAAACCCACAAATTTCAAAAAAATTAGTTATTACCATTGCTACTACAAAAACCCACGTTCATAACATTTTACAAAAATTATATGTAAAAACTCGTTCTAAGGCGGTTGCAACCGCGATGAAAGACGGACTGGTTTAGGATGTAAGCACTATGAACAAACGCCTTCTATCTATCCTTATTATTTCATTATTTTGTTTAAAAATAGAACCTGCAAGCGCATCTATATTCAAAAAAGACGATTACCGTTCAAGAGAACTTAAATATCAGTATAATGTATTAAAGGATGACGAAAAAGATAAACTTGAAGGTAAGATTTTGAATATCTACCCGTCTGGATACATGACCGTAGAAGAATATGAGGCATTGTCTGAATATAAAGATAAATCGAATTTTCAACCGGACATTCCAAAAATTAAAACACCATCTGACTTTAAATATGTACCAAAACCTTTATATAGGATTGCAAAATACAATGATCCGCCGGGTAGTGTTGAATTATCACTTGGCAAACGGTTATATGCTCAAAAACAAATCAATGCACAAGGAATTGTGTCACCTGATTATTCCATAATGGTTTATCCGGCAATATACTATTACTCGGATAGTGTATCTGTCGCAAGCGATTTATTTGTAATTCCGTTAAATACGGAGGGTGACACAACCTTAAATAACATATTAAAAGCAAATACCGCTCAAAAATTACCTGAGCCGATTTTATCAACCGATAAAGCCATTGATAATTATGCCGCATTTAGAACATTGACACCTATTGATTTTTCATCTGACGGTAGTAAGTTACTTGTGAAACAAAAAATCGGCAGCAGCGAAGACGGAATTTGGCAAACAGTACCTTTTGTATATGATTTTAAAAATAAAGTAAGCTATGAATTGTCGGAAGTTCGTGATGCAATCGTATATTTTTGGGATGAATACATGGAAATTAATCTTGATAATGTTCGCTGGGATATAACGCCGCTTGGTTTTGATCTATCAAATCCCGACAGAATTATCGTTCAAGGATATGCCTATACGGGAGAAAAACCGGTATTTTTAGGAACTTGGAGTGTTGATTGGCAAGGAAATCAATCAAGGATTGTTTCATTTGATAAAAATTTAAAACCCGCCGTGAGTATCAATGGCTTTAAAGTTATACAAGACGGGGTCGGGGATTACACAACCGCGCAACAGGAAGAAAAATCCCTAAAAAAAGAAACAAAAGTAATAAAAAAAGCATATAAAAAACAGTATGAACAACTGGTTAATCAATATGAAGATGAATATAAGTTTTCTGTCAGAGGTTTAAAGGACGATTACAAAGAAGAATATCGTGATTACAAAAAGTTGCGCTCTCTTACAGGCTCAACTGAATATGCTCAACTTCAAGCCGCTTATAAAAAATATCTGATAGATCAATATAACAAAGATGTAAAAAAAGCAGAGAAGAAAATAGAAAAGCAGAAAAAAGACATAGAAAAAATTGATAAAAAACTTGATAAACTGTATGATAAATCAGGTGACAGTTCTAAATCAAATCTTGTTCAGGAAGATGAAACAACTCAAAGCTCGTCAGACGAAAACTGAAATTCAGATACAACAACTAATCAGACTGAATAAGCTCAAACTTTTGCTGTCTTGTTAATTTATGTTTTATTCGATATTCTTCTTTCAGAGCTTCGGATTTTGTGTCAAAAGACTTTTGCCAAAGTAATTTTACAGGCTTATTTGCTTTGGTATATTTTGCGCCATGCCCTGTTTTGTGAGCATTAAAACGTCTTTCCACATCGTCTGTATAGCCGCAATACAGGGTTCCTCTTTCGGTTTGTAGAATATACACAAAATGTTTTTCTGCCATAAACACATTATTGCACATTTTTTCATATTTGATATAAACTGAATATATGAAAAATTACGGGATTTGTTACAATAAAACAATAGAAAATTCTGCCGAAATTAAAGAACGGTTGAAAAATATTCTTGATAAAAATACGGTTAATTATGAAATTTTTGATATTGATAACATGAAATCAGATATTGATTTTGTGTTTGTAATCGGCGGAGATGGCACAATATTAAAAGCTGCAAGATTTTTTGCGCAATACAAAATTCCGATTTTTGGGATTAATCGCGGCAGATTAGGATTTCTTTCTCAAACCACGACTGATAACATTGAAACATCTGTTGAGCAAATTTTATCCGGAAATTATAAAATTGAAGACCGAATGATGTTGACAGCTCAAGGCTATACTGCTCTAAATGACTTCGTGGTAAAAGGTGAAGAATGTTCCAGAACATCACGTTTTTCGCTGGAAATCAACGGTAAATTTGTATGTGAATATTTGGCAGACGGTATAATAGTATCAACTCCTACCGGTTCAACGGCTTACGGAATGGCGGCAGGCGGACCTGTTTTAACTCCGCAAATCGAAGCAATAACAATAGTTCCGATTTGTCCGCATACTTTTTCAGCAAGACCAATCGTTGTATCTTCAAATGACGAGATAAAATTACTAAATTCAAAACAAAGCAAATATAATGTATCAGCAGACGGTCAAATTGTTTTTGTACCTCAACAAGATTTGGTAATTAAAAAATCAGAAAATATGGCGGCTTTGGCGCTTCTAAATCAAAATGATTTTTACTCTGTATTAAGGAATAAATTAAAGTGGGGAATTTCTCCTGCTAAAATGTAACCTAATATTAAATTTTGTTCATAATTTTTTGAAAATTATTGTACTTTTTTTCTATTTAAAATACTATATTGTATATATGTTTTAGGAAATGTAATAAATTATAAGAGGTAAATAACGTGGAAAATATCGTTTCAGATATCTTTGCAAGAAAAGATGAACCATCAAATGATCAAACTTCAAGATTGGGTGCTAACCCTACAAACATAAAGGTAATCGGTGTCGGCGGCGGCGGCGGTAATGCTGTTAACCGAATGATATCTTCAGGATTATCAGGTGTTGAATTTTGGTTAATGAATACGGACTTACAAGTTTTAGTAAACGGAAAAACAAACCATAGAATACAGTTGGGTTCATCTTCAACTCAAGGTCTTGGTGCAGGCGGAGATCCGTCAGTAGGAGAAAAGGCTGCGGAAGAAGCTCAACAAGAAATCACTCAAGCTTTGGAAGGCGCTGATATGGTATTTATTACTGCCGGCATGGGCGGCGGTACAGGTACAGGGGCAGCTCCTGTTGTTGCTAAATTAGCTAAACAACTTGGAATTTTAACAATTGCCGTTGTTACAAAACCTTTCACTTGGGAAGGGAAGAAAAGACAAAACCAAGCTAATGCAGGTCTTGAGAAATTAAAAGAATCTGTTGATGCTGTTATTGTTGTACCAAACGATAAATTACTTCAAGTTGTTGACAGACAAGTATCACTTCAGGAATCTTTCATCATAGTCGATGAAGTATTACTAAGAGGTGTTCAAGGTATTTCTGATATCATTACGGTTCCGGGTATTATTAACGTAGACTTTGCTGACGTTAAAACCGTAATGCAATCATCAGGTTCAGCACTTATGGGTATAGGTAGAGCTCAAGGTGAAGGCAGAGCAGTAAAAGCAGCTCAACAAGCAATTAACTCTCAATTACTTGAATCTTCTATCAATGGAGCATCAGGTGTTATCGTTAATATCACAGGCGGACCTGATATGGGTATCCACGAAATTAGTGATGCGGCATCAATTATTCATGATGCGGTTCTTGATGATGCAACAGTTATTATTGGTACAGCCGTTAACGAAAACATTCAGGGAGAAATTCAAATTACCGTTATTGCAACAGGTTTTGAATTAAAAAATAATTCACCTGTTTCTACATTCGGATCTTCTTCATCCGTTGACGGTTCAAAACAATTGAATGCGGTTGACTTCTTCTCAGGTGCATTCAATAACCAACCTAAACCGGTTTTATCTTCATCAAGTAATAATTTCACAAACATTGAAATTCCTGATTTCTTGAAAAGATAGACTGTAAAATTTGACCAAAAAGAGATAGCACCGTTGCTATCTCTTTTTTTATTCGCTTAATATCGACAAATTCATAATTTCTATATCATCATAATCTATATGGTCACTTGGCATTAAATTCTGACCGGTTTTTATGGTAATTTGATTACGGCTGTCAGGTATAATCAAGGAATTTGGAATTTTAATCCTTTGTCCGTCACCATTAACCTGCAATTGACCTATCATTCTGCCGTTAAAATAAATTTCTGCAGGAGATGAAAAAGCCGAACGTATCCTATTTTGCCCCATTGATTTTGCAAGTTTTGTATCTAATCCGACAACAGAACCTATGACAAGATAATTAGTACTTTTCTTTGCATTTTCAGTCATTATGAAATCTTTTGAATAGTAAGGACCGATTGATTTAAACCTAAAATCTGACGCATTGGCAGAATTTAACGAATAACTGTCATCGCCCAAATGTAATATCTCAGAATCAAGAGAAATATCAGCAGCCTCGCTTTTAGCAATTTCAATTTTCATAGGATTACTAAGACTTTCATTATTGTTAATTGTAAGCGAAAACGGTCTGTATCCTTCTTTTTCTACGTTCAATATTGTCGGCTGTTTTATTTGTATTTTAGGCAGTTCAAAATTACCGTTTGCATCAGAGTAAGTTCTAAAATTCTTCTGAGGAATAGAAATTTTAGCAAATTCAATTCCTTGTTTTGTTTTTGAATCGACTATTTGATTACTGCTTTCATGACCGACTTTACTCACTCCGCCTGTAAAAGTTGTTGCATTTGCAGGAAGGGTTAAGAGAATAATACACAATAAATATAATAATTTTTTCATATTAAATTTATTAAATATTTAAACAAAATTAGTATCCGACACGTATCCTAGCAGAGTTTATAATTATAATCTAAAAAAGTTCTTGAAAATAAATATTTTTGAAGTATCATGTATGTATGACAATTTAATAAGCCGATGTGATGGAATTGGTAGACGTGCTAGACTCAAAATCTTGTGAGGTTCAACCCTCGTGCCGGTTCGACCCCGGCCATCGGCACCATAAAAAGACTTCTTATCGAAGTCTTTTTATTTTTGGAAGAATAATAATCAGATAATAAAAATTTTGACGAAATCACTAAGCTTCCACAAATACATTATTCATTGCATCAGTCAATAATTTATCCGAAACCTCAACATTTGCTTTTGCTATTTCTCTGTTTTCATTTAAGGCTTTGGCAAATCTTGCTTTACGATCATCTGTCCAAAAATATTTAAAAAACGTGTTTTTATAATGTTCTTCAATTTCTTCAATAGATTTTGTCATGCCTTCAATATCAAACTGTGCCTTAAATTCTTTAAAAGCATCACTTTTTAGTATAAAATCATCTTGTTCAAGAGTTCTGCTATCTTTATACATGTGCTTCAATAGCATTACTTTTTTCTTATCAATATATTTTGTATCAAGATATTTTAAAATCGGATTAGAAACATCAGCAGTTCTTTTCCCAGATTTAAAAAGGCTTAACAGATATGTATCAATCAATTTATCAGTAGGATAAAAAGTTGTTTCAGGGAACATTGTTTTTTGCCATACAGCCTTTACAATACTCCAATCTTTACCTTTTTGAGTGACATTTCCCAAATCTGCCCTCAAACGACTTGTTCTCCACGTTTGTGTGAAGATTGCCGAATTAATTTCAGACTTATCCATAGTTGCAAGTTTAGCAAATTCTCCTGCTGTAGCTTCTGAATTTTTAATAAATGACATAAAGCCATAATCAGGTGAACTCAAGCGGTCATATTTTTTCAAACCCAGTATCCTTATTTCACGACCGTCTGTAGTTTTAAAGACATAATTTGTCAAAGATGCACCGTTCACGTACAAGTCTTTTAAAATATCTAAAATAGCCTTATCTCTGTCAGGTTCTCTCATAAATTTATAGTGCAACGGCTCTTTATAAGTAAATACCGAACTAAATTCTTTCGGAACTTTCATTCCGTTATATTTACCCGAGATTACCTCTTGAATGACCTCATTTTGAATTTGTTTGACTTCAGGATAAATGCCCCATTTTGACAGACATTTGCCTAAATGTTTATCAAAAAACTCAGTCATAAGTTTAACTTTTTCCTCACCAGTTGCACAACTTTGAACTTTTGTACATAAATCAGCAGGAATAACAGATTTTAAATCCTTAGCAATAGCAGCTTCAAAATTAGTATCAAAAACTTTTATTTCAGGATACATATCCATTGCTTCTTTTACTGTTTTACATTCACTAAGACCTGAGTAATATTTTTCAAGAATTTTTGAAAACGAAAAATTACCGGATTTTGCGGCTTCTAAAATTTCAGAATAAAGAGTTTCCGGCACAACATCTTTAAAATTTTCAATCTTTTGCATAAAGTTGTTGTTAAAATCACTAAAACTTTCAAAAAGCTTTGTAGGTTTTATCCCGTGATACACACGTAGAAGTTCCCCGCTAGTATCCGCAACGGTTTCCGTTGCAACCGGCAATGTTTCACTAACTACCTCAGATACTGTATTTGCGCCCTTTGACATAACCTGAGTTACATTATTAACTATTTTGATTGGATTTACCATATTAATATTAAAACATTCTATTTAAAAATTTTGACAAATTATTAATAAATATTACAAAAATTGAAGTCGGAATAACAAATTATTATTTTATCTGTTTTAATAGAAAAAACAATAAAATAAAGGGGAAAGCCATGCAAATTGCAAGAATACAGAGTTATAACAACGCTATACATAACAACAACAGAACAAATCAACAAACACAGCCAAAAACGGTTGCTAATGAAGTTAAACAAATAACTGAATTATCAAATGTTTATTATCATCCGCAAATATCTTTTAGTGGTAAAAAACATTATTTAGAAACGTTCAACCCAAATCGTACAGTTCCTCATATTGATTTTGCCGAATATAAAACGATGACAGACAACACCAAACAACGATTTAGAAAACGTTATGAGTCATTTTTTACAGATAAAATAGCAGATCCGGCAGAACTTTATGACCAAAATTATCACTATATGCCGCTACGCACAGAAAAAGATATGGATGAATTTATCAAAGTTGTAAAAATATATTCACAATATAAAGACCGGCCAATAATTTGTCTTGGCAGAAGCCCTAAGTGGTTTTTAAACGCATCACTTTGGATGAAAGACGGAATAGATAACTATAATTTCGTGGCATTTTCAAAATATTGGTATTATCCTAACGGGCATTACGGCTTAAGACATTTACCGCAAATGGCACCTACTGAAAAGGAAGAACTCGCATACCGAAAATATTTACGGAGAGTATCCGCTGACCCTAAGACTATTGTTGAAAATTTCGAAAAAACCGGCAAAAGAACAGTGATAACCGACTACATTTGTTCCGGAAAAGGGGTAAGTTCATTCTTGGACGTGATGTCACATTATGCTGAAGATTTGGGAATTTTGGATAAATTTGCTCGGTCAATTGAAATTGTAGGCATCGGCTCAATGGAATATATGGAAAACCTTAACCCTTATGCTGACGAGCTTTCAGAACCAAGCGTATTAATGCCGCCAAGACTCCAAAAATACGACAGCATAATTCCTCAAAGATTTTATAATATAAAAAGCTATCCTGTGTTTGTTGATATGCTTCTAAATCAAAATACAAACGAATGCAGATCAACATACTACCCTCACAATGCGTGGACTGTTTATAAACCTGACCAGTTCAAAACAGGTCTGATAAAAGACATGAAGAAAGTAAAAGAAGTAGTAAAAACTCTTGGCAGCACCAGAAGTATGGCTTCTTTTACACCTGCTATGTTTGATTTTAGAAATCTTTTGAATTTCAGAATACTTGACGCTCTTAATCAAAGAAACTTATTAAAAGATATTCATATAGCAAGGATATAATACTCATTTCTTTCAAAAAGTTAGAAATCAAAAATAAACTCATCCGCAGTATTTTCCAGTTCAAAATTCTTTAGTAATTTTGGCTGGGATAGCTGCTCTAATGCGTTTGGAACAAAATGCGGCTGATTAGAGTCATCACTTTTCTTAACCGTAAAAGTTCTGATTTCTTTCGGGAAAAATCTTAAACGCACATTTTGAGATATATTTTTAGAAACATTATTTTTGAAATATTGTTTGATTTTTTCAAGATGAGAAACTGCTTGAGCTTGATTTAACGCCAAAAAGTAACCGTTTGTATCAGAAACTGTCTTATTGTATTTTCCGCTCCACATTACTGTATTATTCACATTATCCGTCAAAACCGCAGTTGTCGTAAGATTAAACGGATAAGTTATCTTAAAAGCACTTGAAATTTCCAAAATTTCCCAAAGATTTCTGCGAGTTGCTGCTCTATCAGTTATTGCGTAACAAGAAATTATAATGGTTGATTTTACTCCAAATGCCTTTGAAATTTTACTGAGAGTTTCAAAGTTAAGTTTTTCAGTCTGTTCAAAATTTTCAAGCATCGCTTCTGTTTCAGTCTTTAATGCAATATCATTAGCAAAATAAGAACGCAAAGTAGCCAAATCTACCGTATTTATTCCACGATAAGAATCCAGCTCTTGAATTACCTCATTTGCCAAAATTTCTGAAGGTTCCGGAAAACAAAAGTAATTATCACATACACTAAAGAGTTCAGCCGGCAAAACAACTACATCAAATTGAATGGCATGCGCAGGTTTGCTCAAAGCTATAACAGTAGTAATTGCAAAAATTATTGTAAAAAAAATCTTTTTCATATACAGATTATAGCATAATTTATCATAATATGTTATAATATACTTATGGCTAGAGACTTGGTTAAAATTTTGGGTTATTCTGTTGATAATTTCTCAATGGATGAGGCTGTAAACTACATACAGTCAAACTTTGGGCAGATTGTAACAATCAACCCTGAGATGATAAACGCAGCTTCTAAGAATAAAGATTTTGCAAAAGTAATAAATGAGGCTGAATTGGTTGTCCCTGACGGGATTGGAGTAGAAATAGGTTTAAAAATACTTGGGCATCGGGTAAAACGTATTCCGGGTATTGAATTAGGAAAAGCATTAATCGTTAAGTTTTCTAAAGATAAAAAATCAATTGCAATGATTGGGGCAAAACAAGAAGTTTTGGATAATGCTATTTCTAATTTAAAAAATGAAATTCCTGATTTAAACATCGTATATTCACACAACGGATATTTTGATAATAACGACGAAATTCTTACGGCTGCAGCTCAAACCCAACCTGATTTGGTATTGGTTGCACTTGGTTCGCCAAAACAGGAAATATTTATATACGAATTAAAGAAAAGATTACCAAATGCCGTACTAATCGGATTAGGCGGAAGTTTTGATGTTTGGGCGGGAGCTGTTTCACGAGCACCAAAGATTTGGCAAAATTTGGGACTTGAATGGCTTTATCGAACAATCAAAGAACCTCAACGCTTTAAAAGGATTTTTCCGACTTTACCGCTATTTATGCTAAATGTTTACAAAGAAAGGCTGACACGTAACAATGCTAAATGATAATAAAATAAAAGAAATCGAAACACTCTGTTTAGAAAACAGAAATAACATATTAGATATGGTTTATGAAGCGCAGTCCGGACACATTGGCGGTTCATTATCCGCCTGTGAAATTTTAACAGTTCTTTTTCACAAGTGTATGAAAAACTGCCCGAAAGGAAAAACTTCAAGTGAATACCCTAAAAGGGATAGGTTTGTGCTATCAAAAGGTCATGTTTCACCTGTTTATTATTCAATTTTAGCACAACTTGGATTTATTGATAAATCAGAACTAAAGACATTCAGAAAACTTGGAACAAGACTGCAGGGACATCCGTCACTATGGTGTCCGGGAGTTGAAGTTGCAACAGGTTCATTAGGGCAAGGTTTATCAATGGCTTGCGGGATTGCAATGTCATTAAAGCTGGATAAAAACCCTGCACACGTTTACGTTTTATTAGGGGACGGCGAAATGCAGGAAGGTAATGTCTGGGAAGCATTGATGCAAGCTTCACACAGAAATTTAAATAATCTGACTGCAATAATAGACAGAAACAGATTGCAAATTGACGGAAATACAGAAAATATAAAACAACTTGACAATCTGCCAGAAAAGATTAAAGCCTTTAATTGGAATGTTATAGAAATTGACGGTCACGATATAAAGCAAATTTACAATGCAATTGAAACTGCAAAACAAGCAGACAAGCCAACAGCAATAATTGCAAACACAATTAAAGGAAAAGGTGTTAGTTTTATGGAAAACAATGCAGGCTGGCATGGGAAAGCACCTAATGAAGAAGATTACAAAAAAGCAAAAATGGAATTAGTATAAATATTACGGAGGCATGATGGATTTAAAAGGATTATGGAAGCGCACAGGCTTCACTCTCATGGAAATTATGATATCGGTATTTATAGTTGCTATTCTTATAGCAATTACAGTACCTATTGTAAAAAAGCAAATAGACAAAACCGAAGATTATGCATATTATATGGCATACAAAACCGTTGAAAAAATGGCAGGTCAAATCGTTGCAATGGGCGATCCTGAGGAGATAGATGATATCACTGCGATGTCTGAGCCTGAAATAAAACTTGCGGACAGAGTTAAAAACTCAGTAAAAACTTTTGTTGCAGACAGTGGCAAAAAAGTTAAAATATTTATAACCCGAGCATCCGGTAAAATTGCAAAAGCAGAAGAATATATGTTTAGAAAGATGTTTCCAAAAGCCTTTGCAGAATCGGTAACAATTCAAAAGAAAGTATACACTTTATCATCTGATGAATATGATCAGTTATGGGTGGGGATACAAGTGTGTAATGGTAATAAATTTATTCCTAAATCACAAACCACAGACCCTGAAACCTCAGAAGTTAAGTATGAATATTATTCTAAGGAAGACTTTGAAAATTGTATAGGGTATGGTCAAGCCGGTGAACTTTCCGGGATTACTATTGGTGCTTATGACAACTTAACCGTTATTTTACCGGCAAATTGTCCAAATTATGAAGCTTATCAAAATAAAATAGTGACTGAAATAAAAAAACAAAGCAGCCCTAACGCAAGAGAAATTTCCATGCACCTTATTGCAGCATGTTCCGGTACAATTAAGGATTCAAGCGATAAGATACACACATTTACAATGTCTTATGAGCTTTTGGAAGATGAAGGAGACGTAGATGATGAAGACGATGACGAAGATTATGGAGGTTCTACAGGTGGAATTAACGCCGGTAATTACGTAGAACTACCTTCTACACCTGAAGCCGATCAAGGTGAGTTCGTACAAAAAGAAGAATACGAAATGGACGTCAATGATGATGGTGCGGCTACTCAGCCAACGGCAAAACCTGAGTTCCCAGTCACATATTGTAATAATACATTACAAACATTTCACATGAAGAATCAGGCAGCACCAACTTCTGTAGATTGCGTTTGTGAAGCTGGTCGTGTTGCCTCCCAAAACAACGACCGAGCTTGTTGTCCACCATGTACAGGAGATGCTTTGCCGTACTATCATAGCGATGGAATAGGTGATGCTAACAAGTGCGTATGCTGTTCAACAGATTTCAACCCCAAAAGTGGGAAATGTTGTCCAAAAAATTCAATCTATGTATCAGGGAATGATTGTACATGTATCTCCGGTTACGGACCTGCTGGAGTTTGTAATGTATTAGAAACTTGCCCTCCAGGAACTACTAAAGATGATAAGGAGAACGTATGCGTTGTCAATCCGCCTGTACTAAAAGCGTCAAGATTTTGTGAATTAGTAAAAGAATACTATAATACGAATAATACTAATTGTAATGCAGGATTTAAGACGCTCAAAGTTAAAAATACAGATGTTCATTATAATGAAGATGTATATAAGGCAGCATCAAGTGCTTCCGGCACATATTTATCTATCCAGTCAAAAGCCGGAGCATTTGCAAATATTACTCCGAATATAGTATTTTCAAACGGTTTACCAATGTGGATTTTGGCAGACAAAACGGCTTCAATTCCCGGATTAACCTATACCACACAAACGGAAGAACCAACTCAAAATATATGCCTGAACTTAAGAAAACACAAAAAAGATAAATGCAAAGATGTTGATAACAAAGCATACTTCTGTAAAGGCGAAAATACATGTTTCTCTTTAGATGACAAAGCACTTACCACAATGGGTGATGCCAGAAACTGTTGTGCTACAACTGATTTCTCTGACATTGTAGAAACAGTAGTAAATAATCCGGGTACCTATGAAGATAAGGCTTACGAAAAAGATAAACGTGTATATTCAATAGGCGGATTTACAGTCTTTGTCGACATTAACGGACAAAACAAAGGCTCCGGCACATTATGGGAAGATGTATTCCCATTCTTCATAGGCGCAAACGGAACGGTTTATCCTGCATATCCGATTGATGCAGAAAAAGACGCTACAAAAGAATCCTCCTTATATCTTGGCGGAAACAGTGAAAAACAACTGGCTGTTGACGTATACTACTATAAAGATGCAGGAGTTACCAGAGAAAAGGTTGTAGCATTTCCGGGAGTTTCATACGCAAGAGGAGTATGTTCTGCAAGGTTACTTTCAAAATACGCTCCTTATTGCCAAAATATTGGCGAAAAATTTAAGGATGGAATGAAACCTATCACGGGAAGTGATGAAGATTCAAATCCATGTAATACCCACAGATGCTACATATCAGTAAGACAAAAACTGAGATCGTTCTAATATAAACAAAAGGGGTGGAGCAATCCGCCCCTTTTTATAAGGAGAGAAAATGATAACAGATAAACTTGAAAATATTTCGTTATACAAAAATATTCCGGATGAAGCTATCCGCTTTATTAAAGGTTTAAATGCAAATACGGAAGAAAAAAGATATGAAATAAGCGAAAATTGCTATGCAAATGTAGAAAGTTACACAACAAAAGATGAAGATATTGCAAAATTTGAGGCACACAAAAACTACATTGATATTCAAATTTTGTTATCAGGAACAGAAAATATCTACTACACGGATAAAAATACTCTTTCAGTAGCTATTCCTTATAATGAAGAAAAAGACATTGAATTTTACAGCAATTCAATAAAGCCGTATAATTTCCTAACCTTAGACGGATTGAACTTTGCAATGATATTCCCTCACGAGGCGCATGCTCCTCAAGTAAAACAAAGTTCAACACATCAAAAAGTAAAAAAAGCAGTAATTAAAATTAAAATATAATTACTTTTTTAGCTTATCAGGGTAGATATTCCACTTTATATCAGGGTTTCGCCTAAACCATGTCAGTTGGCGTTTTGCGTAGTTTCTTGTATTTTTTTTCAATAATTCAGAAGCATCATCAAGGGAATACTCACCGTCAAGATAGCCAATCATTTCCCTATAACCGATTGTCCCCACAAGATTAGGTATCTTTCCGTGTTTGTTTAATAAAAACTTAGTTTCATCAACCAAACCGCACTTAAGCATCTCATCAACCCGCAAATCAATACGATTATAGAGAGTTTCCCTGTCAAAATTTCTCCCAATCCATTCAACATAATAAGGAGATTGACTTATTCCTCTTGATTTTTGGAGCGGTAAGCCTGTTGTTTTAACAATTTCAATCGCTCTTATTATCTTTTTTCTGTCATTTTTATCTATATCTGAAGCTGCATCTGTATCTAAATCAACCAAAACAGAATATAAATCATCATTATCAAGTTTCTCAAGTTCATTACGTAACGGCCTGTCAGGCTCAATTTCCGGCAACGCAAAGTTTTTTAACAAAATATCAATATATAAACCTGTTCCGCCGACAATTATAGGGGTTTTTCCTCGTTTTGTAATATCAAGAATTAAATCTGCAGCCTGTTTTTTATACAGACCTGCACTATAATCAAATTCAGGCTCAACAATATCAATCATATAATGAGGGATTCCGCATTTTTCATCCTCTGTTGGTTTTGCAGTACCTATATCAAACCCCTTATACACAAGTCTGGAATCCGCTGAAATTATTTCACCGTTTATTTTTTGCGCAAGTTCAATAGAATATGATGTTTTACCGCTTGCTGTTGCCCCGACTATCGCTATTACTTTAATTTGAGAATTCTTGTTCATAATAAGTAAATAGTAACACAACAATATAAATCATAAAATAGTAATACAATGACAATACAATAACATACAAAAACGGATTAAACATCAATAGGGTATTTAAAATTGAAATTAAAACAATTAAAAACGAGATATAAACAAACAAGCAAAAACTACGTTTAAATGTTTTGAAAACTTTTGCTATTGAAATAAACAGCGCTTTATACGGATTTTTTTCACCATAGACAATTTCAGGAATCCACAAAAGGGTCAAGAAAGAAACAACCGTCGTAACCAAAATCAACCCCAAATACCAAGCATCAATTACAAGCAATTCTTCATTTGAGAGTTCGTTCATTTGGTTAATCAGCTCCTGACTTGACATAAAAACAGAAGCCAAGTTATATATCTGAAAATCAACAGATGCAATGTATTTTGAAATAATAGAACAAACAAGTGACAAAAGCCCGAAATATAAGATAAAATAAATTAATACAACGCCAATCATAGGTAAAAACAATTTACCTATGCCGTTTAATAACGACATCAACAATTCCGCAAGTGCTTTTATCCTATCTCTGTCAAACACAATTATTTTCGTTGACATATACATAGCTTTTTTAAGCATATAAAACCAGCCGGACATGCAACCGCAAACCAGTACAACTGCGGTAATCGCGGCAAAAATAAACTTTGAGATATCGTTTATATAAGCAGCGGCGAAAGTATAGTACCACCCAAAAATTGACAAAAACACAATTAAAGGGACAGCCACAATCAAACAGCCATTTGTAATATTAAAACAGTTTTTAAATAATTTAAGCATATTCGCTCCTATTATTTACTTACCGCAGTAACTTCTTTCACATTTTGTTCATTTTTCTGCATTTTTAACTTACGTTTACGACGACGCATCAAATCCACAAAGGCTTCAATTCTTGTGATATACCCCGCTCTACCAGTCTGTTCATCCAAAATCAATGGTAAAATCGGGATTTCACAGTCTTCTCGCATTGACGGGAAGATATTTTGTGACATAATCTCAGGCATGCAAGTAAACGGGCTTAAGTGAATTATACCATCAATGCCTCTTTCATTTGCATAAGCAACATCCGAAACACATTCCAAAGCATCTCCGCCGATATCTCTCATCAAATACGGTTTTGCAAGCCTATCCGCACGTTGAAGGTGAGTTTCACCTTTTCTAAATATTTTAGGGATAATTGCATCTTTTAAGAAGCTGCTGACGGTCAAACTGCGACGAACTTGTACTCCCATTCTGCCAAGTTCTTTTTCAATACCTTGATTTGAAAATTCGTCATTTACAACATAAATTTCACCGGTAATATCAACATTTAAGACCTCTTTATCAGGATTTATTTCAACAAGTTTCATTTCTTCAACTATTTGTTTATTTGCTTTTTTCAAACCTAAAACGGTATCATTTTCATCTATAATTTTCAAAGCCTTTTTATAATGTTTTTCAGAATCACCCTGTTTTAACTCTCTTGCCCTGTAATATGAATGCAGACTTTCTAGTTTATCTAAAACAAAAACTTTTAAAATTGCGATTAAAATAGCACGAGAAAATAAAACCGGATTATTTTTTCCGCTGGCATCCTTCAAGAAATTATAAAGACCTTTTATTCCGTCGTATAATTGCAATTCAAGATATTTAGCCTCATATCCCAAATCACTCAAGGCATTTGCTATACATTTTCCGTATTCACCAAGTCTGCAACAGCCGGGAGAGGTAATCATCGCAACATAATCGGCACCACCTTCTATTGCCTCAATAAAATTACCCAAAATTAATTTATAAGGTAAACAAATAGCCTCAGGTGCGTGCTTTGTACCTAAAGACAATGCCTTTTTACTGGTATAAGGCTCAATATGCGGTTCACAACCAATAATCCTTAAAGCTGCCGACCAAGCATAACTAATTGTACCCATGTGAGGAAATGATATTTTTCTTTTTTTTATTTCTTTATTTTTTGCCATAATATTTAATCCTTAATATATTTTAAATCAGGGTGTCTTGCTGCTGTAACTTCATCAATTTTCTTGACCGGTGTAGTATGAGGCGCAGACAAAATATGCTCAGGACACTCTTTTGCCTCTTTTGCAATCTGAATCATCACTTGGACAAATTCATCCAATTTTGTTTTATGTTCAGATTCTGTCGGTTCAATCATTATAGCCTCATGCACAATCAACGGGAAGTAGACCGTTGGGGGATGTGTATCACTATCCATTAAGGCTTTTGCAATATTGAGTGTAGAAACACCGCTTTCATGTTTTTGTTTTTCACCCGTTAAGACAAACTCATGCATACACGGTTCATCATAAGGTAAGTCATAATAGCCTTTTAATTTTTCCTTTAGATAATTTGCATTCAAAACCGCATTTTCTGAGGCATTTTTCAGATTTTTACCCATCATCAGGATATAAGCATAAGCTCTGACAAAAACAGAGAAATTACCGCAGAAATCCTTTACACTGCCGATTGAATGTTTTACGTCAAAACTCCTGAAATATTTTTCACCATCGAAATCAATAACAGGTTTTGGTAAATAGTCTTTGAGTTTTTCAACAACAGCTACAGGACCGGCACCCGGGCCACCGCCGCCATGAGGAGTTGAAAAAGTCTTGTGTAAATTCAAATGAACGACATCAAAACCCATCAATTTCGGGTTGGTATACCCCATAATCGCATTAAAGTTTGCACCGTCATAATACAACAATGAGCCGTTTGCGTGCATTAACTCGGAAATTTCTTTTACATTTTCTTCGAAAATTCCAAGCGTATTTGGGTTGGTCATCATAATAGCCGCAACATCTTCATTTAAAACAGCTTTTAAAGCCTCAATATCAACCTGACCTTTTGAATTTGATTTAATTTCAACGATATCAAAGCCGCTCATTTTGGCACTTGCAGGATTTGTACCATGAGCAGAATCCGGAATAATGACCTTTGTACGTTTTTCAGCAATCGTATCAAAATATTTTTTGATAATCATCATCCCTGTCATTTCACCGTGCGCACCTGCAGAAGGCTGCAAAGTAATCGCATCCATTCCGGTAACTTCTAACAGTGCTTTTTGTAGGTTATACATAAGTTTTAATGACCCTTGAGCCATATCATCAGGGCAATTCGGATGAATATTAAACCCCTCAAGGGAAGCCAAAAACTCATTTACTTTCGGATTATATTTCATTGTACATGACCCGAGAGGATAAAAGCCTTTTTCTATACAAAAATTCAAATCTGATAATTCTTTGTAATGCCTCATTACATCAAGTTCGCTTACCTGCGGAAGCCCGATATCAGAAGTTCTTACAAAATTTTGCGGTAAGAAATCAGTATTTATTGCCTCATCTGTAAGATTTATTCCCTCAACCCCGTTTGTCTTTTCAAAAATTGTTTTCATATAACTATATTATCCCCTGTTTTGCCAAGTCCTTTTTAATTCTGTCCAGTCCTGTTTGTATAATCCTTGATATTCTTGATTGGGAAATATGAAATTCGTCAGCAATTTCCCTTAACTTCTTCTCCTTAAAAAACTTATACTCAATCAGTTCCCGTTCTCTTGGAGGAAGTTTCTTCATTGACTCCAGAATACCTTCTTTTAATTCCGTAAATTCAATACTTTCTTCCGGAGTTTTATCGTTTGCCTTGAATTGTGTAGGAACTTCAGCATCTTGAAGTTCATCAATCGAAAGAATATTTTTGTAGACATCCGCCCTAAATTCAGCTTCTGCCGTTTCATCATCTTCTTGCAAAGTTGATTTATTCTTCAACGTGTACCACTTATACCTTCTTCTTACTTCATTACGAATAGCCCATTTTATTGCTGTTGATAAATAAGTGCTGTTGTACTCTTTCGGATTACGATTTTTAAATAAAATATACAATGCGTGTGTACCTATATTCACAAGTTCAGGTAACTCAATCAAGTGTGACCTTGAAAATTTCTGATACTCCACTTTTGCAATAATCTCAATCAAATCCTTGTATTCTTTGAGTTTTAAATTTTCTTCTGCCGACATTACTATAACTAATCCATAAAATAATAAAACTGTTACAAAATAATCATATCAAAAAAAAATCTATATGACCAGCTAATGTAATTTCTCTTAACATATTGTATCTTCTTGAAAAAGGAGAAAATATGAATATACTATTTTGTACAGACGGTTCAAAGATAAGTTATAAATCAATTGAAAAATTTTCAAACTGGTCAAATAATATTAAAGTCGATATTTTTTGCGCAATAGACTGGAGTTTTTTACCTGACAACGTGTCAGTTGAAAACAGTAAATTTGCGGTTCAATGCACAAATTCTGCTGATGCAATTTTAGATTACTCGGAAAAATTTTTAAAAGAACTTGGAATAAATATTGGTGAAAAAATAAAAATGTGCGGTTCTACTGTCGATTCTATTTTAGAAATATCAGAGAAAAAAAGTTATGACTTTATTGTACTGGGCTCTCACGGGAAAAGGGGGCTTCAAAAATGGCTAGGCTCCGTATCTCAAGAAATCGCAGCCGTTTCAAAAATCTCTACTTATATTTCAAAAGGAGAAAACAATAACAAAAAGATTTTATTTGCGGTTGACAATTCCGAAACCTCACAAAATGTTATTGAAAAAAGCGTTAAAATGTTTAACCTGACAGATAAAGAAATTCATCTTGCTACAGTTTATGAAATTCCTGACTATTTGTTTTTAGACGGAAATATTGATTCTAATTGGGCGCTTGAAATAAGTAAAAAACAAGAAACCGCGTCTATGCTTTTGTTAAATGATATCGAAAATAAATTTAGAGAACAAGGTTTAAATATAAAATCAAAAGCTGTATTAAACGGCTTACCCGCACAGGAAATAATTAAATATATTGAAAAAGAAAATATAGATTTAACAGTTTGCGGAATAAGAAACAGAAAACATCTTACAAGATTTTTAATAAGTTCGGTCAGCAAAAGAGTTCTTGAATATGCAAAGACAGATGTTGCAATAATCAGACCATAAAATCATCGGCAAGTATAACTGAGTTTTCTAAATTTATATTTGCCCCGACAGGAACAGTCGCCTTAACTTTTGAATGACTGAACGGATAGCCTGAAATTACAGGAACATTAAGATTTTCTGAAATTTCTGTCAACAATTCATCAAAATAATCCTTATCATCTAAATCTAAAAAATCACCAATCAATATTGCCGATAAATTATCACGGAATTTTGAATAATTGAGCAATTGAGTAAAATATCTGTCAATTTTATACACCGGTTCATTCAAATCTTCAGTAAAAAATACAAATTTTTCATCAGGCAGAAAATCCAATCCGCACAGACTTGCAACAGTTGAGAGGTTTCCCCCGAGTAAAATCCCTGAAACATCCCCAGAATTATAAACTTTCCCGTTTTTTGGTTGTATATTCAAATTACCAGAACTCAACGTATTAAAAAAACAAACCTTAGTCCAATCATCAACACTATCGGAAAAATCTGATTGCGCCATAGGTGCTAAAAAACTTATCAATCCTGCGCGTTTCAAAAACATCAAATTAAGAATTGTAACATCGGAATAGCCGCAAAAAATTTTAGGATTTTCACGAACAATTGAATAATCAATCTTATCTACCAACCTCAAAGCGCCATAACCGCCTCTTGCGCAAATTATAGCATTAACTTCATCATCAAGAAAAGCGTCATGCAAATCCCTGACACGCTCATTGTCAGTTCCTGCCATATATCTTGATGAATTTGCTATATTTTTTCCTAATTTAACTTTGTACCCTAAATTTTCAAAATATTTTTTTGATAATTCAATTTTATCAAAATCAACAACCCCGCATGGCGCAATTATAGCAATTGTATCACCGATTTTTAATTTTTTAGGTTTAATTAAGTTCATAAATAACCCTTTTTTATATTTTATCTGTTATAATTTTATCATGAATAAGAATTACATACCTTTATACAGAAAATACAGACCGCAAACAATCGAACAAATCGTAGGTCAGGAACACATAAAAAAAGCTCTTGCAAACGCAATCAAAATGGATAGAATTTCGCATGCTTATCTTTTTACCGGGCCGAGAGGTACAGGTAAAACATCTACTGCGAGAATTTTTGCAAAATCTTTGAATTGCCAAAACGGGCCAACAATTTCACCATGCAACGAGTGCGAAAATTGCAAAAATATAACTAATTCAATTCCGATTGACGTTATAGAAATTGATGCCGCGAGTAACCGTTCGGTAAACGATGCGGATGAAATTATACAAAAAGTTGCATTAGCGCCTGTCCAAAGTCGTTATAAAATATATATTATAGACGAAGTTCACATGCTGACTAACCAAGCATTTAATGCGCTTTTAAAGACACTTGAAGAACCTCCTAAAAATGTAATTTTTATTCTTGCAACAACAGAAGTTCATAAAGTTTTGGATACAATAAAAAGTCGCTGTCAAAGATTTGACTTTAAAAGAATTACAACTGATGACATTACAAAACATTTAAGATTTATCTCGGATAAAGAAGAAATTAACATTACAGACGATGCACTGTCTTATATTGCACAAAATGCCGCAGGGGGAATGCGTGACAGTATTGCTTTACTTGACCAGTTAAGCGTTCTTAATTCAAAAGAAAGCGCAATTACAACTGACGATATAAATAATCTTCTCGGCAGACTATCGTTCAATGCTTTAACGGATTTGTTTGTTTCCATTACAAAATCCGAACAAAACAAGGCGTTAAATATTTTAAATGAAATCTATAATAGCGGAAACGAGCCTATACAAATATTGTCAAACCTTTTGGAATATTTGAGAAATTCGCTTATACTGAAAGCTACATCAGGAAAAGCTGAAAACACTATCATAGTACAATTAAATGCCGAACAATCAAAAATTTTAAACGACAAACTTAAAGATATTGAAACTCATCAACTTGTTTCCCTAATTGATAAATGTGCGTCGTACATAAAAGAATTAAAATTAACATCTAATCCAAAATTATGGCTTGATGTTGCGATATTAGACATGGCAAACTTAGCACAAAATACAAAACTTGAGGATTTACAAAAACGGATTTCAATGTTAGAAAGCTCAGAACAGCCGAGAATGGTAAATGTTTCACCGTATAATACACCACCATCACCTGTTGCAAAACCTGAAGTGATAAAAACTGCGGTTAAACAAACACCTAAACCAACTTCCGACACACAAATCAAACAAACAGTTTCGGAAGAAGAAGTGTTAACGGATACTGTTCCGATGTCAAAACCATCGCCGACAAGCGGTTTAAAAAATCAATGGATTAAATTTTTGGAATGTATTTCAAGTTTTCCATCCCGTGCAATACTAAAACAGCAGGCAATTCCTGTTAAATTATCACAGGATGAAGTTATTATCACAATAAAAAACCCGAGTTGGCTAAAACAATTCGGTCAAGACGGTTCAAAACATTCCTGTATTGTAGAAGCTGCAAACGCAATGTTTGGCTCTGCTAAAAAGATTATAGTCAGAGCCCCTGAAGCAGGTGACGACAAATTAAGACAAGAAAAATCATCTGAGGATGACGAAAAACCTGCCCCTGCACAAGCGCCGAAAAAAGATTTTACACCCGCTCAGAGTGAAGAAATCAATAAATCTGATATTGATGAAGCAATAGATAATAAAAACGATATTGAACAATCTGATAATGAGGATTCTCAGCCTCAAATTACAAAAACAGCCGAATCTATGTACCACTCTGACGAAGTCAATATGGTAATGGATTTATTTGAAGGCAAAATTATAGATTAGATTAAAAGCCGCCTTTAAAGCGGCTTTTATAATTATAAATGCTATGTTATTCTTAGTTATATATTTTTCTTGTTAAATCAGACTTTCTCAATCTGATATTTTCCGGAGTAATTTCAAGAAGTTCATCATCTCCCAAATATTCAAGAGCTTCTTCAAGCGTAAGTATTCTCGGAGCTTGTAGCGTTACCATTACATCAGCGGTTGAACTTCTCATATTTGTAAGTTTTTTGGTTTTGCAAATATTAACAACAATATCCTGCGGTCTGTTACATTCACCGATTATCATACCTCTATAAACTTTTGTTTTAGGGGTAATAAAGAAAACACCTCTGTCTTCATATTGAGCCAAAGCATAAGGAATAGCCTCACCCTGTTCATGCGCAATAATAGAGCCGCTTCTTTGTCTTGGAATATCTCCGGCATAAGGTCTGTAATGTAAAAATGTATGGTACATTATACCTTCACCACGCGTCATTCTTATAAATTCACTTCTAAAACCGATAAGTCCGCGTGCCGGAATGTGGAAAGTTAAAGTTGTTCTGCCCTTTGAAGTTTGCATGTCTTTCATTTCGGCTTTTCTGCCCGATAATCTTTCTATAGCAGAACCTGCATATTCTTCGGGAACATCAATTATAAGATTTTCATAAGGTTCACAATGTTCACCATTGATATTCTTATAGATAACTTCCGGTTTTGATACCGCAAACTCATATCCTTCACGTCGCATTGTTTCAATCAGAATACTCAAATGAAGTTCGCCTCTGCCTGAAACTCTGAAACAGTCAGTTGAATCTGTATCTTCAACCCTTAAACTTACATTCTTTTCCAATTCGTTATAAAGACGTTTTCTTATCTGACGTGACGTTACGAATTTACCTTCTGTACCTGCAAAAGGACTGTCATTTACTGAAAAATTCATCTGTAAAGTAGGTTCATCAACTTTTATCAAAGGCAAGGCTTTCGGATTAAGCGGATCGCAGATTGTTTCACCGATTTGAATATCTGCAAATCCTGCAATTCCTACTATATCGCCTGCTTTTGCGGTTTCAATTTCAACTCGTCCTAAATCTTTAAACCCAAAAAGTTTGACAATCTTACCGCGTTCTTGTGTTCCGTCAGAATGAATAACGCACACTTGATCTTGAGAATTAACTTTACCGTGAGCAATTCTTCCGATGACAATTCTTCCAACATATTCATTATAATCAAGCGTTGTAGCTCTGAATTGGAACGGTTCATTTTCATCACCTTCGGGAGCTTTTATATTTTTTACGATACTTTCCAAAAGCGGAACCATATCAACTCTTTCATCTTCCAAATCATTAATTGCAAAGCCGTTCAAACTGCTAGAAAAAATAAAAGGAAAATCAATTAAATCTTCCCTGTCAGTCAACTCAGTAAACAAATCAAAAACCTTATCCAATGCGGTTAAAGGTTCTGCTGCAGGTTTATCAATTTTGTTTATAACAACAATAATTTTAAGACCCAATTCAAGCGCCTTAGAAAGAACAAATCTTGTTTGCGGCATAGGACCTTCAGCAGCGTCAACAATAAGCAACGCACCGTCTACCATACCTAAAACCCGTTCAACTTCACCGCCAAAGTCAGCGTGACCCGGAGTGTCAACGACATTTATTTTTGTTCCTTTGTAGTCTATTGATATATTCTTTGACAGGATAGTAATCCCTCTTTCTCTTTCCAAATCATTACTATCCAAAACACGTTCTTCCACATGTTGATTTTCCCTAAATACTCCTGCCTGCTTGAGCAAACAATCAACAAGAGTAGTCTTACCGTGGTCAACGTGGGCTATTATTGCTATATTTCTAATATTTTCATTACATGTCATATCTTCCGCCAATCATAATTTTAGTTAGTGTAATTTTTACACTTATATAATAAATCAGACATTTTAAGATTTCAATACTCTATTTGTCAATTTCACGCAACAAATTTTCTATCTTTCTAAACAAGTTTCCTTGCTGATATTTTTGGACAATTTCACGAGCGGCAAGCAAATGTTCTCTTGCTGCATTTTTATCCGATTTATACATGATTTCTGCAATTTCATACCTAACAGCGGCGAGCTTCATCTCGTAACCTTTAATTGGTTTGATTTTTCGACTTAGCGACATAAATCTTTTTTGAACCTTATCGTAATCGGTACAAATTTGACTAAGCGCACGCCTTTCTGTTAATAAAGCGTTCAAATGTTCTCTGCTTGCAGGTTTTGTAATTTTGTAAATTTCTTTTAAATCATTTGCTCTTGCCATAATATGAATGGGGTCATGAAATCGTTTTGCAATTGCAAGAGCCGCAGTTGCTATTTGTTCAATTATTTCGGGATTTCCTGCATTCAACTTTATTAATAGACTGTAAATAATTCCCGCCAGATTATTATCGCCAAGATTTACAAGTCGTTGAGCAAATCTTTTTGCATGTTTATTTAAACACGGTACTTCATTTCGAGCTTGAAAAGCCCTGCCGATATCATGTAATTGACAAGAAAAAGCTACAAAATTTATCGGTCTTTTTGACTTTATTGAATTAACCGTTTTATTTTCCAGTTTCAGGATTTCGGCTTTTGGAATAATAGTTTTTCCTACGTTGTAAATTTTAGGGTTCATTTTAATCTCCGTAAATGTTATAAACAACGTAAAAATATTTTTTGCTATTTTATGTTTTTTCAGGACGATAAGCTATAAAAGAACAAACCAAACAGCAAATCCCAAATAAAATACCGAAACACATCGTCCTATGATAAGAAGATAAGAAAGCCTCCTGATATTTTAAACCGTTATTTAAAAAGATATTTCTGAAACTGTCAAATAATGTAATCGTAACGGCTACACCCAATATATTCCCAAGATTTCTCGACAAGGATAAAATTCCGCTTGCAATCCCCAGTTCTTCTTTATTAACGCTTGTTATAATAGCGTTATTTGACGGAGATTGAAAACAACCGTTACCAATTCCCATAATCACAGATGCAAAAATAATCTCCCACATCGGAGTTGTAGTATTAAAAGTAGTAAAAATAATCAACGCTACGATATAAATAACAGGGCCGACAACGGTAAGAACGCCGCTGCCGTGTTTTCCCGCATAACTTCCCGCAAAAGGTGCAACAACAGAAGAAGCAACAGAATAAGGCAATATCAAAAGTCCCGTCACAAATGCGTTATACTTTACGATTTCCTGCAAGAAAAAAGGCAACAAAACACCGTTTGTAAACATACACATGTAAGATGTCATAACTGCAATATTCCCGAATGTGAAAGTTTTAATTTTGAACATTTTAAAATTAATTAAAGGATAATTAATTTTCTTATCTCTAAAATAAAACAAACCTCCAAACACAAGCGTTAAAACACCTAGAACAACTATTTTTAAAGATTTCCAACCCCAGTTGTGACCTTCTGAGATTGCAAGTAACAGCGCCATTAAAGCAATCGTAAAATAAATAAATCCCTTGTAATCAAACTTAAATATTTTTTGTTTTTTGATATAAGAAGGCAACAATTTATAAGAATAAAAAGCACCTATTAACGCAATCGGAACAGAGGGCAAAAATATCGCATGCCAATCAAAAAGATGGATTAAAAATCCGCCGACAGCAGGACCGCTCATACCCCCGACAGCGACAATACAAGCGTTAATGCCTAAAGCTTTGCCTCTGTCTTTTCCTTTAAATAAAGACGCAATAGCTGCCGGTCCGTTTGCAATCATAATTGATGCCCCCGCAGCTTCCAAGCATCTGAAAAGTATCAACAAATAAAAATTTCTTGAGGTAAAACATAAAAATGCCCCGAGCGCAAAAACAAAAAAACCTGACGCGTAAATCTTATTTTTAGGGAAAATATCACCTAACTTACCAAAGAACGGCAATAATACGGTTAAAACGAGCATGTAAGAAATTACCACCCATTGAACCTGAACCAGTGTTATATTAAGTCCCTGAGCAATCGGAAACAAAGCCAAATTCACGGAAGTGGAATCCAACATTCCCATAAAATTTCCGAGTATAATAAGAAAACACAATATCCATTTAATATTTTTAGTCGTCATACAAAAATTGTATCACGACGACATTCAATGTCCAAGAATTTACAACTGATAAACAAATGTAAAGTTTTGTATCGTTTGAAATCGCATTAAGTAGGTATTATTTGCAAAAATACACGAATTTATCATAGGGATGTTGAATTAGGTTTGCATATATGTTATAATATAGAAATAAGATAGTTTTTTTGGAGTTTGACGAGGATGATATTACTGGATAAAATCAAAAAAGGCTTTTCCCTAACGGAATTGTTGATAGTATTGGTCATTATAGCAGTTTTGTTTGCTGCATTAGCGCCTATTATGACGCGCAGAAAACTTGGAACAGCAATAGCAAACGAAGCTGTATGGAGCTTTGTAACAGACGCAAAAGATGCTTTTTTTGACCCGAATGCAGGTAACGCTCCGGGTGCAGCATACTTTGGTTTTAGTCCAAGTTCATTAGTTGACCAAAAACCGTATGCTAAGGTTTATTTAAGAGCAAAAGCCAACCAAAACCACATACAATTCAGATATGGGGACAATTTTGGTAACCTTTCCGGTTTATTCTCTATGGACGGATTTTCTAACATCCTTGCATCGACAAAGGCAAATGTTTCTAACGGAATATTCTCCCAAAGAGGACAGTATAATACAGTAGCCGGAGCTTCTGCTTACTCTACAAACTGGAATCAAAATACAAAATATAACGTAGCAATTGGCGGATCATCATTGGCTGCACCTGGAAATGCAATAACTAATACGGTTGCTGTTGGTGCAAATACGGCTCAATATGCAAAAGGTTCCAACAATATAGGTATCGGCGCAAATACATTAAGAGGTAAAACAAACCCGATTAAAAATACAATAGCGATTGGCGGCAGAGTATTATCAATAGATGAATCTTCAGGTACCGATAACGTATTTGTTGGTTATGGCGTTGCAACAGCAGGATTTAACACTACGGACGCCCAAAAAAACACAATCGTAGCATCCGGCATGTACGGAACAACATCACATAGCAACACAATTATCGGCTATGAAGTTTATGATGCAAATTTTGGACCATCACATGATATCACTGCTATTGGCTACAAATCATGTAACAGTATCAACATGGCAGGATCACCGGCTGATCCGGACACTGCAGGTCCAAAAACTTGTATAGGAACGACCTCAGCAGATAACAAAGGGAATACAACAGGAACTCCCGGTTCGGATTGGCGTGGTGCTACACATGAATGGTCTTATGACCCTTATGATCACGTATTTATAGGAGGAACTCCGGTCGGATTTAACGGACGTTCGGTTTTAGAAGTTCACAACATGGATAGCTCTCAAACCGGTAGTCCTAACTTTAAACCTCAGATAGCTCCGACTGTCGTATTAAACTCACATTTGGTTGTTCGAGGTAATCTATATTTTCCGGAGGTTGCAACCGGATTACTGCGTCCGCATGATTCTTCGGCTGATTACATTGACCTCTCAGGTAAATCTCTTCAAAAAGGTAAAGACCGTTGCGGAAGACCTTGTTTGGGTCTTGGTCGTAAGAAATTCAGATCGAGCCCTGCTTGTAGCAAACTTTTGGGCGCAATAACAGCGATAATCGGAGCTATAGTATTTGTAGCTGCCGGGATTCCAGGTATTAACGCGCTGGTACTTGCCGGCTGGTTGGCATACGGAACAGGACTAATCCTTTTGGCCACAGGCGATGACGCAGACTACAATATACTACGAGATCCTGTTTCAGGCTCTACTATGCGTTTTAGAGAAGATTTTACCGGTATTAATGATTCTTATAAAAAGAGTTGTATGAGTTCTGACTCTAAAGGGTATCCTGATCAAGCTGGTTGCCCTGACTTACAATTATCTGATATAAGAATGAAAGAAAATATCTCGGAAAATACTGATGCGCTTAATAAAATAATGTATGTTATGCCTTATAATTACACATACAAAAACGATGAAACAAAACGTCAGCAAGTCGGCGTAATCGCGCAAGATCTTCAAAAATACCTGCCTGATTCGGTTGAAGCTGATAAAGACGGATATCTGGGAATTAAATGGGATGGTATATTCTATGCAACTATCAACTCATTGAAAAATTTGGATAAACAAATTACAGATTTAGACAGCAATGTCGAAAAACTTGAAAAAGAATCAACAGAACTTGCCAAACAACAAAAATCAACGCAAGACAAGATTAAAGAATTAAATAAAAGAATAGTTAAACTTGAGGATAAATAATGGAGTCAAAAATGAAATATAATAAATTCAGAGCATTCACATTAGCGGAAGTTATGGTATTGTTATTAACATTATCAATACTTTTGGCGGCTTTTTCGCCGGTATTTACAACAAGATTCAGTAACTATTCATCAGATGATGTTTGGGCTTACGTTCCGGGAGATGATGAAAATGACGCATATTATGACACGTCTAACAAAACATACACGGCTCAGGCATTCATCGGTGTAACTCCGGCAAATTCCGCAGATGTTGCGTTATTATCTCAGGATGATTCAAACAATACATTATATTCTAAACTGGTTATCAAAGCATCCAATGCTGTCAAAGCCGGTGCGTTAACATATCCTCAAGCTCAAATGCAGTTTAGATACGGAAATTCAGCAACGGGTACCCTTATGGGGACACTGTTTGCAGGTAACAAAAACTTCCTTGTGGGCGGAAAATACAGTGGCATAAAAAATGACGCTAAATATAATACTGCCTTTGGAACAGGTGCTTTATCCTCGTTAAAAGATGGCAAAAATAATACCGCCATAGGATATAACGCACTTTCTTCAATGACAGCAGGGATGAACAATACAGTTGTCGGATATAATGCAGGAGCAAAAATAACGACGAATAGTATGGGTAACACCATTATTGGATACAATGCTGTTGCCGGCAATTCAACAATTAATCACTATAATACTATTATAGGAAATAACACTGTTGGTAATTCAATAGGACAGTACAATACATTTGTAGGTAATGATATTGCAGCTACAACAAGTTCAACCATCTCTGCCGAATATAATACAGCAATAGGGAATTACGCATTAAATCAATTAACTAAGGGTATAAAGAACACGGCTGTAGGGTATAATGCATTGGCTAATAACACTACAGGCTTTACAAACACGGCTGTCGGCATCAATGCTTGTACTCAAGTCACGGAGGGAAGTTACAAAACATGTATTGGTGCATACTCAGGTTCAACAAAAGACCGAGATGGTAATGATGTTAAAGTTAAAAAAGAATTATTTACCGGCACGGAAGAAAGAATATTCATAGGCGGACCTCCAATGCAATATATTTCTTCAATCAGCGCGAGTGAACGTCCTGCTGCAGTGCTGGAAATTCATAACGTACCAAATAAAAACACTACGTATAAACGTGCGCCGATTGGTAACGCACCGGATGCCTCTGTTGTTATTAACGGTAATTTGATTGTCCGCGGAACCTCTTATTTTGAAGTTCCGATAAGACGACCTCAAAACGTAGTTAATGAAGATAGAGCTTACGAAACAGAAAGGTATACCGATCAGATACCAAAAGGCTTGGTCGGATTTTCAACACGAGCATCTCGACATAAAGGCATTACCGTATTTGCAGGTGCCGACGGGATGCTAAGAGAAAATAATTCCGTAGGCAGTTGTAACGGTTGTCGAGGTCATGCTTACAATGATATCAGACAAAACTGTATTTGTACCTCAGTTACCGGCAGCGGCTCGATGAATACAAGCTACGACAAAAGCAAGACAAACTTCCCGCTGAGTTCATCTTACGATTGGTCAACAGCAGGTAATAAGACTTTTTCTGACGGTTGCCGCGCGAAAAACCCTTTTGGAAGCGGATATACTGACGGGTCTTATAATACCACCGTAACATTTGCAGATGATGCCGGCAGGGGCTCATCAATGAGTACAGGTTATCACGAATCAGACGATAATATGGCTCACAGAAAAGACGGTTCATCTTGTTGTCCAGTGTTAAAATCCTCTGACAGAAGATTGAAAAATGTCGGTGAAAAATTTACTGCAGGACTTGCCGAACTCAAAAAATTAAATATCTATAATTATACGTTTAAAAATGATGTTAACAAAACACCTCATGTCGGTGTTATTGCTCAAGACTTAAAAATGGTATTTCCAAATGCTGTAACAAGAGGAGAAAACGGATTTTTACAAATACGTTGGGATGAAATGTTCTATGCACTTGTTAACGCAGTAAAAGAAATAAACACAAGAGTTACAAGCCTATCATCAAAAATTGCAAAAGATAACAACAGAATTACCGCATTGAAAAAAGACAATGCGCAGCTAAATGCTCAACTTGATAAATTAGCTGATGAATTAACCGAGATTGAAGCAAAGAAAAAATAATAGAGTTATCCATTAAACAAAAAAAGGTCTGATTTTATCAGACCTTTTTACTATGAAATTACAAAATTATAACAATTAAATTTGGTCAATAGAAATAGCTTTAACACCTGCATAACGTGCTTTATCCATCAACTTAACGACAGCGCCGTGAGTTGAATCGCCGTCAGTCTGAATTAAAAGCCCGTCAGGATAATTCTTAATTTCTCGTGCTAAAACCGTACCCAATAAATCCTGCGAAACTTCTTCATTATTTATCAAATACTTATCATTTTGAGTAACAACAATAGTAAGAATTTGCGGATCATCCTTAACCTGAGATTCCTCGACATTTTCCGGAACAGTAAGACTTATTCCCTGTTGATCAAGTAAAGGCGCAACAACCATCATAATAATCAACAAAACTAAGAAAATATCTGTTAAAGGTGTTATGTTTATTTCATTAAATGTTTCTCTCATTTATTCGTCCCCCTCTTGAGGAATGTTAACTTTTGCCGATTTTTCAAGATCTTTTTGTTCTTTTTTATTAAGAGGTTCACCTGCAACAATCAATTTTTTATATTCAGCGTTTTGAGCAGCATTCATTACATCCATAATCATTGCACTCTTAATCGTTTTATCAGCTTTTACAATAACCTCAGCATTTTCAGAATCAGTTTTAACGGCAAGCAATTTATCAGTTAACTGAGAAGGTTGAACATTCTCACCATTTACAAACATTGCACCGTCTTTTGTAATAGAAACAGTCACCTTAGAATCTTCAATATTTACACCATTGTTGACTTCCGGCACTTCAACAGCGTTATCCATTGACTGAAATGTCGGAGCAACAATCATCATAATAATCAACAGAACCAGGAATATATCCGTCAACGGCGTTATATTGATTTCAGTAAATAATTTTTCTTTCTTTTTATTTGAAAATGACATGTTAAATTCCTATACTATAAATTTACCTTTGTAGAAGAATAGTTTGGCTGAGGTTCAGCTTCCGAATCAACAAAACTCAAGAATAATAACTTGATAAGTTGAAAATCATCTTCGAAATGTTTAACAATTGATTGGAATGAGTTAAAGAATATTACTGCAACAATTGCAACTCCCAAACCAAAAGCCGTAGCAATCAACGCAGAACCGATACCTGACATAACATCAGCAGCCTGTCCCATTTGACCGGAATTTGCCATATCCTTAAATGTGAACAAAATTCTTGTAACAGTACCTAACAAACCTAAAAACGGAGCAACACCGCCAATAGTACCTAATATTGTCAAATGGCTCTCCAATTTTCTTGTTGCAAGTGCTGCCGAAATATCAAAAGAACGAGAAAAACCGTTTTTTTGTTCAGAAAAAATTCTGACAGCTTCTTCAATAACTTCACCAATTACACCACCGCAACGGATTGCTATATTTTGAGCGCCATTTAAATCGTTTTTGGACAATTCACGACTTAATTCGCGCATATAAACAGCAATATCTCGCTGGTTTTTAGTATAAAATGACCATTTGCTGATTACGACACCAAGTACCAATACAGAACATAAGAATATCGGTAACAGTATCCACCAGTCCATTTTAATTGCTTCGATTAATAATTCCATAGTTTTTTATCCTCATTTTTGTAATAACATTTTCTAATACTTTGTTGCACCAAATACGTTATAATCAAACGTAAATTGAATATCAATACTTGACCCTTTGTACTCCGGCGGCAACGGTCTGAACGGAGCCGACAAATGAACAGCGTTTATTGCGGCTTTATCTGCATTTGGAAGTCCCGAAGACTTAAATACCGAACAAGATAACAATCTGCCATCTTTTGCAATTTTAAATAATAAAACAACTCGCTTGCTTTCGTTCCCCTTTGGCGGATTCCAATTCATTTTAATTTTTCGTTGGAGATCTCTCATGTAAGGACCGAAATCAGGTTCACGAATTGCGTCAATTCCCGGACGACCTCCGCCGCCACCAGGATTTCCGCCACCTGCACCGGAGCCGGAGCTGCCATAACCTGACCCCGTACCTGTACCGCCTTTACCTGAGCCGTTTGATGCCAGTTTTGAACCTGAACCGTTACCGACAGGAGCCAATGACGGATTTGGCGAATATGTACCGGAACCGCTTGTTCCACCATTTTTAGAGCTGCCTGAACCGCTAACCGGACCTGTTGCATATTGACCTGCCTTATTTCCTCCCGAAGGAACAGGTACCCTAAACGGAGAGCCGGTAGGTTTTGTAACAGCCTTCGGAGTCATTGGCGGTTTAACAGACGGTTTTGCCGTTGGCGGCTGAGGTTTTGCAGCCTGCGGTTTTGGAACAGGTTGTTGTACCACAGGTGCCGGTGTTACATTTTTATTCGTAGTTGTTTGCTTAGGCGGAGTTTTCGTCGGCGCCTTTGAAGGAGCCGCCGCCTGAGTTAATTTACTTATTATATTCTGTTTCTTAGCCGGAGCAGGCGAAGATGAAGACGGCTTCGGTTTTGATGCAGGATTTGCAGACGGAAGTGACACAGGTTTTTTAGGATCATTTATCCCGCCTGATCTTGAATTAATATCAGCACGATATGGAGTATTTTTATTGATTGGAGGTTCTTCTTTTTCCACCAAAACAAATTCTATATCTTGTGTTTTTGGAACAGGCTTTTTAAACATATCAATACCAAAAATTGCTAAAATAAGAGTTAAGAACCATACCAGCCCAAACCCCAAGACATGCAAAAATGATGATATCTTATTTGCTTTTGACAAGGTGATAAAGTCTTTATCTTCCCTTGTTACCGCAGGCATTTGAAAGCCGTTTTTCTTAGTTTTTAATCCTCTATTTTGTTCACTTACCGTGTATCTACCTAATATTGACATTTGATTCCCTAACCAAAATTACTCATCTTTTCTTGCTTTGATTTTAAGTCAAAACAAGAATAATATTATTGCCCGAATGACTTATCTTCACTTGCCGCCGGATTAACCGTTATAGGCTGTGTCAAAACAAGATCAATAACGGCATTTGTCGGAAGCGTTACTTCTGAGCCTTTATCCCAAATAGACTTAACAAGTCCGCCACCTGCACCGACTGCAGTTGACAATGCAGTACCTTTTCCGATACTACCGCCAGCCAAAGGTGATATAATAACACCTGCCAAAGCACCTGCTCCTGCACCAACTGCAACGTCCTTTGCATAATCAACGGCGACATCAACATTTGTACCGCCGATTAAAGTTCCCGTATTATCATCAGTTTTTACAACCGCAGAAATCGGGATGTTTAATCCTGTAGTAGTTATTATTTGGGTAAATCTAAGCAGCAATTTACCGTTCATACTGCCGTGTTTTGCTTTGGAAGCCTCTATGACAGAACCGTATACAGTACTTCCAGCAGGAGCTATTTTATTCCCGTTATAATAAAAATCAGAGCCTAACACTAATGTTAACGGTTGACCGACAACTGCAGTTTCGGAACTGACCGGAGTAGTTACAACAGCCTTGAAATTTATACCCGCAGGAACAGTAACAACTCTGCCTTTTAGCGTATTATTATCTATTTTAAAGTTTTCATTATACAAATCAGAACTAAAAGAAGGTGCAACATTGTTCTGTTGATATGTAAAATTCTGTGCCGCAAAAGAACAATTTGCAGATACAAGTAACAACGATAATATAATAATTTTTCTCATCAGATTACCCCTCCCTAATACATCTATAATAATATTTTACCCTGCAAATAAAATTTGTCAATTTATTAAAGGGTTAATCCGTAATTGTGTGAGTAATCCCTGCTGGTGCCGTAAGTATAATAATTTGGTGATCTCCTGCCGGAATTTTAGTATGAGAGCCCATACTTCGGCGTCCACCCGGACGTATTTGCAAGGTCGGAGCACGATGATTCCAAGAAATTCCCTGAAATTTACTTTGATAATGAGGCATTCTGACCCATTCAGCAGGCTCGGTCAACTCACCGCCAAAGAGGTTATCGTTTGAGGTATACAAATATCCTTTTATCGGGATTTCAAAACCGTCAGGGATAATCAGCTTAGTAATTTTTATTTTCATTGAGGCATTAGTACCTATGACAGGTTCGTTTATTTTTTCAATATACCCATAAAATTCCGTGTTTCGGGGGATAATATTTGTTTCATACATAAATAAATCGTTAGTAGAAATAAATTTCAATTTATACCCCTCCGGACAGGTTTCAGTTGAAATTTCCTGAGTTGTAATAACAGGAATAAACGACCCTACAGGCAAAACAATCTCATCATAATTACGCATTTCAAGTTGAATTTGAGGTAAATCTTCAGAATACGACACCCCGCAAGCAAATATAAACATAAATAAAAATGCCATTACAAACTTTTTCATATACGTTATTATAACAGTTTTTTTCACAATATCAAGCACTCAAAATACTCTGTTGCATTAAGTTAAAAATATGCTATTATAAGAAGAAAAAGGAGAGCTTTATGGATAAAATCAGTTATACACTTGAACCTTCGGATTGTAGTGATTATGTTAAAACTCAATTTAAAATTCCAAGACTTAGAAAGTTTATATTAAAATCATATACTCCGTTTTGGGTAATAGGTTTGATTTTTGCATTAATTTATTCCTTGCCTATATTTACAGGTTTTTATAAAGGTATCCGTTATTTAATGACAAACAATGGACTTTCCTTTTTTCAAACATTAACAGATGCCTCAATGATTGATTTCTACAAAGGTTGCGGGGATTTTATAACATATCAAATATTACCGTTTGTTCTTATTTGGCTTTGTATATTTTTTGTAAGTTGCTTTTTTATCTCACACGATTTATTTAAATTATATTCCAAGAAGATTTATAAAATGCTGGAAGGGCGTTTGAGTGCGGAAGTTGAAATTTGTGATGACGGCTTAGATATGAAAGGCAAAGGTATAGCAAGCTTTCTTAAATGGGACGGCATTGTTGACATTTATGAAGCAAAAACTGTATTCCTTATATTTGTAAGTGATTATCAAGCGATTATTATCCCTAAAAGAGCATTTGAAACACCTGAAAAAGCTCAAGACTTTTTCAACTTTGTCAATGAAAAAGTTAGCAATGCAAAAAATTAACCCTGTTCTTTCTTAATATAATCAATTATTTCAAGAATATTTTGATAATTTTCTTCAAGAACCAACAATCCTCGAATTTTGGATGCGTTTTTGATACCTGAAATATAAAACGGGTACAGCTTTCTGAAGAATTTTATTCCGACTTTTTCACCTCGCAATTGAATTTCCATATCCAAATGTTTTTTCATGATATCAAGTTTTTCAAAAATATCAGGTGAAGGCAAACGTTCTCCAGTATTGAGATAATGCGCAATACGATGTATCAACGCAGGATCGCCAAGAATACCGCGCCCAATAGCAACCCCGTCCGCACAGCTTTGTTCAAGACATTGAATTGCGCTATCAATTGATACCACATCACCGTTTGCAAAAACAGGAATATCTATATTTTCTTTCAAAATTTTTAGTTTTTCCCAATCAGCTTTCCCTGAATAAAATTGCGCTCTTGTTCTTGCGTGAATTGTTATAAATTCCGCGCCTGCATCTTGCAATTTTTGCCCAAATTCAACATAATTCATTTCATCTTGAGTATAACCTAATCGGAATTTTACACTCACGGGTTTATCAGTTCCCTCTTTAACCGCCCTGACAAGTTCTGCCGCAAGTTCGGGATTTCTCATCAAAGCTGAACCGTCTTGACCTTTTACAACTTTATTAACAGGACACCCCATATTTATATCAATCATATCGGCAAATTGCGACAGATACTGCGCCGAAAACTTCATCAAATGAGGCTTATGACCACAAATCTGATAAACAATCGGATGATGGTTTGTGTCTGATTTTGTAATATCAGTTTCTACATTCTGTGCTAAAAACTCGGAGCTAATCATCTCTGTGGTTAATAGAGCATCTGCAGAATAACTCCTGACAAGAGTTCTCAAAACATAATCGGTTATACCTGCCATTGGGGCAAGTGAAACTCTGCTTTTTATCAGTTCTTGTACTCTATTTTGCATATTCCTTTAATTCTTCGGCGCGGGCTTTTGCGTATTCTTTGTATTCATCATCGGGCGACAAGTTTAAATTTGCATACTCCGTATAATATTTGTACGCCTCTTTATACTTACCCATTGTATCATAATCAGATGCAATAAGGTAGTTGCAGATATACAATTCTTTATTTAGCTCATAAGCCTTTTTCATATCCGCAATTGCTTCATTTCGTTTTTCTTTTGAATCATAAATCATTCCTCTATAATACAAAGCATAGGAATTATTCGGTTCTTCACTTAGTAAAGCATTAAATTTTACAAGGCTTTCATCATACTTGTTTTCTTCATAAAGCGCAATTGCATCATTTAACAGGTTAGAATTTTCCATTTCTCTGATTGATGCCATGTATTCTTTTGCTTGAGCATTATTGTTATTAAAAGTAATAGCTTTGTGAAGATATATCTTAGCATTGGCATAATCTTCTTTTTCACCGTATAGACATGCAATATAATACGCAATATCAGAATCTATCGGTTTTAATTCCAAAGCCTTTTTATAATACAATATTGCGTTATCTTTATCGTCAAGCTCTTGATAAGAAGTTGCAGCACCAATCATAGTATCAACCGTTGCCGGCTTTATTGACAAATAATAACTTACGGCAGTTTTAAAATCTTTATTATTATAACACTCAGCAGCTTTCGCCATTATACTGTCAGTTTTCATTGCAAGAATATTCTTAACGGTTTCGGCAACCTGCTTATCTTGCGGAAATTTTGATTGAGCTGTTTTTAAGGTTGACAAGGACTCTTCATAATGATTTCCTTGAGCCTGCGCAAGCGCTAAATTCACATACATTTCAGGAGTTTTACCTTGATCGGCTTTAATTGCCTCATTGTACATAAAAATTGAATCATCCGATTTTTGAGCCTTGTGCAACTCAAGCGCATAATCATATAAAATCGCTGACGGATTGGAATTAGCCATATTTGTATTAACATAATCTACAAATTGAGATATCGTCATTGTTTTCTTAGCATTATCAATCATTTGTGTTTTTAAATACTCATTGTTCGGATCTAAAGACATAACTTTCTTAAACCCGTCTTGCGCAATTTTATTGTCGCCTAATTTATCATAGCATTGCGCCCTGTATAAATTTGCCATCACATTATCGGGATACAAAATCAAAACAGACTCATAAGCCTTAATTGCAGTACGATAATCACCTTTTTGCTGATACAAAGTTCCTGTATTAATTCGCGTGTTTATATTTGACGGATCTAGAGCTTCCGCCTGCTTATAATAAGATAAGGCGTCCTCTAACTTACCTTGTTTTTGCAAAACAGCACCCATATTTGCATTTAAATTAGCGTTATTTGGGGAATTTTGGACTTTTTTATTAAATATTCGCTCTAATGAAACCAAAATATCTCTATCGTTTACGGTAGAATGTTCAAGAACATAACTGTATTCTTTTAATGCCTCATCAGGGGCTTCTGTACTATCAAGAATTTTTGCATAATCAAGACGTAACCCTAAATCAGTCGGAGCAACGGATATAGCTTTTTTATAATATTCTGCAGCCTTAGGTTCATTACCAATAATCTTCATAATTTCCGCTATTTGTTCAAAACTACTTTTCTGAAATTCTCGACCGCCTAATGCCTGATTAAATTCATAAGCAGCAGCCGGAAAATTTCCCTCAGCCCTTAATCTTTTTGCCAGAGCATACCTGTTAGCAGGACTTTCATCAAAGTTTATAGCATTCAAACATCTTTCCAAATTATCCTGAACCTGACCAACATAAGAATTTTGCATATTGTCGGACATTGGATAATAAATCATGTAAAACAATGCACTTCTATAATCATCAGCAGCTTTTGCATAATTTTTATCACGATTTGCGTACTCAGCAGCCCGCGCAAGATAAGAATTAATCAACCCAATCCTTGCCGAATTGTCAAGATAATTAATCTTGAGTGCAGTCCTAAATTCTATAATCGCTCCGGAATATTGATACTGACCCAAATAAGTTTGCCCCAGATCAAAATGTTCTTTGAAATCAGCATAAGAAACGCCCGATAGCAAACAGAATATTAAAGATAACCTGACAAGCACCGCAAGTGTTTTTTTCATGTTTTGCTCCCTTTCTTATGTAATTTTATTACAAGTAAGCAAAATTTGTATATACACAATCGGATAATTGTAAATTTTGTACACATATACAAAAAGAGTAAGATAACAAGTACCTTACTCTTTAATAGAATAAATCTGAATTACTTACAGTTGAAAATCGTTTACTGAAATAAATTTCAAACAATCGTCAAATAAAGCCTCCAATGGTTTTGAGATATCAATATCTCTTACTTCAACTCTCGATACTTCCATAGTTGCAGATACTGCATCAGCCTGTGTTTTTTCCATAAAATACTCCTTATTTAATTGTTTGTTGGGGAAATATATCCTTAATCTTAACAAAGTATATATCGGCAGATTTACATCAAAACTTTAAGATTTTAAGAAAAATATTTTATCAAATTTAAAAATAGTTGATATTACGGGGTTTTGACAATTTACAAAACTTAATATTAGATTGTATGCAAAGTATAGCATATTTTTATTTTTCATGATAGAATAGCAAGCGTAGTAATACTTTAACATAGGAGATAAAACAATAGCTAACAATACCGGAACGTCAAAAGATAAAGATAAGACAATAATGAATGAACGCATACGTTCAAAAGAAGTAAGATTAATAGATGAAAACGGAACTAATCACGGAGTTGTTCCTACTGCAAAGGCCTTAGAAATGGCAGATGATGCAGGATTGGATTTGGTATTAATAAGTCCTAATCAAGCACCTCCGGTGGCAAAAATTCTGGATTACGGCAAATACAAATACGAGCTTGCGAAGAAAGCAAAAGAAGCGAAGAAAAAGCAGCACGTAGTTGAAATAAAAGAAGTTAAAGTAAGATACAAAATAGACGTACACGATTATGAAGTTCGCCTAAAAAGCGTAAGAAAATTCATCTCACAAGGGAATAAAGTTAAAATTGTTGTCATGCTGAGGGGGAGAGAAATGCAACATTCAAACTTGGCATTTGACTTAGCAAACAGATTTTTGGCGGATTTGGCAAATGACCCGATACAGGTTGAGAAAAAGCCTATGCTTGAAGGTCGCAATGTTACGTTGTACCTTGTAGGTCAATCATAAGAATACAAAATATTGACAATCAAAATTGAGCGGATATAATAATAAATGTAGCCACATGAGGTTATGAACAACTAGCCGCAATAGCTCAGTTGGTAGAGCAAGGGACTGAAAATCCCTGTGTCCTTGGTTCAATTCCGAGTTGCGGCACCATTTTTCAAAAAGACATCATTCTCGGTGTCTTTTTTTTATTTGTGTATTTCAAAATAAGCCTTAACTCGGATGTGCTGCCTGGCTGTAGCAAGTCATGTAAATCTGACTGTAATTTGACTTTCAGTTTGAAAAAAATTGGCAGATAAAAGAAGAATTTTTAAACATGATTATGGTGCAAAAAATTGCACCCTACCAACTGGTTTGTTGTAAAAAGATATTTTTAAATAGTTTGCGTGATTGTTATTCGGTGCAAAAAAAAATTGTACCCAACTTTAATTAAAACCTTAATTTGTTTTAATTAATATTTATATTTATAATAAATATCATTCTTGTCCGTTAATTCCATATTACCATTTAGGTTTTTATCTATGTAATAATCTGCACCCGAATATCGTGGGTCTCCACCATTATAGTAATGTCTTTCGTCAGCATATCCGTCACCATCTTTATCAATTAACAAGTCATTAAATTTACGATTATATGATTCGATATGCGTTTCTGCGCTATCTCCATAGTTTATATAAGAGAAGTAATCAGGAGATGCATCCTTTGCTGTTAAATACGAGTATGTTTTTATAGATTTTGTATTATGCTTTTCTTGAATATTATATGAACTCTTTGAAATTTCTGATGGTTTTTGTGGCATAGGTACCTTGGAAGAGCCGTTTGCCCAACTATTTAACATTGCAAGTTCAATATCATTGGATACTTTGTGATCTAGATCATTTTTGCAAAAATTAAGGATTAATTTTTTTGTTTTATCTGAGACATGAGGTAATTTATCAATGTTGCTCTTTATGGTGTTTGTGCTCATGCCAATACTAATTTTAAATTCTGTCATAATAATATTCTCCTTGCTTAACTTGTAATGCCTCGATACATATATAAAGTCATTTGCTCTTCCTAAATTGCTTTTTTAACTGTAAATATTAAGAAGTGTTAAATACGTAAAGTTGGTAGGGTGCAATTTTTTGCACCAAAAAAAAATTATGTAATGTAAATTTATCAATCTGACAATATTTTTAAACTTCCTACTTCTCGGAACTTTTTATCCTTTTTCTATCCTTCTTGAAATCCAAACTCTGTCCGAGTTTGAGGCGAAATCCGCATTCAAGCAAAGAAAAAAGGATAATTCTAAGGATAAGAAAAGGATAAAAAGGATAATTTGTCTTAAAAACAGGGAAAGCGCTAAAACTCAAACGAAATCTGGATTACACCTATATTCCCTCTTTTAAATTTATCCGTCAGTTTATACTGACCTACATAGCGACGGTAACACAAGTATGTCATCCTGAACTTGTTTCAGGATCTGTGTAATGTGACCTGCAGTTTGAGAAAAAGTGTCAGTTGAAATGAGAATTTTTAATCTCTGTTTTGTGAAAAAGACCTACATAGCTTTATTAGGCATTTTTGAAATTTTCATATTTTGGTACAAAAATTTGCATCCTTGCCAACTGACTTCTAATCCATATAAATCAATGACACAGTTTTTAACGTACTTTCGAAACAAGGTTATGGCGGATTAATTTGTATAAGGGAAACCGATGTGCCACTGACAGAAGATGTTAGTGCTATGCCAATGAGTTAGATATAATACTAATTCAAAAATAAATTAATCCAAAGATTACACACACACGACACAATATATAATTAATCCTCAACTTAATAATGTAAAGAAAAAGGCAATTTCTGAACTCAAAAATACTTTATATAAATATAGGAGGAAATAAGGAGTTCTGCATGGGGATACAAAAACTGGGGATAACAGTAGCTGAACAATGTGCAAGATATGTTAAAGCATGTGGAAAAACAAGTATTTTACAAACTAAACCTATTAATACAATTCAATTAAAAGGGTTAAAATTAGCACCTGATGCAATTAGTGATACTGTAAAATTTACAGAGATACGTAAACCTTCAGTAGAAAAACTAAAGGAGTTAAAGAAAAGTCAAGGACTTGATGATTTAGCTTTAAAAGATTCAACAGGAAAATTTATGTATTTAGGAAAACTCGATGATGCTTGTTATATAACAGAAAATAATTCTTTATTTTTAGAAAGGTTAACAGAATTATTTCCACCAAAGCCGGGAAATAAAGTTAATACAGAAGTCCAAAAAAGAATGCTTTATTTACAAGATATTAATCACACAGGATTTTCTAATAAAGAAGAATTTTTACAGAATTTTTTAAAGGATATAGATGAAGTAGAAAATATTAAAGCTTTAGATGGGGGTTTATTATATAGCGATAGTGTAGTATCTCTATATTCTAAAAAAGCAATATTACAAGCAAAATATAACAATCCAGAAAGGTATCAAGATTTACAAGACTTATTAACACTATATAATAAGGGGTTAATTCCACGCCATAATGTTTCAACATTCTTTCCAGAGGGGCAAGTTAATAAATTAGTAAAAGGAGATATGTTAAAACTTTTAGCAGGTGATTCTTATTACCCACAGTTAAAAAAATTAACTGATAGTGCAGTAGCAAAACTTGAAATTGGTGAAGTTTTTTCTGTGGGTAAAGAAATGTTTGTAAAAACAGCTAAAGGTTATGAAAAACTTAAGATAGATGCTCAAACTTATGAAAAGTTATTTCCTGCATTAGAAAGATATTCTATATCGCAAAGTTATGTTGGAAATTGTGGTAAAATTTCTAGCTGGAACGCAATGATAAAAAATCCTAATTCCAGAATTGAGCTATATAAAATGTTTGAGCAAACCGAAAATGGAGTAAAGGTTACCATTCCTCGTAAAGGTTATATCTCTGAATTTTACTGGGATGATTTATCTAAATTAAATACAGAAAATAATCTTCAAGGTGGATTAGGACACAAGATGTTAGAATATACGTATGACATAAATAAATCAGGTAGTCTTGATATTGTTGGTAACTCAAGAGCTGAAATGATTGAAGATATACTAGGTTTACCAGATTTGCGACCTCGAGGATTTGAATATGTAGGTAACCCTACAAAATTAAGTGAATATTGTTCAAAACATAAAAGTGGTATCTTTGTTACTAATGGAGGGAATTTTAATTTAAATAAAGGACAAACGGATGGACATTATTATTCATCAATAGATTTAAGTTCTGGCATTTGGCAAAATCCATGGACTGGAGTAGAAGATTTAAGATTAGGATTTGATTGCTGTGCTTCTGGAAGTTTAAGCATAATATAAGTCCGCAAGGGGCAGTTTTTGCACAGAAAAATAGTTATACAACTAGCCAACAATAATTTTAACTGCTAACAAATTAAATAATAAAATTATAAATTAAAAAGGTCAGCATGCGTTCCCGTCGCGGTTGCATATAGAATAAGTTCTTTATCTTCTTTTCTATACACCAGTAACCAATCAGGTTCAATGTGGCACTCTCTAAAATCTTGCATCTCTCCTTTTAATTGGTGGTCTTTATATTTATCAGGTAATTCGTTTCCTGACAATAAAATATCCAAAACGGTTTCAAGTTTAGAAATATCTTTTCCCCGTTTCCTCATCAATTTTAAATCTCTTTTCATTCGAGTCGTAAAAACTAAAGTGTACACTATTCATCCTCTAACATTGCATTAATAGCATCTTTTGCGTTCGTATAAGGTTTGCTTAAATTCCTTTTGTTTAAAACATCATCCATTGCTTGTTTTAGTGAAGCATTTGGGATTTTTACTTCAAAAGGAAGCCCTCCTGTTTCAACAGCCATTGTTAAAAAGATTCTAATTGCCGTAGAAGTATCAAGCCCAAGACTTATAAACAAATCATCAGCGGCAGATTTCAAAAAATCATCTACTCTTAATTGAATTGTTTTTGACATAAATAGCCTCCTTGTTTGTATTTATTTGTAATTACATTTTAATACATTTGAAATAACTTTTCAACATTCTATTGTTTAATTTTACAAAAATTAAGGGGAATTCTACTACAACTCACATTTAAATTTGAATACAACAAACATAAACAAAATCTTCCCACCACTTGCGAAGTTTTAATCCTTTTTCTATCCTTGCTAAAATTCAAACCTTGCCCACTTTTGAGGCGATTATGCGAGATTGTTTTAGAAAAAAGGATAATTCTAAGGATAAATAAAGGATAAAAAGGATAAAAAGGATAATTTTTCTTAAATCTAGGGAAGTGCCTTAAATTCAAATAACACCTAGATTATCCTCATATTCCCACTTTTAAATTTATCCGTCAAATTATAGTAAATCTGCCCTACATAGCGGCGGTAACACAAGCATGTCATCCTGAATTTATTTCAGGATCTTAAATCATAGCAAAGTTCACCATTTGCAAGACCCTGAAACAAGTTCAGGGTGACATTGTTTGTTATACCGTAGAACATTCTTGTTTATGTCACTCTGACCTTTGTGCATATTTTTGACTAGACCTCACCCCTACCCCCTCTCCTACCTTAAGAGAGGGGAATGTTTTGCGAGCACATAGGATAGTACCGGTAGACTAAAGTCTACCCTACAACTATTTTTTTATTTTTCATCGTAACCTAAATATTTATGTTAAAATTAAACTAGTAAAAATCAGTTTATATACGAACAAAATGAATACTTTGCATATTTACTTAAAAAAAATAAATCATAACGACAAATATGAATTTAAAAAGAAAATTCAAGAATCATTTCATATTGCTCTTTCAGAGAATTTTCAAAATCCGCCTATAATTCCCTCTGACGAAGAATTAGAAAAACATTTTAACAGTTCTGCTACAGATGTTTACTGCATTTATTCAAATGATGAAAAAGTTGGCGGTGCTATTGTTAAAATAAACAATGAAACAAAAATCAATTCACTTGAACTATTTTTTATTTACAAAGGTAAGCATAGTTCAGGATTAGGTTTATCTGCTTGGAAAGAAATAGAAAAGTTATATCCTGATACAAAAGTTTGGAAAACAGTTACACCTTATTTCGAAAAAAGAAATATAAATTTTTATGTAAATAAATGTGGATTTAAAATTGTTGAATTTTGCAACAAATATCATAAAAATCAGAAGTATCAACCCCACGAAGATAACATTCCGGGCGAAGATGATTTCTTTATTTTTGAAAAAATATGCGATAAAACGATATAATAAGCACGTATGGTAGGCTTTAGTCTAGCATGATGTTAAAATAATTATTATAATTTGACTTATAGTTTTGGAAAAGTGGCAGATAAAATGAGAATTTTATTGCCTTTCCTCATTTTGCATTATATTGCGGTACAAAAAAATTGCACCTTTGTTTTTACAATAGAAAAAACTCCGGAGTCCCGTTAAACGCGAACGAGCAAGAGAAGTCCGGTTTTCGGCAAATAAAAAACACTCCTTAGAGAGTGTTTTTATTTATATGAATTGACTTTTAGTCCGATTTGAGGATATTAAATTTGTTGGTGTAGAAACCCCAATCTAGCAACTGGTGTCTTTTTACAATGATTACCTGATAAACTTAACTGCTTTTTTAGCTCCATTAAGGATACTCTTGGCATCAGTACCTTCTAATGTTACTATTTTTACTAAATCGTTAAGTTTAGTTTTATATTTTAACATAAATTCACTCGTAAATTCGCCAACTTCAGGATGAGGTAGTTTTCTTCCGTTATTAAATGCTTCTAATTGTTCCATTAGGTATTTTGAAGCATTTTCAACTCTTCCTTTTGCTTCACCCCAAGCAGGAACATCCAGAACCGGATTATTTAATACAATAGCTTTATTTCCTTTTTTGACAGCGTTAACAAAATCGCTAACAGTTGCATTTCTTCCACCGGTTGCAACAAATATATTAGAAGCTTCTGCCGTCGCTTTTGAATATTCTGCACCATTAGGTAATACATGTTTAGGTAATTTTGAGTATAGTTCTGTATTAATTGTTTCTGGAAAGTTTCTTGGATTAATATATTCTACATAATCTTGAGCTGTTGTGTAGAAAATTTTACCTTTGTTTAATCCGGTAATTTCGGATGTAATTGCATCAATGCTTCCTTTATCGGCAGTTGGACTTGTAACAAATGCTGTACTCCTAGTTCCTAATTCGCTATCAAGTGCTTTTAAAAATTGTTTTGTTGTATCTTCATAACCTTGTGGTGGAGCTGAATATCCTGCTGTTGCAATTCGATATGGCATATTACCAATTTCTTTTTTTGCTATTTGACCCACTTCTTCTGCTGTTACAACATTAATTAAGTTGTAGGGATTTGCATTTGGTTTTGAAGATATAACAGATTGTGTCATACCTTGTTGTTGCAAAATTGCCGGATTAATTTCTGTCATAATAGTTCCTTTCATTAGCTGTATTCTGGCATGTAATTTAATATTATATTAAAATTCTAAATCTTAGTAATATGATAACCACTAAATATATGTATATAAAATATTGCTAATAAAAAAAAATGCTATGAATTTTTAAAATATAAAAAAAAATTTACAATTAATTATGCAGATATTTCTCTTGATTATTACGAAATTGTTACAAATCAATCTGCAAATAGTATC
>JBJEGJ010000021.1:0-15529 GCA_051874955.1 Candidatus Gastranaerophilaceae bacterium
CAAAACAAAATCTACGCAGCTTCGCTACTTGATTTTTAGTTTTTTCAGGATGACATGTGTGTTATAGCGTAGTACACCTCGTTGCTGCCACCACGACCTCAATACACGCCCCTGACCAGACCTCACCCTACCCCTCTCCTACCTTAGGAGAGGGGTAGGGTGAGGTCTGGTCAAAGAATTTCAAATTTTTACCAAAGTTAAACAGATCCTGAAATAAATTCAGGATGACATACTCGTTATACGGTAGAGTACTCTCCTCTTTTGTTACCAAATACTCTCACATGTGTCACCCTGAACTTGTTTCAGGGTCTGAAAATATTATTTAGATACATTTATATTCTATCACCTATCTTAGGAGATAGAATTTTTACACACAGGATATCCTCAATAACATAAAATTTCTTGTTCAAGCCAGTTCAATAAAAAAAAGAAATGAGGCAAGTAGCTCATTTCTTTTTTTTGGTGTCGAAGAAGGGACTCGAACCCTCAAGGCGTTAACCACACGAACCTGAATCGTGCGCGTCTACCAATTCCGCCACTTCGACATACCCTCTCAAAAAACAATACTTAATTGTTTTTCTCGGCACTTCGACATGTTGGTCATTTCCCGAGTTTCATTCGTTTACTGACACAACGCTATGGATAAATTATAATACAAAAATAATATTTTACAAAAATAGCCCAACTTACTAATAAGAATTGTTTATTTTTTTATGTTATATTATTCGTGTGAAAAAGTTTTTTATATTTATTTTTACAGTATTATGTTTTTTAATTTCTCAGTCAGGATTTAGCTCGGCTGAGGCAACGGCTTTGCAGAATTTTGATGTTGCTCCTGCTATTGTTAATGCCGTCAATATTGATGACAGCGAAATTTTCCTGAAATCAACCGAAGGTGAAAAATATATCACCTCAACAAACAATTTTGGACAAGAAGTTTTTTCTTTATTGAAAAGAAAAAATTCGTTTGGGCATGTGCCAAATAATTTAACTCTGCAAAATAAATTTATTGACAAATTCTTCTTTTCAAAATTTGATAATATAATTTCTATCAAATCTCATAAAATATCTTCCTATTTAGCGTATGAGATTTGCACAAGAGCTCCTTGACAGGTTCTGTTTATTTTAGATTGACAGACATTAAATTTTAATAGGAGCAAATTGCTATGAATATCGAACTGTTAAAGGTCGGCAGCCTTGTCATGGTTATCGGTATGGGCTTTGTGTTCTTCTTTATTGGGGTAATGATTTATTCCATGAAATTCACTTCAAAAATTATTGAATTTATTGGTAAATATTTCCCTGAAAAAATCGAAGAAGATATTTACTCAAAGCCAAAGAAAACCGCGACAAATGATACTGAAATAGCTTTAGCTATTGCTTGTGCATATTCACAAACACATTAAGGAGATTACCATGAATGAAGTTGAAAATAAAAATCAAAATTACGGCAATTCGTACTCTGAATCACGAGGTACAGGTGTAATCAGTACATTGATTTTTGCCGTTATTGTTTTTGTTGCGATGTTTCTTATCGCAAAATATAAAGGATATTAAAGTTAAAACTTACTATATGATATCAATTAATTGTGCCCTCTCTATTATAGAGGGCTTTTTTTATTACTATTGTTGTAATAAAAGTTTATAATCTGTTTTTATTTTGAACTTTTATTTTAATATAATCGTTATAAATGTGTTATGTCTAATAGGAGAAATGTATGAAAAAGATTTTTTGTTTAATGGCACTAATTTTCGGCTTATCTGTATTGCCGACTAATGCTGCGCCCGCACATCACGGCGGGCATGGACTGGGTGGCGGCAGACCTGCCGGACATTCAGGTTCTATGGCAAGACCGCCAATGAGCAGACCTCCGATGAGCGCAGGTCACAGACCGCCACACTATATCGGCGGAGGGCGTCCTTTACCTCCACCTCCAATGTACAGATATCGTCCGTATCGACCGATTATAAGACCTTATTACTATTCTTCAATTTATTATCCTACGACTTATTATTCTACATCTTACACATATTATCCGTATTCGGATTATATCTACACTCAACCTTATACACCTATTCCTGCCGCTGTTAATACGGTAATCGTAAGGGATGATTACGCGGGATTAAATGCTGCAGCAAATGTGATTAACGCTGCATCTAATGTTGCGGCAACAATACGATATTATAACTGGTAATGTAGAATATTTATAAAAAGATTTTTATATTTCTGTTAATTTGTGCGCAAATTTATTTTTTACGGTTTTTATATACATAAAACTTAAAATAATCTTGAGATACAGACCGAACAGATTTATAATAGTCCATGTTGTTGGATAAGAAAGGATTAGTGGAAATGGCTTCAATGGAAGAAATGACGTACCCGCAATTGGAAAGGGCAATCAACCCGACTCACGATATAAAATTGTTTGCAGGACGTTCAAACCCTAAATTGGCACAAGAAATCGCAGATTGTTTAGGCACATCGGTAGGGCCTATGGTTGTTAAAAATTTTGCCGATGGTGAAATTTATGTCCAAGTTAAAGAAAGTGTCAGAGGGGATGATGTATTTATTGTTCAACCTGTTTGCAATCCTGTAAATGAAAATTTAATGGAATTGTTAATTATTATTGACGCATTTAAAAGAGCCAGTGCAAAAACAATTACAGCTGTAATTCCATATTACGGATACGCAAGACAAGACAGAAAAACTTCCGGACGTGAAGCTATAACCGCAAAGTTAGTTGCTGACTTATTGACAACTGCAGGCGCTGACAGAGTATTGGCAATGGATTTGCATACCGGGCAAATTCAAGGATTTTTCAACATCTTAGTTGATCATATTTTTGCAACACCTATACTTGTAAATTATATAAAAGAATTAGGAATTGACCCTGATAATATGGTTGCAGTTTCTCCTGATATGGGCGGAGCAAACCGCACAAGATATTTTGCTAAAAAATTGGATTGTCCTATCGCAATTATTGATAAACGCAGAGATAAACATAACGAAGCTATCGCTACCAATGTAATTGGTGATGTCGAAGGTAAAGTTTGTTTAATGTTTGATGATATAATTGACACAGCAGGTACAATTTGTGAAGCATCAAAGCTGCTTAAATCAAAAGGAGCTAAAGAAATTTATGTTTGTGCTACTCATCCGGTATTTTCAGGCCCTGCTGTCGAAAGACTAGGTCAAGCTCCGATTACTGAATGTATTGTGACCAATACAATTCCGCTTGACATGACAAATATGCCGTCTAATATCAAGCAAATTTCGGTGGCTCCGCTTTTGGCACAAGCTATTTCAAGAATACATGATGATGAATCAGTAAGTTCTTTGTTCGGATTTGAAAAAGAAATGCAAGTAAGCTAGATAAATAAAACTGGAATATGAAAAAGACTATAAGACAAAGGCTTTATGCTTTTGTCTTATTTTTTTCTCTCATACATTTGGAGGAGATTTAATCTTCTTGTTAAAGAAATTAATTTGTATGCCGATATCAATAATATAGATATGAAAAATGAAAGTTTTTCATACCTCCTCCCCAAGTCTGGTAGCCGTTCTTTTTACAAGACGGCTTTTTTTTATGAAAAATTTTTATAATTACTAAAAATAATGGCAAAAATATTTTTGTTGATGTTTTTGATATAATGGAAATCTGGTAAGGAAATTAGCATGAAAATAGAAATAGTAAAAAACAATACTCCAAAAAAAATTATAAAACATATATTAAAACAAAGAAAAATTAATAATAATTCAAACGTAATTACCAAAGCTACAAATCAAGCAGTTGAACGTAATTGCGCTTTAAAAACATTGGAACGTAACGCTTTGGATATGAAACCCGAAGATTACATTGCAGCAAGATCTTATCTTGCCTCGTTAGAACGAGAAAGTTTTTACTATAATTTATATTAAAGACATGAGGAAATTAAAAAAGCGCCGCAGGAAATCCTGCGGCGCTTGAAATGGTTTTCAATTATGCGTTTTCTTGTTCTTCAACAGTTTGTCTGTTTGGTATTCTCATACCGTAGAAAGATCTGACAACAAAGACTAACGCAATTACCAAAAATACAACACCTACAATCGGAGCAATTTTCCTAAAAGATTCGTTAATTGCAATTTCCATAGCTAACAATCCGAACAAGGTTGTAAATTTGATAATCGGATTCATTGCAACTGAAGAAGTATCCTTAAACGGATCACCGACGGTATCACCGACAACAGTTGCCTCGTGAAGTTGAGTACCTTTCTCTTTTAAATCAACTTCGACAATTTTCTTTGCATTATCCCAGCAACCGCCAGCATTTGCCATAAATACAGCTTGGAACAAACCGAATACGGCGATTGCAATCAAGTAGCTGACAAAGAAAGATACTGCAAGTTGTGATTTGCAGCTTGGTGCTGACAAACAAGCAAGTGCCAATGCAAAAGTAAATAATGCGATGAAGATATTTACCATACCTTTTTGCGCATATTGAGTACAGATTTTTACAACTTCTTTTGAATTTGCAATATTTGCACTCTTTTCATCGGCATCGCCTATTTTGATATTTTCTTTAATATATTCAACAGCGCGATACGCTCCGGTTGTAACAGCTTGCATAGATGCTCCGCTAAACCAGTATATTACCGCTCCGCCTGTCAATAAACCTAATAAAGTATACGGATTTAAAAGGTTTAAAATCATTTCAGGCTGGATACCCAAAGTGTTTTTGATAACCAATATCAGCGAGAAAATCATTGTGGTAGCACCAACAACTGCTGTACCGATTAAAACAGGCTTTGATGTAGCTTTGAATGTATTTCCTGCACCATCGTTTTCTTCAAGATATTGTTTTGCGTTTTCAAAATCAGCATCGAAACCATATTCGTTTTTGATTTCTTCTTTAACATTCGGAACTTCCTCAATCAAAGATAATTCATAAACTGATTGAGCGTTATCGGTTACCGGACCGTAAGAGTCTACCGCAATAGTTACAGGACCCATACCCAAAAATCCGAATGCAACCAAACCAAATGCAAACACTGATGCGTAAATCATTAAATCCTCAGGGATAAATGTACTTGCGTAATAAGCAAGTCCCATAAGAAGAACAATTACCATTCCAATCCAAAATCCTGAGAAATTACCCGAAACGATACCTGACAAAATTGTCAAAGACGCTCCGCCTTCTCTTGAAGCGGTTACAACTTCTTCTGTGTGTTTAGCTTTTGGAGAAGTAAATATCTTTGTAAATTCCGGAATTAGGGCAGCACCCAATGTCCCGCAAGAAATAATACAAGACAATACTAACCAAATGTGGTTACCCATATCAGAAAGTAACCAATGACTTACACCAAATGTCATCGCAATTGACAAAATTGAGGTAATCCATACAAGTCTTGTAAGCGGAGTTTCAAAATCAAATTTTTCAGCCTTAGGAGCATATACAAATTTATCCCACAAGCTATTTACTCCGTAAGCAACAACAGATGTTACTATCATCAAAAATCTCATTACAAAAATCCAAGCCAACAATTGAACTTGATTTTCTTCACCCATAACGGCAAGAAGAATAAAACTTACTAACGCAACACCTGTTACACCATAAGTTTCAAATCCGTCTGCAGTCGGTCCGATTGAATCTCCTGCATTATCACCCGTACAATCGGCAATAACTCCCGGATTTCTCGGGTCATCTTCTTTAATCCCGAATTGAATTTTCATCAAATCAGAACCAATATCGGCAATTTTTGTAAAAATTCCGCCAGCAACACGTAAAGCCGAAGCTCCAAGAGATTCACCAATAGCAAATCCGATAAAGCAAGCTCCCGCAATATGTCCCGGAACAAACAATAAAATGATTAACATCATAATAAGTTCTACGGAAACCAACAAAACGCCAATACTCATGCCGGCTTTTAACGGAATATTCATTGTATTCAACGGATTACCTTTTAATGCGGCAAAAGCTGTTCTTGAATTAGCTAAAGTGTTCATTCTGATGCCAAACCAAGCAACAGAATATGAACCTAAAATACCGATTACTGACCAAGCCAAAATCGTCAAGACTCCGCTAAGTCCCATGTGTTGCAAATATCCAAAGTAAAATGCAATACACAAACCGATTAAAACTTCCAACACCAAAAGGAATTTCCCTTGTTGAATAAGATAAGTTTTACAAGTTTCAAAAATTGTACTGCCTACGTTGTCCATAACTTTGTGGACGTCCAATTTTTTAATTTGTTTGAACATAATCAGTCCGAAAATCAAACCGAGTACAGAAATTCCAAGACCAACCAACAACAGCGTATAACTATCCGGAGATAGAGAGCTGATACTTGGAACAACTAAATCGGCTTCACTGGCAAATGCCGGTGAAATACCAATGGCTGTCACTAAACAGAATGCCATTAGTGAAAAAAACTTTTTAAACATATTCTCTCTCCTTTACAAAAAGTTCGTTCACCCAATTATTATAAATCATTATAACACATTAAACAATTTATTAACATTTATGATAGAATTTTATCATGCGTGAAACTCTAAACATTATTTGGGCAGTACTATTTGCAATTTTTATAATGGGATTGTTAATGCTAATCCCTTATAAAAAATATCAGACCGCATATAAAACTTACATTTACAGATATCGTTCAATGCCGCAGCAGCGAATTGATGCCACATACAAATACGTTGAAGCTGTCGAAAACGGTTTGGAAAACACTTCAAATGGAATATCAACAGACCCGCCAAAGAAGTATTATTATGTGAAATTTCCAAAAAGACAAGAGATTTCACACAATACCGATAATAAATATGCAACTCCTTTATATGTAAGAGATAAACATAATCCGTACCTTTGGCATCGTTATAGAGGTAAATAATTATTTGACATAAACCGGTTCCAACAATTTTATTTCAAATATACTTCCCGCAGGAATTGATAAATGTCCGCCTTTTGTTGTGATTGCGGTAATCGGAGAAAGTACCGTGCAAACAGTACATCCGGCAATTCCTACGATTGTCGGAATTGGGGATAAAATTACAAATACAGGATTGTTAGCCAGTTTGTTTGCTTTTTGTTTTGATTTAGCATAAAATTTTTCACCTTGAGTTATTCTTTCGGAAACTCCGTTCCAATATTTACGTTTGCCTTTCATATTATTTAAAAATATTTTTTTTGAATTTGCTTTAGTAATTTTTGCATCAACTTCGTAAGTATGCCCCTTATATGTCATTGAAGATAGTTTTATCACAACCAATCCGCCATTACCTGTGAATTGCGGCTGATGAGAGTTTACTATTTCCCCTCTAAATACTGTTCCTGCCGGAACGGTTACAAACTTTTTATAAACAGGTTGAACAGTAGTGAATGAAACCTTTGTCCCTGCTGTTTGCCAATCTGATATTGCCAAATTAGATTTTGCACTAAACTTTGTTCCCGCAGAAATCTTAACCCCCTCGTTTGATTGAACTTTTGTTATCTCAGGAAGGTTTGAACTTGTATTAAATTCGAGTTTTGTTGTCGGCACGGCAGCATCATTTACTTTGGGTAATGAAGGTAAAACATCGTATTCAAGTTTTAATGAATTATACTGTTTTTTGATTTCTTCATCAACCGATACATCAAACTCTAACGCTGCACATGACGTCACGTTGACCGTAAACAAAACAGCCACAATAATTATCTTTTTTATAAACATAATTTATTTAACTAATTTTCCCGGTTTTACAACCAAAATAATCCAAACAACTATGGCAAATACCCATTCAATATATTTCAAGACAGGAATAAAACCGCATAACAGATTTATAAGGAAAAATGCTATTGCATAGAATAAAGCCTTTGCTTTATCTCCGATAATATCATACAGCCTTTTTGAAATATTGATTACCGATAAATACAAAAAGACAATAAAAATTAACACCAAGAGTCCGATTATAATCGGCAAATCTTCCTCAATACTCAAGAAAGAATATACAAGAGTAAAACCAGCCGCGAAAATAACAGCCATAACAAATAAGGCTAAAAGTGTTAATATAAAGCCCAACCTTCCGACAGGTCTGTCATATATTAAAATATTTCTGCTTGCTTTTATTTTTGTTTCTGCTTGAACTTCTTCAGATTGTAAATTTTTATTTTCTGTTTCCATAAAACTCCCTCTTATTTCTTTTCCAGTAATTCATTTATAGCTTTGGCAGCTTTTTTGCCTGCACCCATCGCATTTATAGCATTTGATTCCCCGACCGGAGCGACATCACCGCCTGCAAAAATACATGGCAAATTGGTTGAACGAGTATCTTTGTCAACTTCAATATAACCCTTTGCGTCGGTAATTATCTCTAAGCCTTCAGCCTGCGCTGATTTTTGAATAATCGGATTTGGACCTGTCCCTAATGCGACAATCACAGTATCAACATCTTCAATAACAAATTCACCTGTACCAACAGGTCTTCTTCTGCCTGAGGCATCAGGTTCTCCAAGTTCGCAAATTTCAAATTTCATACCGGAGACATAGCCGTCTTTTCCTAGTATTTCAACAGGTGCGTGGAGAAACTTGAAAATGACACCTTCTTCTTTTGCGTGTCGAATTTCTTCCAATCGAGCCGGTAATTCTTTTTCGGTACGTCGATACAGAATGGAAACTTCTTCAAAACCGACGCGAACCGCTGTTCTCGCAGCATCCATTGCAACATTACCGCCACCGATTACTGCAACTTTTTTCCCTATCTTTAACGGAGTTGCACAATTATCACGCCCTGCACCCATAAGGTTTACTCTTGTAAGAAATTCATTAGCCGAAAAAACACCGTTTAAATTTTCACCTGAAATCCTCATCATTTTCGGCAAACCTGCACCAGAGCAGATAAATATTGCATCAAATCCGTCATCTTTTAATTGCTTTAATGTGACTGATTTTCCGACTATTACATTTGTATGAAACTGAACGCCCATATCTTTTAAGTTTTCAATTTCTCTGTCTAAAATAGTTCTCGGAAGTCTAAATGGCGGAATACCATAGCGTAACACCCCGCCAAGTTTGTGTAAAGCCTCAAAAACAACAACTTCGTGACCTGCTTTTCTTAAATCAGCAGCTGCAGTAATTCCGGCGCAACCGGAACCTACAACGGCAATCTTCTTCCCGCTAGGTTTAATTTCAACAGGAGCAGCTTTTGTGTTATCGCCGACATAACGCTCTAATGCGCCAATCGCAACGGCTTCACCTTTAATACCTAAAATACATTGACCTTCACATTGCCTTTCCTGCGGACAAACTCTGCCGCAAACAGACGGAAGCATACTTGTTTGTCTTATTATTTCTCCTGCTTTTTCAAGGTTATCCTCTTTTAATGCTTGAATAAAATCAGGGATTTGAATGTTTACCGGACAGCCCTGAACGCATCTTGGATTTTTGCAATGCAGACATCTTGATGCCTCAAGTTTAACCTGTTCCGGTGTTAAATTACTTTCAACAGGCTCAAAATTATGTCTTCTTTGCATTTTATCTTGCTCTTTAACGCGTTGTCTTTCTGCACTCATATAGCTTATCCCTTCTTTTAAAGTCTTATGTTATCATAATAGTTTAAAAATTTTAGTTGTGCAATATGTGAATTTATGTTATTATTCCAATGAAAGGGCGGGGATATGGTTTTAGAAATTGTTATATTAATTTTATCTGTAATCGTAACAGGATTAATCGTTTGGACAATTGCATCCAAACATTTTCAATCAGAATTAAATATATTAAAAGAAGAAAATTTACAACTGAAAAGTCAAGCAGGTTTGAATGATAATATTGTCAACGAAGTTAAAGTTGCATTTTCTCAAATTGCGCAAGAGTCTTTAAAAAATCAACAAGAGGCTTTGCTATCAGAACATTCAAAAGATTTGAAAACAAAAATCGAATTGTTTAAAGCCGAAGAAATTACACCTGTCAACCGATTACTTAAGGAATTTAAAGACAGCATAGATAATTACCAAAAATCGCATCAAAATGAATCTTTAGAAATAAAAAATGCTATTGCTACAGCCGAAAAATACGCACGAGCGCTTACGCAAAATCAAAATACCAGAGGAGAATTTGGCGAGGAATGGCTTGAACAGATTTTTAAATTTGCAAACTTAGAGGAAAATGTTCACTACACAAAACAGTATGTTGCAGATGGAGTTAAGCCTGATTTTGTGGTGAATTTACCAAACGATAAAAATATAATCATTGATTCAAAGGTAATTTTAAAAAATTATCTGGATTATGCACAGTACAATGATGAAAATCTAAAAAAATCATTTGTGAACGATTTAACAAATTGTATCACCCTTTTAGCAAAGAAAAATTACGAAGAAATTGATGCACTTTATCAACCGGGATTTATACTTATGTATATTCCTGTTGAATCATGCGTAAACTTGATATATACGGATTATGATTTCAGAAAAGTTGTTGAACTTGCGACATCAAGAAACATTATAATTGTCGGAACATCCTCAATGCTTGTTACTTTGAGGCTCGTAAACCAACTTTGGGCATCTCAAACTCAGTACGATAATGTTAAAAATATTATAACTGTAGGTGAAAATTTGTATAATAATATTGCCTCTCACGCCCAAAATTTATTAAACATTCAACAATTAATAGATAAAGCAGCAAACGGAATGAAAACCGAATTAAACAGATTTACCGCCCGTAAAAACGGCAGTATATTTAAAGAGGCAGAAAAACTCAGACAATTCGGCATATCTTCAAAAGAAGTTAAAACCGGTAAAAAAATGGTTGAAAATTCCATACCCGAAGAATTTTTAGTTGAAGATAATTCGGAACTTATTGAACAAAATGTGTAATATAGGAGGTTTATATGAGTAATTTTGAACTAAATGAAAAATTCTGGTCAATGAACGGAGTTTTAGGACGCAGAGGATTTATCGTCAATGTGCTGATAACACAGATTATAGCTTCAACATTAATAACCCCTATTGTATATATTTATATTCTGTCCATGTTTAATATATTCACGATATCACCTTCAATAACGGCATTTTTATCAATTGCATCAGTTTTAATAACAACCGTAATTTCTTATGTACTGCTGTTCCCCAGTTTTGTTCGTCGAATAAGAGATATCCTTGCAAGTGATGATGACAATACAATAATTCTTACAGCAACTGCTTTGATGGTTGTAATACTTATTTCTTCGTTCAAAGTTCCGTTTATTTCGTTGTGTATATTTATCGCTTTGATGTGTATTGAGGGCAAAATAACTTCGGAACTGCCGGCATGTGAACTGGTAAAATTCAACTGGGGAGCTTTTATCGGTACTTGGATTTGGGGACTGTTTAATAAAGTACCAAAAACTTTGTTAATCTTTCCGTTATTTTTAACAACATACGCTTGGTTTCCGTTTATGTTGTTATGCGGATTAAAAGGTAATGAATGGGCATTTCAAAAGAAACCTGCCGATTCGCTGAAAGATTTTCACAAGTCGCAAAAAAGACAATCAATTGCATTAATGCTTATTGTTCCGATTTTATCAATAGCGCTTTATATGGCGGCTGTATTTACGATGGCTTTTTCTGCAGTAAAATATCTAAAAGCTAATCCTAATGCTATATCAAAAGCGGAACAGGTATTTGGAAGTTTTCTGGCAAACTCGATAAATATGTATTTTGATAAAATTGAATTATCAGATACAGATAATAAATTTTACATTGATCCAAAATCTTGGGTAAATCTATCTGATAAGGCAAAATATCAACTTTTTAATGTCGCAGTACTCTATACTTTGCAAAAAAATGAAGAAAAGGCAAAAGAAACGGGTGACACATCAAATAATGAAGAGTCAAGTGATGATAATGAGTTAAAAGAGGCAAAAGCCGCTCACAATGTAAAAATTCTGAGTTCATTTAATAATGAAGAATTAGCAAGTTATGTATTTGATATGGCTGAATACACAAAAGTATATGCGAAAGGTCATAACCCTACATTAAAAGAACTTAAGCAATATAAGCAAAAGGCATATAGTTTTAATAAAAAACCTACTTTGCCATAAATTTGTCTAAAATTTCACAGACATCTTTTATAAAATATTCACAAGGACGTTCGGAATAATATTCGGACGTTCTTTTTGAAGGAATAGGATTATCTTCGCCATCAAGCCCGAGCAATTCACGGCATATTATTGAATCATGTTTTTGTTTAAATTCTTTTGCCAAATTTTGTATAAGAGTATAATGTTTAGCCTTGATTTCATCATTGTCATTTTCCGTATAACCGTTTTCCAGACCGGCTATCATAAACATTGCGCTTACCGCGCCGCAAACCTCTCTCAGTCTTCCCATTCCGCCACCAAAAGAGGATGATAACTTTAATGCAGTTTCTTTATCTATACCATATTTCTCGGCATAAACAACAAACACGGATTGAGCGCAATTGTATCCGCTTTTAAAGTTTTCTTCGGCTTTTTGGGAATTTGTTTTCATTTTTACTCCATAAATAATTCATACAAAATAATGGAAACAGAAGATGCTAAATTCAAGGATTCTACATCCTTTGACATCTCGATTTTTACGGCATCAGTTGAATATTCAGTCAATTCTTGTGATAATCCGTCAGCCTCAGCGCCAAACATAATAAGCGCCGGCAAATTAATTTTATAATTTTTCAATAAATTTTCAGTTCTCGGGAGTGTCGCAATCCTGTTAAAATTTCTAAAAATTTCTCTTAAATCGTCAAACTCTTTAATCTCTATAATCGGTATTTTCCACAAATTACCCACAGAAGCTCTTACGGATTTCGGGTTATAGATATCAACACTTTGCCCGCCATATAAGACTATTACATCAACATTAAATGCTACAGAACTTCTGATAATCGTACCTAAATTGCCTAAATCTTTTATATTTTCAAGCAGTACAACTTTTTTTGCATTTTTAAACACGGATTTGTCATAAATTTTTTGAAACCCGACGGCTACAGCTTCCGGCGCAGACTCAGTAGAAGACAATTTTTTTAATACAGCTTCAGATGTTTCAATAATATCACCGTCAAAAAAAGAATAATTGACTAAATGTTTTTTATCCGCAAAAATCTTTTCGATTTTAATACCGTAATCAAAAGCTTCCTTAATAGATTTGAAGCCTTCAAGTAAAAATTTCCCGCTTTGAGTGCGGTATTTTTTTTGTTGAAGTTTTGCGGTTTCTTTTACCAAATCATTATTTACACTTGTTATTTGCATATTACACGACCTCAAATTCATTAAGCCATTCTTTTTCTTGTTGTGTCAGCATATCAAAGTTTATGAGTTTTTTTTCATAATTCATTTTTACAAATGAATGAATTTTTCCGTCTTGATAATAACACGAATTTTCAAGCCTTACTCCAAAATAATTTTCTTTATACAATCCGGGTTCAATAGAAAAACACATACCGTTTTTGAACGGTGTTTTTGCGATTTCACCTGTGCTTAAATTCGGCGGATATTCATGAACATTTATCCCAATACCGTGACCTAACCCGTGATTAAAAACAAATCCGTTCAAATCCAATCCGTTAAAAAATTCGTGAACTGATTTGTCAATTTCATAACCATTTTGCGGATTTTTGTAATTATATGCCAATAAAAAGGCTTTTAAAACACTTGTATATATAGTTTTATGCAGTTCAGACGGCTCCCCTTTCACAAAAACCCGTGTAATATCAGTAGCCAATCCGCCTTCAAAATACGCACCGCAATCTATTAATACCAAACTGCCATCCGTAATGATTTCATTTTTGGAAGATTTTGAATAATGCGCCAATGCTGAATTTTTATCTTTTGCAACAATTGAATTAAAACTTAAACCAACAGCACCTTGCTTCTTAAACTCCTTTGATAATTGTTCGGAAATATCAAACTCCGAAAGGTTATCATTATTCATAATATATTGACGTACTGCCCTAAGCGCATTATCGGTTCTTGAAAAAGCGGATTTCAAATGCTCAAGTTCAGCATTGGTTTTGCAGGCTTTCATTTCTTTTACGGAATTTTCTAAGAGCTCCTTAGGATTTGCTAAAAGCCCGTAATCAAAAGCGCTGATAGTTGATTTGTCAACAAAAACTTCTTTATTCAAAGATGGCAAAAAACTTGTCAAATCTGCCAATTTATCTTTTGTAAATAATATCGCATTATCTTTTAAAATAATTGCTTTTGCTTTAATTTTTGCAGAATAATTTTGTGAGAAATTTCTCATATTAAAAAGATAAGACACTTCATCTAAATCAGTAACAAACAGAGCTTCATCAGGAGATAACTTGTGTGAGATTTTTTGAATTTTATCTTCTGCAGAAAAACCCGTGAGGCTTCTATCAAGGGTAATATTTTCATCACAAGTGTATGAAATTTCACAATCCAGCGGGTCATTGTCCAATAATTTTATTTTTCTTTTTTTTGAGAGTAATTCATATTTATTTTGAGAATTTTTCTTTGAAAAAATACCCAACACTTGATTTTCAGGGATTTTTTCCAAAAGTTTATCCAAATATTTTTCGCCTGTTTGCAGTTTTACTACTTCAATTTTGGAATGAGCGACTTCCAAATCGGCTTGAATATGATAGCGACCGTCTACAAAAAGATAAACGGTATCAAACGTCACCAAAGCTTCACCGGTTGAACCCGAAAAGTTTGTAATTTTGTATCTTGAATTTTCGGTTAAAGTATTATATTCAACCAAAAATTCATTTGTAGAATTAACAAGCAGGTAAGAAACACCTGCCTGTTTCATATAATTTCTGATAAGTGAAATATTATCCATAGTGAACTTATGATTTTCCGGTAAGTTGGATTAAATGCCATCCGAATTGAGTCTTAACGGGCTCGGAAATTTGACCGACTTCAAGTGAGAAAGCAGCATCTTCAAATTCTTTAACCATCATACCTTTTCCGAAAAAGCCTAAATCCCCGCCATTTTGACCTGAAGGGCAAAGTGATTTTAATTGAGCGACGTCAGCAAAATCTGCGCCGTTTTTAATTTCGTTTAATAAATCATTTGCTTCCTTTTCTGTGCTGACAAGGATATGACTTGCTCTTATTTCAGTTACCATAATATTGCTCCTATAAAATGTACAAGGGAATTATAAAATAAAAAGGTTTGTCTTGCAACCAAAAACAAAACAAACCGGAAGTTATAAAACATGAAAAATTTTCTGAATAATGCGTAAGTTCAATACGCTTTAAACCAAACCGCAAAAAGAAAAAATCTTGTCGCAACCCCGAAAAAGTGCTTGGACGATTGAACTTACATTTATATAATAACTTGTCATGGCATATTATTTCACCACTCCGGAGGATAAATTTTTATTTTGAGCGATTGATAATTTATATTAATTCTAAAGCATTAGGAATATGAAATTTCCTTATTAAGTTAGAACACAAAAAATCCACCTCTCCTAAGGTGGTTCAAACATTCCCCTCTCCTAAGATAGGAGAGGGGGTAGGGGTGAGGTTTGGTCAAGGATTAGCAAGTATGTTAGGGTGAATAAGCCGAGCAGAATATAAAAAGTCAAACAAAT